>NZ_JCAJZO010000009.1:0-318653 GCF_059510295.1 Streptomyces sp. PTL18 | reverse complement strand
ACGGGTCCTGCAGTCGGCTGCGTGTCGAGGCGAACTGAGCGGGGGCGCGCCCCAGACTAAGGGATTGTTGAACAATTCTTCAATACGTTGCCGGACGGAGGCGGGGTGGTCGCAGGGGTCCACGGCCGTCGTGATCCTTGCGCGGGCCATCGGCGGTGCGGGGTCGTCCGTGCCGGGCGAGACCGGCTCGGCGCTCGTGAACACGGACGTTCCGGGCGGAAGGCGATCATGCCGAAGGGTGGCGTGAAGCCCGACGGCAGCCCGGCTCCGGCGCCCTGGAGCCGGGCCGCGGACACACGCAGGCCCGCGGAGAGGTCGTCCGTCCGGGGGCGGCGGATCGGCGCGCCCACCCGTCGGCGCTGCCTCCTCCGTCATTTCCGGTGGCCTGTGCCACCACTGGTCGGCGTAGAACCGTGTGAAGCCGGGTGGCCGGGGCGGTCAGTCCCGGGTGAGTTCGGAGTACCTTCGCAACAGCTGCCCTTCCGCGTCGTCGAGGTAGTTCGACAGCAGCAGTTCGGCGCGGACCAGGTCCGCTGCCTTCAGGGCGGCCAGGATCTGGCGGTTGCGCTCCAGGTAGGGTTCGTGGAAGTCGCGCGGATTGTCCATCGCATGGAAGACCAGGCGTAGTTCCGCCAGGAGTCCGCGCATGAGCTCGTCAAGGCGGTCGCTTCCGGCGAGGCCCACGACGGCCTGGTGGAAGTGGACGTTCGCGGTGCCCAGATCGAGCCAGGCGTGCCCGGCGGCCGCCTTGTCGCCTTCGGCCACCGCTGCTTCCGCCTGGCTCAGATCGTAGGGCGGAATGCCGAGCTTCCGGACGGCCGCGCATTCGATCAGCTTGCGCACCCGGTAGATGTCGGTGGCGTCCTGCACCGTGAGATACCGGACGAACACCCCGCGGTTGAGCTCGTGGACGAGCAGCCGTTCATGCGTCAGCAGTCGGAAGGCCTCCCGCAGTGTGTTGCGCGAGACGCCCAGGGCGCTGCCGATGGAGTCCTCGGACAACTTGCTGCCGGGGGGCAGGTGTCCTTCGGCGATGCGCGTCCGCAGGATGTCGGCCACTCGATCGGCGGTGCTGGAGCGGCCCAGGCGCTCCCGGTCGCCGAAGAGAACCGACGCATCCACCCCGGTCGACATGGCTCATTCCCTTCTGCGGCCGACGGCTGGCTCCGGCGGTCTCTCGTTGGACAGTGCCCAGTCAACCGGAAAGCGGTGAACGAAACAACAATCACCTCTGTCAGATTGTTCAACGATCCTCTAACATGGGTCTGGTGCCGTGGCAGGCGCAGTGCAGTTCCCCGAGGACGAACGGCCCTCGATGTGGCAACCGGGCGGCGGCCGCGGACCGGCGGCCGGGCCCGGGCCGCCGGCAGATCGGCAGTGACCAGAAGGGACGGCCCCGATACGGGCTCCCCTGATGAGAGGACCATCGATGACGAGTGTCGCCACACCTGAGGCTCTGACTCCCGGACAGGCGCGGTCCCGCTTCCGTGAAGGTGCTGACGCGCCCACCGCGGGCTGGTGCGCCGGCTGCACTCAGGCCGATCTGATCTCCGTACCGTCGGAGTGGGCCTACGACGTCCTGCTGTTCTGCCAGCGCAACCCCAAGCCGTGTCCTGTCCTCGACGTCACGGACCCGGGCTCCTGGTCGACATCCCTGGCGCCCGGTGCCGACCTGCGCACCGACGTCCCCCGCTACCGTGTGTGGGAGGACGGCCGGCTGGTCGACGAGCCGGCCGACGTCGTCGGAGTATGGCGTGAGGACCTGGTCACTTTCCTGATCGGCTGCAGCTTTTCCTTCGAAACCGCCCTCGCCCGGGCCGGCGTCCCGCTGCGCCATGTGGCGCAGGGGCGCAACGTTGCCATGTACAAGACCAACCTGCCGTGTCGGGCCGGCGGCCGACTCCGAGGTCCCGTGGTGGTCTCCATGCGCCAGATCCCGGCCGATCTCGTGGAAACGGCGACCCGCGTCACCGCTCTCACGCCCTCCGTCCACGGCAGCCCGCTGCACGTCGGCGACCCCGCTGCACTCGGTATCGAGGACCTCGCCCGCCCCGACTTCGGCGACCCGGTCGAGGCCGAGCCGGGCGACACGCCGGTGTTCTGGGGCTGCGGAGTGACTCCGCAGGCGGCCCTGGTGGCGTCGAAGCCCCCCTTCGCCATCACGCACGCGCCCGGACACATGTTGATCACCGATGCCCGGGACACGGACTACCGGGTCGCATGACCGCGCAGTGGCGTCTGGTGCCCCAAGGACTCTTCCAAGGAGACATGACAACGATGACGGACATCGTGATCGACCTCAACGCCGACCTGGCGGAGGGATACGGCCGATGGTCACTCACCGACGACGAGGCCCTGCTGTCCATCGTGACCAGCGCCAACGTCGCCTGTGGCTTCCACGCCGGTGATCCGAGCACCATGCGGCGGGTCTGTGAGAAGGCGGTCGAGCGCGGGGTGCGCATCGGAGCACAGGTCTCCTACCGGGATCTGGCGGGCTTCGGCCGCCGCGCCATGGACGTCCCTCCGGGGGAACTCGCCGACGAGATCGCCTACCAGATCGGCTCCCTGCAGGTGTTCGCGCGGGCGGCCGGAGCGGACGTCGCCTACGTCAAGCCGCACGGAGCGCTCTACAACCGGGTGGTGTCGGACCAGGAGCAGGCGTCGGCCGTGGCCGCGGGCGTCCTGCTCGCGCACCCGGGCCTCCCCGTCCTGGGCCTGCCCGGCTCGGCCATGCTCCAGGAGGCCGGGCGGGTCGGCCTGCCCACCATCGAGGAGGCCTTCGCCGACCGTGCCTACACCGCTGAGGGCACCCTGGTGCCACGGGGCACCCCCGGCGCGGTGATCAGCGACGCCGAGCACATAGCCCGCAGGGCCGTCACCCTGGTGCGGGACGGATATGTCAAAGCCCACGACGGAACCGCCCTGGTGGTGCGTGCCCGCTCGCTGTGCCTGCACGGGGACACCCCCGGCGCGGTGGTACTCGGCAGGCGCGTGCACGCGGCACTGCGGGAGGCCGGAGTCAGAGTGGAGGCCTTCGCATGAGGCTCAGGCAGGTCGGAGCGGACTCGCTCCTCGTCGACCTGGATACACCGCAGGAGGCACAGGCCTGGCACCACCGGCTCCTGAGCGGACGCGCGGCGGGAACGCTTGCGCCGGTACGGGAGATCGTGTCCGGCGAAAGAACCGTGCTGCTGTACGGGGTCACCGATGTGCGGGCCATGGAGGCGGAGTTGCGTCAGTGGTCCGTACCGCCCCTGGACGCCGCATGTGGCCCCCTCCTGGAGGTCCCGGTGCGTTACGACGGAGCGGACCTCGGCACGGTCGCGGACCTGTGGGGTGTCACCGAGGACGAGGTGGCCCGGATCCACAGCGCTGTCGAGCACAGGGTGGCCTTCTGCGGCTTCGCACCCGGGTTCCCCTACATGCTGGGAATGCCTGAGAGCCATCACGTGCCCCGGAAGGCTGAACCGCGCACCGCTGTCCCAGCCGGCTCCGTGGCGCTCGCCGGTCCCTACACCGGCGTCTACCCCCGTGTCTCTCCCGGCGGCTGGCAGCTGATCGGCAGCACCGACATATGTTTGTGGGACATGGACCGCGAGCCGGCCGCCCTCCTCACACCGGGCACGCGGGTCCGCTTCGTTCCTCAGCCGGTGCCCTCCCGCACGACGAATGCCGAGAGGCACTGCGCATGAACGGCGGCAAGATGGAAGTCCAACGGGCCGGGGCGCTCACCACCGTCCAGGACCTTGGTCGCTTCGGCCACGCGGGGCTGGGCGTTCCGCGGTCGGGAGCGCTCGACCAGCCCGCGCACCGACTGGCGAACCGGCTGGTGGGCAACTCGGCCGGGGCGGCAACCCTCGAGACCACCCTGACCGGCGTGGCCCTGCGCACCGCCCAGCCGGCAGTCGTGGCCGTGACCGGGGCACCCGCCCCCGTACGGGTCGACGGACGACCCGCCGCGTGGGCCGCCCCCGTGTACGTGCCCGCCGGTGCGGTGCTCGACGTGGGCACCGCCGTCAGCGGACTGCGCAGCTACGTCGCCGTCGCCGGGGGCTTCGCCGTCCCCCAGGTCCTCGGCAGCCGCTCCACCGATCTCCTCTCCGGTCTCGGTCCCCCTCCGCTTCGGGACGGCGACATCCTGCCCGTGGGAGAAGGGGCCGGCCGTCCCCTCCACTCGGACACGACGATATGGCAGGCTCCGCCGGACGAACTCGTGCTCCCTGTCCTGTTGGGTCCGCGGGACGACTGGTTCACCTCCGCCGCCCTTGAGACCCTCACCGGCGCCCGGTTCCTGGTCTCCGCCAAGAGCAACCGGATCGCGCTGCGGACGGAAGGACCCGCGCTGGAGCGCGCGGTGCACGAGGAAATGGCCAGTGAGGGCATGGTTGTGGGAGCGATTCAGGTTCCACCCGACGGCAGGCCCGTGGTCTTCCTGGCCGACTGCCCCACGACCGGCGGCTATCCGGTCGTCGGCGTCGTTCCCGAAAGCAGTCTCAGCGCGGCTGCCCAGGCCAGACCGGGCCTGCCGGTCCGCTTCGTGCCGGCCCGGCGCCCCGCCTGACGTCCAGGGGCGGCCACGACGAGCCCCCGACGACCGAGCACTTGCCTCAGGGGTCGCCCCCGCTCGGCCGTCCCCATTTCGAACTCCTGATCGTATCCAGTCGCCGTAGGGGGCGTCGGGAGGCCCGACCGGGTCACGCGGGACGGGTCCGCACACGGCGACGCCGCCGCCGCTCGGGTCGACGGCGTGGTGCCGTGGGCTCGCGCTGCCGGCCGATGTCCGGCTCCGGTCCGAGGGAGGGTGGGCGTCACCCGTGTGGTTCGCCACGGTCGCGGCCGGAACCCGCAGCGCACGGCATGCGGTGGCTGTGCGCGGACGCGGAGGCCCTTTTACTGAAGTGGCGAATATACCTGTTGTCCCACGGTCACCCGGTCTGGTCGTTTTGGGTGGCGGGCTTGGCAGGGGCTGATCGGGCGTCGGTGCGCAACGGGGCCTCGGATTGTAGAAAAGACTTCTCAACCTCTTGAAGGATCGTTCAACGATCCCTAGCTTGTTCCCCGACGCCGGTCGAGTACCTGTCGCACACCGCCGGGCCGTCGGCCTCGTACTGCCTCGCCTCCCTCCCGTTCATCTCCTCTCCCGTGAGGTCACCGTGTCATCCACTCACACGAGCTCCCCGGTCACGGCGCGAGCCGAGACCACCGGACCGTTCGGCTGGTACAGATCGATGTCCCCGCAGGGCCGGAAGGCCTTCAAGGGTGCCTTCGGCGGCTACGCCCTCGACTCCTACGACTTCCTGGTGCTGCCGATGGCGATGGTCGCCATCACCGCCTACTTCGGTCTCACCAAGGCGCAGACCGGACTGCTGACCACCGTGACACTGCTGTCGTCCGCACTCGGTGGTGTGATCGCCGGAGTCCTGATCGACCGCATCGGGCGCGTCAAGACGCTGATGGTCACAGTGTCGGCCTATGCCGTGTTCACCGTGCTGTGCGGGTTCGCCGCCAACTATGCGATGCTGCTGTCGTTCCGCACCCTCCAGGGCATCGGCTTCGGCGGTGAGTGGGCGGCCGGCGCGATCCTTGTCGCCGAGTACGCCGCACCCAAGTACCGCGGCCGGGTGATCGCGTGGGTGCAGAGCTCCTGGGCGGTCGGCTGGGCGCTGGCCGTCATCGTCGGCACCACGCTCACCGACAGCCTGAGCCCGAACATCGTGTGGCGGGTGCTGTTCTGGACCGGGGCGCTGCCCGCACTGCTGCTCGTCTACGTGCGCCGCAACGTCCAGGACGCGCCGGAGGTCACCGAGCGGTTGGCCGAGAAGAAGGAGCGCCGACCTCTGTCGTCCGTCTTCAAGGGCGGTCTGGCCGGCAGGACGGTGTTCGCGACCCTGCTTTCCACCGGTGTGATGGGTGGCTACTACACCTTCGCCACGTGGCTGCCATCCTACCTGAAGACCGAGCGCGGCCTGACCGTCGTCGGTACCGGCGGCTACCTGTTCGTCCTGATCACCGGAGCGTTCTGCGGCTATGTGACCGCCGGAACGCTCGTCGACCGGCTGGGGCGCAAGAAGGCCTTCGCCCTCTTCGCCTTCCTCTCGGCCGCCCTGCTCTTGACCTACGTCAACATCCCGGCGGGCTCGAACACCCTCCTGCTGGTCCTCGGCTTCCCCCTCGGGTTCTCGGCCTCCGCCATCTTCTCCGGCTTCGGGTCCTACCTCGCCGAGCTCTACCCGCACGCGGTACGCGGCACCGGTCAGAGCTTCACCTACAACGTCGGACGCGCCATCGGGTCGATCTTCCCGACCGCCGTCGGGCTCTCCGGCGGTGTGGGCGGGGCGCTCGTGTACGGCGCCATCGGCTACGCAGTGGCCCTGCTCGCTCTGCTGGGCCTCCCCGAGACTCGCGGCACCGAGCTCAGCTGAGCGAGACGCCCGCCGGAGCCTTGCTGCCGGCGGGCGTCCATGACGTGGCAGCAGGCGCCGGCCGCACCTTCCGGCAAAGGGCAGCAGGCCGGTCGCTGCAGGAGGAACGCGCCGTCCCGACGGCAGCCGCCGTGACACCGTGTACCGAGGTCCGCCGAGAGCGACGCAGGCCGGCCTTCTCTCGACG
Source organism: Streptomyces sp. PTL18 (assembly GCF_059510295.1). NCBI lineage: Bacteria > Bacillati > Actinomycetota > Actinomycetes > Kitasatosporales > Streptomycetaceae > Streptomyces > Streptomyces sp. PTL18. The sequence continues at coordinate 312,044 of NZ_JCAJZO010000009.1, read as the reverse complement.
ACAAGGCTCATCCGAGCACCCGTCACTCCTCTGTGTTCCCACCGCGGTTCCCTGGGAGGAACACGCCCGACCGGACTGGGTGGATCCGTCACGACGACCGCCGGGTGCGGCGTCAGCCGCACCCGGCAGTTGCTTCTGCGTGATTCGGTGGGCACGCCACCGTTACAGAAAGGCCCTGATCGCTACCACGGCGCCCTGTCGAACGCCGCAACTGTCACGTTTTCACAGCGCACATGACGTGCCGGCTTCTGATTCAGGAAGACCGACTCAACGTGAATGGCGATTCGTACGGATGCCATGTCCTGCAACGGAGCTGTCGACGACTGCAGGAATCACCGAGTGAGCGTTCTGTGGGCCTCCGCCGCGGCTTCGACCACCGATGGCCACAGCCGGTGTCCGAGGTAGGTCGCGTCGCTCTCTTCCCGGCCCACGGTATTGAGGATCTCGTCGAGCCGGTCGGCGAGACGTTGCATGGACTGCGCCTCGGCGGTGTCGCGCAGCGTGCTTCCGATCGCCGCGAAGGGATCCTCGAGCACCAGGGTGTCGTCGTAGAGCACGTGCACGTTCAATGTGAGGTCGTCGTAGTAGTCGGGATGCGGGTAGTGCCCCTCGATCCAGACGTGTTGTTGGTGGTCGGGATCGGACAGCGCGCGAACCGCCTCGATGATCTCCTCGCGCATCTGCGGCAGTCGCACCTGTGGCGTGTGGCTCATGGCTTGTTCCACTCCTTCCACTTCAGCCACTCCTCCAGCGGGATGTGAGCTTCCCGAGCGTTTTCCTTGATCGACCCGGAAATGGGGTTTCCGTCGCGACCGATGATTCTGCCGCCCGAATTGATCACCACGTGGTCGACCTGCTGGTATTCCTGTGAGTTGTTGAGGTTTCCTTGGTCGATCCGGACGCCGTTCCCCTTGCCGTCGTTCCATCGGTAGCCCACGCCCTTGTTGTTCGTCTTCATGAAGGGCTTGAGAGAGTCCGGCACCTTGTCCACGGCGTCCTGGGGAAGCCAACCGTCGATCGTCCTGCTGACCCGGCTCGCCTCGGCCAGACCTTCGACCCCCTCCTCGACCTTCTTCGCGGCCTTGAGTTCACCGGCGCCGGGGAGGATGACCATGGCGGCGGCAGCGCATTTGCCGAGGGCGGGGTTCTTGATGCAGTCCTTGATGTCGTTGAGGCCGAGGAGTTCCCAGGTGATGGCGGTCAGGGTCGGGTCGGGCGGGGTGGTGTCGATGACGAAGTCGCCGGGGGCGAGTGCGCAGGGCAGGAAGCCTGCGATGTCGTGGTTGGGGCTCGGGCGGCAGCGTCGGGGCTGCTTCTTCTTCGCTTCTGCCGCGGCCTTGCGTGCTTCTTCGGCCTGGCGTCGGGCTTCGGCTTCCTCGGCCCGGCGCTTGTCCATCGTGATCTGCCAGGCCTGCGTGGCCTGGGATGCGGCCTCTTTGGCGCTCTTGCCGGCTGCGACGGCTGAGTCGTGGGCGTCGGCTGCCGCCCGGTCGGCCTGTTCGGCGGAGGTGCGTGCGTAGGTGGCGTTGAACTCGGCCTGGGCGGCGGATTCGGTGGCGGCGTCGGCGTCGCGGTCGGCGGCGTCGGCTGCGTTGCGGGCGGTGGTTGCGGACTTGGCCGCCTGGTCGGCGGAGTTCTCGGCGCTGGTGGCTGCGACGTCGGCGTCGTGGGCGTAGCCCTGGGCCCGGTGGGCGGAGTCGGCGGCTTGGGCGGCGGCCTTCTTCGCGTCGGTTGCGGCCCTGTGGGCGTCGGCTGCGGCCTTGGCGGCCAGCCAGCTGTTCTGGCGGGCCGTGGCGGCGATGCCGGATGCCTCGGCGATCAGGCGCTGCATCTGGGCGTCGTGGGTGGCGGCGAGTTTGTCCTTGCGGTCGGCCATGTACTGGCCGGCCTGGAGGAAGTCGTGCAGTTCGTCGGCGGGGCCGGACAGGGCGATCTTGGCGGCCGCCTGGACTTCGGGTCCGCCGTCGTTGACCAGTTTGGACGCGGCGACGCGTTCGTCGTCGTTGCGGGCGCCGTACTGGCCGGTGGCGATGAAGGCGGCCAGCGTCCTGGGGTCGTTGGTGGCCAGGGCGGCTTTGGAGGCTTCCTTGACGCCGGGGCCGCCGGCGTTGTTGATCTGGGAGACCTTCACCCGCAGGTCGTCGTTGGCCACGGTGTACTGGCCGGTGGTGTAGAAGTCGGCGATCCGCTGGTCACTGCCCTTGAGGGCGTCGGTGGCGGCGGTGCGCACCGCCTCGTAGGGGCTGGTGGTGCTGAGCTCGAAGACCTTCTCGCGGACCTCCTGCGCCTTGGCGCTCCGCCAGCCGGTGCGCAGGTATTCCAGGATGTCGTCGTCGGTGCCGGACAGGGCCCGGGTGGCCGCGGCCTGGCTGAACGGACCGAGCTCCTTGAGTGCCTTGAGGGCGAGTCGGCGGCCCTTGGCCGCGAGAGCTTTGGTGTCCGCATCGGGCCTGGAGGCTTCCGCCGCGAGGGTTTGCGCGGTGTCGTCCAGGCCCCGGGCGTCCGCCAGGTCGGCGGCGGCCTCGGAGGTGAAGTCGTCTGCCTGGTCCTTGCGGGTCCTGGCGCGTTCGATGGCGGCGTTGGTGCGGGTGGTGAGGTCTTCGGCCTCGCTCTTGCGGGCGATGTCGTACACCTTCTTGGCGGTTGCCACCGCCACGTCGGCGGTGTCGGCGGCCTGCTTGGCCGCTTGCGCCTGCTTGTCGGCCTGCTTGGCCGCATCGGCTGCCTGGCCGGCGTGTTTGGCGGCGTCCTCCGCCGCGTCCGCCGCCTTGTTCGCATGCGCGGCGGCGGAATTGGCCGCATCCCGCGCGGCGTAGGCGGCATCCGCGGACTCGTCGGCCAGCGCCTGGGCCGCGTTGGCCGCGCGGTTGGCCTCCGCCGCGTGCCGACGGGTCTCCGCAGCGGCCTGCGCGGCCTCCTCGGAGTGCACCCCGGCGGCATCGGCAGCCGCGTTCGCTTCGTCCGCCGCATCAGCCGCCGCGTTCGCGTCCGCGCCGGCGGCGCGCGAGTCCGCAGCGGCGTCCTTGGCCGCCCGGGAGGCGTCCCCGGCCGCCTGGGCGGCCTTCGCCGACTTGGCGGCGAGCAACGCCGTCGCCCGGGCATTGGCCGCCGCGTTCTTCGCGTCCTGGGCCTTGCCGGCATCGCCGGCGGCCGCGGCTGCGGCGTTGTAGGCCCGCGAGGCAGCGTTCGCCGCGGCCGCGGCCGCACTGGCGGTCTGCGCGGCCGCCGCCGCAGCAACGCGCGCGGACTCGTTGGCCGCGTTCGCCGCGCCGATCGCCTCCTGCGCCGCGCCGGCGGCCGCACGCGCGGCATCCGCCGCCTGCCTTGCCCTGGCCGCAGCCAGCTCGGAGTCGCCCTTCGCTGCCCGGGTCTCCTTGGCCGCCCGCTGCGCGTCCTCCTTGGCCAGGGCGGAGGCCGCCTTCGCCCGCGCCGAGGCCGCCTTGGCTGCCTCGGTCGCGGCCTGGGCCCGTGTCCCGGCCTTCTGCGCCTGATCCACCAACTGCTGGATGGTGGCGTGTTCCTGGTCCTTGTTGCGGGCCACGAACTGCCCGACCTCGAGGAACTCCACCACGTCATCCGGGGTGCCCTGCAGAGCCAGCTTCCCGGCGGCCTTCACCGCCGGTCCGCCATCGTTTATGAGCTTGGAGACCTCGACCCGGTCATCGGTCTCCCGTGCCTGGTACTGGCCGACCTTCAGGAACTGCGCGACGTCATCCGGGCTGCCCTTGAGGGCAGCGATACCGGCCGCCTTGACTCCCGGACCACCGAAGTTGATGACCCGCGAGGCCTCCACCCGCTGGTCCTCCTGCAGCGGCGCCTTCCACCCCCCGACGAGGAAAGCGCGCACCGCACCCGGGTCAGGGTCCTTGAGCGCGTTCTTGGCCGCCTCCTGCACGGCGGGACCGCCCACGTTGACGATGCGGCTGACATCGACGCGGTCGTCGTCGTTCTGGATTCCGCCCCTCTCGGCAAGGAAGTTCTTGACGTCCTCGTCCGAGCCCACCAGGGCCTTCTCCGCCGCGGCCTTGACGCCGGTGCCTCCGGTCCTCCACAGGCCGACGACCAGAGCCCGGTCGGACACCGGTGTTCCGCCGTCGTCCGAGTCGTCGTCCGCCATCGCCGGTACCACGCTGAACAGGCCGGCGGTGAGCGTGATCGACAGGAGGACGGTGCATGCGCGGCGCAGGCCGGGTATGCACCCCTGGTTTCCGGAAGTCGTGTTCTTGGATGGCGCTACCGATGAGCGCAAAGGCCGTTTCACAGGCCTGCTCCCCCTGAAAATATGTGAGATCCGTCATAGATCGGCACGTATGCGGGTGCTGCTGGTCGGGCCATGCACCCGTTGGCAGAAAGCGGTGACCGCCGTGGCGGAGCGACCTCGTCGTGACTTCTGAACACGGCAGGCGTCCCGCAAGGTTTCTGACGACGCGCCAGTAACATCCTATGCACAGACCGAGCACGCGAAGCTCACGGGAGCTTCACTGCGTGCAGCATCACGGGGAAAGAGAAAGCACCTTGATAACCAGGGGCCGAACGCTCATCATGGCGGCCGTTTCCGGAGGGCTGGCGATCTGTGCCGGAGCCGTTACGCTGACCGCGGCACACGCCGCCCCGGGGGATCCCTCTCCCACCGCCTCCGCCACAGCCGCTCCGGCCGACGACACGATGCCCTCGGCCGTGGAGGACTTCGCCTACCCCGACGCGGCGAAGATCTTCCAGGAGAAGCAGATCCTCCTCAAGCAGGGAGACGGCCACATCCTGCTGACCGACTGCAAGTCCACGTACGCGATCATGGTGGAGTCGCGGACCGCCCAGAAGCAGTTCTGCTTCGCGGTCAGCGGCAAGCAGGGCGAACTGACCCTGGAGCTGCCCGACGCCTACGGCATCTGGACCCAGGACCATCCCGTCGAGGCCACGGTGAAGAGCGGCGACAAGAAAACCGTCGTCGAAGCCGCCAAGAACGACTACAAGCCCATCGGCGAGGCCGGCGCCGCCGGAAAGCCCTCCGTCCTCGTCGAACTCCGCGTCACCGGCTGAGCCCCCGGACGGGTCCCTGCCGCCACGGATCCGCCCGTCGCCGATCCCGCGCGCCGCGCGACCGGCCTTCACCGGCAGCACGACAGCCTGCCTGCCCTCTCCGACCGACCACTGTCGCCACCGGCACAGCAGACGCCGAAGCCGGCTCCTCACCGAGCCGGATGTCCGTCCGGTGTGTCAGCGACAGCAGACGAGGGCTGCTGAACGGCGCCGCAGGGGCACCGGTCCTCCTGTCGGCGTTGCCGCTCATGAGCTGATCGCGCTCACTTGTCTGTCTTCCCACCGACCTCATAAGAAACGGGGAAACACCTATGTCCGGCTCCCGTCCGCACACCGCGCGGACCAGCGGCCTGATCACCGCCGCGGCCCTGGCTGCCGCCGCCCTGTCGGCCACGCCCGCGGCCGCCGTATCGGGCCCTCAGGCCCCCGCCGCCACTGCGGCCGCCACCGCACGGCTCGACATCGGCGGCCAGCGGGGCTGTTCGGCCACACTCGTCGCTGCGCAGTGGCTGCTGACGGCCGCGAGCTGCTTCACCGACACCCCGGGCGGCACCCTCGCCCCCGGCGCGCCGAAGCTGAAGACGACGGCGACCATCGGCGGCACCGCCCAGCAGGTGGTGAACCTCGCTCCTCGCGCCGACCGGGATGTGGTGATGGCCCAGCTGGCGAAGCCCGTCGGCGGCATCACACCGGTCCCGGTGGCGGGCACGGCGCCCGGCGTGGGGGACGAGGTGCAGGCCGCGGGCTATGGGCGCACCAAGGACGAGTGGGTGCCCGACCAGGTGCACACGGCCGCCTTCACCGTCCAGAACACCGGTGCCACCACCGTGGGCCTGGCGGCGAGGACCGACGGCGCCGCCGTCTGCAAGGGCGACACCGGCGGCCCGGTGCTGACCACCGCCGACGGCCGCACCACGGTCGTGGGTGTCAGCAGCCGTTCCTGGCAGGGCGGTTGCCTGGGCACCGACCCGTCCGAGACCCGCACCGGGGCCATGGCCGCCCGGGTCGACGACCTGGCGGGCTGGGTCCAGCAGGTCGCCTACAGCACCACCTTCGCGCACGCGCCGTGGAAGCACGCGGTGCAGATGGCCGCGGGCTACTACACCGGCGGCTCCGCGGGCGGCAGCCGGCACATGGACCTGATCGTGCTGTGGGACGACGGCGAGGTCACCCTGTACCAGGGCGGCGACACCGACGACGCCGCGCACCCCTTCGCCGCCGAACACCAGTTGGCGCCCCGTAAGAGCATCTGGACTCATGCCGTCTCGATCACCGGTGTCAATGCCACCGGCGGCGGCACGGACGGGCTGGTCGTGCGCTGGAACGACGGTGAGATGACCCAGTACACGACGGTGGATGCCAAGGGCTTCCACGGCGAGAAGCAGCTCGCCCCGCCGAAGACGCCCGACTGGCAGCACAACGCACGGCTGCTGACCGGCGGCCGCTTCGCCCCGAACGGCCACCGTGACGACCTGCTGGTGGAGTGGAAGGACGGCCATGTCTCCGTCTTCGGCGACCTGGCGGCCAACGGGCTGAAGAAGCAGACCCGGATCGTCGCCAAGAACACCACCACCTGGCCCTACGCCGAGAACCTCACCACCGGTTCCTTCACCGGCAGGAGCACGGATGATCTGCTGGTGCGCTGGGTGGACGGGGAGACCACGATCTACCCGGGCCTGACCGGCAAGGCCCTGCCCGGCGAGATCAGGATCCGTCCGGAGAAGTCGGAGTGGAAGGACGCCGCCGTTCTCGCCGCGGGCGCCTTCACCGCCGACACCACCGCGAACGACGTCCTCGTCCGCTGGAACGACGGCCACGTCAGCCTCTTCACCGGCGTCGACGCCAAGGGCCTGCACGACGAAGTCGAACTCGCACCCGCCAACTGACGTACCGGGAAGCGGCTGCACCGACACGGCTCACCGGGGGCGGCCCACGACGAACGGTGGACCGCCCCTCGGCTGCCGTGGCCCACGGCGCCGCTGCGCCCCGGGGTCACGGCCTTCCCGAGCTCCCCGGAAAGCCGGATGTCCCGGAAACGAAGAAGGGGCCGCGCACTCCGCGACGGCCGTCACTCTCACGCACAGCCGGATCCCCACCGTGCCGTCCGGCGTGCCTGACTGGAGCAGATTCACTTGAGTAGCACGCGAATACGTTTTTGGCCTGCCGCCGTCCTGTGCGGGGCACTGGTGCTGTGCAACTCCGCCATCGCAAGAGCCGCATCGGACCCCGCCTCCGGCAGACCCGTGGCGGAGGAGCCCGCGCCCGCCCTCGCCGCTCCTTCGCCGGTGGCGTCGCCCTCCGCCACCTCCTCGTCCTCCGGCGGTGACACCTGGACGGCCGAGGACGCGATCCGGTTCTGGACCTCGCGGCGCATGGCCTCGGCCACGGATCCCTCAGGACGCGCCGCCCGGCCGCAGGGCCGGACGGCACCCGGCAAGGGGCGGTCGTCGGTCGCCGCGGGAGTCAGCGGTGAGTTCTTCGACGGTATGAAGTCCGTCGGCGTGCTCTTCAGCACCGACCGGGACATGAAAGCGCACTACTGCACGGCGAGTGTGGTGCGCAGCACAGGACGCAACCTGCTCCTGACGGCCGGTCACTGCGTCGGCAACAGGGCGGCGTTCATTCCCATGTACGACCACACCAAGCCGGCGGGGGACCAGCCGTACGGGGTGTGGCCGGTCAAGGAGTGGTTCCGGGACGCGCAGTACGCCTCGGACAAGAGCCGGAACTCCGACCTGGACTTCGCCTTCGCGAGCCTGGCCGACAACGGCGGGCGGAACGTCGAGGACGTCGTGGGCGCCAACGCTGTGGCCCGTACTCCGGGGTTCGGCAACCAGGTGACCGTCGTCGGCTACCCGAGGGTCGACCACAACCCGCAGGACCGCGCGTTCCGTTGTGCCGGCGTCAAGACGACCGCGCTGCCGGCCTACTACCAGATGCAGATCGACTGCGCGGGCATGTGGGGCGGGGTCTCCGGCGGACCGTGGTTCTCCTCTCTCGATCCGTCGGGCGACACCGGGCAGATCATCGGCAACGTCGGCGGCTTCATGCAGGGCGGCCCGGACGTGGACGGCAAGGACCCGCTGTACAACCGGATCACCTACAGCCCCCTGTACGGCGACCGGTTCTTCCAGCTCTACGACGACGCCCAGAACGCCGTCCACAACGACCGCGGCGCCTACCAACCGCCGCCGCTGCCCTACTCGATGGGAAGGGGGGCCACCTGGAAGCACGCCGTGTCCATGACTGCGGGCTACTACACCGGCGGCTCCGCGGGTGGTTCCAGGCACATGGATCTGATCGTCCGCTGGGACGACGGTGAGGTCACCCTCTTCCAGGGCGCGGACGGAAGCGACCCCACCGGTCCCTTCGCCGCCGAGTACCGGCTGGCGCGCCGCAAGAGCATCTGGGCCAACGCCGTCTCGATCAGCAGTGTCAACGCCACCGGCGGTGGCACGGACGGGCTCGTCGTGCGGTGGAACGACGGCGAGATGACCCAGTACACGACCGTCGACGCCAAGGGCTTCCACGGCGAGAAGCGACTCGCACCGCCGAACACCGCCGTGTGGAAGAACGACGCACGGCTGCTGGCCGCCGGCCGCTTCACGCCGGGCGGTCACCGCGACGACCTGGTGGTCGTCTGGAAGGACGGCCACGTCTCGGTCTTCAGCGACCTGGCGGCCAACGGACTGACGAAACAGCGGCAGATCGTCGCGAGGAACACCACCTGGACCTACGCCGGCCAGCTCAGCACGGGCTCCTTCACCGGCAAGGCCACCGACGACCTTCTGGTGCGCTGGACGGACGGTGAGGCAACCGTCTACCCCGGCCTGACCGACAGGAGCCTGCCCGGTGAGAACAGGATCCGGCCCGCCAGGTCGGAATGGAAGGACGCCACCGTGGTCACCGCCGGCGCCTTCACCACCGACACCGCCGCCGACATCCTCGTCCGCTGGCGCGACGGGCACGTCAGCCTCTTCACCGGCGTGGACGCCAAGGGCCTGCACGACGAAGTGCAGCTCGTTCCGGTGGGCTGAGGTACCGGAAACGGGGCGCCTTCCCGACCCGGCCGCACCTGCGCGTACGGCCTCGGCGAGGTCCTCGGGCTTCCACGTCCGCGGGACACGCGGTGGTACGTCGGACGCCCCATGGTGTCCGACGTGCCCGTCCACGGAGAAAGCGGGTTGGGGACCGCGTCAGGCCGGGGGCGGGCAGGTCAGCCCTGGCGCGGGTTCGGCTTCAGTACGGCGAACACCGCCTCGCCCGGATCCGCCAGCCAGGCGAGGCGTCCGACGCCCGGCACGTCCGTGGCGGGCATGAGCGCCGTCCCGCCGTTGCCCCGCACCGCCGCGACGGTGGCATCGGCGTCGGCCACCGCGAAGTACGGCACCCAGCGCGTTTCCTCCCGCTCGTGCTGAAGCGGAGCCACGCCACCGAAGGACCCCTCCTGCTGGTCGCCGTCCCTGATGCTGAGCACCCGGTACGTCATGCCGGGCGCCTGCATCTCCTGTGAACGCCAGCCGAACAGCGCGTGGTAGAAGCGGATCGCGGCTTCCGGGTCGGCCACGTGCAGTTCCACCCAGACCAGCGCGGCGTCCTCCGACGTCCTCTCCAGGCCCTTGGTCCTCCCGGGCTGCCACACGGCGAACCCGGCCCCTTGAGGATCGGTGAACCGGGCCATCCGGCCCTCGCCCATGACGTCCATGGGTTCCACGCGCACACCGCCCCCGCCGGCGACCACCTCGCGGGCGGTGGCCTGGACGTCGTCGCTCCGGAAGTACGTCGTCCAGGTCGACCGGGCGCCCTCCTCGGTCAGCGGCCCGACCGCACCGACGGTCTTCCCGTCCTTCTGGAAGAACCCGTAGCCGCCCGCTTCGGGTCCGGCGGACACGAACCGCCACCCGAAGACGGCGCCGTAGAAGGCGGCAGCAGCGTCCGTGTCCGGGCTGCCGAGGTCGATCCAGTTGGGCGACCCGGTACGGAAGTCGGTGCCGAGCATGCGTTTCCCCCTGCGCGTGAGGTGCGGAGACTCCCGCAACTATGCCGACCGCGGGGACGGCCCCCGGCGCACCGTACCGGCCCACCGGAGGGTTTCACCCGAGAGCGGGAAGCGCTCGCCGCTGGTGCAGCGGACGGCACGCCGGTCGTCGCGCCTTCGGGACCGGGCTGCTTCGTGAAGCCCCGCGTCCCTGTGTGAGCCGCCGGAGCACCCGGTGACGAGCGCCGACGGGGCCGCGGTCGCCCACGGCCCCGTGCTCAGGGCGACGTCAGGACGTCTTCACCGCGCCCGGGACGGGTTCACCGTGCCGTCGTCGTGGTGCCGCTGGCCCACAGTGCGCCGCCCTTGCCGGTGCCACCGGTGTTCCTGTAGACGACCAGGTTGCCGTCGTTCTGCATCACCGCGTACGCCCCGGAGTTGCGGTACGTGCCGGTCGACCACAGGGCGCCGCCCCTGCCCGGGCCGCCGGTGCTCCTGTAGACGACGAAGTTGCCGTCCGTCTGCATCACCGCGTACGCGTCCGGGTGGCCGTAGCTCCGGCTCGACCAGATGGCGGCACCGTCCCGTCGGCGGTACACCACCAGGTTGCCGTCCGTCTGCATGACCAGACGGGTGTAGGTGCCCTGCGTCCACCAGCCGGGCTTGAGGGTGGTGCCGGAGGGGATGGTCTGGTGCCGGGCGTAGGTGCCGCTCGCCCACAGCGGTGTGACGCTCGCCTGCTCGTAGACGACGACGTTGCCGTCGTCCTGCACGGTGGCGTACGCGCCCGGCGCACCGTCCGACGGGCCGGACCACAGGGCGCCGCCCTTGCCGGGCCCCCCGCTGTTCTCGTAGACGACGAGCTCACCGTCCGTCTGCATCACCGCGTACGCGCCCGGGTGGCCGTATGTCCGGCTGGACCAGACCGGCTGGCCGGTGCCCTTGCCGGTCTTCAGGTACGCCACGAGGTTGCCGTCCGTCTGCATGGTCAGCGTCACCGTGGCGCTGGTCAGGCTGTGCCCCGGGGGCAGCTGCTGTCCGGGGTACATGAAGGCGCCGGCCGCCGGGGCGGGGGTCGAGGCGGGGATGTGCGGGTCGACGAGGTGGATGTTCTTCCCGCTGTCCAGGTAGGCGACGCCGCCCTGGTACCTGTCGACGGCCCAGCTCACCCTGCGGTCGTCGGCGACCGGCCCGCCGGGCAGGTCGGCCAGGTCGGTGGTGGTGGCCGTGTCGGTGTGCACGTCGGTGAGCGTGAGCCTGCCCGCCGCCGTGTCGTGTTCGACGACGAATCCGTCCCCCAGCTGGGCGAGGCCTGCGGGGACGGGGACGTCCTTGCCGGTGGCCAGGTCCCACACGCCCGCCGGGCCCGATGTTCCGCACGACCAGTACACCCAGTGCCGGGCGGCCGCCTGCAGCTCGCCGGGCGTGCACGGCGCGCCGGTCGCGACGGTCTGCACGGTGCGCCGGGTGGTGAGGTCGATCTGGGTGAGGGTTCCCGCGGTGGTTCCGGGGACCCACACCGTGGAGCCCGACAGCGCGGCGGCGGAGGCCGGACGGCTGAAGAGGACGTGGCTGTTGCCGCCGGCGTCCGCGTCACCGATGTACTGCTTGTTCGTCGAGCCGCCGTTGTAGACCACGTAGCGGCCCTCGGCGTCGACGAGGGTGCCGCCGGTGGCGCCCGGCGTCACCAGCACCGCGCTGCTGTCGGGGGCCTGCACGGTGACGGCGTCGCCCTCGGCGTTGGCGTTCGGCCACAGTTGCGAGATGTTCCCGTCGCCGGTGGCGATGGGCGGGTTGCAGGTGGCCGCGGTGTCGCAGTGGGTGGGCGCGAAGGGCCGGCCGAAGTTCTGCTCGGCACCGTAGGAGGGCGGAGAACCGGGCTGGACGTTCCGCTCGCGGACGAAGTCCCCACCGAGCGACTGGCGCTGGACCGAGTACAGCTTCCCGCCGCCGAAGGCCAGCCCGTCCAGGGGAGCGGGCACCGGGGGGTCAAAGTCCACGGCGGTCCCCGTCGGAGTACCGTCCGGCCCGGCGGTGAACAGGCGGGCCGCCCAGTCGGTGACGGCCGGGCCGCCGACGGCGACGACCCCGTTCGGCTCCTGCCGGAAAGAGTTGAAGTTGACGTGGTCCAGGACCGGGGTCACCGTGGCCGGGCCGGACAACGGCATCGCGTAGAGCGGGTAACCGAGCGTGTCGTCCGCGGTGGACGCGCCAGGATGCGAAACCGAGTAGGCCACGAGCAGGGAGTCGCCCGCGATGCCCGCGAAGCGCACGGCGCTGCTGTACCCGCTGCCCAGCGGCGCCGGCGGCACCTTGACGACGGTCTCCGTCCCGCCGGGAGCGGAGCGGGACACGAGGTGGACCTCTCCCGCCGATCCGGACCCGACGGCTCTGGAGGACGTGTACCAGGCGATGTACCTGTCGGACAGCACGACGCGGGACGGGGAGACCAGCGGCCCCAGGACCGGGGTGAGGGAACCGGTCGCCAGGTCGACCAGGGCCAGGCGGCGCTCGGTGGCGCCATCGGCGTTCTTGACGTAGTACGACAACACCACCGAGTCGGCGTCCCCGGCGAGCACCGGGCTCAGCGGTGAGGCGCCCGCGGGCCAGCCGGTGACCGGTGTGTCGGTCTGCTGCCCGTCCGCCGTCGCGAGCACGTGAAAGCCCGTCACCGTTCCGTCGGCGGCCTTGGTGACCGTCAGCACGCGTGAGCCGAAGGCCCCCAGGTAGCTCTGGCCGGCGCCGGGCCTGATGGTGGTGGTCGTTCCCGAGTCCAGGTCGTGCAGGTGGTACCCGTCGGCCGCCGGGGTCGCCACGACGTCGGAACCCGCGCCGGAGTACCCGGGTATCTGCGGGTCGCTCCTGACCTCGGGCATCGGGATGTCGGGTCCGCCCGCGTACTTCGTCCAGACATAGGTGGACTCGGTGTCGGACCGGTGCAGGAAGCCACCGGTGCCGGCGAAGTCCACCAGGTCCTTGGGCGGATTGTTGAGCAGAGCGGCCGGTATGACCGTCTCCGTGGGGGTGTCGGCCGAGGCTGTCGCCGCGGTCAGCGGCAGGACCCCCGAAGCGAGGGCGAACGTCGCGGCGACCGCGATGCATCCGCTCCTCAGGGTGTGTTGGGCCACCCATTCCTCCTTCACGGTGGGGCATGGGTGACATCCGGCCGGCGGTCGGCCGTCCAAGGCTTCCGGCAGCGCCGATGGTCGAGTCCCCGCAGTCGCCAAGGTGCCGAGCCTTCGGTCACCATGTCCCCCATGCGAGGGCGAGATTAACGGACCCGAACCCATTGGGAACAGGTGTTCCACTCGACACCGCATGTTCGTCCTACAGTTGCGCAATCCAGCAAGTTTCTCGCTATGCTTCCGGCGATTCGCGACGGTTGCCTCGCAACGCGAGGCGTCCGCGGGACACGGGCCACCACCCCGTGTCGGGACGGGCCCTGGGCGGGGCGTGTCTCCCGCGCCAGGGGTGACGACCCCGGACGGCGTGCCGTGCCGTGGGGATCGCGCCGTGGCACGGCGACAGCTCCGACGAGCGGGAGGGCCGGCACTGCTGAGACGGCGCGTCCACCCCCGCCGAGCCGACGCGGGGCGACCGCGTCCTCGGCCGTCCCGACGCCGGAGACGGGCAGACGGGAAGGATGGAATGCGGAACGCGGAGACGGCGGGCGCCGCACCCGGGAGCGGGACGCGGCTCGGCCGGATCGGACGCTATCCGGTGCGGTGGCACACCGCACTGCTGACCTTGTGGACGGCTGTCTGGTTCGTCGTGGCCGAACGCCACGGAGCCGTGTCCTGGCACTATCTGCACACCGGTGAGGAACTGCTCTTCAGCCAGGTGCCCGGTGGCGGCCTCGCGCTGTACGCCAACCACCCCGAACTGCAGATCGGCCCGGTCAGCTTCCTGGTCGCCGGGCTGTTCGCCCCGTTCCCCACGGTCGTCGGCGAGAACCTGGCCGAGGCGTTCATGTCGTGCCTGGGCCTGTACATGCTGGTCCTCGTCGGCCGCACGGCCGCCGACCACAACCGGGGCACCGGGCTGAACCACAAGCGCCTCCAGCAGCGCGTGCTGGTCGCCGGGGCCGCCTTCATCCCCATGTGGGTGGAGGTCTCCGTGCGTTTCGCGCATCTCGACGACGTACTGGCCCTGTTCTTCACCACCTTCGCCGTGCGCGCGCTGGTGCGCGGCAACGCCACCGCCGTCGGCGTCTTCCTCGCGCTGGCCGTGGACTCCAAACCCTGGGCGGTGGGCTTCCTGCCGCTGCTGCTGGTGCCGCCCCGGCCCGCGCGACTGCGCTCCGCGGCCTGGGTCGTCGGGCTGGTGGCCGCCGCCTGGCTGCCGTTCTACCTCACCCACATGGAGACCCTGGCCGCGGCGCGCTTCACCATCCCCAACCAGGCGGCGTCGTCACTGCGGTGGTTCGGCGTGAGCGACCCGGTCACGCCCTGGTGGGACCGCCCCGCCCAGATGGCGCTCGGCATCGCACTGGGGACGCCGGCCGTGCGCCGGCACCGCTGGCCGGCCGTGGTGCTGCTCGCCGCCGACGCGCGCATCGTGCTGGACCCGAGCGTGTACACGTACTACAACGCCTCGGTTCTGCTCGGCACTCTGATCTGGGACTCCATCGGGCAGCGGCGGTTGGTGCCCTGGGTGAGCTGGATCGCGTTGATCTCGCTGTACGGCAGCGCGCTGCTGGTCCCGTCCGACTCCGTCCGGGGGCTGATCCGGCTCGCGTTCGCCGTCGGTTCCGCCGCGTACGTACTGTGCTGGCCCCAGCGCACGCCACGCAACAGGCGCCGCGGAGGAGAGCAGGAGGGCGCCCCTTCCGCTCCTGGCCCGGCCGCCCCGGGTGCCTCCGGGGATCCCGGGGGCCGGTGCGCGCACGCATCCGACGGCCTTCCGCGCAGGGGGCCGGTCCCTTCGCCTTCGGGAGCGGCCCCCTGCGTGCGTCCGTCAGTGCTTCGCGAGCGCCGGTGACCGCCACTCCGGCGCATGCGCCGGGGTGGTGAGGTTCGCCCCGCCCGACCGCAGGGCCGGGGAACCGGTGGCCGGACCGCACAGGGACTTCGCCGCGAACGTGTTGATGGCGTCGTCGATCGGGCCCGGGGTCACCTTGCCGTCCGGTCCGAGCTTGTCGTACTTCGACAGGTTGTAGGCGAGCGCCAGCTGCCGGCGGCCGTCCGGGCTGGAGATCGCCCAGGTCTCGGCGCCGAACACCGCGCCGTCATGGCCCCAGAACGTACCGCACCCCCAGTCGAAGCGGATGAGGCCCAGGCCGTAGTGCCCCATCACATGGCCCTGGGCATCGGTCATCGGGACCGTTGTCTTCATCTGGGCGAGTTGAGCGGCGGGGAGCAGTCGGCCGGTGAGCAGTTCCCGGTAGAAACGGTCGAGATCCGCCATGGTGGAGACGACCGCGCCGGCCGTTCCGGCCCAGGACATGTCGTAGACGCTGTAGTCGCGCGGTGGGTCGATCAGCCCGTAGAAGGACTCGTACAGCTTGGGGTGCGGACCCCTCATGCGCGGGCCGGTGGGGAAGTAGGTGTGCCGCAGACCGGCCCGGCGGATGACGTGGCGCGTGATGTACCGCTCGGGGTTCTCGCCGGTGAGCTTGCCGAGCAGCAGCCCCGCGATGACGTAGTTCGTGTTGGAGTACGACCACCTCTCGCCGGGAGCCCCGGTCGGCGGGGCCTGCACGCCCATCCGGACCAGCTCCCGCGGGTCGAAGTGCCGGAAGCGGTTCTCGTCCAGGCTGCGCGTGGACATCGTCTGCAACGACGGGAAGGCGTAGCGGACGAAGTCCCCGATGCCGCTGGTGTGGTTCAGCAGCATCCGCACGGTGATCAGGTCCCCGCGCCGACCGGGGACGAGGCCGGGGAGGTACCGGGAGACGGGCGCGTCCAGGTCGAGGCGGCCCGCGGCGACCTGCTGGAGCAGGGCGACGGCGGTCATCGACTTGGAGATGCTGCCGATCCGCTGCTCCATGTCCGGCGTCACCGGACGACCGGTGTCCCGGTCGGCGACCCCGGCGGCACCGCGCCATGTGGTGCGACCGTCCCGCACGGCCGCCCAGGCGCCGTACATGCCGGCGGTGTGGACGGCCTTGAGGGCTTTCGACAGGGCCGCCCGGTCCATGGTCGGCTTGTGGGCGGCGGTGGCCGGCGGAGTCGCCGCGTCCGCCTGGGGGAGCGCGGTGGCCGAGGTGGCAAGGGCTGCGGTACAGGTGAGGGCGACGGCCCATCCCCGTCGTGTCGGGGCCGGGCGTCGCTGGTTTCGGCGTGCCAAGGACATGGTTTTCCGAACAGCCTCTCTGCGTGCGGGGGACCGGGACAGATCCTCAGGGGATCTTCGCCGGGGATGTGCCGCGGGGCATCGTGCATGCGGAGGAGGGGTGGTACGACCGTCGGACGAGCGGATTTCGGTCACGGTCGGTCATGGCCGGTCACGGCGGTCAGGTCCGGACACAGCGGTCTCGGCCGGTGGCGGCGGTGTCGGCCATGCGCGGGGTTCGGCCCGCGGAGCCGTGTCGTCGGCGAGCATGCGCATACCGGGCCGTAAAACGATAGAAAGGGGATATGGCTGGAGCATCCGGTCGATCTGCGCGACGTCGGCGCTGCCCGCTGAGTGTGCGCAGTCTCGCCGGGCAGGTCTTCCTCCTGCAGTTCGCCGTCGTGGTGCTGCTCGTCGCCGCCACCCTGGTGGCTCTCGTGGTGCAGGCCCGGCGCGACAGCATGGCGGACGCCCAGCACCGCACGCTCGCCACCGCCGAGACGTTCGCCCACTCCCCGGGGATCGTCGCCGCGCTGAACAGCCCGGATCCCAGCGCGGTGCTGCAGCCGCACGCCGAGGCGGCCCGGAAGGCCGCGGGTGTGGACGCCATCATCGTGTACCGGCTGGACGGGGTCACCCTCACCCACAGCGATCCGCACCAGATCGGCAAGCACGTCATCGGCCCCTACGCGCAGGCCGCGGCCGGCAAGCCGTTCACCAGGACCTTCCGGGGGACCCTGGGGCTCTCGGTGGTCTCGGCGGTCCCGGTCAGGGCGCCCGACGGCTCGGTCGTCGCCATCGTCTCCGTTCCCGTCAGGGTGGAGAACGTGCGGCACAGGGTGGACCGGCAGCTGCCGGTGCTGTTCGGCGGCGCCGCCGGGGCACTGGTCATCGCCGTGGGCGGGTCCGCCCTGGTGAGCCACCGGCTGCGGCGGCAGACCCACGGTCTGGGCCCGGCCGAGATGACCCGGATGTACGAGCACCACGACGCGGTCCTGCACGCCGTGCGGGAAGGCGTGCTCATCATCGGCGCCGAGGGCAGGCTGCTGCTGGCCAACGACGAGGCGCGGCGGCTGCTGGACCTGCCGGCGGACGCCGAGGGGCGCCAGGTCACCGATCTGGGCCTCGAGGACGACCTGCCCGGGCTGCTGGCCTCCGACCGCCCCGTCACCGACGAGGTGTACCTCGCGGCCGACCGGCTCCTGGCGGTCAACAAGCGACCCACCGCGCCCCACGGACCGGTCGGCAGCGTGGTGACGCTGCGGGACACCACCGAGCTGCTGGCCCTGACCGGCCGTGCGGAAGTGGCGCGCGAACGTCTGAAACTGCTCTACGACGCCGGCGGCCGGATCGGCTCCACCCTGGACGTGAAGCGCACCGCGGAGGAACTGGCGGAGGTGGCGGTGCCACGGTTCGCGGACGTGGCCACCGTCGAGCTGCTGGACCCCGTCCTGACCGGCGGGGAGCCGTCCGCGGCGAACCCCGAGGTGCGGCGGGTCGCGGTCGTGGGCATGGACGAGGACCATCTCCTGTACCCCGTCGGCCGGCTGATCCGGTTCGTCCCCGCCCACCCCGTCTCCCGGGGCATGCTCGGCGGACGGGCGGTCCTGGTCAGGGACCTCAGCGCGGACGACAGCTGGGTGGGGCAGGACCCCGAGCGCTCCCGGCACATCCTCGGCCACGGCGTCCACTCCCTGCTGGCGGTCCCGCTGCGCGCCCGCGGGGTGGTGCTGGGGTCGGCCGACTTCTGGCGGGGGCCGTCCTCCCCGCCGTTCGACGAGGAGGACATGGCCTTCGCCGAGGAGCTGGTCGCCCGGGCCGCGGTGAGCATCGACAACGCCCGCCGCTACACCCGCGAGCACACCATGGCCGTCACCCTGCAGCACAGCCTGCTGCCCCGTGGGCTCCCCGAGCAGTCCGCCCTCGACGTGGCCTACCGCTACCTGCCCGCGCAGGCCGGAGTGGGGGGCGACTGGTTCGACGTCATCCCGCTGTCCGGCGCCCGGGTGGCCCTGGTGGTCGGCGACGTCGTCGGCCACGGACTGCACGCCGCGGCGACCATGGGCCGGCTGCGGACCGCCGTGCACAACTTCTCCGGCCTGGACATGCCCGTGGAGGAGCTGCTCGGACGACTGGACGAGCTGGTGGCCCAGATCGACGCCGACGAGGCCACCGGCGGGGACGACGGGCAGGGGATCACCGGGGCGACGTGCCAGTACGCCGTCTACGATCCCGTCTCCGGTCAGCTGGCCATCGCCACCATGGGCCACCTGGGGCCGGCGCTCGTGCACCCCGACGGGACCGTGGACTTCCCACCGGTGCCCGTCTCCCCGCCCCTCGGCATGTGCGCGGCTCTGCCCGTCGAGAGCACCGAGCTGACCGTGCCCGAGGGATCGCGGCTGGTCCTCTTCACCGACGGCCTCGTCGAGGACCGCGACCACGACCTGGACACCGGCCTCGCGGCCCTGCGCGCCGCCCTGACCGGACCCGACCGCACCCCGGAGGCCACCTGCGCGACGGTGATGGACGCGTTGCTGCCCGAGCGGCCCACGGACGACATCGCGCTGCTGGTGGCCCGCACCCGCTGTCTGGGCCCCGACCGGGTCGCCGAGTGGCAGGTGCCCCGCGACCCCGCGGCGGTGGGGCCGGTGCGCACCGCCTGTGCCCGCCGGCTGGCGGAGTGGGGCCTGGAGGAGAACGTCTTCACCGCCGAGCTCATCCTCAGCGAGCTGATCACCAACGCCATCCGCTACGGCGGCGAACCCGTCTCCGTCCGGCTGCTGCGCGACCGCGCCCTGATCTTCGAGGTGGCGGACGGCAGCAGCACCTCACCCCGGCTGCGCCGGGCGAAGGCCACCGACGAGGGGGGCCGCGGACTCTTCCTGGTCGCCCAGTTCGCCGAACGCTGGGGCACCCGCTACACGGGCACCGGCAAGGTCATCTGGGCCGAACAGTCCCTCCACGGCGGCGCCGCACCGGGCGGTGAGGAGCTCGGCGACATCCTGCTCGGCCAATGGGAGGACACGCCGCTGTGAAGGCGCCGCACGCCGTCCGGCCTGCACGATCGCCCGACGTGGGTACGCTGGCCTGGATGACCGAAGGGCCGACGCGGTAGCCGTACCGTGGCTGGGGGCTCCCGGGAGTTCTCCGCACCTCCACGATCGCGCCGCCCCACCCTCCTGGAGCCGTCGTGACCGCACCACGTGCCTGCGCAGCCGCCGTTCTCGGCTGCCTCGCCCTCCTCACGACACTGTGCCTGAACGCCTGCGGCGGCCCCTCGGCCACCCGGCTCGAGAAGCCGTCGACGGCGACCTCCGCGGCGAACGTGGGCGGTATGCGGGCCCTGGTCGCCGCGGCGAAGAAGGAGGGCAGGCTCACGACGATCGCGCTTCCGCGCGACTGGGCCGACTACGGCGGTCTGATCGACGGCTTCCAAAAGAAGTACGGGATCAAGGTGACCGTCGAGGACCCGCTGGGGCACAGCCAGGACGAGGTCAACGCCCTCAGGAACAGCGCGGGGCGGCCGACCGCCCCCGACGTGATCGACGTCGGCGACAGCTTCGCGCGGGCCGCGGTGCGGGAGAACCTGCTCGCGCCGTACAGGGTCGCGGACTTCGACGCGATCCCCGACAACCAGAAGGACCCCCAGGCTCGCTGGGCCAACAACTACGGCGGCTACATGTCGATCGGCTGCGACGCCCGGCGTGTCAGGACCTGCCCCCAGACCTTCGCCGACCTGCTGCGGCCCGCCTACAAGGGAATGGTCGCCCTCGAGGGCGATCCGACCCGGTCGGAGACCGCCTTCTCCAGCGTCTACGCGGCCGCGCTGGCGAACAACGGGTCGTTCGACGACATCCGCCCCGGCATCGACTTCTTCGCCAAACTGAGGAAGATCGGCAACCTCAACCTCCTGCCCGCCACCTCGGCGACGGTCCGGGACGGCCGGACACCGATCACCATCAACTGGGACTACATCAACCTCCACACCGCCGACCAGCTCCGCGGCACGGGTGTCGACTGGCACGTCGCGATCCCGTTCGACGGCAGCTTCGCCCAGTACTACGCGCTGGCGGTCAACAGGAACGCCCCGCACCCGGCGGCGGCCCGGCTGTGGCAGGAGTACCTCTTCAGCACGGAGGGCCAGAACCTGCGGCTCCGCGGCTACGCCCGCCCCGTCCTCATGGACGTCATGCGCCAGGACGGCACCCTCGACACGGCCGCCGCCGCCCGGCTGCCGACGGTGGAGGGAACGCCGCAGTTCCCGACGGACGCGCAGGTGGAGAAGGCGAGACGGACCGTCGACCGGGACTGGAGACCGGTCGTCCTGGGCTGACCGGCGCTGCTACGGGGAGTCGGTGGGCGGCAGCGGCTGCTCGGTCCAGATGGTCTTGCCCGTGGGGGTGTACCGCGTCCCCCACTGCTGGGTGATCTGGGCGATGATGTACAGCCCCCGGCCGCCCTCGTCGTCGCTCGCGGCGTGGCGCAGGTTCGGGGCGGTGTGCCCGGTGTCGGACACCTCGCAGATGAGGGCGCGGTCGCGGATCAGGCGCACCTGGATCGGGCCGCCGACGTAACGGATCGCGTTGGTGACCAGCTCGGTCACGATGAGCTCGGTGGTGAAGGCGAGGTCGTCGAGATCCCAGACGCCGAGCTGCTTGGCGACGGTGGTGCGGAGGGAGGCCACCGCCGCCGGGTCCGCCGTCAGCTCCCAGTGCGAGAACCGGTTGCGGTCCAGCACGCGGGTGCGGACCAGCAGCAGCGTCGCGTCCTCGTCCACCGGCCCGGGCAGGAGCGTGGCCACGGACCGGTCGCACAGCTCCTCCAGGGACACCCGGTGGTCGGAAAGGGCCCGGGCGAGCAGGCCGCGCCCGGCCTCGGGGCCGTCCGCCGCCTGGAAGAGGCCCCCCGTGAAGAAGGCGACCAGGCTGCCGGGCGCAAGGTGCAGTTCGGTGGACTGGTAGGGCGGGCCGGTGCCTCCGAGCGGCGGGCCGGGCGGCAGTTCCGGGTAGTCGGCGACGCCCGTGTCCGGCGCGACGACCGCCAGGGGCGACGGGCCCGCCCGCGCCAGGCTGCACTGTCCCGAGACCGGGTCGTACACCGCGTACAGGCAGGTCACCCCGTGCGCCCCCTCGGCGGGCCGGCCGCGGCCCGCAGGGCGGCCGGCCGGGCGCTCGTGCGCGGTCGTCTGCTCGACCAGGTCGGCCAGCCGGGAGAGCAGCTCGTCCGGGGCCAGGTCCAGCCGGGCCAGCACGCGTACGCCCGTACGCAGGCGCCCCATGGTGGCGGCGGCCCGCAGTCCGTGCCCGACCACGTCCCCGACCACCAGGCCGACCCGGGTGCCGGACAGCGGGATGACGTCGAACCAGTCGCCGCCCACTCCGGACCCGTTGTCGGCGGGCAGGTAGCGGCTCGTGGCGTGCACGGCGGTCTGCGGCGGCAGACGGTTCGGGAGCAGGCTCCGCTGGAGCTTGAGGGCCGCGGTGTGCTCACGGGTGATCAGCAGCATCAGTACGAAGCCCACCAGCAGGGCGCCCAGGCCCACCACGGTGACCCCGCCGGTCGGGCCGATCACCGGCAGGTCGACGACCGTCGCGCCGTAGCGGGGGTCCGCGTACACGCCGAAGGCGGCGTAGAGGAACAGGGTGAGCATCAGCAGCCCGCCCAGCCCCGGCAGTACGCCCTTGAACAGCAGGTCGCCGGGGCTGCGGGTGAGGACCCTGCGGTGGTACCACAGGCAGGCGAAGCCGGTCAGCCCGTAGTAGAACGTGATCGCGAGGCCGACCGACTCGACCGAGTCGGCCAGGAAGTCCCGGCTGAACGAGCTCAGCAGGAGGAGCACGGCGATGGAGACCGCCCCCATGCCGACGGTGGACCAGGTGGGGGTGAGGAACCTGCGGTGGACCCGGGCGAACCGGGCGGGGAGCGCCTTGTGGACCGCCATGGAGAACACGGTCCGGGCCAGCGGCAGGATGGTCGTCTGGGTGGAGGCCAGCGCCGACGTCAGCACCATCAGGATCAGCAGCCGGGAGAGCACCGGTCCCGTGCCGTGGTTGCCGAAGACGGCCCTGCCCAGTCCGGAGAGCACATCGCCGGAGTTGCCGGCGTTGCCCAGTCCGATGCCCGAGCTGCCGACCCCGGCGAAGGCCTGCGCGGACGTCGACACCAGCGAGTAGGTGACCAGGAGCAGCACGGTGGAGACCACCGCGGCGCGCCCGGGGACGCGGGTGCTTTCGACGGTCTCCTCGTTGACCGTGACGGCGGTGTCCCAGCCCCAGTAGATGAAGACCGCCACGAGGAGGCCGGAGGTCAGCGCCTTCGCCGAGGACACCTGGAAGGGGTCGAACCAGGAGGCGGCGATGTGGATCGCCGTCGGGGGAGCGCTGGTGTAGACCCTGACCAGCGCGGTCACCGAGAACAGGACCAGCACCGCCACCTCGATGCACAGCAGCCAGCGCTGGAGGGCGGCCGAGATCTCGATGCCGACGTAGCAGACCACGGTCAGCACGGCGATCCAGACGACGCCCGCCACGGTGGTCCACAGCCGGTTCGCCGCCAGGGCGTCCAGGCCCACCAGCCGGAAGCCGTAGATGCCGGCGATATCGGCGAGGTTGGCCATGACGAGGACGTCCGCGACGATCACTCCCCAGCCGCCCATCCAGCCGGTGCGCGGGCCGAAGGCACGGGTCGCCCAGGTGAAGGCGGTCCCGCAGTCGGCGTTGGACGCGTTCAGCTCCCGGTAGGCGTAGGCGATCAGCAGCAT
Source organism: Streptomyces sp. PTL18 (assembly GCF_059510295.1). Classification (NCBI taxonomy): domain Bacteria; kingdom Bacillati; phylum Actinomycetota; class Actinomycetes; order Kitasatosporales; family Streptomycetaceae; genus Streptomyces; species Streptomyces sp. PTL18. The sequence goes on along the minus strand of NZ_JCAJZO010000009.1, from coordinate 288,996 downwards.
CGGGACGAACGCCAGCATGGTGACGATCGGGGCCTGCAGCCCCACACCCGCCACGACGAGGCCGAGCGTGGCCGCCAGGCTGTACGCCGGGGCGGTGGAGGCCAGGCCGATGACGACCGAGGAGAACATGCCCAGGGCTCCGCTCTTGAGCCCTTTCCGGCCGGGCCCCGTGCCGGGAGCGGGGCGGCCGGCGGAACGTGTCGATAGTGCGGCCTTGTCACCCACCTTGCCCATTATGTGGAGAATCGGCAGGGAGCGCTTCCTCGTGACCGGGCGCGGACCCCCGTGGCCCGGGGAGGCCGTCCCGGCCCCTCAGGAGCCGCCCGGTCCCGTCCTCAGGCCAGCCCCGTCTTCAGGCCCGCCCCGCACAGCGGCACCACGGCGCTGCGGGATCCGAGGACTCCCTCCCGCACGGCCGCCCAGCAGGCCACGCCCGTCGACTCCACGTACAGGCCGCGGGACGCCAGGTCGAGCTGGGCGTGTCGGATCCGGTCGTCGGCCACCGCGAGGAACGTGCCGCCCGAGTCGCGGACCGCGCGCAGGATCTGGCGGGCCCGGGGCGGCCGCGGAATGGCGATCCCCTCGGCCGCGGTGGGCCCGACGGCGGTGGCGTCCACGTCCACCAGGTCCTCGGCTCCCTCCTGCCACGCGCGCGCCAGCGGGGCGACCGCCGCCGCCTGCACCGCGTACAGCGCCGGGCGGCGGTCGAGCAGCCCCGCCCCGTACAGTTCCGCGATCGCGAGGGCGGCGCCGAGCAGCAGCGTGCCGTTGCCGACGGGCAGCACGAGCACGTCCGGGAGCCGCCCGCCGAGGTCCTCCCACAGCTCGTGGACGTACGTCTTCGTGCCGTGCAGGAAGTAGGGGTTGAAGACGTGCGACGCGTAGAACACCCCCGGCTCGTCCGCCGCCTCACGCGCCGCGCGCGCCACCGCCTCACGGCCGCCCTGCACGGGCTGCACCCGCGCCCCGTGCGCCCCGATCTGCTCCAGCTTCTTCGGGGAGGTGCCCTCGGGGACGTACACCGTGCACGGCAGCGCGGCCCGGGCGCAGTACGCGGCGATCGCCGTGCCCGCGTTGCCGCTGCTGTCGGCGATCACCTGCCGGGGCTTCAGGCGCAGCGCGAGTTCGGCCAGCAGCACCGCGCCGCGGTCCTTGAAGGACAGGGTCGGCATCAGGAAGTCCAGCTTCGCCGCGATGTCGTCCGTCAGCTGCACGAGCGGTGTACGGCCCTCGCCGAGACTGACCGCGGGCCCCGCGAGCGGCAGTGTCTCCGCGTACCGCCACAGCGAGTTCACCCGGCCGCCGAGGGACTTCAGCGGGGCGGGCGTCGGCGCGAAGTCCAGGTCCAGCGGGCCGCGGCAGACGGGGCAGCACCAGGCGAGCGACTCCGCTGCCACGCGGGTTCCGTCCGCCGGGCAGTAACAGTCCGGCAAGGGTGTCATGCGAGAAGGCTAGGGGTGTTTCGAAAGTCCCGCACAGCACCCACGGCGCCCGGCACGCTCCCCGGGCTCTTCGAGTGGAGGGGACCCCTCTCGCCGCACCGGTCGAAGCCCCCGAGTACGTCCGGTACGAGGGCTTTCGGCCGGCACGCCGAGAGCACGCACCGGACCCTGCGGCACCGCACACCGGACACTGCGGGCATCGCACACGACTTTCGAAACGCTCCCCGGCCGGGACCGGCGTCCTGACTCTCTGTCATGGGCAGTGTGCGGCACCCGTGTTCGGGGCAGGTGTGACCGAGTCGATAGCGGGGAGAAAGTTGCCTGGGTAAAGCCCTCGGCCGGGAGAAGTCATCACATCGGGTGATTCTCTGGCCCGTGCTTGCGTGGGGGAACCGACGGTTGCCAGGCTGTTGCTGTCTGTACAACCTGATGGGAGCGGCCAGTGACTTTCGGTGAGCAGCCGGCGTATCTGCGTGTCGCGGGTGATCTCCGCAAGAAGATCGTCGACGGTCTGCTGCCACCGCACACCCGGCTGCCGTCCCAGGCCCGCATCCGCGAGGAGTACGGCGTCTCGGACACGGTCGCCCTGGAGGCGCGCAAGGTGCTGATGGCCGAGGGGCTGGTGGAGGGCCGCTCCGGGTCGGGCACATACGTCCGGGAGCAGCCGGTGCCACGGCGTGTCGCCCGCTCCGGGTTCCGGCCGGAGAGTGGCGCGACCCCGTTCCGTCAGGAGCAGGCGGACGCCTCCGCGCGCGGGACGTGGGAGTCGCACAGCGAGCAGGCGGAGGCGAGCGGCGCGATCGCCGAACGGCTCGCCATCCAGCCGGGTGACCGGGTGATGCGCACGAAGTACGTGTTCCGGGACGCGGGCGAGGCGATGATGCTGTCCACGTCCTGGGAGCCGCTCGGGCTGACCGGGCGCACTCCCGTGATGCTGCCCGAGGAGGGCCCGCTCGGCGGTATGGGCGTCGTGGAGCGGATGGCGGCCATCGACGTGGTCGTGGACAACGTCACGGAGGAGGTCGGCGCCCGCCCCGGCCTCGCGGAGGAACTCCTCGCGCTGGGCGGCGTCCCCGGCCATGTGGTCCTGGTCATCCAGCGGACGTTCTACGCCTCGGGTCGCCCGGTGGAGACGGCGGACGTGGTGGTACCGGCGGACAGGTACCGGGTGGCGTACCACCTGCCGGTGAAGTAGCCCGAAGACGGCGCGGACGGCCCGCTTCCACCGCACGACCCGCCTCCGCGAGTCCCTCCGCCGACTCCGCCTCCACCCGCCGCCTCAGGCCTCACCCGGCCCCCCGCCGTCCCCAACTCCTCCTTGCCGGACTCCGGTTGCCCAGCCGTCGGGCTGCCCTCCCGCCGTTGCGATCCGGTCGTTTCCCGTCGCCCGGCCCCCGGCGCTTCGCGCTGCTCTGTGTGCGCAAGGGGCGCGTCAGGGGGCGCGTGTGACGGCGCGCACCCCCTCGGTCATGGCTGGTTGCGTACCTCTTTGTGAGAAGTCGGATTCGCTGCGTGAAGGTAAGGCGTAGGCTCGGGCATATGCGCAGCGCGGTTTCCTCGGTGGGCGGGGCGCGGCGGAAGCCGGGGACGGGACTCGGGCGGGCAGGGGCGGGAAGGAGCAGTGGGGCGCGATGAACGACAGCACGGTCACTCTTCCCTGGCTCGTCATACGGCAGGACGACAACGGCAACCGCTACCGCGTGGGCAGGTACGCCACCCGCGCCGAGGCGCAGAAGATCGTGGACAGCCTCGGCGACCGCGGCCACAAACAGCTCTACTGGGTCGAGCGCATCGGGCAGAACGGGGGCACATGAGGCGCACCCGCCCTCTCCGCGTGACGCGTCGCACGCTCCCGTAGGCTCCGGCGCATGACGCAACCGATCGTGGTCGTCGGCGCCGCCGTGCTGGACGGCGGCCGCCTCCTGGCCGCCCGCCGCAGCGCACCCCCGGAACTCGCGGGCCGCTGGGAGCTGCCCGGCGGCAAGGTCGAACCCGGCGAGAGCCCGGAGCACGCCCTCGTGCGCGAGCTGCGCGAGGAACTCGGCGTCACCGCGGAGCCGGTCGCGCGCGTCCCGGGGGAGTGGCCCCTGAAGCCCGGGTACGTCCTGCGTGTGTGGACCGCCCGTCTCCGCGCCGGCACCCCCGAGCCCCTCGAGGACCATGACGAGCTGCGCTGGCTGACTCCCGAGCAGGTCTGGGACGTCGACTGGCTCGATCAGGACGTCGCGGCGGTCGAAGCCGTACGGGCCGTGTGGCGGCCGCACCGGGATGCGCCGCAGAGCCCCGAATGATCCCTGGACGACCTCGAACTCCCGCCCCGCGAGCGGGCCACGGACGGGTGGCGACGCCCGGCCCCGGCCCGTGCGGGCTGCGGGGCCCCGGCCGTGTGAACTCGGACCCCCGTGCATGGATACGGTAAAAGCTGTGCCCGCCTTGTGAACGGCCCCCGTGGTCGCGCAGGCCGGAATGCCGCCGTTCCCACCAGCGGAAAAGCCGCAAGTCGCACCCCGGCGCGGGGGCGCCCGGTCCCTCGGCCGCTGGTGAGGATGGGACTGTTGTTGCTCCAGGGGCTGGCGCCCCATACGCCGTTCGTGCCACAGTGCGCCCCAGTGCGCGGTAAGGCGCCATTGATATCGGGTATGTGCCCATTGACCCCACAGAACCGGACGTTGGTGGGCTTCTGGCCTGGGAAGTGATCGGCGTGCTCGACACCCAAGGCGAAAGCGCCGAGTGGACGTTCCCCGCAGACCCCGGTGCGGTCCGCACCGCCCGCGCGGTGGTCCGGGGCCAGCTGCGCTCCTGGGGTCTGGACGAACTGGGCGATGTCGCCGCGCTGCTGGTCAGTGAGCTGGTCACCAACTCGATGCGGCACGCCACGGGCCCCATCGGCGTCCGCCTCGTCCGGGCCGTCGGCCCCCTCCCCACCCTGCTCGTCGAGGTCTCCGACCCGCTGCCCGACTTCCCCCACGAACGCAAGGCCCGCTCCGACGAGGAGGACGGCCGCGGACTGCAGCTGGTCGCCCACTCCTCGCGCCGCTGGGGCACCCGGCCGGCGGACACCGGAAAGACGGTCTGGTTCGAGCTCGCGGTTCCCCGCTGACCGCACTCACCCGGTGCACGGCAGCGCGCCACCCGCGCGGTCGGCGGGGTGCGCACCGACCGATCGGATCGAGCCACCAGCGCGGGCGACGTTCTGTGGTTCGAGCGGGCACCACCTGGTTAGAAGACTGGGAGTATGGCCCGGCCGGTCCAAAAACCATCGGGATCGTGCTGTGATCGTGAACACCGTGTTGTGCGGCACCGTAGTGCTGGATACTGCGGGCAGCCGCCCCCGGTGACCGGTGCCGGACGCGGTGAGCTGGAGGGGACGGTTCGCGTGAGCGAGATACCAGCGAAGGCCACGGAGTCCGAGGACCCGTCGGACGGCGCGAGGGACGGGGCCGCGGTCGACGCCACCGCGGCCGTCGAACCTCGCGACCCGGCGGGCGGACCCCTGTGGCAGAGCAGTCCGCCCGGCTCCATCTACGACTACATCAAGGTCGCCTCGTTCTCCCTCGGCCCCGACGGGCTCGTCGACCAGTGGAGCCTGAGGGCGGAGCGTCTCTTCGGCATCCCCGCCGAGCGGGCCGTGGGCATGGACCCCATCGAGGCGTTCGTCGCCCCGGACCTGCGTGAGCGAGGCCAGCGCAAGATGGCCGAGATCCTGGACGGCCGCGAGTGGACCGGCGTCATCCCCTTCCGGCTGCCCGACGCGGAGCGGACCGAGGGGCTGGCCGAGGTCTACGTGATGCCCACCACGACCGAGGTCGGCGAACAGGGTGCCGTGTGCATCATCGTCGATGCCCGCACCCTCCGCAGCATCGAGACCGACCTCGCCGCCTCGCAGGCCATATTCGGTCAATCTCCCTTCGGCTTCCTGCTGATCGACACCGACCTGCGGGTGCGCCGTGCCAACGAGCGGTTCGCCTCCACGTTCGGCGGCACGCCCGCCGGCCACCGCGGCCGCACCGTCCACGACTACCTGGCGTCCCCGGAGGCCGACCGCGTCACCGCCACGCTGCGGCGCGTCCTGGAGACCGGCCAGTCCATCACGGACATGCACATCACGGGGTTCGTCCCCGGCTCCGACGACCGCAAGCACTGGTCCGTCAACCTCTACCGGGTGCACAGCGGCAGCGGCCGGCCCATCGGGATCGCCTGGCTCGGAACCGACATCACCGCGCGCCGCGCCGCCGCCCGCGAGGCCGCCGCCGCCCGCCGCAACCTCGCCCTGCTGAACGAGGCCGGCGCCCGCATCGGCAACTCCCTCGACCTGGAGACCACCGCGCGGGAACTCCTCGACGTCGTCGTCCCCGGCTTCTGCGACCTCGCCACCGTCGACCTCTACCAGGGACTCCTGGCCGGCGACGAGACCCCGCCCGGCCTGCCCGACGGCAGCGCCGAGCTGCGCCGCGTGGCATTCGCCAGCGCCGTCTCGGACGCGCCCCTGGCCGGCGGGCCCGCGCCCGTCGAGGTCGGCGCGGTGCACCACTTCGCCTTCAACTCCGAGTGCGCCGACGCCCTGCGTACCGCGAGTCCCCGGCACCTCTCCGCCGCGGACGGCGGCCTGATCCAGTCCACCCTCGCGGTCCCGATGGTCGCCCACGACACCGTGGTCGGCCTCGCGCAGTTCTCCCGTACGAAGGGCAGCGAGCCGTTCGGGGAACGCGACCGCGCGCTGGCCGTGGAGCTCGCCGCGCGTGCCGCCGTCTGCATCGACAACGCGCGCCTGTACCGCCGCGAGCACGAACGGGCGCTGATCCTGCAGCGCTCCCTGCTGCCGCCGGGCGACCCCGAGGCCTCGGGACTGGACATCGCCTGCCGGTACCTGCCGGGCAACGCGGCCACCGGGCGGCCGAGCGAGGTCGGCGGCGACTGGTTCGACGTCATCGAACTCCCCGGTCACCGCACCGCGTTGGTCGTCGGCGACGTCATGGGCCGCGGTCTGCGCGCCGCCGTCGCCATGGGCGAACTCCGCACCGCCGTACGGACCTTGGCCCAGCTCGACCTCGAACCGGCCGAAGTCCTCGCGCAACTGGACGAGATCGCGCGCGGCCTCGGCGCACCCGGAGGCGTCCAGCAGGCCACCCGCGCCGCCCGCCGCCCCCGCGAGGCGGACCTGTCCGAGATCTACCTCGCGACCTGCGTGTACGCGGTCTACGACTCGGTGACGCGCCGCTGCACCTTCGCCAACGCGGGCCACCTCCCGCCGGTGCTCGTCGAACCGGGGGAGTCCGCGCTGATGCTGGACGTGCCGCCCGGAATGCCCCTCGGCGTGGGCGGCGAGCCGTTCGAGGAGGTGGAGGTCGAACTCCCCGAGGGCGCGCTCCTCGCGCTCTACACGGACGGCCTGGTGGAGTCCCGGGACCACCCCCTGGACGAGGGACTGCAGGCGTTCGTCGGCGCCCTCACCGACCCGTCCCAGCCGCTGGAGGACGTCTGCGACCAGGTCCTCAACACCCTCGACACGCATCACGGCGAGGACGACATCGCGTTGCTGATGGCACGTGTACAGGGGCTGCCGTCCGGCTCCGTCGGCGACTGGACGCTGCCCCGCGAGCCCCGCAGCGTCGGCCGGGCCCGGGAGTACGCGCGCGGCCGGCTGCTCGGCTGGGACCTCGAACCGCTCGTCGACACCACCGAACTCCTCGTCAGCGAGCTGGTCACCAACGCGTTGCGCTACGGCGAGGGCGAGATCAGGCTCCGGCTGCTCCTGGACCGGACGCTGGTGTGCGAGGTGTGGGACGCGGGGCTCGTCCAGCCGCGCCGCCGCCGCGCCCGGGACACGGACGAGGGCGGCCGTGGGCTGCAACTGGTCGGCATGCTCTCCGCGGCGTGGGGTTCGCGCCGTACGCCGCGCGGCAAGACGGTGTGGTTCGAACTCCCGCTGCCGGGCGGTGAGGGCGGTGTCACGGACCCGGCGGAGGCGTTGCTGAGTCTGTTCTAGACGCCGGGTCCGTTTCGGGCGGGGACCCGTTCCCGGCCGGTGCCGTCCGGAACAGCCCGCCGCCGTCCCTGCGCCCCCGGGTGGCAGGCCCGCCGAAGCTCGCGGGTCCGACGCCGCCCGGGTGGTGCCGCGCCTCGAGCAGGATGCCGCCGAGCCGGGCGCCGCCCGTCCACAGGCCCTCGCCGTACGGCGTCCCGTACGCCCGTACGTCCCGCTCCGCGAGCCGGCGGGCCTCCCGGGCGAGTACGTCGGCCTCGCGGGCGTCGGCGAGCGCGTCGGCGGGCGCGGGCGGCACAGCGGTGGCCACCGCGGCGCTCAGCCGCCGCTCGGCCTCCGCGAGCCGCGTCCGCGCCTCCCAGCCGACGGCCCCGCGGTGCGTGGTCACCCGGTCGGCGGCCGCCCCGACGGTACTGCGGGCGACGAGCACGGCCCGCTCGAGCCGTGCCCGCGCCCCCGGACCCCGCGCCACCCGGTGCACGGCCCGGTCCAGCCCCACGGCCACCTGCTCGATGCGCCGCAGCGCGCCCACGGGGTCGAACCGCCCCTCCTCGTCCCTCTCCTCGCGTACCCGCGCCACCACCGACTCCCCGTGGGCGATCGCCCGGGCGGTGTCCGTGCCCAGGAGCCCGCGGGCCTCCGCCAGACCGGCCTCCACGTCGGTCAGGGCCGCGGGCAGGCGGTCCGTCGCCGCCGTCAGCTCCGCCGCGAGCCGGACCACACCGTCCAGGAGGACCGTTGCCTGGCCGGTCGCGGCCTCGGCGGCGCGCAGCAGCGCCACCGCGTCGTCCGTCACGCCGTCCCGCAGCGCCTGCCTCGCCCGGCCCAGGACGGCCGTGGCGAACAGCAGCCGGTCCTTGGCCTGTTCGTCGTGGCCCGCCACCGGCAGACGGGCCGACAGGGCGTACCGCGCGCGCATCCCGGCGAGCGTGCGCTCCGTGTCCGGGACCCGGGCCGCCACCTCCCGCAGCCGCGCCCCGGCACGCTCGAGCGCCTCGGGCGCGGTCCGCTCCAGCGCGCGGATCCGGTCCAACCCGGGCGCCCGGGCGTCCAGCCGCCGCCCGGCCGCCTCGCACCGTTCGACGATCTCCTCCAGCAGCCCCCGCGCCGGGCTCTCCCCGTCGTCGAACCGCTGCCGCAGCCGACACGCCTGTGCCAGCTGAGCCGCGGCGAACTCCACCGCCTCGCCGCACTCCCGTACCGCCTCGCCCCCGAACGCCTCGGCCGCCTGCCGCAGTTCCTCCCGGCTGGTGCGCACACAGTCGTCCGTCTCGACGAGCAACCGCCCCGATCGCCGGTCGAGTTCGTCCAGCGGTACGACGGTGGGCAGCACCCCGCCCGGCGTCGTACGGGTCGCCGTGCGCAACCGGCGCCGCACCGACGCGTACGACGCCACGGCGACGGCGGCGACCGCGGCGACCAGCGGCAGCACCAGATCCCCGGTGGAGACGTGGTGCGGGGCCAGCACCACCGCGAACACGACAGGCACCCTCCGCACGGCTCGGAACACGGCGGCCAGGCGCGGCCGGCGTCGACGGTGGGGCGGCGTCACATTTCGGAGCGTATGGCTGAATACGCTGCACCGCGACCGGGGTGCGGCGCCTGATGTACAGGGGGCGGATCTGGTCCTCCCCAGTGGTTGGTGCCATGATCAGGACAATGGACTCCGGGGGCTCGATGCTGCACATCACCTCACTGATCGCCGTGTACGTGCTCGTGGTGCTCTACGCCGTAGCGGGCGTCCTGGTCCTCACGACCGGCCGGGTCGCACCCTGGGCGCGGGGGGAGGTGCTGCGGCCGCGTCTGTGGGGCCCCGGAGCGCTGCTCTTCGCCGCCGGCACGGGGTTGTGCCGCTACGCCTCCACCGTGCGCGACCTCACCGTCCTCGACATCCTCTTCGCGGTCGGCCTGCCCCTGATGATCTGCGGCGGAGTACTGCAGTCGCTGGGACGGCGCGCCGAACGCGCGTCCTCATGACGCCCGCCCGCACCCCCCGCACCTTCGACGCCGAGGGGGAGCACGCCCTGCTCCGGCTCCCCTTCGGCCCCCGTCGCGGCGCCCCGCGCACCGACGGGCTGGACGAGGACCGGCTGCGCCTGTACCGCCCCGCCCTGCACCCGTCTCCGGTGGCGGGCCCCCTCGGCCTCCTCGACGGCGACTGCCGGGATCCGGCGCCGATGCCGGGCATCGCGGAAGACGGCCTCGAACGAGCACCGGAGTTCGTACGACGGTGCCCAGCACGATGACCGGCATGCCCTGGGCGCTGGTGGGGGTGGCCGCGTCGGCGCTGGCCGCGGACGCGGCGACGGGGGGTCGCCGCGATCGCGACGGGCCGGGTGCCGCGGTGGGGCGGGCGCAGGATCATGCGGCCGAAGCTGGGGGGACACGGCACGCCGGTGAGCGCCGTCGGCATGTCCGGTCACGTGTTCCTCGGCCCCCTCGACGAGGCCCCCTTCGCCCATATGCCCCTCGCGGCCCCGGGCTTCGGGCTGTGGTCCGCCGCGCGGCGGTGCAGATGCCGGCCCGGCACCCCGGCCGCCCCCGGGATCCCGCCGCTACGAAGAACGCCTCCCGATCTTCGAGCCCAGCCACACCAGCGGGTCGTACTTGCGGTCGACCGCCCGTTCCTTCAGCGGGATCAGGGCGTTGTCCGTGATCCTGATGCCCTCGGGGCAGACCTCCGTGCAGCACTTGGTGATGTTGCAGTAGCCGAGGCCGTGTTCGTCCTGGGCCGTGCGCTTGCGGTCCAGGCCCCGCTCGGCCGCCGCGTCCAGCGGATGCATGTCCAGTTCCGCGACCCGCATCAGGTACCGCGGCCCCGCGAACGCCTGCTTGTTCTCCTCGTGGTCGCGCACCACATGGCAGGTGTTCTGGCACAGGAAGCACTCGATGCACTTGCGGAACTCCTGCGAGCGGTCCACGTCCTCCTGCATCATGCGGTACTCGCCCGGGCCCAGCCCGGCGGGCGGGACGAAGGCCGGGACCTCGCGCGCCTTGACGTAGTTGAAGCCGACGTCCGTCACCAGGTCGCGGATCACCGGGAAGGTGCGCAGGGGGGTGACGGTGATCGTTTCCTCCCGGTCGAACACCGACATCCGCGTCATGCACATCAGCCGCGGCCGTCCGTTGATCTCCGCCGAGCAGGAACCGCACTTGCCGGCCTTGCAGTTCCAGCGCACCGCGAGGTCCGGGGCCTGGGTGGCCTGCAGACGGTGGATGATGTCCAGTACCACCTCGCCGTCGTTGACCTCGACCTTGAAGTCCTCCAGGCCGCCACCGCCCGCATCGCCCCGCCACACCTTGAAGCGGGCTTCGTAGCTGCTCATTCGTACAGCTCCTCTTCGGCCAGGTACTTCACCAGCTCCTCCTTCTCGAAGAGGGCGAGCAGGTCGGGGCGGATGGGGTCGGTGGTCTCCCGGGTGAGCGCGATCTGGCCTCGGACCGGGTCCGTCGCCGCCAGGCCCCCCGTCGGGTCGGTGAGCCGGCACAGCAGGTTGACGCGCCGCCACGCGCGGTCCATCGACGGGAAGTCCTCGCGGGTGTGACCGCCGCGCGACTCCGTGCGCTCCAGCGCGGCCCGCGCCACGCACTCGCTGACCAGCAGCATGTTCCGCAGGTCCAGCGCCAGATGCCAGCCCGGGTTGTACTGGCGGTGCCCCTCGACGCCCGCCCGGCGCGCCCGCACCCGCAGCTCCGCCAGCTTCTTCAGCGCCTGCTGCATCTCCGGCTCGCGGCGGATGATGCCGACCAGGTCGTTCATGGTCTGCTGGAGTTCCTGGTGCAGGGTGTACGGGTTCTCCGACGGGCGGCCCTCCTCCCGGACGTCCTCGCCGGGCGCCGGGCCCTCCGCCGAGAACGGGCGCAGCGCCTCGGCCGCCGCCGTGTCCACCTGGACGTCGTCCACGCGGGGCCGCTCGGCCAGTTCCATGGCGTACTGCGCCGCGTGCAGACCGGCCCGGCGCCCGAACACCAGCAGGTCGGAGAGCGAGTTGCCGCCCAGCCGGTTGGAGCCGTGCATGCCGCCGGCCACCTCCCCGGCCGCGTACAGGCCCGTGACCCCGCGGGCCGCCGCCGTGTCCGAGTCGACCGCGACGCCGCCCATCACGTAGTGGCAGGTCGGCCCGACCTCCATCGCCTCGGCGGTGATGTCGACGTCCGCCAGCTCCTTGAACTGGTGGTACATCGACGGCAGCCGGCGCCGGACGACCTCGGCGGGCATGCGCGTCGACACGTCCAGGAAGACCCCGCCGTGCGGGGAGCCCCGGCCCGCCTTCACCTCGGCGTTGATGGCGCGCGCCACCTCGTCCCGGGGCAGCAGCTCGGGCGGGCGGCGGTTGCCGTCCGGGTCGTCGTACCAGCGGTCGGCCTCCGCCTCCGTCTCCGCGTACTTCTCCTTGAAGACGTCGGGGATGTAGTCGAACATGAACCGCGTGCCGTCCGCGTTCATCAGCACCCCGCCGTCGCCGCGCACCGACTCGGTGACGAGGATGCCCTTCACCGACGGAGGCCAGACCATGCCGGTCGGGTGGAACTGCACGAACTCCATGTTCAGCAGTGGTGCCCCGGCGAGCAGCGCCAGCGCGTGCCCGTCGCCGGTGTACTCCCAGGAGTTCGACGTCACCTTGAAGGACTTGCCGATGCCGCCCGTCGCGATCACGACCGCGGGCGCCTCGAGGACGAAGAAGCGGCCGGACTCGCGCTCGTAGGCGAAGACGCCCGACACCCGGCCCGCGGCGGAGCCGTTGTCGGATGCGGTGTCCTTGAGGATCCGGGTGACCGTGCACTCCTGGAACACCTTCAGCCGGGACTCGTAGTCGCCGGTCTCCTCCTTGTCCTCCTGCTGGAGCGCGACCACCTTCTGCTGGAGCGTGCGGATCAGTTCCAGCCCCGTGCGGTCACCGACGTGCGCGAGGCGCGGGTACTCGTGGCCGCCGAAGTTGCGCTGGGAGATCCTGCCGTCCTGGGTACGGTCGAACAGGGCGCCCCAGGTCTCCAGCTCCCAGACGCGGTCGGGCGCCTCGCGCGCGTGCAGTTCGGCCATCCGCCACTGGTTGAGGAACTTCCCGCCGCGCATGGTGTCGCGGAAGTGCACCTGCCAGTTGTCGTGCGGGTTGGCGTTGCCCATCGCCGCGGCGATGCCGCCCTCCGCCATCACCGTGTGCGCCTTGCCGAACAGCGACTTGCAGATCACGGCCGTGCGGGCGCCGCGCTCGCGGGCCTCGATGGCGGCGCGCAGCCCGGCGCCGCCGGCTCCGACCACGACCACGTCCCACTCCTGCCGGTCGACCACGGTCATCACAAGGCCTCACTGTCGTCAGAAGAAGCGCGGATCGGCGAAGACGCCGGACGCCACCAGGTACACGTAGAAGTCGGCGAGGGCCACGCTGACCAGGGACGCCCACGCCAGCAGCATGTGCCGGGCGTTGAGCCGGCTGATGAACACCCACGCCCGGTACCGCACCGGGTGCCGGGAGAAGTGCTTGAGCTTTCCGCCGACGATGTGCCGGCAGGAGTGGCAGGAGAGGGTGTACGCCCAGATCAGCGCGATGTTCACCAGGAAGACCAGGGTGCCGAGCCCCATGTGGCCCCAGTGGTAGTGCCGGTCGCGGAAGGCGAGCACGGTGTCGTAGGTGAGGACGCCCGCCACCAGGAGCGCCGCGTAGAAGAAGTACCGGTGGAGGTTCTGCAGGATCAGCGGGAAGCGGGTCTCGCCGGTGTACTTCCCGTGCGGCTCCGCCACCGCGCAGGCCGGGGGGGACGCCCAGAAGCCGCGGTAGTAGGCCTTTCGGTAGTAGTAGCAGGTCAGGCGGAAGCCCAGCGGGAAGATCAGGATGATGATCGCCGGGGAGATCGCCCACCAGCTGCCGAAGAGGTCCGCGTTGGGCCCCGCGTGCATGGTCCGGCACCGCTCCGCCAGGCACGGCGAGTAGAACGGCGAGACGTACGGCGCCGCGTAGTAGTGCGCGTCGGCGAAGGCGCGCCAGGTCGAGTACACGACGAAGGCCAGCAGTCCGGCGACGGTGCCGGCCGGGGCCAGCCACCAGCGGTCGGTGCGCAGGTGGCGCCCGGGGATCGCGGCGCGCCTGCCGGTCCGCTCGCCGCCGGGCGCGGGGACGTGGGTGTCGGGGGGTTCGGTGCCAGTGGCCAACTTGGGACGCACCTTCTTCGTCAGGGGGCGTGCCGGTCGCGGGCGCCGAGTCCCTCGTCGTCCGAGTCCGTCCACAGGGTGGTGTCGTACGGGGTGTCGGGGATGGTGACGAGATCGGGCCGCCGCACGGTGCCTGCCGCACTGGCCGCCTCGCGCAGCAGCGCCACGCTCTCGCGCAGGTGGTCGGTGTCGGTGCGGACGCGGCGGATGTCGAGCCCGCCGCTGCCGATCTGCCGCTCCAGCCGCCCCACCGACCGGCACAGGTCGTCGAGGCAGCGTTGCACCGATGTCAATTCGTCGTGCACGGACATGACGTGACCTCGCTTCCGCGGATCCCTCGGACCGGGTGGCAACGCTCATGCGCCTGCGAGTGTTGCGCGTCACACCAACCGGAGGGAAGGGACATGCAGCGATTGGCCGACTCACGGGGGTGTGTGCGGGTGCGTTTTCGAATCTCCTGCCACTCCGGGGGCGAAGGGGCGGAGGGCCGGATGTGCCGCCGAATGCGCCATCCGGGTGAGACCGCCCGGCCGTGTCGCCGTGTCGCCGCATCCTGTCGGCCTCCTTCCTCTTCAGTGGGCGCATACATCTGATCAGCTCCAAATACCCTGAATACTCCCAAACCGGATCATATCGCCCTAAGCCCGCTCATCCGCGGAGCGGCCCCTCGGAGGTAGACGTGATGTCCCACGACGGCGTCGGACCGCGCGCGGTACTGCGCTCGGTCGCTTTCCTCACCGCGGGAGCCCTCGCGGCCTCTGCGCTCGCGGCCTGCAGCGCCGACGACGAACAGCAGAGCAAGCCGGTCGCCGCGCAGGACATCGCTCCCGCCGCCCGCTCCCTCGTCGCCGACGGCGGCACCGTGCGCTGGGCCGTCGACGCCGTGCCCGAGACCCTGAACACCTTCCAGGCCGACGCCGACGCCGCCACCACCCGGGTCGCGGGTGCCGTCCTGCCCTCGCTGTTCCGGCTGGACGCGCACGGCCGTCCGCAGCGCGATCCGGACTTCCTCGAGTCCGCCAAGGTGGTGTCGACCGAGCCCAAGCAGGTCGTCGTCTACCGCCTCAACCAGCAGGCCGTCTGGAGCGACGGCCGGGAGATCGGCGCTGACGACTTCGCCGCCCAGTGGCGCGCCCTCGCCGGCAAGGACAACGCCTACTGGACCGCCCGCAACGCCGGCTACGACCGCATCGAGAAGGTGGAGCGCGGCGCGAACAACCTCGAGGTCAAGGTCACCTTCGCCAAGCCGTACGCCGACTGGCGGTCGCTGTTCTCCCCGCTGTACCCGAAGGACGTCACGGGCACCCCGGACAGCTTCAACGACGCCGCGCGACGTGGCCTGAAGGTCACCGCCGGGCCCTTCTCCCTCGCCAAGGTGGACCACAAGGGCGGCGAGGTCACCCTCGCCCGCAATCCGCGCTGGTGGGGACGGCCCGCCAAGCTCTCCCGGATCGTGCTCGTGGCCGTGCCGCTCGACCAGCGGGCCGCCGCGCTCGCCGACGGCAAGGTCGACATGGCGGAGGTCGACCCGGAGGACGCGCAGCGGATCACCCTCGCCGCCCGCGACAAGGGCAGCAAGCCGCTTCAGGGCCCCTCCGCCACCACCGGCGGTGACCCGGGCGCGCCCGGCGCCGCGCAGCAGCAGGACCTGCGCGGCTTCGTGGTCCGCAAGTCCCTGGAACCCGCCTACACCCAGCTCGCCCTCAACGGCTCCCGGGGCCCGCTCGCCGACGAGCGGGTGCGCCGGGCGGTGGCCCGCGCCCTGGACCGCACCGAGCTGGCCGGGCTGGTCCTCAAGCCGCTCGGGCTGCCCGCCGTGCCGGTCGGCAGCCATCTCGCGCTCGCCGGACAGGACGCCTACCAGGACAACAGCGGCTCTCTCGGCAAACAGGACACCGCCCAGGCCCAGGCGCTGCTGACCGAGGCGGGCTGGGTGCCCGGCGGCCCGGTCAAGGGAGAGCAGAAAAAGAAGAAGGGCGTGGCCGGGGCCGAGGGCCACACGGCGCGGCCCGGGGACGGCACGGCCACCGACGGCGCCGGCACCGTCGGCCAGGACGACAAGCCGCCCGCCCACGACCCCCGCGACCACGCGAACAAGCCCGCCGACGAAGGGGCGGGCAGGCACCTCGAAGCCGAGCGCCGCCGGGAGCACGGCCGGCGTCCGGGCGGGGCGCCGGGGGCGTACGCGCCCAAGGGCACGGCCGCTCCGGGCGGTGCCGCCTCCGGGGTGCTCGCCAGGGACGGCAAGGCGCTGCAGCTGCGGTTCGTGCTGCCCTCCGGGCCGGGTTCGAAGACGCTGCGGACCGTCGGTGACCGCATCGCCCGCATGCTGGAGAAGGTCGGGATCAGCACGGAGATCACCACCGTCCCCGACAACAGCTACTTCAAGGACCACATCGCGTCCGGGGACTACGACCTGGCGCTGTACTCCTGGCCCGCGACCGCGTTCCCCGCCACCGACGCCCGGCCGATCTTCGCCAAGCCGGTCCCGGCGGCGGACGGCTCCCTGAGCGTCGAGCAGAACTACACCCGGGTCGGCACCGACCAGGTGGACCAGCTCTTCGACCAGGCGATCGCCACGCTGGACGAGGACGAGGAACGGGACCTGGTCCGCAAGGCCGACGCCCACATCTGGGCCACGTCGGCCTCGATCCCCCTCTACCAGCGCCCCCAGCTCACGGCGACCCGCACCAACCTGGCCAACGCCGGTTCATGGGGCTTCGAGACCCCGGTGTACGAGGACATGGGCTACCTGAAGAAGGCCGCGAAACCCTCACCGAGCGCCTCCTAGTGCCGTGCCGGGCGTCGCGAGCCGGTGAACCTTTCCGGTCACAGCGCTAGCTGCGGGCGGTCGCGCCTCCCCCGGCGCCCCGACGGCCTGGGGGACCCCGGACGGGGCACGGGTGGGCGCCGGTGCGCCCCCTGCTCGAAGAGCTTGGGGGAGGACCCCGTGGCGCCGGGCTGCGGACCCACCCCCCCCCGCCCACCTGCGGCACCGGGGGCCTCGCAAGCACCGTGACCTGCACCGACGTAACCCGGCGCCCCCAAGCGGCAGCGCCCCCGTACCATGGGGTGAGGCCGTGGCACGTTCAGCCCGGCAGGGCGCGCGTACCCAGGAGGTATGCGCAGCCGTCCTCACACTCCGGGAGAACGCCTCAATATGGCTGTGACTGCAACGCGTCACGACATCCGCAACGTCGCCATCGTCGCGCACGTCGACCACGGCAAGACGACCATCGTCGACGCCATGCTGAAGCAGGCCGGCGCCTTCGCCGCGCACCAGCTCGAGCAGGTCGACGACCGCGTCATGGACTCGAACGACCTGGAGCGTGAGAAGGGCATCACGATCCTCGCCAAGAACACGGCGGTGAAGTACCACCCCAAGCACGGCGGGGAACCCATCACCATCAACATCATCGACACCCCCGGCCACGCCGACTTCGGCGGCGAGGTCGAGCGCGGTCTGTCGATGGTCGACGGCGTCGTGCTGCTCGTCGACGCCTCCGAGGGCCCGCTGCCGCAGACCCGTTTCGTGCTGCGCAAGGCGCTCCAGGCCCGGTTGCCCGTCATCCTGTGCATCAACAAGACGGACCGCCCCGACGCCCGTATCGACGAGGTCGTCAACGAGACCTACGACCTCTTCCTGGACCTGGACGCCGACGAGGACCAGATCGAGTTCCCGATCGTCTACGCCTGTGGTCGCGACGGCATCGCCTCGCTGACCAAGCCGGAGGACGGCACGGTCCCGGCGGACTCCACCAGCCTGGAGCCGTTCTTCTCCACGATCCTGGAGCACATCCCGGCCCCGACCTACGAGGAGGGCGGGCCGCTCCAGGCCCACGTCACCAACCTCGACGCCGACAACTTCCTCGGCCGTATCGCGCTGCTCCGTGTCGAGCAGGGCGAGCTGCGCAAGGGCCAGACCGTCGCCTGGATCAAGCGCGACGGGACGATCAGCAACGTCCGCATCAGCGAGCTGATGATGACCGAGGCCCTCACCCGCAAGCCCGCCGAGAAGGCCGGCCCGGGCGACATCTGCGCCGTCGCCGGCATCCCCGAGATCATGATCGGCGAGACCCTGGCCGACCCGGAGAACCCGGTCGCGCTGCCGCTGATCACGGTCGACGAGCCGGCGATCTCCATGGTGATCGGTACGAACACCTCGCCGCTGGTCGGCAGGGGCGGCACCGGCAAGGGGGCCAACGCCAAGGCCACGGTCAAGGACCGCAAGGTCACCGCCCGCCAGGTCAAGGACCGTCTCGACCGCGAGCTGATCGGTAACGTCAGCCTCCGGGTGCTGGACACCGACCGCCCGGACGCCTGGGAGGTGCAGGGCCGCGGCGAGCTGGCGCTGGCCATCCTGGTCGAGACCATGCGCCGCGAGGGGTACGAGCTGACGGTCGGCAAGCCGCAGGTCGTCACCAAGGAGATCGACGGCAAGACGCACGAGCCGTTCGAGCGCATGACGATCGACGTGCCCGAGGAGCACATGGGCGCGGTCACCCAGCTCATGGGCGTCCGCAAGGGCCGTATGGACAACATGTCCAACCACGGCTCCGGCTGGGTCCGCATGGAGTTCGTCGTGCCCTCCCGCGGGCTCATCGGCTTCCGCACCGAGTTCCTGACCAGCACCCGCGGCACGGGCATCGGCCACTCCATCCACGAGGGCTTCGAGCCGTGGGCGGGCCCGCTGCAGACCCGTAACAACGGCTCGCTGGTCGCCGACCGCTCCGGCACGGTCACCGCGTTCGCGATGACGAACCTGCAGGAGCGCGGCACGCTGTTCGTGGAGCCGGGCACCGAGGTGTACGAGGGCATGATCGTCGGCGAGAACTCCCGCTCCGACGACATGGACGTCAACATCACCAAGGAGAAGAAGCTCACCAACATCCGCTCCGCCACGGCCGACATCGCCGAGTCGATCGTGCCGCCGCGCAAGCTGTCGCTCGAGCAGTCCCTGGAGTTCTGCCGCGACGACGAGTGCGTCGAGGTGACGCCGGAGGCGGTCCGCATCCGCAAGGTCGTCCTGGACCAGCGCGAGCGGGCCCGCGCCGCGAGCCGCGCCAAGCACGGCTGATTTCCGGCCATCTGCATCAGGGCCGGGCGTTCCGCGAGACGGGGCGCCCGGCCCTGACGTGTACACGGCGGGATAGGGAAAACCCTTCACTTGGTTGCAGGAGCCGCACGGTCCGGGGATGCGCACTACCCTGCTGCGGAGGTGCATTCCGGCCACGCCGGACGGATCGCTGACGAACGGGCTTCGCGGGGCGGCCGTTTCACGGCACGCGTTCCCCGGAGGCGGACGGCGCGTGCGGGTGCGCATCGGCGTGCGCACACGGCGCCGAGGCCGCTGCACACCTTCCCCGTAACCGCAACCGGTTTTTCCCGACGAGTGTCCGGAATGCGGACACCCAGCCCCGGTAGATGTGTAACAAGTCCGTTTCGCAGGGATCTTTCGGCAAACCGTTTGTCCGGATTTTGGAAGATGTACGCGCCAGGTGTGATGGAACCGAGACCTCAGGGGTGTGGTTCGTCCCCGGTCGATGGCAGATAGTTGGGCGCGTAGAGCTCGGATCAACGGGTCACGCCGCCGGCGGCGCCGACTCACGAGCGCGGGGGCACCTGACCATTTCAGGCACCGGTGACGGTGATGTGTCTCGTGCCCCTCCATGCGGTGAACCAATGGACTCATGAGGAGGAGCCCCATGCGTGGTGCCAAGAGCGCCAAGTGGGTTGCGATAGCGGCGGTAGTGGCGCTGGGTGCGACGGCCTGTGGTGGCGGCGGGGACAACGGCAGCTCGGGCAGCGGCAAGGGCAACGGCACCCTGTCGATGGAGATCGGTGAGCCGCAGAACCCCCTGGTCCCCACCAACACGTATGAGACCGAGGGCGGCCAGGTCATCAACGCCCTCTTCACGGGTCTGACCAAGCTTGACGCCAACAACAAGGTCGTCAACGCCATGGCGCAGTCGATCGAGACCAAGGACAACAAGGTCTGGACGATCAAGCTGAAGCCGGGCTACACCTTCCACAACGGTGAGAAGGTCACCGCCCAGTCCTTCGTCGACGCCTGGAACTACGGCGCCAACCAGACCAACGCCCAGCAGACCAACCCGCTGTTCAGCCACATCCAGGGCTACAGCGACCTGAACCCGGGCCAGGGCAAGAAGCCCAAGACCGACAAGCTGTCGGGTCTGAAGGCCGTCGACGACAACACCCTCCAGGTCACCCTGAGCGGCCCGTTCTCGGCGTTCCCGTCGCAGCTGTCGTTCACCGCGTTCGTCCCGCTGCCCAAGGCGTTCTTCAAGGACCCGAAGGGCTTCGGCGAGGCCCCGATCGGCAACGGCCCCTTCATGATGAAGGGCAAGGTCAAGCACAACCAGGAAATCGACACCGTCAAGTACGACAAGTACCCGGACGCCTCGAAGATCGAGCCCAAGGCCGTCGACTTCAAGATCTACTCGAACCTGGACACGGCCTACAAGGACCTCGTCGCGGGCAACCTCGACATCGACATCAACGTCCCGACCTCGGGTCTGCCGACCTACAAGAAGGACCTGCCGGGCCGCACGATCGACGAGGCCGACTCGGCCGTCGGCTACATCGGCTTCCCGATCAAGTACAACAAGGCGTTCCAGAACGCGGACCTGCGCAAGGCCATCTCCATGGCGATCGACCGCAAGACGATCGCCGACAAGGTCTTCGTCGGTGCCCGTACGCCCGCCGACGACTACATCAGCCCGATCATCGACGGCTACCGCAAGGGCGCCTGCGGTGAGGCCTGCACCCTGAACGTGGCCAAGGCCAAGGAGCTCTACAAGCAGAGCGGTGGTCTGCCCGACAACAAGCTGGAGATCGGCTACAACGCCGACGGCGGCCACAAGGAGTGGGTCGAGGCGGTCGCCAACCAGCTCCAGCAGAACCTGGGCATCAAGGTGACGGCCAAGCCGTTCGAGCAGTTCCAGACCATCCTCAACGACCTGGACGCCAAGAAGTACCAGGGCGCCTTCCGCATGGCCTGGAGCATGGACTACCCGGACATGGAGGACTACCTCCGTCCGATCTTCTCGAAGGACGCCATCACCACCGGCTCCAACTACTCGGGCTACGTCAACGAGGACTTCGAGAAGCTCCTCGTCAAGGGCGACCAGGCCCCGACGCACGAGGATGCCGTGAAGATCTACCAGCAGGCCGACGACGTCCTTCTGAAGGACCTGCCGTACATCCCCGTGTACTTCTACACCCTGAACGCCGGCTACAGCGACAAGATCAAGTCGATGTCGATCGCCGGTCACCAGGTCCTGTGGGACACGGTCAAGCTCGGCTGAGGCCGGTCTGAGCAGTCCCGACACAGCGGACAGGAGGGTGAGCAGGGGGGACGGACGTCTTCCCCTGCTCACCCCCTTCTGCCGTCTCCCGTCCGACAGTGCCGCCGCCCCGGCCACGGGCGGATCGAGCACCCCCCTCTGGAGCACCCATGGGCCGATACGTCGTGCGCCGCCTCCTGCAGGTGATCCCTGTGGTGATAGGCGTCACGTTCATCATCTTCTGCCTGGTCTTCGCGCTGCCCGGCGACCCGATCCAGGCACTGGCCGGCGACAAGCGCGCCGACCCGAACATCGCGGCGATCATCCGCGCGCACTACCACCTCAACGAGCCGCTGTACCAGCAGTACTGGCACTACATCAGTGGTGTCTTCACCGGCGACCTCGGTGAGACCTACAACGGCCGTGCCATCTCGGACATCGTCGCGGAGCGGTTCCCGGTCACCCTCAAGCTGGGTCTGACGGCATTCGGCATCGAGGCCGTCATCGGCATCCTGGCGGGCATCATGTCCGCGCTGAAGAAGGGCAAGTTCCTCGACAACGTGGTGCTGGTCGCCACGCTCGTGCTGATCTCGATCCCGGTCTTCGTGCTCGGCAGCGTGCTCCAGCTGGAGCTCGGAGTGAACCTCAAGGCCACGCCGGTCGCCGGCATCGACAAGGGCTGGCCGCAGAGCTACATCCTCCCGGCCATCGTGCTCGCCTCGACCTCGATGGCGTACATCGCGCGACTGGTACGGACGAGTCTGACGGAGTCGATCCGGGCCGACTACGTCCGCACCGCGATCGCCAAGGGTCTGCCGCGGCGGCGGGTCATCGGCCTGCACGCGATGCGCAACTCCCTGATCCCGGTCGTCACCTTCCTGGGCTTCGACCTCGGCGCCCTGATGGGCGGCGCCATCATCACCGAGCGCGTGTTCAACATGCCGGGCATCGGTGGCCAGCTGGCCCAGTCCGTCTATCTGCGCGAGCGGCCGGTGGTCGTCGGTCTGGTGACCCTGCTGGTGCTGATCTACCTGGCCGCCAACCTCCTCGTAGACCTGATGTACGCCGTGCTCGACCCGAGGATCCGCTATGAGTGAGAAGACGATAGAGAGGCCCACCACCGACGAGGCCTCCCTCGCCAAGGAGATCGAGGCCGAGGAGAAGGCGGCGGCGCGTCAGGCCAGCCTGCTCAAGGACGGCTGGGCGGACCTGCGCAAGCGGCCCATGTTCCTCGTGACCGCCTTCGTCATCGTCTGCCTGCTCGCGCTGGCGGTGGCGCCCAGCCTGTTCACGGCGCGGTCCCCCTTCTCGGACGGCTTCTGCCAGCTGCAGAACTCCATGAACGGACCCTCGTCCGGGCACTGGTTCGGCTTCGACGTGCAGGGCTGCGACATCTACACGCGGACCGTGTACGGCACCCGCAACTCGATCGTCGTCGGTGTGGTGACCACCGTCGCCACCACCCTGATCGGCGGCCTGCTGGGCATGCTGGCGGGTCTGCTCGGCGGCTGGGCCGACGCGGTGCTGTCCCGGATCACCGAGGTCTTCTCCGCCCTGCCGCTCATCGTCGGCGGTCTGCTGATCATGTCGATCTGGGGCGGCGGCGACGTGTGGACGGTGTCGTTCATCATGGCGATCCTCGGCTGGCCGCAGGTCTTCCGGATCATGCGCGGCGAGGTCATCTCGAACAAGTACAACGACTACGTGATGGCCGCCCGTGCGCTCGGCGCGGGCTCGGGGCGGATCGCTTTCCGGCACATCCTGCCGAACACGCTCGCCCCCGTCATCGTCATCACCACGATGAACCTCGGTGTCTACATCGCCGCCGAGGCCGCCCTGTCCTACCTGGGCATCGGCATCCAGTACCCCAACATCTCCTGGGGTCTGATGATCAGTGACGCCCAGGACAGGTTCCTGACCTCGCCGCACGCGCTGCTGTTCCCGGCCAGCGCCCTGAGCATCACCGTGCTGGCGTTCATCATGCTCGGCGACGTCGTCCGCGACGCCTTCGACCCCAAGATGCGCTGAGGGAGGCGTACGTGACCACCATCCAACCGACGGACGCCGTCCCGGCTCCGCGTCCCGGAGACACCGGGAAGACCGGCCCGCTGCTCGAAGTGCGGGACCTGCGCGTCGAGTTCCAGACCCGTGAGGGTGTGGTCCGAGCCGTCAACGGCGTCAACTACTCGGTGAACTCCGGGGAGACGCTGGCCGTGCTCGGCGAGTCCGGGTCCGGCAAGTCCGTGACCGCGCAGGCGATCATGGGCATCCTCGACATGCCGCCGGCCCGCATCCCCCAGGGAGAGATCCTCTTCTACGGCGAGGACATGCTGAAGATGTCCGCCGAGGAGCGGCGCAAGCTGCGCGGCGCGCGGATCGCGATGATCTTCCAGGACGCGCTCTCCGCGCTCAACCCCGTACTCAGCGTGGGTTTCCAGCTCGGTGAGATGTTCCGCGTCCACCAGGGGCTCTCCCGCAAGCAGGCCAAGGCCAAGGCCATCGAGCTGATGGACCGGGTGAAGATCCCGGCGGCCGCGGCGCGCGTGAACGACTACCCGCACCAGTTCTCGGGCGGTATGCGCCAGCGCATCATGATCGCCATGGCGCTCGCCCTGGAGCCGGACCTGATCATCGCCGACGAGCCGACCACGGCCCTCGACGTGACCGTGCAGGCCCAGGTCATGGACCTGCTCGCGGAGCTGCAGCGCGAGTACCACATGGGCCTGATCCTCATCACCCACGACCTCGGGGTCGTCGCGGACGTCGCCGACAAGATCGCGGTGATGTACGCGGGCCGCATCGTGGAGACGGCGCCGGTGCACGAGCTGTACAAGCGCCCGGCCCATCCCTACACCCGGGGCCTGCTCGACTCGATCCCGCGCCTGGACCAGAAGGGCCAGGACCTCTACGCGATCAAGGGACTTCCGCCCAACCTGCTGAAGGTGCCTTCCGGCTGCGCCTTCAACCCGCGGTGCGAGAAGGCGCAGGACATCTGCCGCACGGAGCTTCCGCCGCTGGTCCCGGTGACCGAGCGGGACGGAACGGAACTGCCCGGCCGCGCCAGCGCGTGCCACTTCTGGAAGGAGACGATCCATGGCTGAGCCGACCAAGGCCGGCGAGCCGCAGGACGCGACACCGAACGTCTCCGCCGTGGAGGTCGCCGACGTGCACTCCGAGGAGGAGACGGTCGCCGCCCTCGACGCACAGCTCGACCGGGGCGAGCCGATCCTGCAGGTGCGCAACCTGGTCAAGCACTTCCCGCTCACGCAGGGCATCGTCATCAAGCGTCAGATCGGCGCGGTGAAGGCCGTCGACGGTGTCTCCTTCGACCTCTACCAGGGCGAGACCCTGGGCATCGTGGGCGAGTCCGGCTGCGGCAAGTCGACGGTGGCCAAGCTCGTGATGAACCTGGAGCGGGCGACGGCCGGTGAGATCTTCTACAAGGGCCAGGACATCACCAAGCTGTCCGGCAGGGCCCTGAAGGCCGTCCGCCGCAACATCCAGATGATCTTCCAGGACCCGTACACGTCGCTCAACCCCCGTATGACGGTGGGCGACATCATCGGCGAGCCCTTCGACATCCACCCCGAGGTGGCCCCCAAGGGCGACCGGCGCCGCAGGGTGCAGGAACTCCTGGACGTCGTGGGTCTCAACCCCGAGTACATCAACCGCTACCCGCACCAGTTCTCGGGCGGTCAGCGGCAGCGCATCGGCATCGCCCGCGGCCTCGCGCTGAACCCCGAGGTGATCATCTGCGACGAGCCGGTCTCCGCCCTGGACGTGTCGGTCCAGGCGCAGGTCATCAACCTGATGGAGCGACTGCAGGACGAGTTCGACCTCTCCTACGTCTTCATCGCGCACGACCTGTCCATCGTCCGGCACATCTCGGACCGCGTGGGCGTGATGTACCTCGGCAGGATGGCCGAGATCGGTACGGACGAGCAGATCTACGAGCACCCGACGCACCCCTACACCCAGGCGCTGCTGTCGGCGGTCCCCGTACCGGACCCGGAAGCCCGTGAGCACCGCGAGCGGATCATCCTGACGGGCGACGTGCCCTCCCCGGCCAACCCGCCCTCGGGGTGCCGTTTCCGCACCCGCTGCTGGAAGGCCCAGGACAGGTGCGCCCAGGAGGAGCCCCTGCTGGCGATCCCGGAGCGCTTCAAGGACGCCGACTCCCCGGCGGCCCACGAGTCGGCGTGCCACTTCGCCGAGGAGAAGGACGTCGTGCACGCGGCGTGAGTTCTCCTTGAACGAAGGGTTCCCGGCACCTCGCGCAGGTGCCGGGAACCGGCTTTTCGGCCCCGGCCGGAAGCCGGGGCTACCGGGCGATCGGCCAGAAGGACGCACGGGTACGGGTGCGTACCCGTAGCCCGGTCCCGGAAAGCTGGAAGGGACGCCCGGTCCGCGTGCCCGACCTCAACCCGTGAGGGCGGGGCGGGCCTCGCGGCTGACACCCCGCCTGCGTCCGCGCCCCGTGGCACGCCACCTGCGCTCGGGTCCTGGAGCGCCGGCTGGAGGCGTCTGCGGTACGTCCTCAGCCCCGCGCGGAGTGGTCGAGCGGCCCGTCCGGCGAAGCGGAGGCTTCCCGACGTCGGCGGTACCAGGTCAAGGAGCGTGGGCCGGCGTCGTCTTGCCGCAGCCGGACTCGCCGACCAGCGCCACGATCTCCCCGGGTCGGACGTCGAGGTCCACACCGTCTCCCACCCGGGACGGCGCACCGCCGTGGCGCCCGGGGAAGGCCACGTGCAGTCCCTCCGCGCTCAGCAGAGGCGCTGCCGTCGGTGAGGTCGTCATGGGCCGCTCCTTGCGTCTTCCTCCTCGGCCGCCGCCCGGCCCCGGGGCTACTTGCGCGCAGGCCGCGCGGCGGCCCGGGCCGGTGTCCCGCAGTTCCTGGTCCTCGGCGGCGCAGGTCTCCAGGGCCACCGGGCAGCGCGGGTGGAAGGAGCAGCCGGGCGGCAGGGCGGAGAGGTCGGGAGGATCACCCGCCAGGCCGCGCGGGGCGTAGCGGGAGGCCGGGTCGCCGATGCGCGGGAAGGCGGCGGACAGGGCGGCGGCGCAGGGGTGCCGGGCGTCCTCGTAGAGCTGACGGGCCGGTGCCTCCTCGCCCCCCGTCCCGCGTACATCACCGCCGGCCGGTCGCAGGTCTCGGCGAGGACGGCCAGATCGTGACTGGCACGGGCGCTCGGCGGCGGCCATGCGCACCCGTGTCGTGCTCCACGTGGGCGGCGGCCATTCGGGTGGAATTGCCGGAGAGTTGGACTCTTTGTTCTGTTATTGACCCGTAACGGGCGATGCTCCGATGTCGTTAGCAGGCCCCCACCCCGAGGAGGCACCCCATGCGCGGAGCCAGGCTCGCCCTGTGGGCGGCGGTGACCGTCCTCGTGGTGGCCGCCTGCGGCGGGGGCGCGGACGGCGGCGGCACCGCGCCCGGGGTGTTCAGCTCCTCCTGGGGCGATCCGCAGAACCCGCTGGAGCCGGCCAACACCAACGAGGTCCAGGGCGGCAAGGTGCTCGACATGATCTTCCGGGGTCTCAAGCGGTACAACCCGAGGACCGGCGCGGCCGAGAACATGCTCGCCGAGAAGATCGAGACCTCCGACTCGCGGAACTTCACCGTCACCGTCAAGGACGGCTGGAGGTTCAGCAACGGGGAGCCGGTCACCGCCCGGTCCTTCGTCGACGCCTGGAACTACGGCGCGAGCCTGAGGAACAACCAGAAGAACGCCTACTTCTTCGGGTACATCGAGGGCTACGACAAGGTGCACCCGGCCTCCGGCACCCAGACCGCCGACACCCTCTCGGGACTGAGGGTGACCGGCCCGCGCACCTTCACCGTCCGGCTCGGCCAGAAGTTCTCCACGTTCCCGGACACCCTCGGCTACGTGGCCTTCGCCCCGCTGCCCCGGGCGTTCTTCGACCACCACGCCGACTGGCTGAAGAAGCCCGTCGGCAACGGCCCGTACCAGGTCCGCTCCTACACGCGGGGCTTCATGATGTCCCTGCGGAAGTGGGACACCTACCCGGGCCCGGACAAGGCCCGCAACAACGGCGTGGACCTGAAGGTCTACACCGACAGCAACACCGCCTACACCGACCTGCTGGCCGGCAACCTCGACCTCATCGACGACGTCCCCGCCTCGCAGCTGAGGAACGTGAGGTCCGATCTCGGCGGCCGGTACATCACCGCCCCGGCCGGCATCATCCAGACCCTCGCCTTCCCCTACTACGACCCGCGCTGGAGCAGACCGGGGATGGAGAAGGTCCGCACGGGCCTGTCCATGGCGATCAACCGGAACCAGATCACCGACACGATCTTCCACCACACCCGCACCCCCGCCAGTGACTGGACCTCACCCGTCCTCGGCACCGACGGCGGCTTCAGGAAAGGCCTGTGCGGCGACGCGTGCCACTACGACCCCGGCCGGGCGAAGAAGCTCATCCAGGAGGGCGGCGGACTGCCCGGGGGACAGGTCCGGATCACCTACAACGCGGACTCCGGCTCGCACCGGGAGTGGGTGGACGCCGTGTGCAACTCCGTCAACAACGCTCTGGGCGACGACCGGGCCTGCGTCGGCAACCCGGTCGGCACCTTCGCCGACTTCCGCAACCGGATCGGGCAGCACAAGATGTCCGGGCCGTTCCGCGCCGGTTGGCAGATGGACTATCCGCTCATCCAGGACTTTCTCCAGCCGCTCTACTACACGAACGCCTCCTCCAACGACGGCAAGTGGTCGAACAAGGACTTCGACCGTCTCGTCGACCGGGCGAACGCCGAGAGCGACAAGGCCGCCGCCGTGCGGCTGTTCCAGCAGGCCGAGGGCGTCGTCCGGGACAACATGGCCGCCATCCCGCTCTGGTACCAGAACGGCAGCGCCGGCTACTCCCGGCGCCTCACGAACGTGGCCCTCAACCCCTTCAGCGTCCCCGTGTACGACCAGATCCAGGTCCGCTGAGCCGCACGCCCGCCCGCCACCCCCGGAGGCCCCATGGGACGGTACGTCGTCCGGCGCCTGCTGCAGATGATCCCGGTCTTCTTCGGCGCCACCCTGCTCATCTTCCTGATGGTCAACGTGATGGGCGACCCCGTCGCGGGCCTGTGCGGCGAGCGGCAGTGCGACCCCGCCACCGCCGCCCAGCTGCGCCGGGAGTTCGGCCTCGACAAGCCCCTCTGGCAGCAGTACGCGACCTACATGGGCAACGTCTTCACCGGCGACTTCGGCACCGCCTTCAACGGACAGAAGGTCACCGAGCTGATGGCGACCGCCTTCCCGCCCACCATCCGGCTCACGATCGTCGCGATCGTCTTCGAGGTCGTCATCGGGATCGCGCTGGGCGTCGTCACCGGGCTGCGCCGCGGGCGCCCCGTGGACACCACCATCCTGCTGCTCACCCTCGTCGTGATCTCCGTGCCGACCTTCGTCACCGGTCTGCTGCTCCAGCTGCTGCTCGGTGTGAAGTGGGGCTGGACCAGTCCGTCCGTCTCCCCGGCGGCCACCCTCGGCGAGCTGATCGTGCCCGGCCTCGTCCTCGCCTCGGTCTCCCTCGCCTATGTCACCCGGCTCACCCGGACCTCGCTGGCCGAGAACCGACGGTCCGACTACGTCCGCACCGCCGTCGCCAAGGGACTGCCGCGCCGCCGCGTGATCACCCGGCATCTGCTGCGCAACTCGCTCATCCCCGTCGTCACCTTCATCGGCACCGACATCGGCGCCCTGATGGGCGGCGCCATCGTCACCGAGCGGATCTTCAACATCCATGGCGTCGGCTACCAGCTCTACCAGGGCATCCTGCGGCAGAACACCCAGACGGTCGTCGGCTTCGTGACCGTGCTCGTGCTGGTGTTCCTGATCGCCAACCTCCTCGTCGACCTCCTGTACGCCGTGCTCGACCCGAGGATCCGCTATGCCTGAGCAGCCACGGTACGAGCGGAAAGGGGCCGTCGCGGGGACGGGCATGGGCGGTGCCATGGACCTCGCGGCCGGTGAGGCGGCCACCCTGGAGGGGGGACCCGAGGGCCCGGCCGGCCGGCCGCGCAGCCTCTGGTCCGACGCCTGGCGCGACCTGCGCCGCAACCCGGTCTTCCTCCTCTCCGCGCTGGTGATCCTCTTCCTCGTCCTGATCTCCCTCTGGCCGTCCCTGATCGCCTCGGGCAACCCCCTCACCTGCGAGCTGTCCAAGGCCCAGGAAGGCTCCCAGCCCGGGCATCCGTTCGGATTCGACGGCCAGGGCTGCGACGTGTACACCCGGACCGTCTACGGGGCCCGCACCTCCGTCACGGTCGGTGTCTGCGCCACCCTCGGCGTCGCCGTCCTCGGCTCGGTGCTCGGCGGGCTCGCCGGGTACTTCGGCGGCGGATGGGACGCGATCCTGTCCCGGGCCACCGACATCTTCTTCGCCATCCCGGTCGTCCTCGGCGGGCTCGTCCTGCTCTCCGTGGTGACCAGCAACACCGTCTGGCCGGTCGTCGGGTTCATCGTGCTGCTCGGCTGGCCGCAGATCTCCCGGATCGCCCGCGGCGCGGTCATCACCGCCAAACAGCACGACTACGTCCAGGCCGCCCGCGCCCTCGGCGCCTCCGACACCCGCATCCTGCTGCGGCACATCGCGCCCAACGCGGTCGCCCCCGTGATCGTCGTCGCGACCATCGCGCTCGGCACCTACATCGCCCTGGAGGCCACCCTGTCGTACCTCGGCGTCGGGCTGAAGCCGCCGAGCGTGTCCTGGGGGATCGACATCTCCGCCGCCTCCCCGTACATCCGCAACGCCCCGCACGCGCTGCTGTGGCCCTCCGGCGCCCTGGCGGTCACCGTGCTGGCGTTCATCATGCTCGGCGACGCGGTGCGCGACGCCCTCGACCCGAAGCTGAGGTGACGGCCGTGCTGCTCGAAGTGCGGGACCTGTACGTGGAGTTTCGGACCCGGGAGGGGATCGCCCGGGCCGTCAACGGGGTCGGTTGCAGTGTGGACGCCGGGGAGACGCTGGCCGTGCTCGGCGAGTCCGGCTCCGGCAAGTCCGTCACCGCGCAGGCCGTCATGGGCATCCTGGACACGCCGCCCGGCAGGATCACCGGTGGCCGCGTCCTCTTCCAGGGGCGGGACCTGCTCACCCTCAAGGAGGAGGAGCGGCGCAGGATCCGTGGTGCCGGAATGGCCATGATCTTCCAGGACGCCCTCTCCGCGCTGAACCCCGTCCTCACGGTGGGTGACCAGCTCGGCGAGATGTTCGTCGTGCACCGGGGAACGTCACGCAGGGAGGCCCGTGCCCGGGCGATCGAGCTGATGGACCGGGTACGGATCCCGGCCGCCCGCCAGCGCGCGCGGGACTATCCGCACCAGTTCTCCGGCGGCATGCGCCAGCGCGTCATGATCGCCATGGCGCTGGCGCTGGAGCCCGCGCTGATCATCGCCGACGAGCCCACCACCGCCCTCGACGTCACCGTGCAGGCCCAGGTCATGGACCTGCTGGCCGAACTGCGGCGCGAGTACGGCATGGGGCTGGTCCTCATCACCCACGACCTCGGTGTCGTCGCGGACGTCGCCGACCGGATCGCCGTCATGTACGCGGGCCGGATCGTGGAGTCCGCCCCGGTGCACGACATCTACAAGGCGCCCGCCCACCCCTACACCAGGGGCCTGCTCGACTCCATTCCGCGGCTCGACCGCAAGGGCCGCCGGCTGTACGCCATCGAGGGCCTGCCGCCGAGCCTCACGCACATCCCGCCGGGCTGCCCCTTCCACCCCCGCTGCCCCCTGGCCCGGGACGTGTGCCGCACCGATGATCCGCCGCTGTACGAGGTGGACGAGCGGCGGGGGAGCGCCTGCCACTTCTGGAGGGAGTGCCTGCATGGCCGGTCCTGAGACGCTCCTGGAGGTCGGCGGACTGGTCAAGCACTATCCGCTCACCCGGGGCATCCTCTTCAAGAAGCAGATCGGTGCGGTCAGGGCGGTCGACGGCGTCGACTTCACGCTCGGCCGCGGCGAAACCCTCGGCATCGTCGGGGAGTCCGGCTGCGGCAAGTCGACGCTCGCCCGGCTGCTGGTCAACCTGGAGCCCCCGACGGCCGGTTCGATCCGGTACAGGGGCGAGGACATCACGCGGCTGTCCGGGCGCGCGCTGAAGGCGGTGCGGCGCAACATCCAGATGGTCTTCCAGGACCCGTACACCTCCCTCAACCCCCGTATGACGGTGGGCGACATCGTGGGGGAGCCGTACGAGATCCATCCCGAGGTCGCGCCCAAGGGGGACAGACGGCGGCGGGTCCGGGAACTGCTGGACGTCGTCGGGCTCAACCCCGAGCACATCAACCGCTACCCGCACCAGTTCTCCGGCGGTCAGCGCCAGCGCGTCGGCATCGCCCGGGGGCTGGCACTGCGCCCGGAGATCATCGTGGCGGACGAGCCGGTCTCCGCGCTCGACGTGTCGGTCCAGGCCCAGGTGATCAACCTGATGGCGCGGCTCCAGGAGGAGTTCGGCCTGAGTTACGTCTTCATCGCGCACGACCTGTCGATCGTGCGGCACATCTCCGACCGGGTCGGGGTGATGTACCTCGGGAAGATCGTGGAGATCGGCACCGACGAGGAGATCTACGACCATCCCACGCACCCCTACACCCAGGCCCTGCTGTCCGCGGTGCCCGTGCCCGACCCGGCGGCCCGCGAGCGCCGGGAGCGGATCATTCTCAGCGGTGACGTGCCGTCCCCGGCGGACATCCCCTCCGGCTGCCGGTTCCGCACGCGCTGCTGGAAGGCCCGGGAGCGGTGCGCACTCCAGGTCCCGCCGCTCGCGGTGCCGGAGGAGTTCCGGGGGACGACGGGACCGGCCGCGCACGATTCGGCGTGCCACTTCGCGGAGGAGATGCGGGTGGTGCCGCCTGAGGAGCCCCGCGGGGAACCGCCCGGGGAGCCCCGCGGGGAACCGCCCGGGGAGCCCCGCGGGGAACCGCCCGGGGAGCCGCCCGAGGAGCCCCATAACTCCCCAAACGCGCACGAACTGCGTTAACGCGCAGGCAACTTGGCTGACGCGATTCCGATATACGGACGCACCAGAGTGAACAGCGTACGGCCGTGCGGGTGCCGTAAACGGGCCGGGACGCGCCATGTCGTCCCGGCCCGTCGCCGTGCAGCCCCGGCTCAGTTCGGCTTCAGCGCGCGGCGCAGGAAGTCGCGCTGGAGGAGCAGGAGGTTCTCCGCGACCGTTTCCTGGGGAGTCATGTGCGTCACCCCGGACAGCGGCAGCACCTCGTGGGGGCGGCCCGCGGCCAGGAGGGCCGAGGACAGGCGCAGGGAGTGGGCCACGACCACGTTGTCGTCCGCGAGGCCGTGGATGATCATCATCGGGCGGGCCGGTTCCGCCGCGTCCACCAGGCCCGCGTCGTCGATGAGCGAGTTGCGGCGGTAGACGTCGGGCTGCTCGCCGGGGTGCCCCAGATAGCGCTCCTGGTAGTGGGTGTCGTACAGCCGCAGATCGGTCACCGGAGCGCCCACCACGGCCGCGTGGAAGACGTCCGGGCGGCGCAGCGCCGCCAGCGCCGCCAGATAGCCGCCGAAGGACCAGCCGCGGATCGCGACCCGGGACAGATCGAGCGGGAAGTCGCCGGCCAGGGCGTGCAGCGCGTCCACCTGGTCCTGGAGCACGACCGCCGCGAGGTCGTCCTTGACCGCCTTCTCCCAGGCGGGGGAGCGGCCCGGAGTGCCGCGCCCGTCCGCGACGATCACCGCGAAGCCCTGGTCGGCGAACCACTGCGAGGTCAGGTGCGGGTTGTGCGCGGCCACCACGCGCTGTCCGTGCGGGCCGCCGTAGGGGTCCAGGAGGACGGGCAGGGAGGCGTCACCGGAGTAGTTCGTGGGCATAAGCACGGCGCATGGGATTCGGCGTGCGCCCCCCTGGGTCAGTCGCACGCGCGGGGACAAACCTGGGTGTTCCGCGTGTGACGCCACGGTGGCCAGACGCTTGCCGTCGTGCAGCACCTGCACCTGCACGCCGGGGCGGTGAAGGACCGAGGAGACGAGCACGGTCACGCCCCCCGCGCGCACCGCCGAGTGCACTCCGGGCTCTTGCGACACGCGCTCCACGCCGAGTTCGTTCACGCGGTAGACGTGGACCTCGCCGACCTCCGGGTCGGTCGCGGCCTCGCCCGCCGACGCGGCCACCAGCACATCCGCGTCCGAGACGTCGAGCACCGCGCGCAGGTGCAACTGCGGTCCGGTCAGGGGTCGTTCCCCGACGGCGAGCACCCGCGCGCCGCCTTCGTCGGCGACCCGGACGAGTTGCCCGGCGGGGCTCCAGCACGGCACACCGGCGAAAAGTTCCAGCCAACATGGATCTTCATCGGCGTGCACCATCCGGGTTCCCCCGGTGTCCGGGTCCACCGCCAGGTACAGCTGGCTGCGCTGGTCCCGCGCCTGCACCAGGATCAGCGGTGCGCCCGCCGCTGACCAGTGCACTCGTGCCAGATACGGGTAGCGTTTCCGGTCCCAGACGACCTCCGTGCGCGCCCCGTCGAGGGACACGACGAACAGCCGTACGTCCGCGTTGTCCGTGCCCGCCGCCGGGTACGGAACCCGCTGCGGCTCCCGGTCGGGATGCGCCGGGTCGGAGATCCACCACCGCCGCACCGGCGTGTCGTCCACGCGCGACACGAGCAGCCGGTCGGAATCCGGCGACCACCAGAACCCCCGCGAACGCGTCATCTCCTCGGCCGCGACGAACTCGGCCAGGCCGTAGGTCACCGACTCCCCCTCCGGCTCCGCGAGCACCCGGTCCCCGTCGCCCTCGGCGCCGACCACGCGCAGCGCGCCGCCGCGGACATAGGCGATGTGCCGGCCGTCGGGAGCCGGGCGCGGGTCGATCACCGGCCCGGCGACGGGCAGTTCGCGTGCCGTGCCCGCCCGCAGCTCCGCCGTGAAAAGCCGCCCTGACAAGGCGAAAGACGCCAACTCCACGGCCGCGTCGGTGGCGTACCCGACGATGCCGGCGCCGCCCTCACGGCTGCGCTCGCGGCGGGCGCGCTCCTCGGGCGGCAACTTCTCTGCGGCGCCCCCGAGGAGCGCACCCGGATCGGCCGCGGGGCGCTCCCCGCCGTCCGCCAGATCGAGGACCCACAACTGGTGCGCGCGGTCCGTGCCGGAGGCGGACCGCAGGAACACGACACGGGAACCGTCGGGCGCGACGGTGAACGCACGCGGAGCGCCGAGCGTGAACCGCTGGGTCCGCGCGTGCCGTCGGGGGAAGGAAGCAGGCTCGGTGGTCATGCCTCGACCATATTGGCCATGCGCCCCCTTGTGCGGCCGTGCGCCGATCGATGCGCACGTACGGATAGTTATGATCACTAGCGCATAGTGGGTATGAACGTGCTGCCTGTTGTGTGGATTTATCTGCCCCCATAGTCCGAACCCCCCCGCGTCCTGGGATCTTTGGAGGTGAGCCGCCGTGGCACTCTCGATTTCGGCGGTGGTGCTGCTGGCGATCGTCGTCTTCCTTCTGATCAAGAAGTCCGGACTGAAGGCGGGTCACGCGGTCGTGTGCATGCTTCTCGGCTTCTACCTCGCCTCCTCCACGGTGGCACCCACGATCCACGAGCTGACCACGAACATCGCGGGGATGATCGGCAGCATCAAGTTCTGACCCGCGACGTCGCCGCCTGGCCGGAGCGCGAGGTCAGCCCCGCCGCCGTACGACGGGCACTGACCGCCGACCTGCCGCCCGAGGGACTGCACCGGCCCGCAGCCCTGCCGGCCCACCGCCTCACCGAGCAACTGCCGCCGCAAGGGCTTCGTCCACGGCGAGGACGTCACCATCGCCGACTGGACCGTCTCGACCGAAGGTCTGCCGCGTTACAAGGGCGAAAGCGCCGAGGAGGAGCATCAGGGGTGACACCGGCGCCGAGCCGGGGCACTCGTAGGGTGGTCCCATGACGGATCTGCCCGACCGGCGTCTGCTCCTGGTGCACGCGCACCCGGACGACGAGTCGATCAACAACGGCGCGACCATGGCCAGGTACGCGGCCGAGGGCGCCCGGGTGACGCTGGTGACCTGCACCCTCGGCGAGGAGGGCGAGGTCATCCCGCCGGAGCTCGCGCACCTGGCGCCCGACCGGGACGACACCCTCGGCGCGCACCGGGTCGGCGAACTGGCCGCCGCCATGGCCGAGCTCGGCGTGGGCGACCACCGCTTCCTCGGCGGCCCCGGCCGCTACCGCGACTCCGGGATGACGGGCGCCGAGCAGAACCACCGGCCGGGCTCCTTCTGGTCCGCGGACCTCGACGAGGCGGCCGGCCACCTCGTGGCGGTCGTCCGGGAGGTGCGCCCCCAGGTCCTCGTCACCTACGACCCCGACGGCGGCTACGGCCACCCCGACCACATCCAGGCCCACCGCGTCGCCATGCGCGCCGCCGACCTGGCCGCCGACCCCGCCTTCCGCCCGGACCTCGGCGCGCCCTGGCGGATCGCCAAGATCTACTGGAACCGGGTGCCGCGCTCGGTCGCCCGTGCCGCGTTCGCCCGGCTCGCCGAGGAGCTCGACAAGACGCCCTTCGCCAAGACCGCGGGCATCGACGACGTCCCCGGGGTCGTCGACGACCCGCTGGTCACCACCGAGATCAACGGCACCGGGTTCGCTGCCGCGAAGGCCGCCGCGATGCGCGCGCACGCCACGCAGATCGAGGTCGCCGAGCCGTACTTCGCCTTGTCCAACGCACTGGCGCAACCTCTCTTCACCACCGAGTACTACGAGTTGGTGGGCCAGGAGCACACCGGGACCCGTGAGACGGATCTGTTCCAGGGAGTGGCCCCATGACGACACCGGGCAAACAACCGAGCGCACTCGCACAGCCCCTGACCCTGCCCTCGGCCGGACGGACGGCCGCCTACCTCGGGCTGCTGGTGCTCGGTGCGGTCGTCGGCGCGGCGGGCGGACTGGTGCAGGGTGCATGGTTCCCCGGCGGACTGCTCCTCGCGCTCGCGGGCGCGGCCGGACTCTTCCTGGGCGGCGCCCAGGCCACCGGAGCCCGCACGGGAGCTCTCGCGCCCGCCGTCGGGTGGATGATCGCCGTCGTGCTGCTCACGGCCAGCCGCCCGGAGGGGGACTTCCTGTTCGGTGCGGGCGCCGGCTCGTATCTGTTCCTGCTCGGAGGGATGGCCGTGGCTGTGATGTGCGCCACCTTCGCCCGGGGGCGGCAACCCGGTGGTCCCGGCGCCCGACTTGGTAAGTGACGTACCACTTCGTCACCGGGAGTCATGGGATGCCCGCGGGAAACACGGTGCCGACGTGGGGGTCCCGTGTGGGTTTCCCTCGCGGGCGCGGTCTGCGTGGGGCAAGCGGCCAGTATGGTGGTGCGCGCCGCCGAGCCTCCCCCTCGGCTTCGCTCGAGCAGGGGGGACCCCCACCTGTTGAGGTCGAAACAGGCGGTGGAGCCAACCGGGAGAACCTGCCTTGAGTCGTGAAACTGACAGCTCGTCCGCCGGACCCAACGGGCGTGGGCCAGCCGCGTACCCGTCGGGGACGCCGCCGTACGGAACCCCCCTGGCTGCCGAGGACGGCGTGGACGTGAGCCGTTCGGCCTCGCCGTCGGAGGAGCGCAGGACCGAGACCACGCTGACGACCCGCATCCGGATCAACATCCCCGGATCCCGGCCCATTCCGCCGGTCGTCGTGCGCACCCCCGTCGCGGACGCGGACGGCGCGACGGACCAAGCGGGCCCCGACACCCGGGCGACGGGCTCCGTGAGCGCGCTCGGCCCCTTCGACACGTCCGCCGAGCCCGCCGCGCAGGCCGAGGACAAGCAGGCGGCGAGCGACTGGTTCGCGCCGCGCAAGCCCGCGGCGGCCAAGGGCGCGGCGGGCAGCGGGTCGACCAACGGCGCGGGACTGCCCGGGGTGTCGGGCATACAAAGCGCCAGTGGCGCGCCGGGCGCGGGGGCGTCGGGTGAGAGCACCGGAACGGGTGCGGGCGCGGGAGCGCGCGGCACTGACGGGGCGTTCGGCGGCACCGGTGCGCCGAGTGGTCCCGGCGCGGGCGGCACGCGGCCAGGCGGTCCGGGTGCGAACGGCGCGGGCGGTGCGCGCCCCGGGGCTTCGGGTGTGCCGGGCGCACGCCCCGGAGAGGGCGCGGGCGGCTCGGGCCCCTTCGGCAGGCGCCCGGGCGGTACCAACGGCGCGGGGCTTCCGGGCGCCACCAGTGCCGGGCCTGTCGCGCCGGGGCACGGCGGCGGCACCGGCTCGTTCGACGTGTCCGACGCGGTGGCGGCGAGCACGGCCTCCTTCCCGGTGATCGGCACCGACGAGAGCCCCGAGTCCCGCCGCGACGACCTTCCGTACTTCTCCGAGCCGGGCCGGCGCGGCCCGTCCGGCCCGACCAGCGGCCCGGTCACCGGCGACAGCACGGTCGCCTCGGGCCCCGGCGGCCCCGGCCTGGCCGCTCCCGGCACGAGCCCCGGCGGCCCGGGCCTCCTGGCACCCGGCATCCAGAGCACCCCCGGCGGACCGCTCGGTCCGGGAGCCCCCGGTGTGCCCGGCGCCCACGGAGCCGGTGCGGGCCAGGGCGGCCCCGGCGGCGGGCTCAGCGACGACACCGCGATCCTCACCCCGCAGAAGCCCGCCGCCGAACCGGGCCCCCGGGGCTTCGGCGCCCCCGGCGGCAACGTCTCCGGGCACACCGTCACCAGCGGCATCCCCGTCGTCCCGCCGGGCGACCGGACCGGCCCGTTCGGCCCGGGCTCCCCGGCGGAGGCGCCGGCCCCGCACACGCCCCCGAAGCTGCCCGACGCGCCGAAGCAGCAGAAGGCCGGCGCCGCGAAGCCGGCCAAGAAGAAGGGCCGCAGCAAGCTGGTACTCCTGGGCGGCGGCGTGGTGCTGGTCGCCGGTGTCGGCTACGGCGCCGGACTGCTCATGAACCACTCCGACGTGCCCAAGGGCACCACCGTGCTCGGCGTCGACATCGGCGGCAGCACCCGCGACGAGGCGGTCGAGAAGCTCGACACCGCGCTGGGCAGCCGTACCGGCAAACCGCTGCAGCTGTCGGTCGACGGCAGGACGGTCCCCCTCAGGCCCGACCAGGCCGGCCTGCAGGTCGACAGCAAGGCCACCGTCGCCGCCGCCGCGAAGAGCGACTACAACCCGGTGTCGGTGATCGGCTCGCTGTTCGGGCAGCACCGCGTGGTCCAGCCCGTCATGCCCGTCGACGAGGAGAAGCTGCAGGCCGCCCTGCGTCGCGTCGCGGGCGGCTCCGGGTCGATGGTCGAGGGCACGATCAGGTTCGAGTCCGGCCGGGCCGTCCCCGTGTACGGCAAGGCGGGCAAGGGAATCGACGTGTCCGCGTCCGTCGCGGCCGTCGAGGAGGCGTACCGCACCCAGGTGGAGACCGGTTCCGGCACACCGGTGCGGGTGGCCACCACGACCCGGCAGCCGACCATCACGAACGCCGAGGTCGACCGGGAGATGAAGGAGTTCGCGGAGCCGGCGATGTCCGCGAACGTGACGGTGAAGGCGGCCGCGCACTCGATCGCGATGAGTCCGCAGAAGTCGCTGTGGAAGTTCCTCGGGGTGGCGGCGGTCAACGGCAAGCTGGTCGACAAGCCCGACCTGGCCGCCCTGAAGACGCTCTACGGCCAGACGTTCGACGGCGTGCTCATCACCCGGGGCAACGGCCAGAAGACGCCGGTGACACCCCAGGACGTCTACGTCGCCCTGCGCCAGGCCCTGCTGAGCAGGACCGACCGCGTCGCGGTCATCCACACGAACCCGAGCTGACGGCACCGCACCCGGGGGCGCCCGGTGCTCACGGACGCCCCCAGGACATGCCGCCGGCCATGACATCTGTCATGCGCGAGTGACGACACCTGCCACTGCCATGGGAACCCCGGCTCCCGGGACGATGGCTCCATGACGACGACAGTGGTGGCCACCGACGCGGTGGTCGGGTTCGATCAGGTGACCAAGGCCTACGGGGCCGTACGGGCCGTGGACGGCTTGTCGCTCGAGCTGCACCCGGGCGAGACCGTGGCCCTGCTGGGGCCCAACGGCGCCGGCAAGTCGACCACCCTCGACCTGCTCCTCGGGCTCAAGCCGGCCGACAGCGGCTCCGTGCGCGTGTTCGGGACCAGCCCCCGTGAGGCCATCGTCGCCGGGCGCGTGGGCGCCATGCTGCAGAGCGGTGGCCTGATGGACGAGGTCACGGTCGCCGAACTGGTCAAGCTCGGCTGCGATCTGCACCCGAGGCCGTACAAGGTCCCCGACGTCCTCGCCCGCGCGGGCATCACGCAGATCGCCGACCGCAAGGTGAACAAGCTCTCCGGCGGCCAGGCCCAGCGCGTCCGCTTCGCCCTCGCCACCGCGGGCGACAGCGACCTGATCGTGCTCGACGAGCCGACCACCGGCATGGACGTCTCCGCCCGCCAGGCCTTCTGGGCCACCATGCGGGAGCAGGCGGACCAGGGGCGTACGGTCCTGTTCGCCACGCACTACCTGGAAGAGGCCGACGCGATCGCGGACCGGGTGCTCGTGCTGCACCGAGGGCGGCTCCTCGCCGACGGCACCGCCGCCGAGATCAAGGCCAAGGCCGGCGCCCGCCGTGTCCGTTTCGATCTGGAAGGCCCCATCGACGAGGCCCCGCTGCGCGCGCTGCCCTTCCTGACCGCCGTAGACATCTCCGGGCAGACCGTACGCATCCAGTCCTCCGACGCCGACGCGACCGTCCACGCCCTCTACGGGCTCGGCGTCTACCCCCGCAACCTCGAAGTCGCCGGGCTCGGGCTCGAGCAGGCGTTCGTCGCGATCACCGAGGCCGAGGAGGCCAAGCAGTCATGATCTCGCTCATCAGGCTGGAACTCACCCGCGCCCTGCGCAACCGCAAGTTCCTGTTCTTCTCGGTGATCTACCCGTCAGCGATCTTCCTGCTCGTCGCGGGCAGCGCCGGCAGCAACACCAGGGTCGACGGCACCGGGCTCACCGTCGCGGCCTACGCGATGGTGTCCATGGCCTCCTTCGGCGCCCTGACCGCCGTCCTGATGGGCAACAGCGAGCGCATCGCCAAGGAGCGGGAGAGCGGCTGGGTACGGCAGCTGCGGCTGACCACCCTGCCGGGGCGCGGCTACGTCCTCGCCAAGACGGCCAGTGCCGCCGTCGTCAGCCTGCCGTCCATCGTCGTCGTCTTCGCGGTCGCCGCGGCCGTGAAGCACGTACGGCTGGACGCCTGGCAGTGGTTCGCCCTCACCGGGGCCATCTGGGCCGGCAGCCTCGTCTTCGCCGCGCTCGGCGTCGCCATCGGCTACCTCGCCAGCGGTGACGCGGTCCGGCCGATCACGATGATCATCTACTTCGGGCTGTCCATACTCGGCGGTCTGTGGATGCCGTCGACGGCCTTCCCGCAGTGGTTGCAGGACATCGCCGAGTGGCTGCCCACCCACGCGTACGCAGGCCTGGGCCGGGCGATCGAACAGAGCCAGGCCCCGCACGCCCAGGACATCGCCATCCTCGTCGCCTTCTTCCTCCTGTTCGCGGGCGGCGCGGCCTGGCTGTACCGGAAGGACACGCTGAAGGCGTGAGTGCCATGACGGAAGACCGGCGTTCGAACGAGGAGCGGCTGATGCGCATGGGCCAGCCGCCCCGCAACCGGCGCGAACTGCTGCGCAAGGCCCTGTGGATCGGCATCTGGCTCGTCTTCTTGAGCTCGCCGGTCCAGGACCTCGCCTCCGGCCGCCACACCACCGGCGGCACCGTGGCGGGCTGGCTGGGCCTCGCGGCCTTCGTCGGGGTGTATCTGTCGCTGGTCTTCCGGAACATCGGCAGGCCGTACGCGCAGCGGTTCGTCGTCGGGATACTCGCCGCGCTCGCCGCACTCGCCGCGCTGCTGAACCTCACGCTCGGCCCGTCGCACTGGCTGGGCCTGTTCGTCTACGTCTCCGTGGCCTGCGGAGCGACGCTCCCGCTGCGGGCGGCGTACTGGGCGATCCCCGCGACGGCCGCCATGGTGGCCCTGGTCGGCGTCCAGGGCGCCGCGGCGGACGAGGTGGAGAACCTGCTGCTCCTGGTGGTGCTCATCGGATACGCGATGACGGGCGTCGGCCAGCTCGTACGCACGACGATCGAGCTGCGCAAGGCCCGCGCCACCGTCGCCCAGCTCGCCGCCAACGAGGAACGGCTGCGCCTGGCCCGCGATCTGCACGACCTGCTGGGTCACTCGCTCTCCCTGATCACGCTGAAGAGCGAGCTGGCCGGCCGTATGCTCCCCGACCACCCCGAGAAGGCGGCCCAGCAGGTCG
Organism: Streptomyces sp. PTL18; assembly: GCF_059510295.1. Classification (NCBI taxonomy): domain Bacteria; kingdom Bacillati; phylum Actinomycetota; class Actinomycetes; order Kitasatosporales; family Streptomycetaceae; genus Streptomyces; species Streptomyces sp. PTL18. The sequence continues at coordinate 247,857 of NZ_JCAJZO010000009.1, read as the reverse complement.
CCGACATCGAACGGGTCAGCCGCCAGGCCCTCGTCGACGTGCGCGAGGCGGTCACCGGCTACCGGCGCCCGCGTCTGTCCGCGGAACTCGCGGGCGCCCAGGTCGCCCTGACGGCGGCCGGGGTCACCGCGGACGTGCCCACGGAACCGGACCTCGCCCGGGTCGACGAGGAGCACGAGTCGGTCCTCGCCTGGGCGCTGCGCGAGGCGGTCACCAACGTCGTACGGCACAGCGGCGCCGGCCGCTGCACGGTGGAGGTGCTGCAACGGCAGACCCTCGACGGGCCGATGCTGGAACTCTCCGTCGAGGACGACGGCCCGGGCGGCCCGGGCGGGGTCGGCAACGGCCCGGGCAACGGCCTGACGGGTCTCACCGAGCGTCTGGAGAAGGTCGGCGGCACACTGGAGGCGGGGCGCGTCCGGCATGGTTTCCGGCTGGTGGCGCGCGTGCCCGTGGGTGCCGCGGCCCGCGTAGGATCCGGGTCATGAGCCGTACGATCAAGGTCCTGCTCGCCGAGGACCAGTCGATGGTCCGCGAGGCGCTGGCCGCGCTGCTCGGCCTGGAGGAGGACATCGAGGTCGTCGCCCAGGTCGCCCGCGGTGACGAGGTGCTGGCGGCGGCGCGCGCCCACGAGGTGGACGTGGCGCTGCTGGACATCGAGATGCCCGGTGCCACCGGGATCGAGGCCGCGGCCCAGCTGCACCGCGAACTGCCGGCGCTGAAGGTGGTCGTGCTGACGACCTTCGGCCGCCCCGGCTATCTGCGCTCCGCGATGGAAGCGGGCGCCGTCGCCTTCCTGGTGAAGGACGCCCCCGCCGCACAACTCGCCCAGGCGGTACGGAAGGTGCTCGCCGGCGAACGGGTCATCGACCCCACCCTGGCGGCGGCCGCCCTGGCCGACGGTGCCAACCCGCTGACCGAGCGCGAACGCGAGGTCCTGCGCGCGGCCGCGAACGGCGCGACGAACGCCGAACTGGCGGCGACGCTCCACCTGTCCCAGGGGACGGTCCGCAACTACCTGTCCACCGCCATACAGAAGCTGGCGGTGAGGAACAGGGCGGAGGCCGTGCGGATGGCCCGGGAGAAGGGCTGGCTGTAGTTCCCCGGTGGGCGAACCTCAGTTGAGCATGGCCCGCGCCGCCCGAGCCTGCTCCCGCACCCGCTCCGCGGCCGTCTCGTCCACCGCGGACACCACCTCGGCATAGGCGTCCAACTCGGCGGCCCCCCGCAGGAACTCCCCCCGCTGCACCAGAAGCTGCGCGTGCTCGTACCGCAACCGAGCCGGATGCGAGGGCACCAGCAACGACAACTCCACCGCCCACAGGGCCACGTCCGATCGCTCGGGCCGCGCCGCGGCCCACGCCCGGACGTTGTTCAGCACCCGCAGCACGACATCCAGCGGATCGGCGGGAGCGAGCATCGAGGGATCGAGCGGCGCCCCCGTCGCCCCGGCGACCAGCGTCTCCGCGTCACCTCCGGTCAGCACCCGGCCCCCGTCGAAGGGATCGGCCAGCACCTGTTCCTCCGGCGGCCCGAACCCGACGACGAAGTGCCCGGGCAGCGCGACCCCGTACACGGGCGCGCCCGCCCGCCGCGCCACCTCGATCCACACGACCGACAGCAGGATCGGCAGCCCGCGCCGCCGCCGCAGCACCGCGTGCAGCAACGACGATTCCAGGCGCTCGTAGTCCGCCGCGGAGCCGCGGAACCCGAGGCGGCCCCCGAGGACGTCCGCCAGCGCCTCGGCCCAGGCCCGCGGGCCGTCCGGCCGGAACGGCACCAGCCCGGCCAGCCGGTCCAGCTCGATCTGCGCGGCGTCGATCGCGGCCTCGTCCAGCCCGCCGTCCGCCGCCGCGCCCACGAGCAGACACAGCGTCGCGAGATCGGGCCGCTCGGACCGTGCCTCCTCGCCGAACCGCCGCCGCACCTCGGCGGCCCGCTCCGGCTGAGGGGGACGGGGGCCACGCGTCACGATCTCGAACCCTCTCACGCCACCGGTCCGCGGGAGCCCTCCGGCTCCCGGTAGTGGTGATATGCATGATGCGCCCCGAAGCCCAGTCCCGCGTACAGGGCCCGCGCACCCTCGTTGTCCGTCTCCACCTGGAGCCAGGCCGCCGAGGCGCCCTCGGCCAGGGCCTGCCGGGCCAGCGCGGCCATCACGGTGGTGGCCAGGCCCCGCCGGCGCTGCTCCGGGTCGACCTCGACGGCCGCGAAACCGGCCCACCGCCCGTCCACCACGCACCGCCCGATCGCCGCGGGAGGGGCGCCCTGAGCTCCCGGCACCGTCGCGAACCACACCGAGGGTCCGCTGCCCAGCACTTTCAGGGCCACCTCGCTCAGCCCCTTGCGCCGGTAACGGCCGAGCCAGGCCGCGTCGGCCGTACGGGACAGCCGGACACCGGGCGCCTCGCGGTCCGCGAGGGGTGCCAGAGCCGCGGTCCACAGTTCTGCGGTCACCTCCCGCGTCCACCCGCGCGCCTCGAGCTCCGCGCACAGCAGCTCCTGGGTGCCCTCGGCCCCGGTGGCGAGCTGTATGCGGGCGGGCAGGCCACGGGCCGCGTACCAGCGCCGTACGGCCGCCAGCGCCCCGTCCAGCGGCAGCCCGGGGTCGCCGAGGGGCAGCACCGAGTTGGCGCGGCGGGTGAAGCCCTCCCGTCGCCCGACCGCCGCCCCCTGCGGACGCTCCCCCGGAGCTGAACGCCTGGCGGGAGCCCCGTGCCGCGGCACCTCCTGCACTGCCGCGCGCAACTCCCACTCACCGAGCCGCTCCCGCTCCACCGGCTGCCAGGCCCGGGCGGAGATCGGTGCCAGCTCCTCGTACGAGGCCGCCGGGCCCCTGCGTCGCGCCGGAGCCGCCGGGACGACCTTTCCCGCGACCAGCGAGGATTCCGCGATCCGGACGCCCTGACCGTTCCGCCGTGTGATCAGCAGCACACCGTCGTCCCATGATGTGAGAACCCCGACCGTGTCGGTGAACCTCTCACCCTCGGCGGCACATTCGTTCCACCGCCGTACCGAGACGCGTTTTCCCACGTCAGCAGTGGTGATACGGATCTCGAGCCGTCCGCCCGCAGATATTTCCACAGGTCAGTTCACCCCTCCTGTTCGGATCATGCCCCGGAACGGAGATACTAGGTGCGGGCATCGACGACGCCGCGCTCCCGCGCGCCAGGCGGCGGAGCCTGAGGAGGCCCGCCAGCGCCCTACCGAGGAGGAACGACAGCGTGACCTACGTCATCGCAGAGCCTTGTGTCGACGTCAAGGACAAGGCGTGCATCGAGGAGTGCCCGGTCGACTGCATCTACGAGGGCCAGCGGTCCTTGTACATCCACCCGGACGAATGCGTCGACTGTGGGGCCTGTGAACCGGTCTGCCCGGTGGAGGCGATCTTCTACGAGGACGACACTCCCGAGGAGTGGAAGGACTACTACAAGGCGAACGTCGAGTTCTTCGACGAGCTCGGCTCGCCGGGCGGCGCCAGCAAGCTGGGGCTGATCGAGCGTGACCACCCCTTCATCGCGGCGCTGCCCCCGATGAACCAGTAAGCGGCCCGGAGGCCGGTCGAATCGGTCCCGTACGGTGCCCGCCCGGCGCCGCACGGGACCGAGGCGTTTGACCCCCGTACGCTCGTACGGGGGCACCCGTCGCACCAGAAAGTGAGCCGATCCCCGTGTCCGCAGTCTCCGACCGCCCTCCCGTCGGCCGCGACCGCCCTTCCAAGGGGTCGCTTCTCGACCTCCTTCCCGCGTTTCCCTGGGACAAGCTCGAGCCGTACAAGAAGACGGCCGCCGCGCACCCCGACGGGATCGTCGACCTGTCGGTCGGCACTCCGGTCGACCCCGTGCCCGAGCTGATCCAGAAGGCACTGGTCGCGGCGGCGGACTCCCCGGGCTACCCGACCGTCTGGGGCACGCCCGAGCTGCGGGACGCGATCACGGGCTGGGTGGAGCGCCGCCTCGGTGCCCGCGGCGTCACCCACCGCCACGTCCTGCCGGTGGTCGGCTCCAAGGAGCTGGTGGCCTGGCTCCCGACCCAGCTGGGTCTCGGCCCCGGCGACAAGGTCGCCCACCCGCGGCTGGCCTACCCCACGTACGAGGTCGGCGCCCGTCTGGCCCGCGCGGACCATGTGGCCTACGACGACCCGACGGAGCTGGACCCCGGGCACCTCAAGCTCCTCTGGCTCAACTCCCCGTCCAACCCGACGGGCAAGGTGCTGGGCAAGGACGAACTGACGAGGATCGTCGCCTGGGCCCGGGAGCACGGCGTACTGCTGTTCTCCGACGAGTGCTACATCGAGCTGGGCTGGGAGGCCGACCCCGTCTCGGTCCTCCACCCGGACGTGAACGGCGGCTCGTACGACGGCATCGTGTCGGTCCACTCCCTCTCCAAGCGGTCCAACCTGGCGGGCTACCGCGCGGCCTTCCTGGCCGGCGACCCGGCGGTCCTCGGCCCGCTCCTGGAGATCCGCAAGCACGGCGGCATGATGACGTCGGCGCCGACGCAGGCGGCCGTGGTGGCCGCGCTGGGCGACGACACGCACGTCCGCGAACAGCGTGAGCGCTACGCGGCCCGGCGTACGGCCCTGCGCGACGCCCTCCTGAAGCACGGCTTCCGGATCGAGCACAGCGAGGCGAGCCTGTATCTGTGGTCGACCCGCGACGAGTCCTGCTGGGAAACGGTCGCGCATCTGGCCGACCGGGGCATCCTGGTGGCGCCGGGCGACTTCTACGGCGAGGCGGGCGAGAAGTTCGTACGGGTGGCCCTGACGGCGACGGACGAGAGGGTACGGGCAGCGGTGGATCGCCTGGCGTGACGCAACGCCGTGGGCGCGGTCCACAGCTGCCGGGCACGGTTTCGGCCAAGTTCGACTGCAACAGACGGAGGGTCCGGGGAAGCCTCCCCGGACCCTCAGCCGTACCACCGCCGGAGGCGTCAGCCGCCCAGCGGCAGCCCCTTCGGCAGCCCGCCCTTGGTCGCGCCCCCGAGCAGCCCGCCGGCCTGCCCCGCCGCGTCCCCGGCCGCCTTCTGCGCGACCGGCGTCGCCGTCCCGACGAGCCTTCCGCCGGTCCGGCTCACCGCCGGCACCGCCTTCCTGGCCGCCTGGCTGCCTGCCTTCACCGCGTGGCCGCCGGTGTCACCCGCGATCCCGGTGACCTGCTGTGCCGCACCGTCGGCCTTCTGGGCCGCGCCGTCGACGGCGGTGCCGGCCTGCGCGGTGTCCAGAGCGGTCAGCCCACCGAGGTTCGGGGCGGCCGGCAGATCGGTCGTCGCCGCGCTGGCGGAGCCGGCCGCACCGACCACGGGCGCCGCTCCCGCTGCGATCAGCAGCGCGGCACGGGCGATCCGGTGGGTCAGGGGGAGGGACATGATGCTCCTTAGACGGAAGAGAACGGTGAAGTGTTCGACCGCGCCCGGGAGTTCGGCCGATTCGGCTGTTCATCGTTCCGGGCTCGGACGCAGTGACTACCGCTCGAAGGCCGCGAAGGTTGCGGTGGGCCAATGTAAAGAGTTGGCAATGCGTCGCATTATCAGGTGGGGATGAAATCGGGCAAACGGCAACCGGCCGGAAAGCCTGCTGAATCCTTACAGCCCTTTGTTCGCACGGGGCCCGTCACATACACCGGTGGCCGCGCAACAAACGGCGCGCCCCGTCGACGAGGCGCGCCGCGCATTACCCGCAGGAGTGAGAACTCGTACGGCTGGCCGGGCTACTCCCCGGTGACGATGCGGACTTCGGCGGCCGACGTCTCCCCGTCACCGGAGCCGGTCGCACGCCACTCGTCGGCGAAGCCTCCACGCGACCACTCACGGCCCGCGAAGGAGACGCGCGCGATGTGCAGCGCCGTGGAGTTGGCCACGGCCCAGTGCGCCAGTTCCCAGCCGCGCTCACGGGCGGTCCCCGAAGCGGTGGACCTCTTCGGCACCGGGATCGTCACCGCGTCGTCGGCGGCCGGTGCCGGCGAGGCCGCGGGGGACGGCGACGAGCGCCGGGGGACCACCTCCGCGCCGGCCGTCTGGAGCACGTCGCGCCCGAAGTCCCGGACCAGCGCGGCCCGTACCGCGTCCGGGCCGCCGGTCGCCGTCGGCGCGGGGCGCCCCTGGCAGGTCAGCGTGCCCGCCGCGCGGCCGGTCAGCGCGGCGGCGAGCAGTATGGCGTCCGGCTCGTGCTTCGCGTACGCCTCCGGAAAGCCGCTGCGCTGCACCCGCTGCGCGGCGACCGTCAGCGGCAGACTCGTGTAGTCCTGCACCCGGGCCAGGTGCTCGTAGAACACGCCCGCCGCGTACGTCGGGTCCATGATCTGCTTCCTGGTGCCCCAGCCCTGGGACGGACGCTGCTGGAACAGGCCGAGCGAATCCCGGTCGCCGTGCTCGACGTTGCGCAGGCCCGACTCCTGCAGGGCGGTCGCGAGCGCGATCGTCACCGCGCGCTCCGGCATGCCGCGGGTGGTGCCCACGGCGGCGATCGTCGCCGCGTTGACCGCCTGCTCCGGAGTGAACTCGTACGAGGCGCCGTCGTCCCTTCCGGAGACGACCCGGCACCTCGGCGCCGCCGAACCGGTGAGGTACTGGACGACGAGATAGCCCGCGAGGGCGAGCAGGACCACGACGGCCGCCCCGAAACGGAGGAGGCGGCCACGTCGCACGGAAGGAGGGGACGGCTCTGACACGCCGTACAAGGTACTGGAGGTGAACAGCGGGTTGTCCGGCGCTGTGGACAACTCCTGGGACAGGTGCGCGCCGTCGGGGCGCGCTAGGGTCGAGGACATGGCCGATACCCCGCTTGACCTCACGCTGGACGCCGCCCGGCTCACCGCGCGGCTCGTCGACTTCCCCTCCGAGAGCGGCACCGAGAAGCCCCTCGCGGACGCCGTCGAGGCGGCGCTGCGCGCCCTGCCGCACCTGAGGGTCGACCGGTACGGCAACAACGTGGTGGCCCGGACGGACCTGGGGCGGCCGCAGCGCGTCATCCTGGCGGGCCACATCGACACGGTCCCGATCGCGGACAACGTGCCCTCCCGCCTGGACGCGGACGGCGTGCTGTGGGGCTGCGGCACCTGCGACATGAAGTCGGGCGTCGCCGTCCAGCTCCGTATCGCGGCGACGGTCCCCGAGCCCAACCGCGACCTGACGTTCGTCTTCTACGACAACGAAGAGGTCGACGCACACCTGAACGGTCTGAAGCACGTGTCCGAAGCCCACCCCGAGTGGCTGGAGGGCGACTTCGCGGTGCTGCTCGAGCCCTCCGACGGCCAGGTCGAGGGCGGCTGCCAGGGCACGCTGCGGGTGCGGCTGAGGACCAGGGGCGAGCGGGCCCACTCGGCGCGCGGCTGGATGGGCTCCAACGCGATCCACGCGGCGGCCCCGGTCCTGGCCCGCCTGGCGGCCTACGAACCGCGCCACCCGGTGATCGACGGCCTGGAGTACCGGGAGGGCCTGAACGCGGTCGGCATCTCCGGCGGGGTGGCCGGGAACGTGATCCCCGACGAATGCGTCGTGACGGTCAACTTCCGGTACGCGCCGGACCGCAGCGAGGAGGAGGCGGTCGCGCACGTCCGTGAGGTGTTCGCGGACTGCGGCGTGGAGGAGTTCGAGGTGGTCGACCTCAGCGGCGGCGCCCTGCCGGGGCTGTCGCACCCGGCCGCGGTGGCGTTCATCGAGGCGGTCGGCGGCACCCCGATGCCCAAGTACGGCTGGACGGACGTCGCCCGCTTCAGCGCGCTCGGCGTCCCGGCGGTCAACTACGGTCCGGGCAACCCGCTCTTGGCGCACAAGCGGGACGAGCGGGTGGAGACGGCGAAGGTCCTCACGGCGGAGGAGCGCCTGCGGTCCTGGCTGACGTCCTGACCTGCCGCCGGACGTGGGGGACGGCGGTCCGAGCCGGACATGCGCACGTCCCCCCTCCGTAACCCGTGCGGATCTACGCTGGGGTGGAACCATCCCCGAGCGGAGGGAGCGCACATGCCTACCGGCAACCCCGAGGGGAAGAAGATCCCGCCGGACGAGCAGCGGCTCGGTCCGGTGCTGCGCAGACGGGGCCAGGTGACGAGGAGCACCACCGACCAGCGGCTGCTGGACGAGCGCGCCCCCACGGACTGGGTCCACACGGACCCGTGGCGTGTGCTGCGCATCCAGTCGGAGTTCATCGAGGGCTTCGGCACACTGGCCGAACTCCCGCCCGCGATCAGCGTGTTCGGCTCGGCGCGGACCCCGGTGGACTCGCCGGAGTACGACGCGGGCGTACGGCTCGGGCGCGGCCTGGTGGAGGCGGGCTGGGCGGTGATCACCGGTGGTGGCCCGGGCGCGATGGAGGCGGCGAACAAGGGGGCCTGTGAGGCGAAGGGGATCTCGGTCGGTCTCGGCATCGAGCTGCCGTTCGAGCAGGGGCTGAACCCTTACGTCGACATCGGCCTGAACTTCCGCTACTTCTTCGTCCGCAAGATGATGTTCGTGAAGTACGCGCAGGGGTTCGTGGTCCTGCCGGGCGGCCTCGGCACGCTGGACGAGATGTTCGAAGCCCTGACCCTGGTCCAGACCCAGAAGGTGACCCGCTTCCCGATCGTGCTGTACGGCACGTCGTACTGGGGCGGCCTGGTGGACTGGCTCAGGAACACCCTGGTGGCGACGGGCAAGGCCTCGGAGAAGGACCTGCTCCTGTTCCACCTCACGGACGACGTGGAGGAAGCGGTGGCCCTGGTCTCCAAGGAGGCGGGACGCTAGGCGCCGAGCCTGAGCCGGGGCGACCGGGCCCACCGGGGGCCGGGCACCTCCCGACGCGAGCGTGCGGTGGACCGGGCGGGTGTGCGGCTGCGGGACGCCGGTGGCCGGTCGCGCGGTTCCCCGCGCCCTTTCCGGGCGCACCCCGGCGGGGCCGGAGCCCGGAGGGGGTAGGCCCGGTCAGGCCAGGCCCCGGCGGGCCACCGCCGGCGGCCGGTGGCCCGCGATCGACGCCACCATGTCCAGCACCTGCCGGGTCTCGGCCACCTCGTGCACCCGGTACACCCGCGCCCCCAGCCACGCGGACACCGCCGTCGTCGCCAACGTCCCCAGAACCCGTTCCCTGACCGGCTTGTCCAGCGTCTCCCCGACGAAGTCCTTGTTGGACAGCGACACCAGCACCGGCCACCCCGTGGCCACCATCTCGTCCAGCCGCCGCGTAGCCTCCAGGCTGTGCCGTGTGTTCTTGCCGAAGTCGTGCCCGGGGTCGATCAGGACCGACTCCTGCGGCACCCCGAGAGCCACCGCCCGCTCCGCCAGCCCCACCGTCACCTTCAGAATGTCGGCCATGACGTCGTCGTACGACACCCGGTGCGGCCGTGTCCGCGGCGGTGCACCCCCGGCGTGCGTGCACACCAGCCCCACCCGGTACCGCGCCGCCACCTCCGCGAGCCGTGGATCGACCCCGCCCCACGCGTCGTTCAGCAGATCCGCGCCCGCCTCGCACACGGCCTCGCCCACCTCGTGCCGCCAGGTGTCCACGCTGATCACGACGCCCGGGAAGCGCCGCCGTACCTCCGCGACGAAACCGACCGTCCGCCGCGCCTCCTCCTCGGCCGAGACCTCTTCCCCCGGCCCGGCCTTCACCCCGCCGATGTCGATGATCGCGGCCCCCTCGGCGACCGCCTGCTCCACGCGCGCGAGGGCCGGCTCTTCGCGGAAGGTGACCCCCTGGTCGTAGAAGGAGTCGGGGGTCCGGTTCACGATCGCCATGATCACCGGCTCGTGCTCGCCGAATTCGCGCCTGCCCAGCCTGAGCATCCCCTGTGACCTCATCCCAGTACGTCCCGTTCCTCGGCAGCCTGCGACCTTAATCGTCAGCGTCGCATGGCACGATCTGACCCAGAGAGAAAGACAGACTCGACATCGGCACTTCCGCGTCGGCGCACAGCGCGCCGGCACCGAGCGTGGGGACGTAAGTGATGCTCATGTTCTTGTTCCTGGTCGTCGCGCTCGCCGTAGTGGTCGCCGCGGTGACACTGGCCGTGGTGGGCGGCGGCGAGAGCACTCCCCTGCCGGAGGCGGCCCCGGAGCGGTTCGACGACCCGCTTCCGCCGGACCGTGCCGTCGGCCGCGACGACGTGGAGGCCCTGCGCTTCCCGCTCGCCGTGCGCGGCTACCGCATGGCCGACGTGGACGACGCGCTCGGCCGCCTCGGCGCCGAGATCGCCGAGCGGGACGCCCGTATCGCCGACCTGGAGGCCGCGCTCGCCGGCGCCCGAGCCGCCCGGCCGTCCGGGGACGAGCGGGCCGAAGGAGACCCCCAGTGAGCGGCGCGGCCATCGCGGCGCCCGACGGCCTGCTGCGCTGCCCCTGGGCGCTGTCCGCCGCGGACTACGTGGCGTACCACGACCAGGAGTGGGGCCGCCCCGTCCGCGGCGACGACGCGCTGTACGAGCGGTTGTGCCTGGAGGCGTTCCAGTCGGGCCTGTCGTGGATCACGATCCTGCGCCGCCGGGAGGGCTTCCGGGCCGCCTTCGCCGACTTCCGCATCGCCGAGGTGGCCGCCTTCACGGACGCCGACCAGGAGCGCCTGCTCGCCGACCCGGGCATCATCCGCAACCGCGCCAAGATCGAGGCGACGCTCGGCAACGCGCGCGTGCTGGCCGAGTGGTCGCCGGGCGAGCTGGACGGGCTGATCTGGTCGTACGCCCCCGACCCGGCATCCCGTCCCGCCCCGAAGACCCCGGCCGACGTCCCCGCGGTCACCGACGAGTCGACGGCGCTCTCCAGGGCGCTGAAGAAGCGCGGCATACGCTTCGTCGGCCCGACCACGGCGTACGCGCTGATGCAGGCCTGCGGCCTGGTGAACGACCACCTGACGGACTGCGCCGCCCGCGGCGACTGACTCCCGGCAGCGGGCGGCGCCCGGCAGCCCCTAGCGCCCCAGGTACTTCGGCTTCTCCTTGTTCACGAACGCCTGTACCGCGATCGCGTGGTCCTCGGACGAGCCCGCCCGTGTCTGCAGCTCGTCCTCCTTCTCCAGGGTCTCGTCCAGGGAGTGGGTCAGCCCGTACGCCACCGCCTCCTTGATCGCCGCGTACGCCGTCGTCGGCCCCTCGGCGAGCGCCACGGCCACCTTCTCCGCCTCGGCCCGCAGTTCGTCCGCGGGGACGACGCGGTTCGCGACGCCCAGCTCCAGCGCCTCCTGGGCGCCGATGCTCCGCGGGAAGAGGAGCAGATCGGCGGCGCGTCCGGGGCCGACCACGCGGGGGAGCGTCCAGGAGACACCCGAATCGGCGGTCAGCGCGACCCCGGCGAAGGACGTGTTGAAGGACGCGGTGCCCGACACGATCCGGTAGTCCGCGGCCAGGGCGAAGCCGAATCCTGCCCCGGCAGCGACCCCGTTGACCGCGGCCACCACCGGCTTGGGCGCGCCCGCCAGCGCCCGGACGATCGGGTTGTAGTGCTCCCGGACCGTGCTCATCGTGTGGCCCGAGCCGGTCTCCCGGTCGGCGGCCAGCAGCCCGATGTGCTCCTTGAGGTCCTGGCCCACACAGAACGCCCGGTCCCCGGCCGCGGTGAGCAGGATCGCCCGTACGGAGCCGTCGTCAGCGGCGGACCGCACCGCGTCCCGGAGGGCGACCTTGGTCGCGATGTTCAGCGCGTTCATCGCCTCGGGACGGTTCAGCGTGATCGTCGCGAGTCCGTCGCTCACCTCGTAGAGCACGGTGTCGGCCATGGCGGTCCCCTCCGGTGTCGCGGCTCGGTCGTACCGGTCGGTACGCCTGCGTCCGAAGACAGCATGGCCGAGATCACCGGCCGCGGAACGGACCGTACGTGTGACCTGCGTCAAAGAATTCACGTCGGGATCCGGTCCGCGGATGTGTGTGCGGGGGCGAAGTATCACAGCCACATCGCCGAATTGAGTGGTTTTGCTCGCGCGTGTTGCCCAAGCGATGCCGACCGATGTTGGTCATCGGGTCATGAGATGCGGGATAATGGCCTGGAAGCAATGTGTTCGACGCCGGTGTCGCGTGTCCTGTGACGGACCGCGTGCCCTTCAAGGGGGCCGTCGGCTGACGATGAGCTGGTTTCAGGAAGGGGAACGAGCATGGCGGCCATGAAGCCGCGGACGGGCGACGGCCCGCTCGAGGTGACCAAGGAGGGGCGGGGCATCGTCATGCGCGTTCCGCTCGAAGGCGGCGGTCGGCTCGTCGTCGAGCTGACCCCGGACGAGGCCGACGCGCTCGGCGACGCCCTCAAGAAGGTCGTCGGCTGACGCGGCAGACCGCGGTTTTCAGCTGCCCCGGCATCGTACGCGGTGCCGGGGATTGCCGTTTCCAGAGGGTGCTCACCGTCTGACCGCGCACAGGAGTCCGTCCCCCACGGGGAGCAGCGAGGGTACGAGGTCCGTGCTCTCGCGCACCGTGCGCAGCAGCTCCCGCAGCCGCAGCACCTCGGTGGGCTGCGGTCCCGAGCCGACCGTGCGGCCGCTGGCGAAGGCGCCCTCGAAGACGACGAGCCCGCCGGGACGCAGCAGACGCAACGATTCAGCGAGGTAGTCGAGCACCTCGAGCCGGTCGCCGTCGCAGAAGACGAGGTCGTAGCCGGCGTCCGCGAGTCGCGGCAGCACCTCCAGGGCGCGGCCCGGGATGAAGCGGGCCCGGTTGCTGGCGAAGCCGGAGGCGCGGAAGGCCTGGCGGGCGAACTGCTGGTGCTCCGGCTCCGGGTCCACCGTGGTCAGCACGCCGTCCGGCCGCATGCCGTGCAGCAGATGGATCCCGGAGACACCGCACCCCGTCCCGATCTCCGCCACCGCCTTGGCGTCCACGGTGGCGGCGAGCAACCGCAGCGCAGCGCCCGTGCCGGGCGACACCGAGCGCAGCCCTGCCTCACGGGCCCGTTCACGGGCCCAGCGCAGCGCGTCGTCCTCGGCGACATAGGCGTCGGCGAACGCCCAGCTCGTCTGCCGGTTGCCGGTAATGACCCTCTCCTGTCCCCGTGATTGCTTGGGCGTGACTGTATCCGTTGACGGCGGGAACCCGCAGATGGGACCGGGCGTTGAGGAGGGTGGGAAGAGAGCGCGGAAAAGGCCGGGGGCGGACGCGTGGAGCCGGATGCCGAGCAAGTGCTGACGCAGCCGTATGAGCGCGCATCAAATTCTCGTAAAACCGCTTATCCGGAGCTAACGGGCGAGGTGGCTATGGTAGGGGCTCCACTGGACACCACCAGAGCTGACAGGGGAGGTGCGGCTGCGCCTGCGGATCGGGGAGGGGTGCTACGGCGCCTCCTCAGGTCATCGGGTGAGCCGAAATCCGTGACCGACATCGCTGACAACCACCACGCTGCCGACACCGCGCAGACCGCGACCTTCGCCACCGACGCGGACGCGCAGGCGTGGACTCCGCCCACCTGGGAGGAGATCGTCAGCACGCACAGCGGCCGGGTCTACCGGCTGGCCTACCGCCTGACCGGAAACCAGCACGACGCCGAGGACCTGACCCAGGAGGTCTTCGTGCGGGTCTTCCGCTCCCTGTCGACATACACGCCCGGCACGTTCGAGGGCTGGCTGCACCGCATCACCACGAACCTCTTCCTGGACATGGTCCGCCGCAAGCAGCGCATCCGCTTCGACGCGCTCGGCGAGGACGCGGCGGAGCGCCTGGCCAGCCGCGAGCCGACGCCGCAGCAGGTCCTGCACGACGCGCACTTCGACGCGGACGTCCAGCAGGCGCTGGACACGCTCGCGCCCGAGTTCCGCGCGGCCGTCGTCCTGTGCGACATCGAGGGACTGTCCTACGAGGAGATCGCCGCGACCCTGGGCGTCAAGCTCGGCACGGTCCGCTCCCGGATCCACCGCGGCCGCTCCCAGCTGCGCAAGGCCCTCGCACACCGGGCGCCTCAGTCCCGCACGGCCGAGCGCCGTTCCTTCGTGCCCCGCGTGCCCGCGCTGGGGGGAGGGGGCGCGACCGCGTGAGTGGATCCCGTCGCCCCACACCGGCAGAGCAGCACCTGGGAGACCGTCTCTCCGCCTTGGTGGACGGAGAGCTCGGTCATGAGATGCGCGAGCGCGTGCTGGCCCATCTGGCCACGTGCGCGAAGTGCAAGGCCGAGGCCGACGCCCAGCGCCGGCTGAAGAACGTGTTCGCCGAGGCGGCCCCGCCGCCTCCCTCCGAGAGCTTCCTGGCCCGCCTCCAGGGCCTGCCCATGGGAGGTGACGTCGACGGCGGTGGCACGCCGCTCGGCGGCGGATTCGGCAGAAGGCCCGAGAGCGGTGCCGGGCTGCCCGAGCGGTCCGGCGTCTTCGGGGTGAGGGGAGAGCCCTTCGGCTACGTCCCGTCGGGCCCGCACGCCACGGCACTGTCGCCGTCCGGGGAGCGTGCCGTCCCCGGGGAGCGTGCCCTGCGCGACGACCGCGGCTTCCGTATCCATCACGTCGGCCGGCCCGAGGGCGAGCGGTCGGGGTCCCGTGGGCGGTGGTTCGCGTTCGCCGCCGCGGGCGCCGTTTCCCTGGCCGCACTGACGCTGGGCGGCGTGTCCGGTGTGGCCGGTGACACCGGCGTGGAGGCGCGCGGCGGTCCCGGTACCGGCAGCAATGCGACCCCGGTGCGCTCACCGGGTACCGGTGGTGTCACGTCGCCCGATGCGCAGCGGCGGCGTTCCACCAAAGCCCTGCTCGGGCAGCGCGCGCTGGAGCGGACGCCCGTCGTGCCCGCGGAGTCCTCGGCGCCGCTGCTGTCCGGACTGCCCTCTCCCGGCATGCGGGACGTCTCGGAGATCCGTGCGCTGACCGCTCCCGTGGTGGCCGGTGCTGCCGCGATGTCCCCGCTCATACGCCCGCTCACCGAGGCCGGACCGTTCACGCTGCCGAGCGCCCCGCAGTTGACGGCTCCCGGCCTGTTGGCCCGTCCGGTGCCGTCCCCTTCTCCCACACCCTCGTCCTCCTCGTCCTCCTCGAGCACCGCCCACTGAGCGGCTACGCGGTTGCGCGCGGACCTGGTTGAATCCGTGGTGCCCGCGCCCGCGCAAGCGTTTCCGGCGCGGCAACGACAGCTCGACGGCGGCCTCCGTGCCGCCGGCCGGATGTGGGGAGACCATGAACGAGGGCAAGCCGGTCCCTGCGGGAGGACCGGAGCAGAGGGCGAGCGAGTCCGGGGCGGCACCCGAGGCCGAGGGGCCGATGGGCGGCGGTACGGCACCGGGCGGACAGTCGGGCGGCGACTTCGAACTGCCCGCCCCTGCCGGGGCACGCCCTTCCGGCGACGCCGACGCCGGCGGCGACTTCGAGCTGGAGCGCCCTGCCTCGGCCCAAACCGGGGACGGAGCCGGTGCCGTCGCGGAGCCCCGTGCCGTCGACGCGGACGGAGACGCCGAGGTGGAGCGCCCGGTCACCGTCGGTGCGGCGCAGGCAGGTCCCGCCGAGCACCTCGACCCTCGGCGGGGCGGCGGCCCCCGGCAGGGCGGCGAGGCGCCCGACGCCCTGGACGGCCGCGTCAAGCCCCTTCACGAACCCGACCCCTACAACACCCCGCCCTACGGCGAACCGGGCCCCTGGGCGCCCGCCCCACCGGTCCAGCACCCGGCGGCGGCCTCCCCGCAGACCGCCGCCCCGCAGAGCGCGCCCGCACCCTCGGGCACGCCCATGCCGCCGCCCGGCCCGCCCGTGCCCGGCGTGACTGCGATGTCCGCGCCGCCCGCCGCCCCGGTGCCCGGCGGCCCCGCCGACCGGAGCGGTGCGCCCTCGTTCCCTTTCCCCTGGCAGAACTACGACCCGTGGGCGCCCCGTGCCCCCTTCCAGCAGACCGGCACTGCGGCGCCCGGCACGGAGCAGCAGCGGCGCGGCCGGAAGACGCTCGTTCTCGCCGGCGTCTTGATCGCGTTGCTGTCCGGAGGGGTCGGCGGTGTCGTCGGCGCCGCGTGGGAGCAGGGCGTCGGCGTCGGCGAGGTGCGGCTGCCGCAGGCGGGGAAGGAGCCCGCGGGGCGTGCCCCGGACAGCGTCGCCGGGATCGCGGCACGGGCGCTGCCCAGCGTCGTCACCCTGCACGTCAAGGGCAGCTCCGAGGAGGGCACCGGCACCGGCTTCGTCCTGGACGGGCGCGGGCACATCCTCACCAACAACCATGTCGTGGAACCGGCGGCGGCCGGCGGCGAGATAACGGTGACGTTCAACGGCGGTCAGAGCGCCAAGGCCACCGTCGTCGGGCATGACGCCGGCTACGACCTCGCCGTCGTCGAGGTCACCGGCGTCCGCGGTCTGACCCCCCTGCCCCTCGGCAACTCCGACAACGTGGAGGTCGGTGACCCCGTCGTCGCCATCGGCGCGCCCTTCGACCTCGCCGGCACCGTCACCTCCGGCATCATCAGCGCCAAGGAACGGCCCATCACCGCGGGCGGCGAGAAGGGCGACGGCGGTGACGTGTCGTACGTCGACGCCCTGCAGACCGACGCCCCGATCAACCCGGGCAACTCCGGCGGTCCCCTCCTCGACGGCAAGGGCCGCGTCGTCGGCATCAACTCCGCCATCCGTTCGGCCGACAGCGGATCCGACCAGAGCGGCCAGGCCGGTTCCATCGGGCTCGGCTTCGCCATCCCCGTCAACCAGGCCAAGCGCGTGGCCGAGGAGCTGATCAACACCGGAAGGGCCACCCACCCGGTGATCGGTGTCACGCTCGACATGAACTACACGGGAGACGGCGCCCGGGTCGGCGCCAAGGGCGCCGGCGGCGGCCCCGCCGTCACCCGGGGCGGTGCCGGCGACAGGGCCGGCATCAAGGCCGGCGACGTCATCACGGAGGTCGACGGCGTACGCGTCCACTCGGGGGAGGAGCTGATCGTCAGGACCCGCGCCCACCGCCCCGGCGACCGGCTGGAGCTGACCGTGGTCCGCGGCGGGGCCGAACGGAGGATCACGCTCGTCCTCGGCGCGGCGGACGGCAGCTGACGCGGACCCCCACAAGGCCGGGCGGAACCGCCCCACAGGCAAACAACCCGGAAAACCCGTCGTGCACACGCGGCCGGCGTGCCGGGACAGTACCGGTACGACGGGAACGCCGGGTACCGTGGAGCCGGCCCGGACCACGGAAGACCCGCACAGACCACCGAGGGCCGAGGACCGAGGACATCGCAAGGAGCTTCAGGTGTTCAATGACATAGGGCCGCTCGAGCTGGTCACGCTCGCGGTCATCGCCGTGCTCGTCTTCGGTCCGGAAAAGCTCCCGAAGGCCATCCAGGACGTCACGCGCACGATCCGCAAGATCCGCGAGTTCTCGGAGAGCGCCAAGCAGGACATCCGCAATGAACTGGGCCCGGAGTTCAAGGACTTCGAGTTCGAGGACCTCAACCCCAAGACGTTCATTCGCAAGCACCTGGACAACGACGAGCTGGGGCTCAAGGAGATCCGCAACGGCTTCGACCTGAAGAAGGAGATGGCCGAGGTCACGGACGCGGTCCACGGCCGCGAGCCCGAGTCCTCCTCGTCCTCCTCGCCGACGTCCTCCGGTCCCACCGGCGGCGGGGTCGACATGACGAAGAAGCCCGCGAGCACCGACCCCGACGAGCGCCCGCCCTTCGACGCGGACGCCACCTGAGCCCTACGCGCCACGCCGGCCCGGCGTCCCCCGGACCGGCGTGATGTGACGCAGCCCATACGCCCATCGGCGTGCGTACGGCCGTATTGCGCCGTGCCATGGGTGGCACGCGCCGGGCGTTTCCCTGCTGTTCGGAGCGCTGTGGCTATGCTGCCCAGTTGTTGTGCGGACCGATTGGAGCGAGGACGCCCGTGGGGGGCGGGCCGCTCGGGTCCGACGAGAGCGAGGAGGCGTCCGGGCAGATGGAGACGACGAGTCGGGTGGACGCGCAGGCGTCGGCCGCGGAGGGCGGACCACAGCTCCCCTTCGCCCGCCGCACGGTCGACGGCTATCTCCGGGCACCCTTCCCGTGGTACGGCCTCGACGAGGCGTTCACGGGGCAGCGCTGGCTGATGCAGGTGGGCACCGCGGCCGACGGGACCGTGGAACACGGGTCCATCGGACACGGGGACGAGCCGTCCGTGCGGAACGAGGCCACCGAGGACAAGGAGAAGTTCGCGGTCGTGGTCACCGTCGCGGCGAACCCCGTACGGCACAGTCCGGACGGCACCGGCGTGCTGGAGGCCACGTCGGTCTCGTCCGCGGCGTGGCTGGCGGGCGTGGGACTGCTGTCGTTCACCTGGCCGGGCCAGCTGGACCACACCCTGCGTGACGACTGGCTGGACCAGCAGACCGAGACGGCGTGGGTCCTCGCGGACGACCTGGCCGGGCCCGCGTGGTCGACGCTGTCCCTGCCGGTGGACGGTGCGCCGACGTCGTTCCACTACCGGGAGTCCGAGTTCGGCTGGGTGCTCGCCGGGTCCACGGAGGCCGGGGTGCATGTCGGGGCGTACGGCAGAGGCATGAGCGCGTACGGCCTGGGCTTCGCCGTGGTTAAGGACATCTCGGCGTACGCGTAGCGGTGGGGCACCGTCGGCCGCGGTGCCTCCCGCCTCGGAACGCCAGGCCGTCAACGGGTGCGGGCCGTGCGTGGCTGGTCGCGCCGTTCCCCGCGCCCCCTGCGGGGCGCGGGGAAACACCCTAGAACTTGTTCTTGGGCGTGATCCCCAGCGACAGCCCGGCCAGGCCCCGCTGCCGTCCCCCGAGCTTGCCCGCGATCGCGCGCAGGGCCGAGCCCGCCGGGGAGTCCGGGTCCGTGAGGACCACCGGCCTGCCCTCGTCGCCGCCCTCGCGCAGGCGGACGTCGATGGGGATGGAACCGAGGACCGGGACCGTGGTGCCGGTCGTGCGGCTGAGGCCGTCGGCGACCAGCTGGCCGCCGCCCGTTCCGAAGACGTCGACCATCTCCCCGCAGTGCGGGCAGGGCAGGCCGGACATGTTCTCGACCACGCCCACGATCTTCTGATGGGTCTGCACGGCGATCGAGCCCGCCCGCTCGGCCACCTCGGCCGCCGCCTGCTGCGGGGTCGTCACCACCAGGATCTCGGCGTTCGGGACCAGCTGGGCCACGGAGATGGCGATGTCACCGGTGCCGGGCGGCAGGTCGAGCAGCAGCACGTCCAGGTCGCCCCAGTACACGTCCGCGAGGAACTGCTGCAGCGCGCGGTGCAGCATCGGGCCGCGCCAGACGACGGGTGCGTTGCCCGGGGTGAACATGCCGATCGAGATGACCTTCACACCGTTCGCGGACGGCGGCATGATCATGTTCTCGACCTGGGTGGGGCGTCCGTCCGCACCCAGCATGCGCGGCACGCTGTGGCCGTAGATGTCGGCGTCCACGACACCGACCTTCAGACCGTCCGCGGCCATCGCCGCCGCCAGGTTCACCGTCACCGAGGACTTGCCGACGCCGCCCTTGCCGGAGGCCACCGCGTAGACCCGGGTGAGGGAGCCCGGCTTGGCGAAGGGCACCTCACGCTCGGCCTGACCGCCGCGCAGGGCGGTCGCCAGTTCCCGGCGCTGTTCGTCGCTCATCACGTCCAGCGTGACGTCGACGCGGGTGACGCCCTCGACGCGCGAGACCGCCTCGGTCACGCGCTGCGTGATCGTGTCCCGCATCGGGCAGCCCGAGACCGTCAGGTACACGGTGACCGCGACCGCTCCGTCCGCGCCGATCTCCACCGATTTGACCATCCCCAGCTCGGTGATGGGTCGATGGATCTCGGGGTCGTTCACCGTCGCCAGCGCTTCGCGCACCGCGTCTTCCGTAGCCATAAGGAGATGGTACGGCCCGCCCCGGTGGCTGCGGGAAGCCCGTCAGCGGTCGTCTGCGTCACGTCCGCGCGCCCGTTCCGCCGGGAATACGACATGCCCGTCGGAGCGCCGCCGGTCCTCCAGTTCCTTCATGAGGTCCTGGAGTTCGGACCGTATCCAGTCCCGGGTGGCGACCTCGCCGAGACCCGTACGCAGCGCTGCGATCTCCCGGGTCAGGTACTCGGTGTCCGCGATCGACCGCTCGTTCTGCTTGCGGTCCTGCTCGAGGTTCACCCGGTCGCGGTCGTCCTGCCGGTTCTGCGCGAGCAGGATCAGCGGAGCGGCGTAGGAGGCCTGCAGTGACAGCACCAGCGTCAGGAAGATGAACGGGTACGGGTCCCAGCGCAGGTGGACCGGGGCGGTGATGTTCCAGCCCAGCCACACCACGATGACGACCGTCATCCAGACGATGAACCGCCCGGTGCCCAGGAAGCGCGCGATGCGCTCGGAGAGGCGTCCGAAGGCCTCCGGGTCCCACTCGGGCAGCAGGCGGGCGCGCCGACGCGGCTGCGGCTGGTCGAGCCTGAGGCGCCGGGTGGCTGCGGTCGCGCCGGAGGGGAGCTTCTCGCGGTCAGGAGCCATCGGTGACCCCCTCCTCGTGCAGGTCGAACTCCGTCTCGCGCCAGTCCTCGGGGAGCATGTGGTCCAGTACGTCGTCCACGGTCACCGCGCCGAGCAGCGAGCCGGCCTCGTCGACGACGGGCGCCGCGACCATGTCGTAGGTCGCGAAGAAGCCGGCCACCACGGGAAGCGGCGCGTCGGGCGCGAGCGGCTGCAGGTCGTCGTCGACGAGCGAGCTGACCAGCGTGTACGGCGGGTCCCGCAGCAGCCGCTGGAAGTGCACGGTTCCCAGGTACTTCCCGGTGGGCGTCTCGTCCGGCGGACGGCAGACGTACACCTGCGCGGCGAGCGCGGGGGACAGGTCGGGATTGCGGACCCGGGCGAGCGCGTCGGCGACGGTGGCGTCGGGCCGCAGCACGATCGGCTCGGTGGTCATCAGGCCGCCCGCGGTCTTCTCCTCGTACGCCATCAGACGGCGCATGTCGGCCGCGTCGGCGGGCTGCATCAGGCTCAGCAGCCGCTCCTTCTCCTCCTCCGGCAGCTCGGCGAGCAGGTCGGCGGCGTCGTCCGGGTCCATCGCCTCCAGGACGTCCGCGGCGCGCTCCTCCTTCAGCTTGCCGAGGATCTCGATCTGGTCGTCCTCGGGGAGCTCTTCGAGCACATCGGCGAGCCGGTCGTCGTCGAGGGCGGCGGCGACCTCGGCGCGGCGCTTGGGGGACAGGTGGTGCAGCACGTTGGCGAGATCGGCAGCCCGCAGCTGTTCGAAGGTGGCCAGCAGGCTCTCGGCGCCCTGCCCGTGCTCCTCCAGAGAGAACCCGGTCACCGCCGACCACTCCACCGTCAGCGTTTCGCCCCTGCTGCGCCGGAACGCGCCGCCCCTCCCCTTGCGCACGAAGACCCGGTCGAGCTCCCAGTCGCGGCGGGCCGGGAGCTGCTGCACGGACAGATCCAGGACGGTGACCTCCTCGCCGGTCTCGACGAGTGTGACGTGCCGGTCGAGCAGCTCCC
Organism: Streptomyces sp. PTL18; assembly: GCF_059510295.1. NCBI lineage: Bacteria > Bacillati > Actinomycetota > Actinomycetes > Kitasatosporales > Streptomycetaceae > Streptomyces > Streptomyces sp. PTL18. Next base: position 226,570 of record NZ_JCAJZO010000009.1, on the reverse strand, counting down.
CGAAGACCAGCCGCTCGGTGGGCCGCTGTTCGAAGCGGCGCACGTTGAGGACGCCGGTGGTGATGACCTGGCCGGACTCGATGCCGGTCACCCGGGTCATGGGCAGGAAGATACGGCGGCGGGTGGCGAGTTCGACGACCAGGCCCAGCAGCCGCGGGGGGCGACGCCCCACCCGCAACATGACGACCAGGTCGCGCACGCGCCCCACCTGGTCGCCGGTGGGGTCGAAGACGGCGACTCCGGCCAGGTGTGAGACGAAGATCCGCGGGGCGCTCGCGGCCATGCCCGCGCCTCCTTTTCCTGCTGATTTGTCCGCTCACGTGGGCTTCAGGCTAGCCCGTCCCGGTGCGCCGCGCCCTTGCGGGGGGTGCGGTCGGACCGGCTCCGGAAGGCCTCCCGGGCACCGGTACCCTGCGGTACGCCGATGAGGACTCCCGTATGAGAGGTAGCCCCGCCTGTGACCGCCATTCCCCAGGGCCGTAACCGCAGGGCCGCGCTGGTGCGCGCGATGTGCGCGCTGGTCGTGGCGGGGGCGGGGCTCGCGGGGTGCGGCAGCGGGGATCCGGACGCCGGGACCAACGGGGTCGGCAGACTGCCCGCCGACACGATCCAGAGCCGGACGCGCACGGCGGCCAGGTCGGCGCCGTCGGTCCATCTGTCCGGCACCGTCGTCAGCAACGGCGGCACCTACACCCTGGACATGCGGTTGAAGGGGGACGGCGGCAGCGGATCGGTCACCGCCAAGAACGGAACGTTCCGGCTGCTGCGGGTGGGCAAGCACCTGTTCCTGAAGGCCGACGCGGCGTTCTGGAACCAGCAGGACGGATCGGGGAGCGGCGGGGGCTCGGCGGCAGCGGCCGGAAAGCTGGACGGGAAGTACGTGAAAGTGCCCTCGGACGACCCGGCCTACCACCGCTTCAGCGGCTTCACCGACAAGGACGCCCTGCTGGACGGGCTCCTCGCGCTGCACGGCACGCTGACGACGGACGGCCACCACGAGCAGAACGGCGTCCGCACCATCCGCATCACCGGCGACAAGGGCGCCGGCGGCAGCCTGGACGTCTCCCTGGAGGGAAGCCCGTATCCGCTGAGCCTGGTCAGGGCAGGCAACGCCGGGACGCTCCGCCTGTCGGAGTGGGGCAAGGACTTCTCCTTGGCCGAGCCCCCGAAGGAGGAGACGGTGGACTACGGGAAGCAGCTGCCGTCGTCGTAACGGGCGTGGCTGCGGGCAACCCCTCCGCGGGCAGTCGTGCCGCCGGGGCGGCACGGGCGGGCGCAGCGGCATCCCGACGCCGGGTTGCGCAGCCTCCCCGCCTGGCCCGGGTCGGAAGTGCGCGATGCGCTCCCGGCCGGCCCCGGCCGGGAACTCCCGGTGCCTCGCGCGGCGCCGCTCAGCCGTGGCGCTTGCGCCGCAGCAGCCGCGGCAGCGCCGCCGGGATCGGGCGCCGCGTCGTGGCCGGGGTCGGCACGGGGCGTGCGGCCTGGGAGCCGGAGGACAGCGGCACCGTCGTCCCGCGCGGCTCCAGGCGGAGCACCCGGCACTCCCGGCGCCACCGCTCCGGCATCTCCTCCCCGTCGGGCGCGTTCAGCCGCTTGCCCTTCAGCTCCGCGACCGCGCCCTCCCACTCGGGCGACCCCGGCGCCAACTCCACCACCGTCGCGGTCCAGGTGACGATCCGGCCGCCCTTGTCCTTGCTGCGTACCGTCACGACCGCGTCCCCGCCGTCGACCAGGCCGGGCAGCGGCTGCTCGCCGGCTCCGCCGCCCACCACGCACGCCGCGCCCTCGTACCACACGTGCCACAGCGCACGCGCGGTCGCGTCGGCCGACGACGCCGCGCCCTGGACCCAGATGAGCCCGGACTTCTTGGTGGCCTCCTCGACCAGGGCCCGCTCGAGCAGCTCGCTTGTCATGCGCCCAGCCTAGCCGGCACCCGGCAGGCGCCCCTCACAGCCAGCCGTTCCGCTTCAGCATGCGGTGGATGCCCACACAGATGGCCACCGTGACGCCCATGATCGCCGGGTAGCCGTACTTCCAGTGCAGCTCGGGCATGTACGTGAAGTTCATGCCGTACACCCCGCACACCATCGTCGGCACGGCGATGATCGCCGCCCACGCGGTGATCTTCCGCATGTCCTCGTTCTGTGCGACGGACGCCTGCGCCAGGTTGGCCTGGAGGATCGAGTTCAGCAGTTCGTCGAAGCCCAGCACCTGCTCGTTGACGCGGGCGAGGTGGTCGGCCACGTCGCGGAAGTACTTCTGGATGTCCGGGTCGATCAGGCGCATCGGCCGCTCGCTCAGCAGCTGCATCGGCCGCAGCAGCGGCGCCACCGCACGCTTGAACTCCAGGACCTCACGCTTGAGTTGGTAGATCCGGCCGGCGTCCGTGCCGCGCGGCGTGCCCTTGCGGCCCGGGGAGAACACCTCGGTCTCCACCTCGTCGATGTCGTCCTGCAGGGCGTCCGCCACCGCGATGTACCCGTCGACGACGTGGTCGGCGATCGCGTGGAGCACCGCCGAGGGGCCCTTGGCGAGCAGTTCGGGCTCGTCCTGCAGCCGGTGCCGCAGCGTCCTGAGCGAGCCCTTGCCGCCGTGCCGGACGGTGATGAAGAAGTCCCGTCCGGTGAAGCACATGACCTCGCCGCTCTCGACGACCTCGCTGTTGGCGGTCAGCCGGTCGTGGTCGACGTAGTGGATCGTCTTGAAGACGGTGAAGAGGGAGTCGTCGTACCGCTCCAGCTTCGGACGCTGGTGCGCCTGCACCGCGTCCTCGACGGCCAGCGGGTGCAGCCCGAACTCGCGGGCGATACCGGCGAATTCGGCCTCGGTCGGCTCGTGCAGCCCGATCCACACGAACCCTCCGTCGCGCCGCACCAGCCGCATCGCCTCGTGCGGTGACAGCGGCTGCTGCGTCTGGACGCGGACGCCGTCGCGGTAGACGGCGCAGTCGACGACGGCGGACGGCGTCGCGGGGTCACGCGTGGTGTCGTACGCGCCGTTGTCCTTCCGCGGGGTGGTGCGGGTGGGGCGGACCACGGCGCGCAGGTCACGGATCATCGACATGGCAGGGCTCCTTCGCGACGAGCAGCGAAAGGCCACGAGGAACGGGTGGAACTACCCGGAATGGGGACGTCCTGGCTGCGGAGGTTTGGCACGTCCACAAAGCGGGGAGCACCGCACCGTCACGGTGGCGGGCTTCGCTGCTGATTCAGCTACTGACTGAGATCAGACAGATCAGGCAAAGCGAAACGAAGTGCTCTTCCGTGGTGACGCGAACGCGAGATGCGAGAGGTGACAGCCGACGGGAGTCAGAACAGCCGCGTCAGCGGCCGGAAGAGCGGGTGGTACTGCACGGTCGACTTCGATCCATGACAGCCCCACCTCCTCCGGCCGGTCCCTGGTGAGGGACGATCCATTCCCTGGTTAGAGGGTGCCCCCGCAGGGGAGTCTCATGGGTGTCGGGCTTGACGAGACGCTTTTTCGCGCTGCCCGAAACCATCCGGCCAAGAGTATCAGCCGACAGAAGTGTCAAGGCGCTGCTTTGCCCGGTACTGGCGAGTTCTATGCTCGCCGCATGGTTGATGTTCTTCCTCTGGTCGAGGCCCGGTTGCGCACCGCCCTGGGCGAGCCGGACGCGCGCGCCGCGGTCACCTTCCTCGGCACGGACCGCATCGAGGTGCTCCGCTTCCACGAGGGCGACATCGTCCGCTACGCCACCCTCGGCATGTCCGCACGGCCCATGACGGACCCCACCGCCGTGCTCGCCGACCCGGTCAAGGGGCCCCGCGCCGAGCTGGTCCTCTCCGTGCGCGGCGGCCTCGCCGACACCGGCAAGGTGCTGCGCCCGCTCGCCGTGCTCGCCGCGTCCCCGCAGGTCGAGGGCTTGGTCGTGGCCCCAGGTGCCTCGCTGGACGTGGGCGAACCGCTGTGGCCCGGGGCCCCGTTCACCTCCGTCCTGGTGGCCGAACCCGGCGGCCTGGTCGAGGATCTGGAGCTCGACGAACCACTGGATCCCGTACGGTTTCTCCCGCTGCTTCCGATGACCCCGAACGAGGCCGCCTGGAAGCGGGTGCACGGTGCGCAGGCCCTTCAGGAGCGCTGGCTGGCGAACGGGACGGACCTGCGGGATCCCTCCCGCAGGTCCGTCCCGCTGGACTGAGGCCGCGCGTGAGCAAGCTCACCGACGTCCGGCCGGAAACGCTCACTTGGCGAAGACCGTGACACCGTCCTCGACCGCGTGCCGGCTCTCCGGTTCCTCGGCCATGGGGGTCCCCCCTGCTCCAGGGGCGCCGAGAGCCTGGGGGAGGGTGAGCGCCCCGCGCCGCAGAAGGACCACGACCGCCCCGAGGAGCGCCGTGAGCGCTCCCGCCACGAACGGCATGTGGATGTCGCTCCACTCCTCGATCTTCGGCGCGAGGTAGGGCGCGGCGGCCGCCGCGAACCACCGCACGAAGTTGTATCCCGCGCTCGCCACCGGGCGCGGCGCGTCCGAGACGCCGAGGGCCAGTTCGGTGTAGACGGTGTTGTTCACCCCGATGAACGCGCCGGACAGGATCGTGCAGACGATCGCGGTGGTGTGGTCGCCGTAGCCGAGCACGGCCACGTCGGCCGCGAGCAGCACCAGCGAACCGCCGAGCACCTTCAGCGAGCCGAACCGCTCCTGCATGCGCGGTGCCACGATCACCGAGAAGACCGCCAGCAGCACACCCCAGGCGAAGAACACGGCACCCGACTGGTACGGGGTCATGTCCAGAACGAAGGGCGTGAAGGCCAGCACGGTGAAGAACGTGTAGTTGTAGAAGAACGCCGAGACCGCCGCAGAGGCGAGACCGCCGTGGCCGAGCGCCTTGATCGGGTCCAGCAGCGAGGTCTTCCGCGCGGGCTTCGGCTGCTCCTTCAGGAACGCCGTGATGCACAGGAAGCCGACCGCCATCAGCGTCGCCGTACCGAAGAACGGGTAGCGCCAGCTGAGGTTCCCGAGCAGTGCGCCCAGCAGGGGGCCGCACGCCATGCCGAGGCCGAGCGCGGACTCGTACAGCAGGATGGCCGCCGCGCTGCCTCCGGCCGCCGCGCCGACGATCACCGCGAGGGCCGTGGAGACGAAGAGCGCGTTGCCGAGGCCCCACCCGGCCCGGTAGCCGACGAGCTGGGCCACCGAGCCCGAGGTGCCCGCGAGGCCCGCGAAGACCACCACGAAGGCGAGCCCGAGCAGCAGGGTCCTGCGGCCGCCGATGCGGCTGGAGACGAAGCCGATGACCAGCATCGCCACGGCGGTGATCAGGAAGTACGAGGTGAACAGCAGTGAGACCTGGCTGGGCGTCGCCTGCAGGCCCCTGGCGATGGACGGCAGGATCGGGTCGACGAGCCCGATGCCCATGAACGCGACGACGGACGCACCCGCGGTCGCCCACACGGCCTTCGGCTGCCGCAGCAGGCCGTCGGCCCCCGCGTCGAAGGGGTCCGCGTCGGCCCCCGTGGCGGGTTCTCCCCCTGGTGTGCTCTTCATGCTCTCCTCGCGTGTCCCGGAGCGGATGGTTGGCCTATACACACATTAAATTAGAGATGCTAATTAGTGCAACTGACATCTAGTTCTCCCGGGTGAAGCGGACGTGAGGGGCACACGCCGGACGGGTGATCGTCCTTGACGCGACGCGGGACGGGGAGGACCGTGGAGGCCTATGAGGGGCGAACCCAGTTGCCCGAAGTGCGGTGGCCGGGTCAGGGCTCCCGGACTCTTTGCCGACTCCTGGCAGTGCGATGTGCACGGCACCGTGCATCCGCTGCAGCCCGTGATCCCGCCCAGCGTCGAGGCCCTCAGTGTCGTGGTGCACCGCGCCCGGGTGCCGGTGTGGATGCCCTGGCCGCTGCCCGTCGGCTGGCTGTTCACGGGTGTGGCCTACGCGGGCGACGATCGCAGCGGGGGCCGCGCCACGGCCGTGGCCTGCTCCGGTCCGGGGCCGCTCGGTGGCGTGGGCGAGCTGATCCTGGTCGCGGAGGAACTGGGGGTCGGGCTCGGGGCCTGGTACGCGGGCATCGACGGGCCGGATCCCGGTCCGTACATGAACGTCGAGAAACCACCCCAGGCCAAGGTGCTCGCCGCCGGCCGCCCCACGCCCCTGTGGCACGTCTTCCGCACCCCCGACGACCGCGCGGTCTTCGCGGGGGAGGCGCGCGGCATCTGGCTGTGGGCGGTTGTCTGGCCCGAGCAGTCCGGCCTGCTGATGTACGACGAGATGGTGCTGACGGATCTGCGGGAGGCGGGTGCGGAGCTGGACCTGCTGCCCATCGGGGCGTTGTCGCCGCGCCTGCTGGAGCCGTGACGCGGCGCCGCGGCGGTCTTCCCGGGGTGTAGGGGGCGCAGCCCGGCTACGGGTGTGACGGCGGGCCCTGCCCTGCCGCTATCCTTGAGCGTCCCCTTCCGTCCCGTCACCGCCTGGAGCCCGTGTCGTGCGCATCGACCTGCACACCCACTCCACCGCCTCCGACGGCACGGACACCCCGGCCGAGCTGGTGCGGCGCGCCGCCGCGGCCGGACTGGACGTCGTCGCGCTCACCGACCACGACACCACCCGCGGTCACGCGGAGGCGATGGAGGCGCTGCCCGCGGGGCTGACGCTCGTCCCGGGCGCCGAGCTCTCCTGCCGGTACGAGGGCATCAGCATGCACATGCTGGCCTACCTCTTCGACCCCGAGGAGCCCGACCTGCTCGCCGAGCGCGAGCTGGTGCGGGACGACCGGGTGCCCCGCGCCCACGCCATGATCGGCAAGCTGCGGGAGCTGGGTGTGCCGATCACCTGGGAGCAGGTGGCCCGTATCGCGGGCGACGGCTCGGTCGGACGCCCGCACATCGCCTCCGCACTGGTGGAGCTGGGCGTCGTGGCCGGCGTCTCGGACGCGTTCACGCCCGAGTGGCTGGCCGACGGCGGACGCGCGTACGTGGAGAAGCACGAGACCGACCCCTTCGAGGCGATCCGGCTGGTCAAGGCGGCGGGCGGAGTGACCGTCTTCGCGCACCCGGCCGCCTCCAAGCGCGGCCGGACCGTGCCGGAGTCCGCCATCGCGGACCTCGCCGCCGCCGGGCTCGACGGCATCGAGGTCGACCACATGGACCACGACCCGGCGACCCGGGCGCGGCTGCGCGGCCTCGCCGCCGAGCTGGGGCTGCTGGCCACCGGCTCCTCCGACTACCACGGCAGCCGCAAGACGTGCGCGCTCGGCGAGTACACCACCGACCCGGAGGTGTACGGGGAGATCATCCGGCGGGCCACCGGCGCGTTCCCCGTCCCGGGTGCCGGCGGACTGCGCAGCGCCTGATCCTCCGCACCTCCTCTCCTCCTTCCACGGCACCCCGGCGCCCGCCGCCGCATCCGGTCGTCCCACGCCTGCGCGCGTGACGACGGCACCGGCGGCCGCGGGACGTCCGCCGCCGCATGCTCGTCCGTACCTCATCGCAAGGCACCCATGTTCGACGTCGCCGTCTTCGGTTCCCTCTTCCTGACCCTGTTCGTGATCATGGATCCCCCCGGGATCACCCCGATCTTCCTGGCGCTCACCGCCGGCCGCCCCGCCAAGGTGCAGAAGCGCATGGCCTTCCAGGCCGTCTGCGTGGCCGGAGGCGTCATCGCCGTGTTCGGCGTGCTCGGCCACCAGATCCTCAACTACCTGCATGTCTCCGTGCCCGCGCTCATGATCGCGGGCGGTCTGCTGCTCCTCCTGATCGCCCTCGACCTGCTGACCGGCAAGACGGACGAGCCGAAGCAGACCAAGGATGTCAACGTGGCCCTCGTGCCGCTCGGCATGCCGCTGCTGGCCGGACCGGGGGCGATCGTCTCGGTGATCCTCGCGGTGCAGAAGGCGGGCAGCGTGGGGACCCAGGTGTCCGTGTGGACGGCGATCCTCGCGATCCACGTCGTGCTGTGGCTGGTCATGCGCTACTCGCTGCTGATCATCCGCGTCATCAAGGACGGCGGGGTGGTCCTGGTGACCCGGCTCGCGGGCATGATGCTCTCCGCGATCGCCGTCCAGCAGATCATCAACGGGATCGTCCGCGTCATCCACGGAGCCTGATCGCCCGGGCCCGCCCCGTACGCGCGGAGCCCCGTACGGCACCATGCCGTACGGGGCTCCGAAGTCCTTCGTGGGCGCCGTTACGAGGCGGACGCCTCGGCCGGGCGGATCCACAGCCGCTGCCCTATGGCCGCGGCCTGCTGAACGATCTGGTTGACGGAGGCGGCTTCCACGACGGTGGTGTCCACGGGGGTACCGTCGACATCGTCGAGTCGCATGATTTCGAAGCGCATGGGCTTCTCCCTTCGTCTGGTCATCCTCCTGCGGAGAACTACTGGTGAGTGGAGTGCGGAGCGTCTGGTGCCCCCTCCTGTGAGTAGTCAACGGGATGCTTGTTACAAACATTCCCTACGCTAAGGAAATTTTTCGAGTCGCTAATTACCGACCGGTATCGATGGAATCGACGGCCGGTTTGAGTTCGTGGTGCACTGATTGGGATCGGTTGTGTTCGCAGCGTGACCGTCGGGAGAATGGAGGCATATGAACGACGACCTGGCGGCGCTCGGCGCCCGCATCGACCGAACGAACGAGCTGCTCCAGCGCATGCTCGCCGAGGTGGCGAAGACTCCCTCGACACATGCGATCTTCGTCGACGCCGGCTACCTGTACGCCGCCGCCGGACGGCTCGTCGCCGGTACCGAGGACCGCCGGGCCTTCGACCTGGACGCCGAGGGACTGATCGACGCCCTCATCGACAAGGCGCGCACGGTCTTCGCGGACAGCCGGTTGCTGCGCGTGTACTGGTACGACGGCGCGAGACGCCGCATCCACACCGCCGAGCAGCAGTCCATCGCCGAACTCCCGGACGTGAAGGTCCGGCTCGGCAACCTCAACGCCAACAACCAGCAGAAGGGCGTCGACTCACTCATCCGCTCCGATCTCGAGTCACTGGCCCGGCACCGCGCCATCAGCGACGCGGCGCTCATCGGCGGCGACGAGGACCTGGTGTCGGCGGTGGAGGCGGCGCAGGGGTACGGGGCCCGGGTGCACCTGTGGGGCATCGAGGCGCCCGAGGGCCGCAACCAGGCGGAACCGCTGCTGTGGGAGGTCGACAGCCAGCGCACCCTCGAACTCGACTTCTTCAAGCCGTACGTGAGCCGCCGCACGGCCGCGACCTACGAGCCCTCCGCCGCGGCCCGCCCCACCCGTGACGACGTCCGGTTCGTGGGCGCGCAGGTCGCCGCCAAGTGGCTCGCGGAGCGCGGCCGCGACTCGCTGGCGGACCTGCTTCCCGGCCACCCGTACCTGCCCGGCTCCATCGACCAGGACCTGCTGGTCGAGGCGGAGAGCCTGCTGCAGTACTCGCTGCGCGGCCAGGCGGATCTGCGCCGCGCCCTGCGGGACGGCTTCTGGGAGCACCTGCAGGCGCAGTACTGACGGTCGCGCTAGGCGTGCCGATCCCAGAAGGCGATGAGAGCTTCGGCCGTGGGTTCGGGCTGGTCGGTGTTGGGGGAGTGCTCCGCGTCCGGGACGACGGTGCGCCGGGCGCCGAGCCGGTCCGCCATGTCGTCCAGCAGTGGAACGGGCCAGGTGTCGTCGCGGTCGCCGGACAGCACGTGCACGGGCAGGCCGACGGCGGCGAGCTCGGCCACGCGGTCGGGTTCCTCGCACAGCTGCCGCCCCGTGGCGAGGAGCTGGGCGGGGCTGTTGCTCAGCCAGCGGCGGCGCAGGTCCTCCCCGTCGGAGAGGCCCTCGTCGAGGTCCCCGGCGTCGATGTCCTCCGGCGGTTCGAAGGCCTGGATGGCGTCCCAGACCCCCGCCATGTCCAGGACGGCGAGCGCGTCGTGCAGCAGCTTCACCCGCTGCTGCTGGGGGAGGGAGATCTGGGCGGGACCGGAGGCCATCAGGGTGAGCGAGGCGAACGGGGAGGGGTCGAGGAGGACGGCGGCCCGGGCGATCTGGCCGCCGAGGGAGTGCCCGAGCAGATGCACCGGCGCCCCGACGGCGTGCGCCAGCGCGATGACGTCCCGCGCCAGCTCGGCCTGCGTGTACGGCGCCTCGTCGTCCTTCGGCCCGGGGGACTCGTACTGTCCGCGCCCGTCGACGGCGACGGTCCGGTATCCGGCCGCCGCGAGGAGCGGCTGCAGGAGGAGGAAGTCCTCCTTGCTGCCGGTGAAACCGGGCAGCAGCAGGGCGGTCCCCTTCACCGGCGCCGTCGCGGCGTCGGCCTCGAGCACGGCGAACTCCCCGCGCTCCGTGGCGAGCCGGTACGCGTGGACGCCGGGGGGCGGGGTGAAGCTGGGGGGACGGCTCATGGGGGTGAGGGTACCGGGCGGGACGACAACACCGATGGCCCGCACCCGTCTCCGTGACAGGTGCGGGCCATCGGTGAACAGGCCCGTGGCCGAGCGCTGGTGGTCAGCCTTCCGCGGGCTCCGTGGCCTTCCGCGTGCGGCGTCGCGGCTTGGCTTCGGCGGCATCGTCCACCTGCGCCGGAATCTCCGCCTCCGCCGCGACGGCCTTCCGCGTGCGGCGCCGGGGCCCGGCCTCGGGCTCGTCGGCGGCCTGCGCGGGAATCGCGGCCTCGGAGACCGGGGCGGTCTCGGCGGTCTTGCGCGTACGCCGGCGCGGCTTGGCCTCGGTCGCCTCGGTCGTGGCATCGGCGGCCGGTGCCGTCTCCGCGGCCTTGCGGGTACGGCGCGGCTTGGTCTCGGTGACCTCCGCACCGTCCACGGCGGCCTCGGGGGCGGCCTCGGCGGCCTTGCGGGTCCGTCGACGGGGCTTGACCTCGGCGGCCTCGGCGGTGTCGACGGCCGCCTCGGCGGCCTTGCGGGTACGCCGCGGCTTGGTCTCGGTCTCCTCCGCGGGCGCCGCCTCCGCCGTCTTGCGGGTACGCCGCGGCTTGGCCGGAGCCTCGACCTGCGCCACCCCGCCCTCGGCCGTCTCGACGCCGGCTTCGGCGGCCTTGCGCGTGCGCCGGCGCGGCTTGGCCTCGGTCGCCTCGGTCGTGGCGTCGGCGGCCGGCGCCGCTTCGGCGGTCTTGCGGGTGCGGCGGCGGGGTTTGGTCTCGGTCGCCTCTGCGGTGTCCACGGCCTGCGCTGCGGCCTCGGTGGTGGTCTCGGTGGTGGCCGGGGCCGTCTCCGTGGTCTTGCGGGTGCGGCGGCGGGGCTTGGTCTCGGTCGCCTCTGCGGTGTCCACGGCCTGCGCCGCGGCCTCGGTGGTGGTCTCGGTGGTGGCCGGGACCGGTTCCGCGGTCTTGCGGGTGCGGCGGCGGCGCGGCCTGGTCTCCGCGGCCTCGGCCGTCTCCACGGCCGTCTCCGCCGCTTGCGGCGCGGCCGACTCCGCGGTCATCGGCGTCACTTCTGCCGCTGCCGCCTCCAGCGGCGCACCGCCACGGGTGCGGCGGCGTCGCCGGGGGGTACGGCGCTCCTCCGACTCGGTCTCCTCCGCGGCGACGGCATCGGTGGTCGCCGACGTGTCCGGCGACGTACCGCCCCGCGTGCGGCGCCGACGGCGCGGCGTACGCGGCTGACGCTCGCCTTCCGTGGACGCGCCCGGGGAGCGGCGCCCACGTGAGCCGCGGCCACCGGTCTCGCCGAGGTCCTCGAGCTCCTCCGCCGCAAGACCCGCGCGCGTGCGCTCGGAGCGCGGCAGGACACCCTTCGTGCCCTCGGCAATGCCCAGGTCCGCGTACAGGTGCGGCGAGGTGGAGTACGTCTCCACCGGGTCGTTGAAGCCCAGGTCCAGCGCCTTGTTGATCAGCTGCCAGCGCGGGATGTCGTCCCAGTCGACCAGTGTGATCGCCGTACCCGACGCGCCCGCGCGGCCGGTACGGCCGATGCGGTGCAGGTACGTCTTCTCTTCCTCGGGCGACTGGTAGTTGATGACGTGCGTCACGCCCTCGACGTCGATGCCGCGCGCGGCCACGTCGGTGCAGACGAGCACGTCCACCTTGCCGTTGCGGAAGGCGCGCAGGGCCTGTTCGCGCGCGCCCTGCCCGAGGTCGCCGTGGACCGCGCCGGAGGCGAACCCACGCCGCTGCAACTGCTCGGCGATGTCCGCCGCCGTCCGCTTGGTCCGACAGAAGATCATCGCCAGCCCGCGGCCCTCGGCCTGCAGGATGCGCGCGACCATCTCCGGCTTGTCCATGGAGTGCGCGCGGTAGACGAACTGCTTGATGTTGGCGACCGTCGCGCCCTCGTCGTCCGGCGCGGTGGCACGGATGTGCGTCGGCTGCGACATGTAGCGGCGGGCGAGACCGATCACCGCACCCGGCATCGTGGCCGAGAACAGCATGGTCTGCCGCTTGGCCGGCAGCATGTCCATGATCTTCTCGACGTCGGGCAGGAAGCCGAGGTCGAGCATCTCGTCGGCCTCGTCGAGCACCAGGCACTTGACGTGCTTCAGGTTCAGCTTCTTCTGCCCGGCGAGGTCGAGGAGCCGGCCGGGGGTGCCGACGACCACGTCGACGCCCTTCTTCAGGGCCTCCACCTGGGGCTCGTAGGCCCGGCCGCCGTAGATCGCGGTGACTCGTACGTTCCGCACCTTGCCCGCGGTCAGCAGGTCGTTGGTCACCTGGGTGCACAGCTCGCGTGTGGGGACCACGACGAGGGCCTGCGGCGCGTCGGTGAGCGCCTCCGGTTTCGCCCGGCCCGCCTCCACGTCGGCGGGAACGGTGACCCGCTCGAGGAGCGGGAGTCCGAAGCCCAGCGTCTTGCCGGTACCGGTCTTGGCCTGGCCGATGACGTCGGTGCCGGAGAGGGCTACGGGGAGCGTCATCTCCTGGATGGGGAAGGGATGAATGATGCCGACGGCTTCCAGGGCCTCGGCGGTCTCGGGAAGGATTCCGAGTTCTCGAAAGGTCGTAGTCAGGGTGCTGCCTCTTCTGTGTGGGCGGCGCGAGGCGAGCGCGGGGGTCGTGACCGTGCCGGATGACGTCGGCCTGCTTGGGGGACGGGCCTGTGGCACGGGACCACGCCGACGCTCCAGCGCTCGTACCGCTGAGGGTCCCTCTGGGCGCCGTACGCACAGTGCCGTACGGACCAGGAGGGCTGTCGGGTCGGAGCCGATCGGGCCACCGACCGGGCATCCTCATACATGCGGCCCGTCGAGATACGCCGTCTCCATAGACGTACGTACTCAGCAGGCGCATTACCACCATACCCCGGAATCGCGCATTCGCGGTGGCCGATTCGGTCACGTAGCCGTCGTCACACTGATTGACCAGGGACTTCCAGGGGTCGGTGAGCGGGCTATTGTGCGCTTCATGACGACGCCTGACAACGCCCCCGACAGCCCCCAGGCCCCCGCCGGACCCACCGGAGTGGCCGCCCAGGACTGGGCGACCGCCTCCGCCGACCCCCAGTACCGTGCCGCGATCGTGGACCTGCTGGGCGCGCTCGCGTACGGGGAGCTGGCGGCGTTCGAACGGCTCGCGGAGGACGCGAAGCTCGCGCCGACGCTGACGGACAAGGCGGAGCTGGCGAAGATGGCGTCCGCCGAGTTCCACCACTTCGAGCGGATCCGGGACCGGCTGAAGGAGATCGGGGCCGAGCCCACGGAGGCGATGGAGCCGTTCGTGGCGGCGTACGACAGCTTCCACAAGCAGACGGCGCCCTCGGACTGGCTGGAGGGGCTCGTCAAGGCATATGTGGGCGACTCGATCGCGAGCGACTTCTACCGGGAGGTCGCGGCCCGCCTCGACACCGACACCCGTGAGCTCGTCCTGGCCGTGCTCGACGACACCGGGCACGCCGGCTTCGCGGTGGAGAAGGTCCGCGCCGCGATCGACGCCGAGCCGCGCGTGGGCGGCCGCCTCGCCCTGTGGGCGCGGCGGCTGATGGGCGAGGCGCTGTCGCAGTCCCAGCGGGTGGTGGCCGACCGGGACGCGCTGTCCACCATGCTCGTGGGCGGTGTGGCCGACGGCTTCGACCTCGCGGAGGTCGGCAGGATGTTCTCCCGGATCACGGAGGCTCACACCAAGCGGATGGCGGCCCTGGGGCTGGCTGCCTGACGCCGAGTCGCCGGATCGCCGGGGCCGCACTCGCTTCCTGCCCGGCCGTCACCGTACGGATGGCCGACGGCCGGCAGTACGGCGGGGGCCCCGCGGCCCCCTCGGGCGGCGGGGCGTCCCGACCTCAGTCGCGCCCGGTGTGACGGCGTCGGCCGGCCTTACACCGGGCGGCGCCGTTCCAGCCCGCGTCCCCGCCGCCGCCGTTGCCCGAGCCGACCCCGGAATCCCCGCATCCGCTGACCGGAGATGCGCCGGTCGTCGTCCGCCGGGTCGGCCTCGGGCCGGGCCCGGCGGCGCTCAGGCCGTCGCCGAGCGGCGGCGAAATCTTTCCGCGGGCCTCAGCAGCAGGGACAGCGACGCCGCCGAGACCACCAGCGCCCCGGCCAGGATCACCACGAGGCCCGTCGGGCCCAGCGCGCTGTGGGTGACGAACGCACCGAAGAGCGCTCCCGCCGCACCCGTCGACAGCACCAGGACACGGCTGGGCAGGCGGTGCGCCAGGCGGCGTGCGGCCACCCATGCCAGGGCGAGCCCGAGGACGGCGGAGCCGAGCGCTTCCAAGAGCATCACGAGGTTCCCTCCCGCACGGCTGCTGCCTGGGCAAATCGGTCGTAGCCGGTATTACCCGCGGCGTGCGGAACACAATCATCCCCTGTGGGGCGGATGTGCTCCGTCTGTGTGGTCCCCGACCAGGCGCCTTCCCGGGCAGGCGTCCACTCCAACCGGCACGCCCCCGGGCAGCGAAGGGGCCCGGCGGTACACGCACCGCCGGGCCCCTTCGCTGCTCCGTCCGGAGCTACAGCGCGCCGAAACCCACCTTGCGGGGGGTGGGCTCGCCGATCTCGACGTAGGCGAGACGCTCGGTCGGGACCAGGACCTTGCGGCCGTGCTCGTCCACCAGGGACAGCAGCTGCGACTTGCCGGCCAGCGCCTCGGACACGACGCGCTCGACCTCCTCGGCACTCTGCCCGCTCTCCAGAACGATCTCGCGGGGCGCGTGCTGCACGCCGATCTTGACCTCCACGGCTTTGTCCCTCCGACGGTCAGTGATGTGCGCGGCCCTCCGCGCCGTACCAGCACACATTAGCCCGGTGAGGGGACGTACACGCTCCGCTCCCGCACGCCAGGAGCGAACACCCGCCGGGAACAAAACAGCCGTACGGCCCGGCCCGGCGGTCGCGGGCGGGGCCGTACGGCGTCGATCGGTCCCCGAGGCGTCAGTGGTGCTGTTCGCTCCCGTGCAGCGGGAAGCCCGCGATGCCCCGCCACGCCAGCGAGGTCAGCAGCTGCACCGCCTGGTCGCGCGGCACGCTGCGGTCGCTGTGCAGCCAGGAGCGTGCCACCACCTGGGCCAGGCCGCCGAGCCCCGAGGCCAGCAGCATCGACTCGGCCCGCGACAGACCGGTGTCCTCGGCGATCACGTCGCAGATCGCCTCCGCGCACTCGATCGTGACCTTGTCGACGCGCTCGCGCACGGCGGGCTCGTTCGTCAGGTCGGACTCGAACACCAGCCGGAAGGCGCCGCCGTCGTCCTCCACGTACGCGAAGTACGCGTCCATCGTGGCCCGTACGCGCTGCTTGTTGTCGGTCGTCGACGCCAGCGCGTTCCGTACGGCCTGCAGCAGGGCCTCGCAGTGCTGGTCCAGCAGGGCCAGATAGAGGTCGAGCTTGCCCGGGAAGTGCTGGTAGAGCACCGGCTTGCTGACGCCGGCGCGGTCGGCGATGTCATCCATCGCGGCCGCGTGGTATCCCTGCGCCACGAAGACTTCCTGCGCGGCGCCCAGCAACTGGTTCCGTCGGGCACGGCGCGGCAGGCGCGTGCCCCGCGGGCGTGCCGCCTCTGTCTGCTCGATGGCTGTCACGCCGCCTCCCAAAATCGTCCACATGCGGTGTGCGCCGCGCCGCCATCGTACTTTTCGGTAACCCTGCTGTGCGCGGTGCGAGCGCAGAATTTCACGGACCGGACGGTGGCGAAAACCGCACGGAACGCGCCATATGCGGGCGAGGCGGACCAGCGGACGCCCCGGAGCCGGGTGGCGGCCCGAGGTCGCTCACCGTATCCACCCGTTCCTTCACGTGCCGTGATCGTCGTACCTCACCGATCTCCCGTCCGCCGGGCGCTCACCGGTAGTCGTCCTCGTCGAGAGCGACGATGCGCGCCTGTTCCGCGAGGTCCGCCTCGTTGGCGCGCAGGATGTCGTCCCCCTTCACGGTCTCGTCGCGCTCGGGGGTCAGCTCCGCGTGCTGTTCGGCGGCGTCGTTCTCGGGGGCCTCGACGTCGAGTTCGTCGAGTTCGGCGGTGTCGTTCTCCTCGTCCTCGAACGTCTGGGGATCAGTGGGGTCTACGGCCATGGTGGGCTCCCTTCCTGGAACTCCTCGGACTTCCGGAACGTCCTTGAAGAGGCGGGGTCCATATGCGGGTGCCCTGCTTCGAGCCTAGGAGACACCGGATCGGGACGCTATGTGTGGTGAGAAGCCCCGGGGGCCGGGGAGTGCTTGACGCCGGGCGTCGCTCCTGGTCGTTGTGACAGCGAACACATGAACCACTGCGTGATCGTCTCGTAACATTGGCGCATGTCTTCGACCGAGTCGCCGTCCGTCACGGCCGCCAACGTCCTTCCGAAGGTGGCGCCCGTCAGGGTCGAGGAAGGTGAACGGCTCCGGTCGGTGGCACTGTCCGGAATCACGCTGGCGGTCCGGTCGAGACCGCCGCGGCACGAGGGGCTGCCACCGGCGCTGTACGTCCACGGGCTCGGGGGCTCCTCCCAGAACTGGTCGGCTCTGATGGCGCTGCTCGACGGCCACGTCGACGGCGAGGCCGTCGATCTGCCGGGCTTCGGCGACTCGCCGCCGCCGGACGACGGCAACTACTCCGTCACCGGGCACGCGCGCGCGGTCATCCGCTATCTGGACGCCGCCGGACGCGGTCCCGTGCACCTGTTCGGAAACTCGATGGGTGGAGCCGTCGCCACGCGCGTGGCGGCCGTCCGCCCCGACCTCGTGCGCACGCTCACGCTGGTCTCACCCGCGCTGCCCGAGATCCTCGTCCAGCGGGGCGCCGTCCCGACGGGCCTGCTCGCGCTGCCCGGGGTCGCCGCCCTGTTCACCCGGTACACCAAGGAGTGGACGGCCGAGCAGCGGGTCCGCGGGGTCATGGCGTTGTGCTACGGCGATCCCGGACGGGTCACGCCGGAGGGCTTCCGCAACGCGGTCGAGGAGATGGAGCGGCGGCTGAAGCTGCCCTACTTCTGGGACGCGATGGCACGCTCGGCGCGGGGGATCGTGAACGCCTACACCCTGGGCGGCCAGCACGGGCTGTGGCGCCAGGCGGAACGGGTCCTCGCCCCGACGCTCCTGGTCTACGGCGGCCGGGACCAGTTGGTGTCGTTCCGCATGGCCCAGCGCGCGGCCCGTGCCTTCCGCGACTCCCGCCTGCTGACCCTGCCCGAGGCGGGACACGTCGCGATGATGGAATACCCGGACGTGATGGCCGCGGCGTTCCGTGAACTCCTCACGGACACGGGCGAGTCGGGCGAGCGCCCGGCGAGGGCGGGATCCGGGGCGCCGGGCGGGACCTCCACCCGGACCTCCCCGCAGGACGCGGCGAACGACGACACCGGCACGGCGGACACAAGGAGCTGAGCAGCGGCGTGGGACGACACAGCCGCAAGGGGCGGGGCGACGGCACGAGCGGTGACACGGACGTGGTGCCGGGCATATCCGCCACGGACCGGCCGGCACGGGAAGCGGCGGTCGGCGGCACGCGTCGCACCGCCGACGGGACACCGGCCCGAGGCGTTCCTGGGCTCGCCGGCGGGACACCCGCCCATGGCGTTCCGAGGCTCGCCGACGGCACGCCCGCCCATGGTGTGCCCCGCCTTGGTGACGGTGCCCCCCGGGTCCGCGGCGGTCATCCCGAGCATCGCGAAGCCGGCGGTGCCCGGGGCGACCTCGGGTCCGGCGCGGCCCAGTACGTGCCGCAGCGGCAGACCGCGCCGCGGGTCCCGCGGCAGCGGTCGCAGTCCGGCCCCCGTCAGGAGTACCTCGACGCCTTCGACGCCTTCGACGAGGACGAGAACGTCTTCAGGCCCCGCCGCACCGGTCGCGCCCCGCACGCGCCCCTGACCGCCGAGCGCGAGCCCGGCGCGCGGACCCCGCAGACCGCGACACCCATGGGGGTCGATGAGGGCGCACGCGGCACGAGCGGCAGGAAACGCTCGTACGCCGGCATCGTGGCCGCCGCGGTGACCACCGTGCTGGTGGTCGTCGTCGTCGGCCAGTTCCTCGCCGGGCAGGACCGCACCGCCGCCGCACCGTCCCGGCCCGCCACCGGGCAGGCCCGCCACGCCTCCGGCCCGGCCACCGGCGCCGACCCCACCCCCTCCGTCCCGCCCGGCGGGACACCGCTGACATACGAACAGGCGATGGACCGGACGTACCCGCTCAGCGCCACGCTGAAGGGCACGGGAAAGTTCGACGCGGTCCCCGGCTTCGACAAGGCACCGGGCACGGGGCGGAAGTACACCTACCGCGTGGACGTCGAGAAGGGCCTCGGTCTCGACGGCGTACTCTTCGCCGAGGCCGTGCAGAAGACCCTCAACGACGACCGCAGCTGGGCCCATCACGGCGCCCGCACCTTCGAGCGCATCTCCTCCGGCAAGCCCGACTTCGTGATCACGCTGGCCGGCCCCGGTACCACCGCCGACTGGTGCGCCAAGTCGGGCCTGGACACCACGGAGGACAACGTCTCCTGCGACTCGGCCTCCACCGAGCGCATCATGATCAACGCCTTTCGCTGGGCGCACGGCTCGACGACCTACGGCGACGCGATCCACGCCTACCGCCAGATGCTGATCAACCACGAGGTGGGCCACCGCCTCGGCCATGGCCATGTGAACTGCGAGAAGGACGGCGAGCTCGCCCCGGTCATGCAGCAGCAGACCAAGTTCCTCGACCACGACGGAATCCACTGCCGTCCCAACCCCTGGCCGTATCCCCGCAGTTGACGGGCGTAGCTCTCGTCCCGTCGACGTTCGCATGGCCACCCGTATCGCCCCGTCGTGCCGCCGTCGAGCCGGCACTCGTCGGAGTGACCGCGCTGGTGCGTGGCCGACATCGGACTGTCGCTGACGCCCGCCTCGGGTTCGCGTCGCGATGTCCCCCTCCTTTCGCCCGTGCCCCGTCTCGACCGTGACCCGCCGGCAGACGCCGGCCGGTGCACCTCTTCTCGACGACGCGTCGCCGAGGCGGACGTCTGACCGGGTCCGTCTCCCCTTCATCGGCTGCGGCGAGCCGGTCTCCGCGCCGGACGTCGCCGTCCCTGCGCAGGTCGTCACCCCCCAGCCGAGTCGCAGCGCGAACTCGGACAGGCGCTCGCATTCATCGCACACGACCTCGCCGCCGTGCGCCGGGCCGGCGACCGGGCCGCGGTGGTGCGCCGTGGGCGGATCGTCGAGCACGGTCCCACCGGCGAGGTGTACGAGTCGCCCCGGACGCCGCACATACGGCAGCTCCTGGCGGCCGTACCCGCGCTGGATCCGGCGGTCGCGGCCGAACGGCGCACGGCCCGCAAAAAGGAGCTCGGCGTCGTGTGACCGGGCCGCGCGGCCGAAAAGCGAGCCGATGAACCCCTAGTGCGATCGAACGCGACCTGTCCGGGAAAGTTACGCCCGTTCACCCCTTTTGGTGGCGTGACAGAAAACCATCCGTCGCACCACCGCCCTGTCCGCATACGTTCGTCCCGCTGCGGGCCGCCGGTCGACGGCGGCTCCTTACGGGAGATCGGGGGTGCACACGTGCGCATCGGACTGCTTACCGAGAGTGGTTATCCGTATGTGAGCGGTGACGCCAGGCTCTGGTGCGACCGGCTCGTGCGCGGACTTCGGCAGCACGAGTTCCACGTCTACGCGCTCTGCCGCACCGAGCGGCAGGAGGAGGACGGCTGGATCCCGCTCCCGCCGCACGTCGGCCGGGTGCGCACGGCCCCCCTGTGGACCGCGCAGGACGACGGGGCCGCGTACGGACGCCGGGCCCGGCGGCGGTTCACCGAGGCGTACGGGGAGCTGGCCGCCGCCCTGTGTGCGGCACCCGAGCCGGAGGCGCCGCACGGCGAGCCCGGACGGGTCGGCCCCGAGGCGGACCGTTTCGGCAGCGCCCTGTACGCACTCGCCGAACTCGCCCGTGACGAGGGCGGACTGGCTCGCGCACTGCGCTGCGAGACCGCCGTACGCGCCCTGGAGGGTGCCTGCCGCGCGCCGGGCGCCCTCCGCGCGGCGCGCGCGGCGGGCGTACCCGACCTGCTCGAGGTGGCCGCACACGTCGAACGGGCGTTGCGCCCCCTTTCGCTCGACTGGTACGAGGACGACGGACTCGGCTCCGTCGACCTCTGCCACGCCACGTCGGGCGGCGCCGCAGCCCTGCCCGGACTGCTCGCCGGGCACTTCTTCGGCATTCCCCTGCTGGTCACCGAGTACGGGGTCCGGCTCCGGGCGCACTACCTGGCAGCGACGGACGAGACGCGCCCGGTGCGCGCGCTGCGCGCCTCCTTCCAGCGCCGGCTGGCCGCCGAGGTGTACCGGCGGGCCGCCTGCGTCACACCCGGGAACGCCCATGCCCGGCGCTGGCAGGAGCGGTGCGGCGCCGACCGCGCCAAGGTGCGCACGGTCTACCCCGGCATGGAGGCGTCCCGTTTCACCGAGGTGGGCGAGACCGCCGACCGCGCGGACCCGTACACGCTGGTCTGGGTCGGCCGTGTCGAGCCCGCCAAGGACCTGGTCTGCCTGCTTCACGCCTTCGCGGAGATCCGCAAGGCGGAGCCGAGGGCCAGGCTGCGCGTCGTCGGGAGCGCGGCGGGTGCCGAGGCCGCGGAGTACCTCGGCCACTGCAGGGTCCTGGCCGCGCAGCTGTTCCCGGACGAGGCGGAGGGCGTGCACGCCGTCGGCGACAACCCGGTGTCCTTCGAGGAGATCGGCGACCCGGAGGTGCCCGACCTGGCGGAGGCCTACGCGGCCGGCGCGGTCGTCGTCCTGTCGAGCGTCGTCGAAGGGTTTCCGATCAGCCTCGTGGAGGCCATGTTCTGCGGTCGCGCGACGGTGTCCACGGATGTGGGCGCGGTGGTGGAGGTCATCGGCGGCACGGGCCTCGTGGTCCCGCCGCGCAACCCGCGGGCGCTCGCGGAGGCGTGCCTGGCACTGCTGCACGACCCCGCGCGCCGTGAGCGCCTCGGCGCGGCCGCCCGCGCACGAGCCCTCGAACTGTTCACCGTCCAGCAGAACGTGGCGGCATTTCACGGCATTTACCTGGAGACCGTCTCTCATGCGCCGGTGCGGCGGGTCGTGGTGGACGACGCGGGCGAACCGCTGCCCTTCGGAGCGCCCGCGGAGGCCCATCTGCCCGGCCGCTGGACCGAGCCCCGGCTGCCCGGTGCCCGTCCCCGTTGGGCGTCCGCGCAGGACGCCGCGCCGACACCCGTACGCGCCGCCGTCCAGCCCCAGGCACCCGTTCCGGCAGTGGAGGGCGCGCGATGAGAGAAGCGACAGACGCGGGCGCACCGCACCGCTCCGACGCCTGGGACACGAGGCCGGAGGAATGGGAGCCGGGGGCCCAGAGCGCGCACACGAGTGCGGACGAGGCCACTCAGGCGCACGCGGGGGCTGCCGCGGCCGAGCGACCGCCCCGTGCGGTGGCGGCGCAGTGGGCGCCCCATGCCGACGGTGCCGTGCGCGCCGCGAGCGCCGGAAACGCGGATCCGGCCCGCAGGCCCCCCGCCCGCCGGGGCGCCGCCGACCCCGTCAAGGCGCTCATGCACCGGCATCGGGAGCTGTGCGAACGGGCCGTCGACCCGCTGGAGATCGCGGCCGGTCTGGAGGCCCACGGACTGACCGACCGGGCCGCCGCCCGCTACCGGCACCGGGACGTCTTCTCGCTCGCCGAGGAGATGTACGCGCGCGTGGCCCGCGACGACGACCGGCCCGCAGCGAGCCCCGCCCCCACGGGCGACACCCGCGAGCACCGGGCGTGGGCCGTCCTCGCCCTGCTCCCCGGCGCCCTGTGCACCGCCGCCGTCCTCGGCCTGCGTGTCACCGACGGCCGTGCCCGACTCGCCGTCGCCCTGCTCGGCGCCCTCGCCGTCACCTTCGGCCTGCGGGTGGCACTCGGCCGGGGCCCGCTGCGCGCCCCCGCCCACGCCGCCTCGGCCGCCACGCGTGTGGGGACATGCTGGCTGCTCGCCTACGCCCTCCTCGGTGACGGCCTGCTGCGCGCCGCACTGGACGGGGGCCCCGAGGGCCCCTGGCCCCCCGCCACCGCGCCCGTCCTCGGCCTCGCCCTGGCCTGCGGCCCGGCTGCCTGGTGCGCCCGCCTCTTCGCCGTCCACACCCGCCGCAGACTCGCCACCAGCCGCGGCCTGGAGGAGTTCGCGGCCTCGGTCACCCCGCTGTTCATCGGTGTGTTCGCCCTCTTCCTGGGCGTCTTCGCCGCACTGCTCGCGCTGACCGGAGCCCTCCTGGCCGACCCCGCCGTTCCGCTCGGAGCCGGGGCCCTCGGCGCGCTCCTGCTGCTCGCGCGGCTCCTCGCCGTCCACGGCGCCGGACGGGCCCCGGCCCTCGCCCTCGGCGCCGCGGCCGCCGTCGAGGCCACCGGCCTCGCCACGGTCTTCGCCGCCCGGCTCCCCGGCTGCTCCGCGCTCGCCGCGCCGGTCGGAACGCTGACCGACGCCTGGGGCGTGGACGCCGTACCGGCTCTCGTCTGCACCGTGGCCGCCCTGACCCTGCTGATCCACGCGATCCGCACCCTGACCCGCGCCTCGGCACACGCCCGGCCGCCCGGATCACCCTGAGCCGTCGGCCCATGCCCACTGGGACCCCATGGAGCCGCCACCACCGCCCGGGACCCGGTCCCCGGCGCCCCTGCCCGCGGGCCGACACCGCGGGGCCTCTCTCATCCCACGGCACCACCCTCGTAAGGAGAAACGCCAGATGATCACCTCCCGAACCGGAGAGTCCGCCCCGGGAGCCGCCCGATGAGGGTCCTGCTGATCGGAGCCAACGGATACATCGGCCGCTTCGTCGCCGACCGGCTGCTGGCCGACCCGGCCGTGCAGCTCACCGCGCTGGGACGCGGCGACGACGCCGACGTGCGGTTCGATCTCGCCTCCGGCAGCCCCGGCGCGCTCACCCGCTTCCTGGACGCCGTGCACCCCGGAGTCGTCATCAACTGCGCCGGGACCATCCGCGGCGGCGCCCGCGAACTCACCCGGCACAACACCGTCGCCGTCGCCACCGTCTGCGAGGCCCTGCGCCGCAGCGGTTGCGGGGCCCGCCTGGTGCAGATCGGCTGCAGCGCGGAGTACGGACCCAGCCAGCCCGGCTCCTCCACGGCCGAGGACGCGGTACCGCGCCCCGGCGGCCCGTACGGCGTCAGCAAACTCGCCGCGACCGAACTCGTCCTGAGCTCCGGGCTCGACGCCGTCGTGCTCCGCGTGTTCTCACCCGCCGGGCCCGGCACTCCCGCCGGGTCCCCGCTCGGCCGCCTCGCCGAAGCGCTGCGCCGCGCCATGCAGTCCGGCGACGGCGAACTCAAGCTCGGCGGCCTCGGCGTCCAGCGGGACTTCGTCGACGTCCGCGACGTGGCTCGCGCCGTCCACGCCGCCTCCCTCTCCGCCGCCCAAGGTGTGATCAACATCGGCTCGGGGCGGGCCGTACGCCTGCGTGACGCCGCCGCAGTCCTCTCCCGCGTGGCCGGCTACGGCGGCGCCCTGCACGAACTCGACGGCCCTCCCGGTCCGATGCGGCCGGCTCTCGGCCACCACCGGGGTGACCCCGAGCACGCGGTCCCGGTCGCCTATCCCTATCCGGACGGCTGCGGCAGCTGGCAGCAGGCCGATGTCCGCACCGCCCGCGACCGGCTCGGCTGGCGGCCCCGGATCAACCTCGAGGAGTCCCTCGCGGACATCTGGATGGAGGCGGCATGCCGCATCTGACCAGCACTCCGGCGAGCAGCGCGAGCACCGACCTGGGTCTGGGCCTCGGCACCCCCGGCTATGCGCACCCTCTCCTCGCCCCCGAGGAGTGGGGTGCACTCGCCCGTCCGGGGACCCCGGTGCACTGGGCCGCCCTCAACGTGAGCAACGGTCCGGGCACCCGGCCCGACCCGCACTGCCTGCAGGCCGCCGGACGGCTGCACACCGCCGGCGTCCGTGTTCTCGGTCACCTCGACGTCGTCTGGGGCGCGCGCCCCTTCGGCGAGCTGCTCTGTGAGGCGCGGCGATATCTCGACTGGTACCAGGTCGACGGATTCCTCCTCGACCGCTGCCCCACCGAACGCGCCCTCCTTTCCGAGACCGGCCGCACGGTCACCACGCTGCGCGCGCTCCTCGGCCGAGGGCACATCGTCCTGGGACACGGCAGCCACCCGTACCCCGGATACGCCGAACACGGCGACCAACTGGTCACCTTCCGCGGCGCCTGGAGCGACTACCGCTGGTCGCAGGTCGCCGAGTGGACCGCCGAGCACCCGCCCGAGCGCTTCTGCCACTTCGTGCACGGCGTTCCCCGCGGTCACCTCGAGGAGGCACTGCGCATCGCCCGCTGGCAGGGCGCCGCCACGATCTGGTTCACCGACCGCACGGACCGCGGTGGCCGCACCGACCCCTGGGAGGCCATGCCCGGCTACTGGGACGACATCGTCTCGCGTCTCGGGACGGGTGTCTCGGAATGAAGAAGGGCGTGGCAGTGTTACGAGGAGAACAACCGTAGTGATTGACCGACCAACGGAGTCCCCGTGTCGCTGCCACCCCTGGTCGAGCCCGCTTCCGAGCTCACCGTAGACGAGGTCCGCAGGTACTCCCGCCACCTGATCATCCCCGATGTCGGGATGGACGGGCAGAAGCGGCTGAAGAACGCCAAGGTGCTCTGCGTGGGCGCCGGCGGCCTGGGCTCGCCGGCGCTGATGTACCTGGCCGCGGCGGGCGTGGGAACGCTCGGCATCGTGGAGTTCGACGAGGTCGACGAGTCGAACCTCCAGCGGCAGATCATCCACAGCCAGTCCGACATCGGCCGCTCCAAGGCCGAGTCCGCGCGCGACAGCGTCAAGGGCATCAACCCGTACGTGAACGTGATCCTTCACGAGGAGCGGCTCGAGGCCGACAACGTGATGGACATCTTCAGCCAGTACGACCTGATCGTCGACGGCACGGACAACTTCGCCACCCGTTACCTGGTCAACGACGCGTGCGTGCTGCTGAACAAGCCGTACGTGTGGGGCTCAATCTACCGCTTCGACGGCCAGGCCTCCGTCTTCTGGTCCGAGCACGGCCCCTGCTACCGCTGCCTCTACCCGGAGCCCCCGCCGCCGGGCATGGTCCCGTCCTGCGCCGAGGGCGGCGTCCTGGGCGTGCTGTGCGCGTCCATCGGCTCCATCCAGGTCAACGAGGCCATCAAGCTCCTCGCGGGCATCGGCGAGCCGCTGGTCGGCCGACTGATGATCTACGACGCCCTGGAGATGCAGTACCGCCAGGTCAAGGTCCGCAAGGACCCGAACTGCGCGGTCTGCGGTGAGAACCCGACCGTCACCGAACTCATCGACTACGAGGCATTCTGCGGCGTCGTCTCCGAGGAGGCCCAGGCGGCGGCCGCCGACTCGACGATCACTCCCAAGCAGCTCAAGGAGTGGATCGACGACGGCGAGAACATCGAGATCATCGACGTCCGCGAGCCGAACGAGTACGAGATCGTCTCCATCCCGGGAGCCAGGCTGATCCCGAAGAACGAGTTCCTCATGGGCACCGCCCTGGAGACGCTCCCGCAGGACAAGAAGATCGTCCTGCACTGCAAGACGGGTGTCCGCAGTGCGGAAGTCCTCGCCGTCCTGAAGTCGGCGGGCTTCTCCGACGCCGTCCACGTGGGCGGCGGCGTGATCGGCTGGGTCCACCAGATCGAGCCGCACAAGCCGGTCTACTGATCAGGGAGTCCCGCTGACCAGCGAGACTGAAGAGGCCCACGGCTCTGGCCAGTTCAGATGCCGTGGGCTTCGGTCGTTCCCGGTCGGCGTCGGCTGACCTCCTACGGCCCGGGGACGGCGCGGCGCTCGCAGGCCGACGGATTCCGACCCGGGGCGCACAGCTGGTGGCACCCCTGGGTATGCCATGCTCTCGGAGGTCGGCCCGGGGATGACGAGCGGTCGGGGAGGCGGGGGATGGGCGAGAGTCTGCGCAAGATCTTGCTGTGGGTGCGGGCCCTGCAAGGGTGGTGGTCGGACCGTCTGGGCAAGGAGATCGTCTCCCTGTGGGCCGCAGGCATCGTTTTGGGCGTTCCTGCCTGGATCTTCATCGAGATCTTCTGGCACCCGGACTCGATCCTCGGTGACGGCGGGCCTGCCGCCCTCGGGCTGCTCATCATCCTGGCTGTCACAACTCTCTTCGCGTGGACGGGCATCATGATCGTCCGCGAGACGATCGCCGAGTCCCGCCTGCCCGCAGGCCGCGCTCGACACCGGTCGCTCACGGTTCGGGTACTCACGGCCGGGATGGCCGGGTGGGTGGCCCTGCGGGCGATCTTGGTCTTCGGTAATCACGTGTCGCCGACCGTAGGCCTGGTCTCGGCGATTCCGCTGGGGGCTACCTACCCACTCGCGTTCGTGGCACTCGTCATGCGCGAGGACGTCCGGTGGCGTGTGGCACGTGCTGTGCTCCCCGCGCAGATTGCCGTGGTGGTGCTGCTCCGGTTCATATGACCGGATGCGCGGCGCCGCACCGCTGCGTGCCCGGGGACCATCTGGACGGCTGGTTCGGAAGATCGCACCGCCGACCCCGCGGATCGGGCAGGTTTGTGCGCCTGCCCGTCAGTGCCCGATCTCGGGCCATGATCTGCCAGGCTCGCGCCGAAGCGGCCGGCCAAAGTCGCGTAGCCGGCCGCACCAGCCACGACCGGTTATGACCGCGGCTGTGCCGTGCCGCTCCAGCCCCGCCATCGTCATGGACAGACCGTTCCGTCCTTCGGCGTGGTCCCCTCCAGCAGGTACGCGTTCACCGCGGAGTCCACGCAGGTGCTTCCGTTTCCGTACGCCCCGTGGCCCTCGCCCTTCCAGGTGAGCTCCACACCGACACCTCTCCCCAGCCCGTCGGCCATCTTCCGGGCGCCCTCGTACGGCGTCGCGGGGTCCCCGGTGTTGCCCACCAGCAGCACCGGCGCGGCTCCCGGCGCGCTGACCACCGGGTGGTCGAACTGTCCGGCCACCGGCCAGTCGTGGCACCAGCCGGCCGTGTCCCACCCCAGGAAGTCGCCGAAGACGGGTGAGATCTTCTCGAACTCCGGCAGCATCCTCTTCACCGACTCGGGCGTCGGCCGCTGCCTGTTGTCCAGGCAGGATATGACCCGTTGTGCGTGTGTCGTGGTGCCGTAGCGGCCCGACGGGTCCCGCTCGTTGTAGTCGTCGGCCAGGCTCAGCAGTTCGGAACCGTCGCCCGCCTCCGCCGCCTGGAGGGCGCTGGTGAGCATGGGCCAGCTCTGCCTGCTGTAGAGCGGCAGCACGATGCCGGTGAAGGCCAGTGTCTGGGTGAGTTTCCGACCCGAGGACGTCGGCAGCGGTTTCGCGTCGATCCGTCGCAGCAACTCGGCGATCTTCTTCGAGCCCTGCTTCGGGTCCTGCCCCCTCGACCTCAGATAGTCCTCCAGCGCGCGCTGGAACCCGAGTGCCTGGTTCTTCGCCTGCCCGATGCTGTCCGCGGTGGGGTCGACGACGGCGTCCAGCACCATGCGCCCCACCTTCTTCGGGAACAGATGGGCGTACACGCCGCCCAGTTCGGTGCCGTACGAGATACCGAAATAGTGCGTCGTGCGGTCGCCGAGGACTTGGCGCATCAGGTCCATGTCCCGCGCGGTGTCGGTCGTCGACACGTGACCGAGCAGCTTTCCGGCGGCCTTGGCGCAGCCCCTGCCGAAGTCGGCGGCGTCGTCGAGGTACGCCTTCTCCTCACCGGCGTCGTCCGGTGTCACGTCGACCCCCTCGGCGGCCTGGATCGCCTTGTCGCTGCGGCAGCGGATCCCCTCGCTGGCCCCGACTCCGCGAGGATCCCAGCTCACGAGGTCGTACCGCTGGTGCAGGGCGGAGACCGTGCCGGCGAACGACGGCATCATCGAGACCCCTGAGCCGCCGGGACCGCCGAAGTTGAAGAGCAGTGAGCCGATCCGGTCGCCCCCTGCGGCCCGGGACCGGATCAGCGCCAGGCCGATCGTCTCGCCGTCCGGCTTCGCCCAGTCCAGCGGTGCCCGCAGCGTGGCGCACTGCCAGTCGCCGTCCGGCGCCGATGTGCCGCTGCAACGGCCCCAGTCGAGCTTTTGCGAGGTGAGCGAGGTGAGCGAGGAAGGCATCCCCGAGGTCCCGCCTGCGCGGGACGAACCACCTCCGCAGCCGGCCACCAGCAGCGCGGCGGCGATCGCGGCCGTCCACCGTGGGAAACGTGACATCTGTACCCCCCTCATCCGCTCCCCGCTCGGCGCCGCGGAAAGCAACGAGGCCATGGTAGGCGGATCGATCGAAGCCCATGCCGGCCTGTGGACAACCCTTTGACCTGTATGTTCGCTCTGCGGGTGGAAGGTTTCCGCGGGTGGGCGGGTCATGTGCAGACGGTGCCGGCTGCGGGGACCTTTCCGTTCAGCAGGTAGCCGTTCACGACGCTCTGCACGCACTTGTTCCTGCTGTCGTAGGCGCCGTGCCCCTGGCCCTTGTACGTCAACTCCACGCCGACGCCCTTGCCCAGCGCGTCCGCCATCCTCTTCGCCCCCTCGTAGGGGGTGGCCGGATCGCCGGTGTTGCCGATCACGAGGATCGGCGGGGCGCCGGGCGCACTCACGTTCGGATGGTTGGCGGCTCCTGCAACGGGCCAGCCGGTGCAGCTGAGCATGCCCCAGGCCAGGAAGTCGCCGAACACCGGGGAGGCGGCCCGGAACTGCGGCAGCTTGGCCCTGACGTCGGCCGACGTGTACCGGGGCTTCTCGTCGGCGCAGTTGATGGCGATGTTCGCGGGGATGAGGTTGCTGTACTGGCCGTTCTCGTTGCGCCCGTTCATCGCGTCCGACAGCAGCATCAGCACCTCCCCGTCACCGGCGTACGCCTGCCGCAGCCCTTCGGTCAGGTAGCCCCAGAAGTCCTTGGAGTAGAGCGCCTCTGCGATGCCGTTGGTCGCGGCGGTCTGGGTCAGCCGGCGGGGGAAGACGCCGGGGATCGGCTTGCTGTCGAGTTTCTTCAGCAGGGCGGCGATCCGGTTCTCGACGTCCTGCGGGGTGCGGCCGACCGGGCATCCGGTGCTCTTGGAGGTGCAGTCCCGGGCGTAGTTGTCGAGCGCGAGCTGGAAGCCCCTGGCCTGTCCGAGCGCGCTCTGTTCCGGGTTCTGCGTCGGGTCCACGACCCCGTCCAGCACGGCCCGCCCGACGTTCTTCGGGAACAGGTGTGCGTAGACGCCGCCGAGTTCGGTTCCGTACGAGATGCCGAAGTAGTGCAGCTTTCGGTCGCCGAGCACCTGGCGCAGCAGGTCCATGTCGCGTGCCGCGTCGGTGGTGCGCACATACGGCAGCACCTTCCCGGAGTGGCTCTGGCAGGCGTTGTTGAACTGCTTGGTGCTGTTCAGGAAGGCCGTCAGCTCGGTGGCGTTGTCGGGTGTCTCGTCCTGCTGGAAGAACGCGTCGAGCTGCTGGTCGTTCTCACACTTCACGCCTGCGCTGCGTCCGACTCCGCGTGGGTCGAAACTCACGAGGTCATAGCGGCTGCGCAGGGTTTCGTAGTCCTGTGCGAAGGCGGGCAGCGCGCTGACGCCGGAGCCCCCCGGGCCGCCGAAGTTGAAGATGAGGGAACCGATCCGCTTGCTCGAGGGGCCGCTGGCCTTCACCCGGATCAGCGCGATGTCGACGGTGCCGCTCGTGGGGTCGTCCCAGTTGAGGGGCGCCCTCATGGTGGCGCACTGCCACCGTCCGCCGTTCGGCAGCGGTGAGGGGGCGGTGCCGCCGCCCTCCGCCACGGACGGCGCCGGGCAGTTCTTCCAGATCAGCTTCTGACCCGACAGCTCCCCGTCCACGAAGCCGCTGGCGCAGCCCGTCAGGAGGGAGGACACAAGCACGGCGGCGGCGCTCACGGAAGCGGCGCGCATCGGAAGGCGGTTCGGCATGTTCCCATCGTGCGACCGCGCGGCCGGGAACGCTCGGGACGCGGGCCGTGCGGGTGATTCCTGGATGCCGCCACCGCGCGCCGCGTGTGCGCCGGCCTAGAGCGCGTCCTCGCGCGTCAGATGGTTGAAGAACAGCCACCCGGGCAGCACCGGCAACCACAGCGTCAGCAGCCGGTACAGCAGCACCGCGGGTGCGGCGACCTCCTTGGGGAGGCCCACGGCGATCAGACCGACCGTCAGGGTCGCCTCGACCGCACCCACACCGCCCGGGGTCGGGGCGGCCGAGCCGAGGGCGTTGCCGGCGAGGAAGACGACCGCGACGCTGGCCAGGCTCAGTGTGGTCCCCTCCTCGTGCCCGAACGCCCGGATCGAGGCGTCCAGGCACATCACGAAACACGCGGTCAGGAGCAGCATGCCGCCGATGCCCGTGACCAACTTCTGCGGCCGCTGCAGCACGTCCAGCATGCGCGGGACGACACCCGCGAACAGCGACCGCACGCGCGTGACGACGAATTTCCGCAGGAACGGCACGGACGTGACCACCAGGACGAGCACCGCGACCGTCAGCAGACCCGCGATGACCGTGCGGGACGGGGACAGGGACGGCGTCTTCTCGGTGCCCGTGAGATACCCGAAGGACAGCAGCATCAGGATGTGACAGCCCAGCCCGAACAGCTGCGAGGCGCCGACGCTCGCCACCGCGAGTCCCGGCCGCACCCCCGCGCGCTGGAGGAAGCGCGTGTTGAGCGCGACGCCCCCGACCGCGGCGGGCGCCACGATCTTCACGAACGACCCGGCGACCTGCGCGGCCACGGCCCGCAGGAACGGCACCCGCTCGGGCACGAAGCCCAGCAGCGCCATCGCGGCCGCCACGTAGCTCAGTGCGGAGAAGAACACGGCCGCCGCCACCCAGCCCCACTCGGCATGGGCGAAGAGCGTGCCGAACTGGATGTGGGTGAGCTGCGTCAGCAGGAAGTACGCGCCGATGGCGCCCGCCATGAAGCTGATCAGCGTGCGTGGCCTGATCCTCTCCAGACGAGCCGGCTCGACCGGCGCCTGCGGCCGGATGCGCAGCACCTGGTGGCGGATCTGGGTGAGCAGGTCCTCCTCACGGGCCTCCTCCAGCGCCTCGTCGATCGCCCGCTTCTCGGCCCGCTGCTCGGCGCGTACCGCCTTCTTGTCGGGCTTGTCGAGGACGACCCCGGAGCCGGCGTGGTTGTCCTCCCCTTGAGCCGCTTTGGCCTCTTGAGCCGCTTTGGCCTCCTGGGACGCCTCGAGGACCGCTTCCCGCTCGCGCTGGGCCCGGTCCCGGGCAAGCCTCCGCAGGGTCGCGCGCGTGGAGCGGGTCAGTGCGATGGGCTGCAGCATGGGCAGGCAGTCGGCGACCGCGTCCGGGCCGAGCACGTCGACCGCGGAAGCCACCGACCGCTCGGCGCCGACCCGGAGTCCGAGCGTGGTCAGCAGCTGTGCGATGTCCATCCGCAGTACCAGGTCACCGGCCGCGATCTCGCCGCCGCGCAGATCCGTCAGGATGACGGTGCCGGAACGATCCACCACGAGGGCGTCGCCGGCGAGCCGCCGGTGCGCGATGCGCCGCGACTGCAGCGCCCGCACCTGCTGCCAGGTGTCGTGCAGCAGATCGTCGGTGATCTCGTGATCGGGCAGCTGGTCGAGGGTGCGGCCGCCGGTGTGCTCGTAGACGAGCATGACGGCGTCGGGGCCCAGCTCGGAGGTCGCGATCAGCCTGGGGGCGTTCGCGCCGGCCGCGATGGCCGCGTACGCGAGGAGCGCCTCCTGCTCCAGGGCCTGCCGCAGCGACTGCAGGCTGCGCCGCGTGGTGATCCCGCGCAGTGTCAGCCGCCGCCACACGCGGTAGAAGAAGCCCTGCGCCTGCTGCTCGCGGTCGACGACGGTGACGTCGAGCGGCGGACCGTCCTCCAGGGTGACGAAGTAGCGCCGGCCGCGGTCGCCGTTGTCCGCCGTGTCGGTTGTCTCCTCGCGCGCCGCGCTCACCGGGCGGAAGCCGACGGTGCGCAGCCCCGCCATCAGGGTCCGCCCGGTGGGCCGTACGTTCGGCGAGCCGACCGCGTACAGCGTTCCGGCCGCGACGCTCCAGCCGATCAGCACCGTCAGGACGATCGAGAAGGGTGTGGTGTAGCCGGTGACCAGCATCGAGAAGGCGTCGAGCAGCAACACCACCCACAGCACGGCACGCCAGCGCGGCCTGCGTGACATGCCCACCGCGGTCATATAGGCGATGACGGGCGCGAGATAGCCGTGCACCGGGTCGGTCAGGGCATGGAGGTCGCTGGGGGAGGGCTGGGTGAGCGCCTCCTGGATGGAGGGCGGGGCGGCCCGGGCCACCCACAGGTCCGTGGCGAGGGTCACTCCGTGGGCCAGGACCGCCGCGAGGACGCCGTCGGCGATGCGCAGCCCGTCCCGCTTGATCAGCCGTTCGATCGCGAAGGCGACCGGTACCAGCAGGATCGCGATGCTCGACGCCAGACCCGCGATCTTGATCAGCAGATCGGGTGCCTGCCCCGTGCCCCTGTTGATGTCCTGTTCGAGGCCCGACGTGGTGCCGTGGGCGAACGCGGCGACCGCGAGCAGCACCACGATCCCGAGGATGCCCACGAGAAGACGCATCAGGTCCGAGGGACGGTGCACGCGCGCGGGGAGCAGCGGTTCGTCGCCCTCCACCTCGTCGTTGGGGACGTCGGCGCACTCCTCGCTCCCCTCCGGTCGCCGGTGGGGAGCCGCTGTCTGCGGCGTGTCGTCGTCGGGAGCCTCGGCGGATCCGCTTTCGTTCGCGGGCGCCGTCCCGCCGACGCCGTCGTGCGCCGCGCCGGGCGTGAGGCCGTCGGCGCCCGTTTCCTTGTTCGCTTCTTTGTTCGTCTCTTCGCCAGCGTGATGGCCCGCTGCGGCGGTGTCGGGGCGCGACGAACCCTCAGGGGCGCCCTCCGCGCCGTCGGGGTGCACACCCTGCTGTTTCATCGTCTCTTCTTGATCTCGTATCACCGGTCACCGCCCGCACGATGGTGGCATGCCCACCCGGCACACGGGGGCATCAGGGTGCAAATGCGGGGGCGCACAGTCTGCCCGAAGCACTGTGCGGAGCGGGGGTCCCGCTCGGCCTCTCTCTCATCACATTGTCGGTGGGGTGGGGCAGGATGGGGCGGATGAGCGAGGAGAACCTTGCGGCGGACGACCTGCCGGAGTACGCGGAACGGGTCCTTGACGTGGCCGAACGCATTCCGCCTGGGTGCGTGATGACCTACGGGGACGTCGCCGAGTGGTTGGAGGAGGGAGGCCCGCGCCAGGTGGGCCGGGTGATGGCTCTCTACGGCGGAGCGGTCCCCTGGTGGCGCGTCGTCCGCGCGGACGGCGTTCTGCTGCCGGGCCACGAGCTGGAGGCGCTCGGCCACTACCGGGTGGAGGGCACCCCGCTGCGGGAGGCCGGCCGCGCCTCGGAGGGACATCTCCCGCGGGTCGACATGAGGCGGGCGCGCTGGGACGGAGTCGAACGCGCGGTGGGTCACGTCTGACAGCTTCCGGCATCGGCCGGGGCGAACGGGCACCCGTCGCCCGTACGGGTGAAGCAGGGCACCTCCGTGGCATGCCGTACTTTCGTGGACAGAGCGACCGCGGTGAGACAAGTGACCACAGGGGCCGGAGAGAGGCCGGGGAAGACCTGCTTCCGCGGACCGCGCGGGCGTAGCGTCAAGGGCGCGCGTTCCCGTCATCCCGTGCCCACCGCCCGCCACACGCGGCCGCCCTGCCGGCCGCCGCCCGACCACCTCGGCTCCTCCACGACGGCGTTCCGCGCCGGCAGTGACCAGCACCAGTACGACCACCAGGACCGGCGAACCACGTGAGCTCCTCTTCCTCCACCAGGCGCCTGCCGCACCCCCGGGTGCGGGAGGGGAGCCGTGGCGCTTACCGACTGGTGCGTACCCCGCCCGTCCGGGTGGATCCCCCTCGTCTGGACGCGAGCCAGCGCGCGGTGGTTGACCACGAGTCCGGCCCTCTGCTGGTTCTCGCAGGCCCGGGCACGGGGAAGACGACCACGTTGGTCGAGTCCGTCGCCGCCCGGATCGCCCGCGGAGGCGACCCGGAGCGCGTCCTGGTGCTCACGTTCAGCCGCAAGGCCGCCGTCGACCTGCGCGACCGGATGGCGCTGCGCATCGGCGCGGCACACGCGCCGCAGGCCACCACGTTCCACTCCTTCTGCTACGCCCTGGTCCGCGCCCACCAGGACAGCGACCTCTTCGTCGAGCCCCTGCGGCTGCTGTCCGGCCCCGAGCAGGACGTGGCCGTGCGCGAGCTGCTCGCCGGCCAGCCGGATCTGGAGCGCCTCGGCCTCGCGCACGTGCGCTGGCCCGACGAACTGCGCGCCTGCCTGACCACGCGTGGCTTCGCCGACGAGGTGCGCGCCGTGCTGGCCCGCAGCCGCGAACTCGGCCTCGGCCCGGACGCCCTGCGCCGCTTCGCCGAGCGAACGGGCCGCCCCGACTGGCAGGCCGCGTCCGCCTTCCTCGCCGAGTACCTGGACGTCCTCGACCTCCAGGGAGTGATCGACTACGCCGAGCTGGTCCACCGCGCCGTCCTGCTGGCCCGCCGCCCCGGCGTCGCCGAGCGCCTGGCCGACCGGTACGACGCGGTCTACGTCGACGAGTACCAGGACACCGATCCCGCCCAGGTACGGCTCCTGCGGGCCCTCGCGGGCGACGGCCGGACCCTGGTGGCCTTCGGCGACCCCGACCAGTCGATCTACGCGTTCCGGGGCGCCGACGTGAACGGCATCCTGGACTTCCCCCACGCCTTCCCGCGCACCGACGGCGCACCGGCGCCCGTGGAGGTTCTCAGGACCTCCCGTCGCTCCAGGGCCGCCCTGCTCGCCGCCACCCGGCTGCTGACCCAGCGCATGCCACTTACCCGCCTCCCGGCGGAGAAGGCACGCGCCCACCGGGAACTCGCCGCCGTACGGGACGGGGGCCGCGTCGAGGCCTACACCTACCCCACCCCCGGCACGGAACTGGACAACATCGCCGACCTCCTGCGCCGCGCGCACCTGGAGGACGGCGTTCCGTGGAGTGGGATGGCGGTCCTGGTGCGCGCCGGAGCCCGCACGATCCCGACGGTGCGCCGTGCCCTGACGGCCGCGGGAGTCCCCCTGGACATCGACGGCGACGACCTGCCCCTGCGCCATGAACCGGCGGTGACCCCGCTGCTGACGGCGCTCCGGGCGGTGGCGCAGGTGGAGGCGCAGGCGCAGGCGGCGGGACCCGGGGAACCCCGGCAGGAAGGGGCCGACCCGGAACCCTGGCTGGACACCGAGACCGCGCTCACCCTCCTCGCCTCCCCGCTCGCCGCTATGGACGCCGCGGACCTGCGACGCCTCGGCCGTGCCCTGCGCGAGGAGGAGCGGGCGGCCGGCAACCCCGTACCCCCGCCCTCCGACGACCTGCTCGCCCGGGCACTGGCCGAACCCGAGCGCCTGGTCACGCACGACCCGGCGTACGCGCGCGGCGCCCAGCGCCTCGGTGCGCTGCTCAGGCAGGCCCGCGAGCGGCTCGCGCACGGCGGCACGGCTGAGGACGCCCTGTGGGTGCTGTGGGACGGCACGCCGTGGCCCAGGCGGCTGGAGAACGCCTCCCGGCGCGGCGGCGCGGCCGGGCGCAACGCCGACCGTGACCTGGATGCCGTGTGCGCCCTGTTCGCGACCGCCGCGCGCGCGGAGGAGCGCACCGGCGGCCGGGGCGCCCTGAACTTCCTGGAGGAGATCGAGGCCCAGGACATCGCCGCCGACACCCTCACCCGCCGCGCCGTGCGCCCCGACGCCGTCCGCCTGATGACCGCGCACCGCTCCAAGGGACTGCAGTGGCGCCTCGTCGTCGTCGCCGGCGTCCAGGAGGGTCTGTGGCCCGACCTACGCCGCCGCGGTTCCCTCCTGGAGGCCGACCGCATCGGCCGTGACGGACTCGCCGAACCCCTCACCCCGGGCGCGCTGCTCGCCGAGGAGCGCCGCCTGTTCTACGTCGCCTGCACGCGCGCGCGTGAACGGCTGGTCGTCACCGCCGTGAAGGCCCCCGCCGACGACGGCGACCGGCCCTCGCGCTTCCTTGCCGAACTCGGCGTCGAACCCAGGGACGTCGCCGGCCGCCCACGCCGTCCCCTGTCCGTCGCCGCCCTGGTCGCCGAACTGCGCGCCACGACCGTCGATCCGCGCGTCTCCGAGCCCCTGCGTGCGGCCGCCGCCCGCCGTCTGGCCCGGCTCGCCGCCCTCACCGACGAGGGCGGGCGGCCCCTGGTGCCGTCCGCCCACCCGTACCGCTGGTGGGGCATGTGGGACCCGACCGAGAGCAAGGTGCCCCTGCGCGACCGGGACCAGCCCCTCGTGCTCTCCGGAAGTGCGCTCGACCAACTCGCGAACACCTGTGCCCTGCAGTGGTTCCTGGGCCGCGAGGTGAAGGCCGACACGCCCGCGACCGCCGCCCAGGGCTTCGGGAACGTGGTGCACGTCCTCGCCGACGAGGTCGCCTCCGGGCGCACCCCCGCCGACCTGGACGTCCTCATGGAACGCCTGGACTCGGTGTGGAACGCGCTCGCCTTCGACGCGCCGTGGAAGTCGGCCCAGGAGAAGGACAACGCGCGCGTGGCGCTCGAACGCTTCCTGAAGTGGCACGTCGACTCCAATGGCGTCCGCGCCGGGCGCACGCCGGTGGCCAGCGAGCACGGCTTCGACGTCACCCTCGAAGCGGGCGACTACCGGGTGCGCATCCGCGGCTCCATGGACCGTGTGGAATCCGACGGCGAGGGCCGCGCCTACGTGGTCGACTTCAAGACCGGCAAGCAGGCGCCCAGTGCCGCGGAGGTGGACCGTCATCCACAGCTCGCGGTGTACCAGCTCGCCGTGCGCGAGGGCGCAGTCGACGAGGTGTTCGGCGGCCGGCGCCCCGAGCCGGGCGGCGCGGAACTGGTCCACCTGCGGCAGGGCGCCGCGAGGAAGGACGGCGGTGAACCGCTGCCCAAGGTGCAGGCGCAGCAGCCCCTGGAAGGAGAGTGGGCCGGGCAGCTGCTGGCCACCGCCGCCGGCAAGGTCCTCGACGAGCGCTTCTCGCCGACCACCGGGCAGCACTGCACACACTGCGCGTTCCGGGCGTCGTGCAGCGCGCGGCCGGAGGGCCGGCAGGTCGTGGAGTGACAGCACGCGTGTGACCCGTGGCACCACCCGTGCTGACCAGCACCTCCTCCAGCGCGGCAGCCAGTTCGGCATCCACTGTCAGCGGCCACCGATAGCCTCTCCGTCGTGCCCGCTCGTATCACCGACCCCGAGCAGCTCATAGAGCTCCTCGACATCCCCTTCACCCCGGAGCAGACGGCCTGCATCACCGCGCCGCCCGCGCCGCAGGTGATCGTGGCCGGAGCCGGTTCGGGCAAGACCACGGTGATGGCGGCCAGGGTGGTGTGGCTCGTCGGGACCGGACAGGTCGCCCCGGAGCAGGTCCTCGGCCTGACCTTCACCAACAAGGCGGCCGGTGAACTCGCCGAGCGGGTTCGCAAGGCGCTGATCAAGGCGGGCGTCACCGACCCGGAGGTCATCGATCCGGACGACCCGCCCGGCGAGCCGGTGATCTCCACCTACCACGCCTTCGCGGGCCGGCTCCTCACCGACCACGGCCTGCGCATCGGGCTGGAGCCCACGTCACGCCTGCTCGCCGACGCCACCCGCTACCAGCTCGCCGCGCGCGTGCTGCGGGAGGCCCCCGGCCCGTATCCGGCGCTGACCCGCTCTTTCCCGGACCTCGTCGGCGACCTCCTCACCCTCGACGCCGAACTGGCCGAGCACCTCGTGGCACCGGAGGACCTGCGCGCCCACGACGCCGAGCTGCTGCGCACCTTGGACGGCGTCAAGCTCACCAACGCCGACCTGCGCAAGGTTCCCGAGACGGCCGCCGCCCGCCGGGAGCTCGCCGAGCTGGTGATCCGCTACCGAGCGGCCAAGCGCGAGCGGGACCTGCTCGACTTCGGCGACCAGATCGCCCTCTCCGCGCGGCTGGCGGGCCGTCCCGAGGTGGGCCGCATCCTGCGGGACGAGTTCCGGGTGGTCCTGCTCGACGAGTACCAGGACACCTCGGTGGCCCAGCGCGTCCTGCTCGCCGGACTCTTCGGCGGCGGAACCGGCCACCCCGTGACCGCCGTCGGCGACCCCTGCCAGGCGATCTACGGCTGGCGCGGAGCCTCCGTCGCCAACCTCGACGACTTCCCCGAGCACTTCCCGCACACCGACGGCCGCCCCGCGACCCGCCAGGCCCTCAGCGAGAACCGCCGCAGCGGCGGCCGCCTCCTCGACCTCGCCAACGGCCTCGCCGCCCCCCTGCGCGCGATGCACGCGGGCGTGGAAGCCCTCCGCCCCGCCCCGGGCGCCGAGCGCGACGGCCTGGTGCGCTGCGCCCTGCTGCGCACCCACGCCGAGGAGATCGACTGGATCGCCGACTCCATCGCCCACCTGGTGCGCACCGGCACCGCTCCCGGCGAGATCGCCGTCCTGTGCCGCACCGCCACCGACTTCGCCCAGATCCAGGGCGCCCTCGTCACGCGCGACATCCCGGTCGAGGTCGTGGGCCTGTCGGGGCTGCTGCACCTGCCCGAGGTCGCCGACCTCGTCGCCGTCTGCGAGGTCCTCCAGGACCCGGGCGCCAACGCCTCCCTGGTCCGCCTCCTCACCGGGCCGCGCTGGCGCATCGGTCCCCGTGATCTCGCGCTCCTCGGCCGGCGCGCCCGTCTTCTCGTGTCGCACGCGCGCGCGGACGGCGACGAGGACCCGGACCGCAGGCTCGCCGCCGCCGTCGAGGGCATCGACCCGTCCGAGGTGATCTCACTCGCGGACGCCCTCGACACCTTCCTGGAGATGCCCATGGAGGCCGAGCGGGAGGACGACGGGCTGCCGTTCTCGCCCGACGCGAGGGTGCGGTTCGCACGGCTGGCCGCCGAACTGCGCGAACTGCGCCGCGCCCTCGCCGACCCGCTGATGGACGTCCTGCACCGCGTGCTCGCCGTCACCGGCCTGGAAGTCGAGCTGTCCGCGTCCCCGCACGCGCTGGCCGCCCGCCGACGCGAGACCCTCTCCAACTTCCTGGACATCGCCGCGTCCTTCGCCGCCAACGAACCGGACGCCGGCCTTCTCGCGTTTCTCGGATTCCTGCGCACCGCCGCCCAGTACGAGAAGGGCCTGGACAACGCCCTCCCCGGCGGTGAGAACACCGTCAAGGTGCTCACCGCGCACAAGTCCAAGGGCCTGGAGTGGGATGTCGTCGCCGTCCCCGGGCTGGTCAAAGGGACCTTCCCGAGCGCCCAGGGCCGCGAGAAGTGGACCGCCCAGGCCAAGGTGCTGCCGCACGCGCTGCGCGGTGACGCCGACACCCTGCCCGACGTCGAGAGGTGGGACTCCCGCGGCCTGAAGGCCTTCCACGAGGCGATGAAGGAGCACCAGCGCACCGAGGAGCTGCGTCTCGGCTACGTCACCCTCACCCGTCCCCGCTCCCTGCTGCTCGGCTCCGGCCACTGGTGGGGTCCCGCCCAGAAGCGCCCCCGAGGGCCCTCGGACTTCCTCCAGGCCCTCTACGAGCACTGCGAGGCCGGACACGGCGAGATCGAGGTGTGGACCGACCCGCCCGCCGAGGACGAGGAGAACCCGGCACTCCACGAGGCCGCCACCGACCACGCCTGGCCGCTCCCGCTGGACGACGCCGCCCTGGCCCGCCGTCGCGCCGCCGCCGCGACCGTACTCGCCCACCTGGAGCAGCTCGCCTCCCACCAGGCCGCACACCCGGCGATCGGCCAGGACGCCTCCGCGTACGACGACCCGGAGTGGCCGCCACCGCCGGACGACGAGGACCTCTACGACGACCTCGAGGGGGAGCAAGCCGCCCACGGCGCGCTCCCGCCCGCCGAGGAGGACGCCGCCCGGCACGACCACCCCGAGGAGGACGCCTCCGACTGGGACTCCTGGTCGACCCACCCCGAGTCCCCGTCCGCCGCGGCCCCCCACGCGCGTGTACCCGGCGGTGACGGCACCCCCGCCGTCCCGCACGCCCGGCGCCACCCGCCCGAGGACGGCCCCGCGCTCACCCCGGAGGAGGCCCGCACCGTCGCTTCCTGGGACCGCGATCTGGACGCCCTCACCGGAGAGCTGCTTCGCGCCCGCGCCGCCGTCACCGACGTACCGCTGCCGTCGTCCCTGACCGCCTCCCAGGTACTGCGCCTGGCCGCCGACCCGGACGGGCTCGCACAGGAACTCGCGCGCCCCATGCCCCGGCCCCCGCAACCAGCGGCGCGCCGGGGCACCCGCTTCCACGCCTGGGTGGAGGCACGCTTCGAGGAGCTGCGGCTGCCCATGCTGGAGCCGGACGAGCTGCCCGGCGGCGACGCCGAGATCGCCGACGAGCACGACCTGCAGACCCTCAAGGACGCCTTCGAGCGCACCCCCTATGCCCACGCCACCCCGTACCGCGTCGAGGCACCCTTCCAGCTCGCCGTCGCCGGCCGCGTGGTGCGGGGCCGCATCGACGCCGTCTACCGTGTGCACGGCGTCGACGGCACGCAGTACGAGATCGTCGACTGGAAGACCAGCCGCGCCCGTACCGCCGACCCGCTCCAGCTCGCCCTGTACCGGCTCGCCTGGGCCGAGCAGCAGGGCGTGCCCCTGGACACCGTCGGCGCCGCGTTCCTTTACGTCCGCACCGGCGAGGTCGTACGCCCCGAAGGACTCCCGGACCGGGCCGCCCTGGAGCGGCTGCTGCTGGGCCGCCCCTTCGACGGGGAACCGGCGGACCAGGATGCCGGCGCGGGCCGATAGGCTCGTGACCATGAGCGAGACCCCGGACAGTGCCGTCCGCACGTACATCGGCAGCCACCGCGCCGCCTTCCTCGACGACCTCGCGGAGTGGCTGCGCATCCCGTCGGTGTCCGCCCAGCCCGAGCGCGCGGCGGATGTACGGCGCAGTGCCGACTGGCTCGCCGCCAAGCTCCGGGAGACCGGCTTCCCCACCGCCGAGGTGTGGCCGACGGCCGGAGCTCCAGCCGTCTTCGCCGAATGGCCCTCCGACGACCCGCAGGCACCCACCGTGCTCGTCTACGGCCACCACGACGTCCAGCCCGCCGCCCGCGAGGACGGCTGGGACAGCGACCCCTTCGAACCGGTGGTCCGCGACGGCCGCCTGTACGCGCGCGGGGCCGCCGACGACAAGGGCCAGGTGTTCTTCCACACACTCGGAGTCCGCGCCCACCTCGCCGCCACCGGGCGCACCGCCCCGGCCGTCCACCTGAAGCTGCTGATCGAGGGCGAGGAGGAATCCGGCTCCCCGAACTTCCGCACCCTCGTCGAACAGCACGCCGACCGGCTCACCGCCGACACGGTGATCGTCTCGGACACCGGCATGTGGTCCGCGGACACCCCGACCGTCTGCACAGGCATGCGCGGCCTCGCCGAATGCGAGATCACCCTGTACGGACCCGAGCAGGACATCCACTCCGGGTCCTTCGGCGGCGCCGTGCCCAACCCGGCCACTGCCGCCGCCCGCCTGGTCGCCGCCCTGCACGACGAGCACGCGCGCGTGGCCGTACCCGGCTTCTACGACGGCGTCATCGACCTCACCGACCGCGAGCGCGAACTCTTCGCCGAGCTGCCCTTCGACGAGCAGCAGTGGCTGCGGACCGCCCGGTCGAGCGCCACGTACGGAGAGGCGGGACACACCACGCTGGAGCGCATCTGGGCCCGCCCCACCGCCGAGGTCAACGGCATCGGCGGCGGCTACCAGGGCCCCGGCAGCAAGACGATCGTCCCGTCCTCCGCCATGGTCAAGCTCTCCTTCCGGCTGGTCGCGGGACAGGAGCCCGACCACATCGAGAAGCTGGTGCGCGCCTGGGCGACGGACGTGCTGCCCGCCGGGATACGGCACGAGATCACGTTCGGGGCGGCCACCCGGCCCTGCCTGACACCCCTCGACCACCCCGCCCTGCAGTCCGTCGTACGCGCCATGACCCGCGCCTTCGAGCAGCCCGTCCGCTTCACCCGCGAGGGC
Source organism: Streptomyces sp. PTL18 (assembly GCF_059510295.1). Lineage (NCBI taxonomy): Bacteria > Bacillati > Actinomycetota > Actinomycetes > Kitasatosporales > Streptomycetaceae > Streptomyces > Streptomyces sp. PTL18. Next base: position 184,311 of record NZ_JCAJZO010000009.1, on the reverse strand, counting down.
GGGTCCGGACCCGCCGCCGACCTCCAGGAGGTCCTCGGCGTGCCCGTCCTGTTCCTCGGCATCTCCATCCCTTCCGACGGCTGGCACGCCCCGAACGAGAAGGTCGAACTCGATCTGCTCCTCAAAGGCGTCGAAACCGCCGCCTACCTGTGGGACGACCTGGGGAAGAACCGGCGCCATGGTGTCTGACGAACGCGCGGGGCACAGGGCCGCCCCGGCGCGGCACACTGGAAGGGCCGCCCCGCCCGCCTCAGGCCCGCCCCCCGCCCGACCCACGTCTCGCTGAACCGCCCGCCGAAACCACCGTTGCACCGGGGGAGTTGGAAGCACCCGTGACCACCTGGACCGACCACACCGCCGACCGGCCCGTCTCGCTCACCTCGCCGAGCGGCATCGACCGGGCCGCCCACCACCGGCTCGACGAGGCATGGCTCGCCGCCGCATGGAGTCATCCCTCGACGCGCTGCTTCGTGGTCTCCGGCGGGCAGGTCCTCATCGACGAGACGCCCGACGGTCGGACCGAACTCGTCATGACCCCCTCCTTCGAAGCACCGCTCACGGAGGCCCACCGCTACTTCCTGGGCACCGACGCGGACGGCGTCAGCTACTTCGCCCTCCAGAAGGACGCGCTTCCCGGCCGTATGGACCAGTCGGCGCGCCCGGCCGGCCTGCGCGAGGCCGGACTGCTGCTGTCACCACGGGACGCGGGCCTGATGGTGCACGCGGTCGCCCTGGAGAACTGGCAGCGCCTGCACCGCTTCTGCTCGCGCTGCGGCGAGCGCACGGTCATCGCGGCCGCCGGGCACATTCGCCGCTGCCCCGCCTGCGGCGCCGAGCACTACCCGCGCACCGACCCGGCGGTGATCATGGCGGTCACGGACGACGACGACCGGATCCTGCTCGGCCGCCAGGTGCACTGGCCCGAGGGCCGCTTCTCGACCCTTGCCGGCTTCGTCGAGCCGGGGGAGTCCATCGAGCAGTCGGTGCGCCGCGAGGTCTTCGAAGAGGTCGGCATCACCGTCGGCGAGGTCCAGTACGTCGCCAGTCAGCCCTGGCCCTTCCCGTCCAGCCTGATGCTCGGCTTCCTCGCCCGTGCCACCTCCACCGACATCGACGTCGACGGGGACGAGATCCACGAGGCGCGCTGGTTCTCCCGTGAGGAACTGCGGACCGCGTTCGAGACCGGAGAGGTCCTGCCGCCGTACGGCATCTCCATCGCGGCCCGCCTGATCGAGCTCTGGTACGGCAAGCCCCTGCCGACCCGGAGCGTCTGACCTGGTGCGGGCGCGTACGAACGACCCGTACTGGAACCACAACGTCCACTACCACCCCGTGGTCCTCACCGCCGTCCCCGCCGACTGCGGTGCCGCTCTGGACGTCGGCTGCGGCGACGGTCTGCTCGCCCGCAAGCTCGCGACCAGGGCGAGGTCCGTCACCGGGGTGGACCGCTCGCCGGAGATGATCCGGGCGGCCCGCCGGGACGTGCCCCGGAACGTCACGTTCCGTGAAGCGGACTACCTTGGTGAGGCCTCCCTGCGGGAAGGCGGGTACGACTTCGTCAGCGCGGTCGCCGTCGTCCACCACACTGCCTTCGAGGAGGCGGTGGGGCGTCTGGTGCGGCTCACGGCGCCCGGCGGCCGACTGGTGATCGTCGGGCTGGCGTACAACCGGACGTTCCCGGACTGGGTGATCAGCGGCTGCGGTGTGCCGGCGAGCCGGCTGCACGCGCTGCTGCGAGGAGGCAAGCGCGGCCCGGCCGGCATGCCGATGGAGGACTCGACCATGCACTGGAGTCAGGTCCGGAAGGCTGCCGGGCTCCTGCTGCCCGGTTGCCGGTTCCGGCGCCGGCTCCTGTGGCGGTACACGCTGATCTGGGACAAACCGCAAGGAAGCGGTCCCTGAGACAGCTCAGGAACCGCCTTCCGCGCAGGGCGAGAACCTGCGGCCGTCGTCAGGTGCCGATCTTCTGCTTCACCTGCGCCAGTGACGGGTTCGTCAGCGTCGTGCCGTCCGCGAACAGCACAGTCGGAACCGTTTGGTTTCCGCCATTCGCCTTCTCCACGAACGCGGCCGACTCCGGGTCCTGCTCGATGTTGATCTCGTTGTACCCGATGCCCTCACGGTCCAGTTGGCTCTTCAGCCGACGGCAGTAGCCGCACCACGAGGTGCTGTACATCGTCACAGTGCCCGACATGTCGGTTGCGCTCCTTTACGACTGGGGTGTGTGGTCGTTGAGAGGGGAACGTTCGTGAAGGTTCCGCCATTCCCCCAGCCGTGTCGGCGTGACGCCTGTCGTATTCGGCGTATCAGTACGACCGCAACCGTCCCCCTGTGGACAACCACCGCACCCGTCTCCGCCGACCTGGCAGCATGGCGGGGTGACAGCAGCAAGGCATTCCACCCTGTTCTCCCGGGTTCCCGGCGGTTCCCCGTACTCGGCCGTGCCGAGCGGGGCCGACGCCGTGCTGGAAGGGCTCGACCCCGAGCAGCGCGAGGTGGCGACCGCCCTGCACGGCCCGGTGTGCGTGCTGGCCGGCGCCGGCACCGGCAAGACGCGGGCCATCACCCACCGCATCGCCTACGGAGTGCGGGCCGGCATCCTCCAGCCCTCCAGCGTGCTCGCTGTCACGTTCACCAACCGTGCCGCGGGCGAGATGCGCGGGCGCCTCCGCCAGCTCGGTGCCGCCGGTGTCCAGGCCCGCACCTTCCACTCCGCCGCCCTGCGTCAGCTCCAGTACTTTTGGCCGAAAGCGATCGGTGGCACCCTGCCCAGGATCGTCGATCGCAAGATCCAGATCGTCGCGGATGCGGCCGGCGCCTGCCGCATCCGACTCGACCGCAACGAACTGCGTGACGTCACGGCCGAAATCGAATGGTCCAAGGTCACCCAGACCGTCCCCGCCGACTACGCCGCCGCGGCCGCCAAGACCGGCCGAGAGGCGCCCCGGGACCCCGCGGAGATCGCCCAGCTCTACGCCGCCTACGAAGACCTCAAGCGGGAGCGGGGCGTCATCGACTTCGAGGACGTCCTCCTCCTCACGGTCGGCATCCTCCAGGACCGGCACGACATCGCGGAGGAGGTGCGTGGCCAGTACCGGCACTTCGTCGTCGACGAGTACCAGGACGTCAGCCCCCTGCAGCAGCGCCTGCTGGAGTTGTGGCTCGGCGACCGCGACAACCTGTGCGTGGTCGGCGACGCCAGTCAGACGATCTACTCCTTCACCGGCGCCACGCCCGATCACCTCCTCGACTTCCGCGTCCGCCACCCGGGAGCCACGGTCGTCAAGCTCGTCCGGGACTACCGCTCCACCCCGCAGGTCGTCCACCTCGCCAACGGCCTGCTCGCCCAGGCCCGGGGCCGTGCCGCCGAACACCGCCTCGAACTGGTCTCGCAGCGCGACCCGGGTCCCGAACCCGTCTACACCGAGTACGCCGACGAGCCCGCCGAGGCGGAGGGTGCCGCCCGCCGCATTCGCGACCTGCTCACCGACGGTGTGCCCGCCTCCGAGATCGCCATCCTGTTCCGCACCAACGCACAGTCCGAGATCTACGAACAGGCCCTCGCGGACGCCGCAGTGCCCTATCAGCTCCGTGGTGCCGAACGGTTCTTCGACCGCCCCGAGGTGCGCAAGGCGGGCATCGCCCTGCGCGGTGCCGCCCGCTTCGGCGCGAACGACTCCCTCCTGGACGACGCCGTCGACCTGCCCTCCCAGGTGCGTGCCGTGCTCGCGGGCGAAGGGTGGACATCCGTGCCGCCCGCGGGCTCCGGAGCCGTCAGAGAGCGGTGGGAGTCGCTGGCCGCGCTCGTCAATCTGGCCCAGGACTTCGCCGCGGCCAAGCCCGACGCCACCCTCACCGACCTCGTGGCGGAACTCGACGAGAGGGCGAACGCCCAGCACGCCCCGACCGTGCAGGGCGTCACTCTCGCCTCCCTGCACTCCGCCAAGGGCCTGGAGTGGGACGCCGTGTTCCTCGTCGGGGTGGCCGAGGGCATGATGCCCATCACCTACGCCAGGACCGCCGAGCAGATCGAGGAGGAGCGCCGTCTCCTCTACGTCGGCGTCACCCGCGCGAGGGAACGCCTCCATGTCTCATGGTCCCTGTCCCGCTCACCGGGTGGCCGCCCCGGTCGGCGGCCGAGCCGTTTCCTCGACGGACTGCGTCCCGGCTCCAGCGCCACTGCCGGCCGTACCTCCATCGGGGGAGCCGGAGGCGTCGAACGGGGCGTCAGCGCTTTCCGCACGGCCGCGGCGGCCGTCACTCCACGGCGTACCAGCAGAACTCCCGCCCGCTGCCGGGTCTGCGGGCACACGCTGTCCGACGCGGGGGAGATGAAGCTGATGCGTTGTGACGACTGCCCCTCCGACATGGACGAGGGCCTGTACGAACGGCTGCGTGAGTGGCGGGCGCTGCAGGCGCAGCGCAGTGGGCAGCCCGCCTTCTGCGTCTTCACCGACCGGACGCTGATCGCGATCGCCGAGGCCGTGCCCGCAGATGAGCGTGAACTGGCCCGTCTTCCCGGGGTCGGAGCGCGCAAGCTGGGCCGCTACGGCGCCGATGTTCTGGCCATCTGCGCAGGTCGCGAGGTCGAGGCGCAGGACATCGGCGACTGAATCCAACTCGTCGAAAAAATAGTTTGCGCATGCCCCGGCAATCCCCATAGGTTCTTAGCCACGGGGACAGCGGCCTTCTCGGAGGCCCTGATTCCGTGTTGTACTTGCATATCCGTCGGACTGGCTCACCCCAGTCCCCCGAGACGCCGAGAGGAGGCGATTGAAGTGATCAGCATCAGCATCAGCTCCACCCGCACCGCCAAACTGACCGGTCGCTCCGTCGTCTCCACGTGCATGCTCGGCGCCTCCGGCCTGGGCACCGGTCTGTCCGGCATTCGTGCCGCGCGTCCGGCGTCCTCCCTGGCTCTCGCGGGTCTTCCCGTCCGCGAGCGCAATGAGCGACCGACCAAGGCACTGGAAGCGGTAGTGGCACAGGCGCAGACCTATGCCTTTGCGGCGGCCGGTGCCGGATTCCGGAAGCAGACGACGCAGCACCACCTGATGTGGGCCTTCCGTGGGCCAGAACCCTGGAGTGATCCAGCCTGATCGACGATCAGGTCGGCGCCTTCAGGGCCGCGGAACCCCACCCGGGATCCGCGGCCCTTCTGTTTTCCCCGAACGGGGACGGCGGAGAAGGGGCCTCGGGACAAGAAAAGAACCCGGTACCAAGCCGACACCCGGTCCGACCGGACCGGAACGACCAGACGAGGAAGACGAACCGTGCAACTCGAAGCGCACGCCCCGTCCGTACCGCCTTCCGAAACGATCCCCCCGCCCGGCCCCACGGAGGACTCCACCTTGACTCCGCTCACCGCGCTGACCGCGCTCGACGACGCCATCGAGAACCTCGGCGTGCCCGTCCCGTGCCGCTCGTACGACCCGGAGGTCTTCTTCGCCGAGTCGCCGGCCGACGTCGAGTACGCCAAGTCCCTCTGCCGCACCTGCCCGCTGATCGAGGCCTGCCTCGCCGGCGCCAAGGAGCGGCGTGAGCCCTGGGGCGTCTGGGGTGGCGAGCTCTTCGTCCAGGGTGTTGTCGTCGCCCGGAAGCGGCCGCGTGGCCGCCCGCGCAAGAACCCGGTCACGGCATGAACACCGCAGGAACGATCGACCGCCCCCTCACGCACGACCCCCAGAAGCAGGCCCCGATGAAGCCGTCCACGAGTGAGCCCGCAGGCTCCGCGATCCCAGACATCACCACCACCGGCGCGAACGACTCGCGTCAGAACAGGACCCGAGAGATGCAACTCATCCCAGAAGCCCTGGCTCGTGCGCATATGAACGAGCGGCTGCACGAGGCCGAGCAGCAGCGCCAGGCGATGCGCCTGGTGGTGGCCCGCCGGATGCAGCGCCGGGCCGAGCGTGCTTCGCTGCGCGCCCGCCGTGCGCTCGCCATGGCCGTGATGCAGTAGCCGGCCGCGGTCGGCACCAGGAGAACCCAGGCGGGGGCCGGTCCGAAGGGGCCGGCCCCCGCGGCGCGTGGGGAGTTCCGGCAGGACCGGACACCCGGGGGCGAGGTCCGGCCCGGTCAGGCCTCCGCCGCCGATGCCTCCTCCGCCGTCTCCTCCGTCACGAAGCCCGGCAGCCACTCCTCCAGCTCGTCCCGCAGACGGACGGTGGCGCCGAGTTGGCACAGCACGCCGATCGTGCTCAGGGTCACCCGGTGGATCAGGAGGTAGGCCGGGGGCAGGTTGAGCTGTTTGCCCAGCTGGTGGGCGGGGGAGCGCGGGTCGGCGATACGGGCCGCCTGGCTGCGCATCCAGCCGCGGGTGAAGGTGAAATCGTCCGCCTGCGCCGGTTCGATGATCGGCAGGAGGTAGTCGAGGACCGCGTCGGGGTCGAGTGCGATGGACTCCTTGACGAAGCCCTCCTCGCGCAGCAGCTCGTAGACCGCCTGGGCGTCGCCCTCCAGGGTCATGCGCAAGGAGTGCCCGATCGGGGTGGGCAGACCGCCCGGCAGGCGGTCCACCGTGCCGAAGTCCAGGACGCCGAGGCGCCACCCCTCCTCGGCGTCGCCGGCACGGGGGCCGGGCAGGAGACGGAAGTTGCCCGGGTGCGGGTCCGCGTGGAGCAGCCCCGTACGGGCCGGGCCCGAGAAGAGGAAGCGGGCCAGCAGCTGTCCGGCGCGGTCCCGCTGCTCCTGGGTGCCCTCGGCGATCACTTCCGACAGCGGTATGCCGTCGATCCACTCGGTCACCAGGACCTGCTCGCACTGGTGCACCACCGCCGGCACCACGACGTCGGGATCGCCTGCGAACTCCTCCGCGTGGGCCCGCTGCGCCTGCGCCTCCAGCCCGTAGTCCAGCTCCTCCGAAACCCGGTCCCGCAGCTCCGCGATCAGCGGCTTGATGTCCATGCCCGGGATCAGGGGGCCCAGCAGACGGGCGAAACGGCTGAGTTGGTTCAGGTCGGAGAGCAGTGCGTCGCCGGCGCCCGGGTACTGGACCTTGATCGCGACCTCGCGGCCGTCGTGCCACACCCCGCGGTGCACCTGCCCGATCGAGGCCGCCGCCGACGGCTTGTCCTCGAATTCCAGGAACCGCTCCTGCCAGTCCTGGCCGAGTCGCTCCTCGAGGACCCGGTGCACCGTTCGGGTCGGCATCGGCGGGGCCGCCTCCTGAAGCTTGGTCAGGGCGGCACGGTAGGGGCCGGCGACTTCCTCGGGGAGCGCCGACTCGAAGACGGACAGGGCCTGCCCGAACTTCATGGCGCCCCCCTTGAGCTCGCCGAGCACCTTGAACAGTTGCTCGGCCGTGCGCTGTTGGAGTTCGCGGCCGACCATCTCCGCGGACTCGCCGACGATCCGTTTGCCGAGTCCCCAGGTCGCCCGCCCGGCGAAGCCGAGCGGGAGCGCGGCGAGCTTGGCGGTCCGGGTGACCGCCTTCCGGGGAAGATCAGACATGCGCCCTCCAAGTCCCAGACAGCCGTGCCGCGTGTGCCTTGCGGGAGAGGTTCCCCGACGGCCGGTGCTCCGCCATTGTCTCGTGCGGCTCCCCGTCCTTTGAGGTGTGTTCCTCCTTACCTTTCTCCGCCGCACCGCACCCGCATGCGGGGTGCGCCCACACCGGCCGCGCGTGCCAGTCGAGCCGAGGTACGGAGGCCTCCCAGCGTGCGCCTGCGCTGGCGGGCTCGGAGCCGTCCAGGAAGGCGAGCGCGTGCCCGGCGGCGACTCCCGCGACGGCGGTGGCCAGTGCAAGGTCGCACGCCTGGACCTGGCGCGGGCGCCCCGAGCGCCACTGGGCGACCAGACGTGGCCAGGTCTCGTCCCGGTCGGTGCGCCCCCGGTCGAGGCAGCCGGCGCAACTCGTCTCGCCCGGAAGGACGAACGGGCCGACGATTCCCGTGCCTTCCGTGACACCCGCGTACAGATGGGGTGTCCCCGAGGCGATCAGCGGTTGCGCGGTGAGCGGATCGGGCACGTGCACGTCGACGCTGTCGCGTGGGGCGAGGACCACCAGCGAGAAGCCGGGGCCCGGGTCGTCGTGGAGGGAGCGGCGCGCGGTGCGTTCCCGGCGCGGGGGCCGGTCAGGGGCGGCCGTGCGGACCGCGCGGCGCGCCGCCACTTCTCTGCGCTCGCCGATAGCGTCCGCCGGCAGGCCACCGGGGGCCAGGTCCCATGGCTCGACGCAGCCCGTGTCGCGGACGTCGACCTCCCCGACGCCGGCGCCCGCGAGGAGCGAGGCGAGGACGACGCCCACACGGCCCGCGCCGCGGACCTGGACGCGAAGGGAACCGCGGGCGGCCAGACGCCGTGCGGCCTCACCGGGTGTACGGGCGGCCAGGGACAGCGATGCCAGATCGGCACGAAGACGGTCGAGGACGGTCGCCTTGGCGCGCAGGGCGTCGGCCTGGTGGCCACCGCCGGTGGCGTCGTCGAGCAGGCCCGCGTCCGACAGGTTGCCCACCAGGGCGTCGACGTGTCCGTCCGGCAGTCCCATGCGGCGGGCCTCCTCGCGGAGCAGCGGCAGCCCACGGGTGCCGTCGAGCAGGGTGAGGAAACTGCCCGTCGCGGTGTCCACCGGGCCCAGCACCATCGCGTGGGCGGGTGCCATCCCGAACTGGACGGTGTTCAGATCGCGCCAGCCGCGCCGCAGCGCGGGCTTCACCATCGGATGCATGACCGGCCCCCGTAGTCCGTAATAAGTCAGTACGTCACCATCTGGCGGCGGACGTGGTGGCCCACCGACGCAGGCCAGCATGCCTGGAGCCGCCGGGGTCGTGCCGAAGGTTGTCCACAGACGGAGGCGTTCGTCATATGAATCAAGCGGGCGGGGTGGGGATCAGCACGGAACCATGCCGGAGGCGGGACTTCCCGCGTGTGCAGCGGGTAACGTCGGGGCGTGCCCGCCGACCCACCGCACCGTGCAGGAGAGCCGCAGCGCAGCACGACGAGCGAGCCGCCGAGTGGCTCGGGGACGAGCGCGATCGAGGTTCGCAGAAGCGCGCGACGCCGCAGAACGGTCTCCGCGTACCGCGAGGGGGATCGCACCGTCGTGCTCATCCCCGCCCGGATGTCCGCGGCGGAGGAGCAGCGCTGGGTGACCGTCATGCTCGACAAGTTGGCCGCCCAGGAGAGCCGCCGGGTGATCGGCGATGCCGATCTGGCCGAGCGCGCCGAGCGGCTGTCGCTGCAGTACCTGGACGGTCGGGCGCGGCCCGCCTCGGTCCGCTGGGTCACCAACCAGAACACGCGCTGGGGCTCGTGCACCCCGTCCGAGAGCAGCATCCGTCTGTCGCACCGGCTTCAGGGCATGCCCGACTACGTCATCGACTACGTCCTGCTGCACGAGCTCGCGCATCTGCTCGTACCCGGCCACGGACCGCGTTTCTGGCGCTTGCTGGAGGCGTACCCGCGCACCGAGCGTGCTCGTGGATACCTGGAAGGGGTGGTCGCGGCCGGCCGGCTGCCGTACCAGCCGGCACAGGCCGAGGAGTAGGCGCGACCGGCCCACGCCGTCCTGGGGGGCCGTAACGGCCCTTCTCCGTATTCCGCGCATACGCCGCAGAGCGCCGGAAAACGTCGCCGGTCCTCGCGGCGATGCGGTTGTGTACCGGGTCTGTACCGGCTGACTCCGCTCCACACGTTTGCCGTTAGCCTGGCGCGACGCACTCGCATTCGGGATGGGGGACGGTCGTTACGCATGGCCAGGGAATTCCAACGCGGCCACAAGGCCAGGATCAGTGACCTCACGGCGGGTACGGACCTGTACGTAGGCGTGCAGATCTCCGCGCCCGGGCTGACCTTCGACATCAGCTGCTTCGGCCTGGACGCCGGCGAACGGCTCTCGGACGACCGGTACTTCGTCTTCTTCAACCAGCCGAAGACTCCGGAGGAGGCCGTTCAGCTCCTCGGCCCGCAGGCGGGGGACACGGAGTCCTTCCGGGTCACGCTGGACAGGATCCCACCGCACATCCACAAGCTGTCCTTCACGGCGACGATCGACGGCGCCGGACAGATGTCGCAGATCGGACCCGGGTACCTGCGTATCGTCGCGGGCGGCGAGGAAGTGGCCCGCTACCCCTTCAGCGGCTCGGAGTTCACCACCGAACGCGCCGTCATGCTGGGCGACTTCTACCTCAAGGACGTCTGGCGGTTCGCAGCGGTGGGGCAGGGCTTCGACGGCGGCCTTGAGGCGCTGCTGAAGAACTTCGGCGGAGAGGTCCTCGAGGAGGAGCAGACGCCGGCCCCGCAGCAGCCGCAGAACGGTGCCGTCCCGGGGTTCGCCCCGCCCGCGTTCGCCGCCCCTGCGGCACCTGCCCCTGCGCCCGCACCTTCCGCACCCGTCCCCGCACCCCCGGCACCCGCCCCCGCACCGATGCCGCAGCAGCCGCAGCCCGCCCCCCAGGGCTACGCGCCGCCCCAGGGAGCCGCCCCGCACGCTCCGGCGCCCGCGCCCTCCGTGCACGCCGCCCCCACCATCGTCGCGCCCCTGAACACGCCTCCCGCCGGAACCGTGCCCCCGCCGGGCCCCGCACCGTACACCCAGCCGCCCGCGCCACCCGGCCCCCCGCCCGGTTACGGACAGCAGCCGGCCGCGTCGATGCCGCCCGGATACGGTCAGCAGCCGCCGCACGGCCAGGTTTCCGGCCGGCACCCCGGCACGCCCGGCGCCCCCTCCCCGTACGGCGCTCCCCAGGGCGCGCCGCAGGCCGGTGCCGGTGTGGCCGCCGCGCTGCAGGCCTTCAAGGAGACGCCCACCGGGCAGCGGTGGACACAGCAGAACAAGAAGCTCGTCCGCGTGGACCTCGGCACGGGCGGCCAGCCCGTACTGGCCCGCCAGGGCAGCATGGTCCTGTACCAGGGCAAGGTCGACTTCGGCTACAAGGGCGCCGGCTTCGCCGGGCGGATCGTGGGCAACGTCACCGGCCAGGAGATGCAGCTGATGCGCTGCACGGGCCAGGGCCAGGTGTTCCTCGCGGAGAGCGCCACCGATCTGCACCCGATCGAGCTCCAGGGCGACGCGATCTGTGTCTCCGCGGAGAACGTCCTCGCCTTCGACGAGTCCCTCCAGTACGAGGTCCGGCGTATCGAGGGGCACGGCATTCCCGGGGGTGCGCTGTTCACCATGCAGTTCCAGGGGACGGGCACGATCGTCGTCAAGACACACGGCGCACCCGTGGTGCTGCCTGTCACCCCCACGACGTTCGTGGACTCCAACGCCGTGGTCGCCTGGTCCGCCGCCGCCCAGGTGATCGTCTCCAGCCAGGTGCGCATGCGCCGCAACGCCTACCCGGGCCACACCGGCGAGGGCGTCAACCTGCAGTTCCGGGCCGCGCCCGGCAATTTCGTCGTCGTCCAGCCGTACGAGGTCTGAGGGAGCCCGTCATGAACCAGCCGCTCGCGGGCTACGCCCCCGCACCCGTCACCGCCCGTATGGAGAACCACGGCAGCCACATGCTGAAGGTCGCTCTGCAGACCGGGAACGACCTCCTCGCGCGCGTGGGCTCCATGGTCGCCTACGAAGGGTTCATCCAGTACGAGCCCAACCCGCCCGCAGTGCGCCAGATCGCACGGGACTGGATCACCGGTGAGGGCGCGCCGCTGATGAAGTGTTCCGGCGACGGTCTGCTCTACCTCGCCGACTACGGGGCGAACGTCGTCGTCATCAACCTGGCCGGGGACGCGATCTCGGTCAACGCCAGCAACCTGCTCGCCTTCGACGCCCACCTCCAGTGGGGTGTCGAACGTGTCAAGGGGCTCGCCAAGTTCGCCGGACAGGGCCTGTGGAACACGAAGATCTCGGGGCAGGGCTGGGTCGCCCTGACCTCCCGCGGTACCCCGATCGTGGTCGACTGCGGCGGCGGCGAGGACGAGACGTACGTCGACCCGGACGCCCTCGTCGCCTGGTCGCCGAACCTGAAGGTGAAGGGCAAACGCAGTTTCAAGGCGCAGTCGCTCATCGGGCGCGGCAGCGGCGAGGCGTACCAGATGGCGTTCTCCGGGCAGGGCATCGTCGTCGTCCAGCCCAGCGAGGACAGCACCGACCGCCTCCGGGTCCGGGGCTGAGGGGGGGATCGCACACCATGCAGAGCTCGCTTTTCGCCTACAACGAGCAGCAGACCCAGGAGCGCTACAGCCTGCAGAACCCGCAGATGCTGCGCGTCCTGCTGGAGGGCCACGACGACGTCCTGGCGCGCAAGGGCACCATGGTCGCCTACCAGGGGCTCATCGAGTTCGACGCCGAGTACCAGAGCGGCGGTCAGCGTCGTGCGCGTGCGTACACCGGTGAGGGCCTGGACCTGATGCGCTGTCACGGACAGGGCACCGTCTACCTCGCGAACCTCGCGCAGCACGTGCACATCATGGACGTCGAGCAGGACGGGCTGACCGTGGACAGCGGCTATGTGCTGGCGATGGACTCCTCGCTGCACCACGAGGTCATCGCCGTCGACAGCCTGTACGGGATCTCCGGCTCCGGCAAGTACCAGCTCAACATCACCGGCCGCGGCAGGGTGGCGCTGATGACGTCGGGTGCGCCGCTGCTGGTGCAGGTCACGCCGGACAAGTACGTCAACTGCGACGCGGACGCGATCGTCGCCTGGTCCACCGGTCTGCGGGTGCAGATGCAGGCCCAGACGCACTCCTCGGGGGTGTGGCGGCGCCGCGGCAACACCGGTGAGGGCTGGGAGCTCAGCTTCATGGGCAACGGCTTCGCGCTGGTGCAGCCCAGCGAGCTGCTGCCGCCGCAGAACGCCCAGATCGGGCAGGGGCTCGCCGCGCAGTTCGGCATGGGACAGCACGGGGCACGGGGACAGAACCAGGGCAACGTCTGGAGCTGAGGACGAGTGAGGGGTGACCGCTACGGCGGTCACCCCTTGCCGCTCCCGCTTTCACAGCCTGGTGCGCGTGGCCTCCAGCAGTCGTACGACCGACTCGTCCGCCACGTCCGCCACGTCGGAGTACGGGAACCAGCGCAGGTCCAGGGACTCGTCGCTGATCGCCTCCACGGCCCCGGCCGGGGCGAGCGCCGCGTACTGGACGTCGAGGTGCCACGCGCACGGCGTGTGATGCCGGTCCAGTCGCACCGGCCCGCCGGGCAGCAGGATCAGGCCCTCGATGCCCGACTCCTCGGTCGCCTCACGGTGCGCGGCGTCGGCCAGCGTCGCATCGTCCGGCTCGCAGTGGCCGCCCATCTGCAGCCACAACCGGATCTTCCTGTGGAGGGTCAGGAGCACCCGGCCGTGTTCGGGATCGATCACCAGTGCGCTCGCGGTGATGTGTCCGTCCCCGCAGGACTTCCACATGCCGTCCGGGTGTGCCTCGAGGTGGTCCAGATACGCCTGGCGCAGCTCCTGCTGGTCCTCGTACGACTTGAGTACCAGGACCGCGTCGTCGTGGAGGCTCACTCGGCGTCGCCCTCGGCTTCGCCGTCGTCGTCCTTCTTCTTCAGGTCCGGCTTGCGAGCGGAGCCGTCCGCTGCCTCCCCGAGCATCTTGTCCAGCTCGGAGAAGTCGAGCTGCTCACGGTGCACGAAGCCGTCCGGGTCGTCCAGGTCGGACGCCGTCGGCAGCATGTCCGGGTGGGCCCACAGGCCGTCCCGGCCGTCCACACCGCGCGCGTCCGTGAGCGACGCCCACAGGCGGGAGGCGTCCCGCAGCCGACGCGGGCGCAGCTCCAGACCGATCAGCGTGGCGAACGTCTGCTCGGCGGGGCCGCCCGAGGCGCGACGGCGGCGCAGGGTTTCGCGCAGCGCGTCAGCGGAGGCCAGGCGCGGTTTCGCCGCCGCGTGCACCACCGCGTCCACCCAGCCCTCGACGAGCGCCAGCGCCGTCTCCAGACGGGCCAGGGCCGCCTTCTGCTCCGGAGTGTCCTCCGGCTGGAACATGCCCTGTTGGAGCGCCTGCTGCAGCTCCTCCGGGTTCTGCGGGTCGAACTGGCCGACCACGTCCTCCAGCTTCGCCGTGTCGACCTTGATGCCGCGGGCGTAGCCCTCGACGGCGCCGAACAGGTGCGAGCGCAGCCACGGCACGTGCGCGAACAGACGCTGGTGGGCGGCCTCGCGCAGCGCGAGATACAGCCGCACCTCCTCCTTGGGCACGCCCAGGTCCTTGCCGAACACCTCGATGTTCAGCGGCAGCAGGGCGGCCTTCCCGGCCGGGCCGAGCGGCAGACCGATGTCGGTGGAGCCGACCACCTCGCCGGCGAGGACGCCGACGGCCTGCCCGATCTGCGTACCGAACATGGCGCCGCCCATGGAGCGCATCATGCCGATCAGCGGGCCCGCCATGGCCTGCATCTCCTCCGGCAGGACATCGCCCATGGCCGCGCCGACGCGCTCGGCGACCGGGTCGACCAGCTCCCTCCACACCGGCAGGGTCGCCTCGACCCACTCCGCGCGGCTCCACGCCACCGCGGAGCCCGCGCCGGACGGCAGCGAGGTCGCGTCGTCCAGCCACAGGTCGGCCAGGCGGACGGCCTCCTCGACGGCGGAGCGCTCGCCGGTGCTCACGCTCTGGTCCTTGGTGCCGTCAGAGGTGCCCTGGGAGACCGTCTGGCGGGCGATCTGCTTGGCCATGTCCCAGTTCACCGGGCCGCCCTCGTGCGAGAGCATCTGGCCCAGCTGCTGGAAGGCTGCGCCCAGGTCGGTGGGGTTCAGGGAACCGAACATCGCTGCGAACGGGTTGTCGGCGCCGGCACCGCCGGCGCCGGGCAGCCCGAAACCGAACGGGTTGGCCGGTCCCTGACCACCGCCGCTGTCCTGGTCCTTCTTCTTGCCCTCGTCGCCGTTCTCCGGCTCCTCCGGCGGAAGGCCGAATCCGAATGGGGTGTCACTCACGGGATTCCTCGGCTGGTAGGGCCACCGGTTCCTTCCGGCGGCTGGCTGCCCGACAACACCACCCAGCGTAGACACCTTGACCCGATCGGGCCTGGGTGCTTCGCCGACTCCCGGCCTGCGGCAGGATGGATGCCACCTGGTACGCACGCGTGCTTTGCGTCCGTATGGAAGACAACCGCTGGAGACGCCCGGTGAGTTCCCCAGATCCGCAGGTTCGCGCAGCGCGAAACCATTCAGCCCACTCGTCGCCCGACCACCGCCCCTCGAGGACGGCGCCTCGCGCCGGCGAGTCGGCTGCCCCTCGCGGGCCCGTCGTCGCGGTCACCGGCGCCGCCTCCGGCGTCGGCGCGCTCCTCACCGAGCGGCTCGCCGCGTCCGACGGGATCAGGGAGGTCGTCGCCATCGACGAGCGGCGCGGGGAGTGCGCGGCGGCGCGGTGGCACATCCTCGACGTGCGGGACCCGGCGATCGCGGACAAACTGCGGGGCGCCGACGTGGTGGTGCACCTGGCGCTCGACCTGGACCTGGAGACGGACCCGGCGGCGCGGACGGCCTACAACGTGCGGGGGACGCAGACCGTGCTGACCGCGGCGGCGGCGGCCGGGGTGCACCGGGTGGTGCTGTGCACGTCCGCGATGGTCTACGGGGCGCTGCCGGACAACGAGCTGCCGCTGTCGGAGGACGCCGAACTGCGGGCGACGGCGGAGGCCACCGGGGTCGGAGACCTGCTGGAGATCGAGCGGCTCGCGCGGCGGGCGCCGCGGGCGCACCCCGGGCTCAATGTCACCGTGGTGCGGCCGGCTGTGCTGGTCGGAGGCACGGACACGGCGCTGACCAGGTACTTCGAGTCACCTCGGCTGCTGGTGGTGGCAGGGTCGCGGCCGGCGTGGCAGTTCTGCCACGTCGAGGATCTCTGCAGCGCCCTGGAGTACGCCGTTCTGGAGGAGGTGGACGGGGAACTGGCCGTCGGGTGCGACGGGTGGCTGGAGCAGGAGGAGGTCGAGGAGCTGAGCGGGATCCGGCGGATGGAGCTGCCGTCCGCGGTGGCCCTGGGCGCGGCGGCCCGCCTGCACCGGATCGGGCTGACGCCGTCGCCGGCCGGGGACCTCGCGTACACGATGTACCCGTGGGTCGTGAGCGGAAGTCGGCTGCACGACGCCGGGTGGCGGCCGAAGTGGACGAACGAGGAGGTGCTGGCCGAGTTGCTGGAGGAGGTGTCCGGGCGGCACACCGTGGTGGGGCGGCGCCTCGGACGCAAGGACGCGACGGCGGCCGGGGCCGCGGGGGCGACGGTCGCTCTGCTGGGTGCGGCTGCGGTGGTGCGCAGGGCCCGGAAGGCGCGGCGGAGGGGCTGACGGGTGGCTGCGGCCGGGGGAGACCGCCCCGCCGCCCTCACCCTTCCCGTCCGCGGGGCTGCGCCCCTGGTTCCGCTGCCCGGATACCGCGTCCTCGCCGGGCCGCGCACAGCGGTCTGTTCCTGCTTGTCCGAGGTGTGCGGCACGATGGGGGCATGGCACTCAACAGTGATCACCCCGGCGAGCAGGCTGCGGATGAGCCCATCAGGCTGCTGGCCGTACGGGACACCCCCCTCTCCGTCGACGAGGTCTTCGGGGCCGTCGGGGACGACGCCGCCGGAGGGATCGCGCTGTTCGTCGGGACCGTGCGGAACCATGACGGCGGGGCCGACGTCGACGCGCTCGGGTACTCGTGCCATCCGACCGCCGAGGCCGAGATGCGGCGCATCGCCGAGAAGGTCGTCGCCGAGTACCCCGTGCGGGCGCTCGCCGCGGTGCACCGCGTGGGGGACCTGCGCGTGGGTGATCTCGCCGTCGTCGTCGCCGTGGCGTGTCCCCACCGGGGCGAGGCCTTCGAGGCCTGCCGCAGGCTCATCGACGCCCTCAAGCATGAGGTGCCGATCTGGAAGCACCAGAGGTTCTCCGACGGAACCGAGGAGTGGGTGGGCGCTTGCTGAGCGGGGCAGGTATGCCTCTCCCAGGGTTAACCAACCTCTCACCCGGGCTCCGGTTGCGTAACCGTACCCCTCGCGTGAGCGTTGACAGTGCGGATGATTAATCTGCTGATCAGTCAGTTGCGGTCGCTCATCGGGTTGGGAGGTCGGCATGGCGGCGCTCGCCTGGTTGCTGATTCCGCTTTTGGCTGCGATCGGTGCAGGAGTGTGGGGCAGTTGGGCCAGTCGGAACCGCAAGGCCGCGGGCGACGGCTCCGAGCTGGCCGGGTACGCGCGTTTCCGCGAGGCCATGGAAAGGTCCCACTCGGGCGGCTGAGCGCGCCGAGGACCCAGGAGCCGTCCGTACTCGTACGGACGGCCCTGACGGTCCGCTGACAGGGCTGTCCCGTACTGTCGTTCCATGCCACGCCGCACCGCGACGATGCTCGCCTCCACCCTGATGCTGATCGCGCTCCTGTGCGCGGGAGTGTTCATCAAAGTGCCATACTCGGAGATGTCCCCGGGGCCGACCGTGAACACCCTCGACGAGCACGGCGGGCAGCCGGTGCTGCAGATCTCCGGGCACAGGACCTACCCGACGACCGGACACCTGAACATGACCACCGTCCGGGTCACCAGCGCCGACTACAACATGAACCTGGTGGAGGCCGTCTACGGCTGGCTGGCGCACGACACCAAGGTGGTTCCGCACGACACGCTCTACCCGGACGGCAAGACGGAGCAGCAGTCCACGCAGGAGAACGCCGAGGAGTTCAGCCAGTCGCAGGAGAGCGCCAAGGTCGCCGCCCTCAAGCAGCTGGGCATTCCCGTGAAGTCCTGGGTGATCGTCTCCACCGTGCTCAAGGGGTCGCCCTCCGAGGGCAGGCTGCACGCCGGTGATGTCATCAAGGCCGTTGACGGCAGTGCCGTGAAGGCGCCCGACGACGTGGCCAAGCTGGTCACCAGGCACAAGCCCGGCGAGAATGTCGTGTTCACGATCGTGCCCGCCAAGGAGCAGGCCGCTGCCGAGAAGGCACACAGGACGGCCACCGAAACGCAGAATGTGACGATCACCACGGTGAAGTCCCACGACACGGGCAAGGAGCGGGCCATCGTCGGGATCTCCGCCGGGACCGATCACACCTTCCCGTTCACCATCGACATCAAGCTCGCGGACGTCGGCGGGCCGAGTGCCGGGCTGATGTTCGCGCTCGGCATCTACGACAAGCTCACCCCGGGCAGCCTCACCGGTGGCACGTTCGTCGCCGGCACCGGGACCATCGACGACGACGGCCACGTCGGGCCGATCGGCGGCGTCGAGATGAAGACCGTCGGCGCGCGCAGCAAGGGCGCCCGGTACTTCCTCACCCCGAAGGACAACTGCGCGTCCGCCGCCAAGGACACCCCCGAGGGGCTCACTCTCGTCAGGGTCAACACCATCGGGGACGCCCTGAACGCCCTCAAGGACATCCGCACCGGCAAGACCGCCGATCTGCCGAAGTGCACCGCCAAGAGCTGATGGACAGTGCCTTCACATGCCTGGGGGGCGCCCGGGGAATTCCGGGCGCCCCCCGGTCATGGAGGCGCCCCCACGCGTGCGCGGAGTGCTCAGTCCTCGAACGTCGCCGCCAGCGCCTCGGCCAGGCCCGGCACCAGGTCAGGCCCCGTCAGCACCTCCGTCGGCGAGTCCTTCTCGCGCAGCCGCAGCGCCGACTCCCGCGCGCCGTCCCGCAGCACCGCCACCGTCATCCGCACCTCCTGGCGGTCCGGGTGCTCGGCGACCCATGCGGCCAGCTTCTTCTCGCTCAGTCCCTGCGGGACCTGGGTCTCCGCCGACGGCGGCAGCATCAGCCGCTCCACCGTCAGCGCACAGCCGGCCACCGCGTCGGGCCAGGCGATGGTGGCGAGGAACTCGTCCAGCGGCCGGTCGGCAGGGATCTCGTCCTGCTCGATCGGGGTGAGACCCGCGGCCTCGGGCTCCTCCTCCAGACCGAGCTGGGTCGCGAGTACGGGCTCCTCGGTCCGCAGACGCGCGGTGTCGACGAGGGCGAAAAGGCGAGCGGGCTGGTCCCAGCCGAGGCCTGAGGCGTACTCGTCGATCTCGAGCACGGCCCGGGTGAGCGGGTTCGCTGCCATGGGAGTGTTGGACATGGTCACAATCCTGCCTCGTTCCCACCCGGAAGCGGGAACCGAGTAAAGCGCCAGTAAGTTGCATAGGTGAGGCTCCGTGATCGTGGAGCCTCATCCTTGGTCCGCGTTCACGGGGGCCTGACGGATCAACTCGGATCAACAGCGAACTTCGAGGTGCGCACCTTGGCTTTCCAGATGCCCGACCGCGGCGGAGGCCCGACGGGGCCACGGATCAGAGTGGGCGGCCCGTCCGCGCGGGCCCGGACCCTGCTCATGACGCTCGGAGTCCTCGCCGTCCTCGGTATGGCGTTCGTCATGTTCGCCGGTTTCTGGACGGACTGGCTCTGGTACCGCTCGGTGAAGTACTCGTCCGTCTTCACCACCACCCTGTGGACCAAGATCGGGCTCTTCTCCGTCTTCGGTCTGCTGATGGCGGCGGCGGTCGGCGTCAACATCTGGCTCGCCCACCGGCTGCGCCCGCCGCTGAGCGCCATGTCCATGGAGCAGCAGAGCCTCGACCGCTACCGGATGGGGATCGCGCCGTACAAGACGTGGCTGCTGCTCGGGATCACCGCCCTGGTGGGCCTGGT
Source organism: Streptomyces sp. PTL18 (assembly GCF_059510295.1). NCBI lineage: Bacteria > Bacillati > Actinomycetota > Actinomycetes > Kitasatosporales > Streptomycetaceae > Streptomyces > Streptomyces sp. PTL18. Next base: position 164,816 of record NZ_JCAJZO010000009.1, on the reverse strand, counting down.
CGCGGGCGCGTCGGCGTCCAGCCAGTGGCAGACCTGGCTGATGTGGATGAACGGCGTGCCGTTCCACCAGAAGGACCCGCAGTTCCACCTGGACGTCTCCTTCTACGCCTTCGACCTGCCCTGGTACCGCTTCCTGCTCGGCTTCGGCTTCGCCGCGACGGTCCTGTCGCTGATCGCCGCCGCGCTCACCCACTACCTGTACGGCGGGCTGCGGATCACCTCCCCCGGCGCCCGCGCCACGGCCGCCGCCACCGGGCACCTGTCGGTGCTGCTCGGTGTCTTCGTCGCCCTGAAGGCGGTCGCCTACTGGCTCGACCGGTACGGACTGGCGGTCAAGTCCAGCGACTTCAAGGCGACCGGCAACTGGACGGGCCTGAGGTACGTCGACGCGAACGCCTATCTGCCGGCCAAGACGATCCTGTTCTGCATCGCGGTGATCTGCGCGCTGCTGTTCTTCGCCACCCTGTGGCGGCGTACCTGGCAGCTGCCCGTGATCGGCTTCGGCCTGATGGTGCTCTCGGCGATCCTGATCGGCGGGCTGTACCCGGCGATCGTCCAGAAGTTCCAGGTCCAGCCGAACGAGCAGGCCAAGGAGGCGCCGTACGTCGAGAAGAACCTCAAGGCGACGCGCCAGGCCTACGGCATCGACGACGCCCAGGTCACCGAGTACCCCGGGACGAGCAGCACCAAGGACAAGAGCACCCTGCGCGACGACGCGGACGCCACGGCGAGTATCCGCCTGTTGGACCCGAACATCGTCTCCCCGACGTTCCAGCAGCTCCAGCAGATGAAGAACTACTACGCCTTCCCGACCAACCTGGACGTCGACCGGTACACCAAGGACGGCAAGGACCAGGACACGGTCATCGGGCTGCGCGAGCTGAACCTGAACGGCGTTCCGAAGAACAACTGGATCAACGACCACTTCCGCTACACCCACGGCTACGGCGTGGTCGCCGCCAAGGGCACCACCGCCGACGCCAACGGCCAGCCCGTCTTCACCGAGTCCGACCTGCCGTCGACCGGTGACCTGGGGACGTACCAACAGCGGATCTACTACGGCGAGAAGACTACCGAGTACTCGATCGTCGGCGGCCCCCAGAAGGAGATCGACTACTCCGACGACAACGGCGAGAAGACCACCAGCTACCGGGGCGAGAGCGGGGTCAGCCTCTCCAGTCCGATCAACCGGGCGGCGTACGCGGTGGCGTTCAGCGAACCGCAGATCCTCTACTCCGGCGCCATAGGCCACGGCTCGCGCATCCTGTACAACCGCACGCCCAAGGAGCGCGTCGAGGCAGTCGCGCCCTGGCTGACCATCGACGGTGACGCCTACCCCGCGGTCGTCGACGGCCACATCCAGTGGATCGTCGACGCCTACACGACGTCGAACGGCTATCCGTACTCCTCCCGTACCACGCTGGGCGACACCACGGCCGACTCGCTGACCGCGGGCAACACCCAGCGCGCGGTGATGGCCCAGCAGAACCAGGTCAACTACATCCGCAACTCGGTGAAGGCGACCGTCGACGCGTACACCGGCGAGGTCAAGCTCTACCAGTGGGACACCGAGGACCCGGTCCTGAAGACCTGGATGAAGGCGTTCCCGGGCACCGTGGAGCCGCGCGGCGACATCTCCCCGTCGCTGATGTCCCATCTGCGCTACCCGCAGGACCTGTTCAAGGTGCAGCGCGAGCTGCTGACCCGCTACCACGTCAAGGACGCGCAGACGTTCCTCAGCGGCAGCGAGGTGTGGCAGGTGCCCGACGACCCGACGAACAAGACGGGCAACGCGGTGCCGCCGTACTACCTGAGCATGAAGATGCCCGACCAGCAGGCGCAGGCGTTCTCCCTGACGACGACGTTCACACCGAACGGCCGTGACAACCTGAGCGCCTTCATGGCGGTCGACTCCGAGACGGGCACGCCCGACTACGGCAAGATCAGGATCCTGAAACTGCCGACGAGCAAGACGGTCGACGGGCCGAAACAGGTGCAGAGCCAGTTCAACTCCCAACAGGACATCGCCGAGTCGATCAGGCTGCTCAGAGGCGGCGACTCGGAGGTCGAGTACGGCAATCTGCTCACGGTTCCGATCGACGGCGGCCTGCTGTACGTGGAACCCGTCTACGTCCGTGGCGGTGAACTCAAGTTGCCCCTGCTGCGCAAGGTGCTGGTGACCTTCGGCGGCAAGACCGAGTTCGAGGACACGCTCGACCAGGCGCTCAACAAGGTCTTCGGCGCGGAGGATTCGACCCCGCCGCCGGACACCGGGGCCGGCAACCCGCCGACGTCAGGCAACCCGACCGTCCAACAGGCGCTCCAGGACGCCCAGAAGGCCTTCGACGCCGGCCAGGAGGCCCTCAAGAAGGGCGACTGGGAAGCGTACGGGCGGGCGCAGAAGGACCTTCAGGACGCGCTGAAGCGGGCCGAGGAGGAGCAGTCCAAGGCCGGAAAGACCAGTGGCGGTGGCAGCGGCGGCTCGGGGGGAAGTGGTCCCTCCGCCGCTCCGAGCAGCTCGCCCAGCGGCAGTCCGAGCAGTTCGCCGAGCGGCAGTCCGAGCAGTTCGCCGAGCGGCTCCGGCGGGGGCTGAACCAAGACCTCTCCCGCGCCGTGGTACGGTTGACCAACAACGGCGCGGGGTGGAGCAGCTCGGTAGCTCGCTGGGCTCATAACCCAGAGGTCGCAGGTTCAAATCCTGTCCCCGCTACTGAAGTCGAGGGCCCGGATCCTGATGATGGATCCGGGCCCTCGACGTGTGTGCGACACGAGGAGCGTACGGCGTGACCAGGCGACTTGCCTGAAATGTGGCCGCTTGTGGGGGCAGTTGGCCAGTTCTGTGTTTCACTTGTCTCTCTGTGGGCATGTCGACAAAACGCTGAAGTGACCTCACTGGCTGCGGTATACCAGGTGTACCCAGGTTGCAGGTGGTGCGACGATGGACGTTATGGGGGAGAAGGCAGCTCTGTTCGGGACGGGTCGATTTGTGCGGCCCGCCGACCGGCTCGCGAGCCGGCCGGCCGAGCAGTCCGCCGACATGTCCGCTCATCGGCTCGCTCACCCATCCGTCGATCACTCAGCCGATTCCCCCGGTGATTCTGCGGGCGACCCGTCTGCCGAGCCATCCGTCGACCCGTCGGTCGACCAGGCCGTGGAGCGTGACGAGGCCGGGGAGGCGGTGGAGGAGGCACGGCAGCGACTCGCCGCCGAGACCGGCGACGTCCAGGCGATGAGCGTGCTCGGCGCCATGCTGCTGCGCCGCGGCGATCTCGACGGGGCCGAGCCCCAGCTGCGCGCCGCCACCGCCGCGGGTGACCGCGCCGCCGCCAACAACCTGGGCGTGCTGCTGCACCAGCGCGGATACGCCGAGGAGGCGGCCGGGTGGTGGCGGATCGCCGCCGTCGCCGGGTCCGCCGCGGCGGCGCACGCGCTCGGGCGGCACCACCGTGAGCGCGGCGACGAGCCGGCCGCCGAGTACTGGCTGCGCCAGGCTGCCGAGCAGGGTCATGTCCTGGGCGCTTACGCGCTCGCCGACCTGCTCGAGCACCGCGGTGACGACAGCGCCGAACAGTGGATGCGGGCCGCCGCGGAGCGCGGGCACCGTGAGGCCGCGTACCGGTTGGCGAGAGCGCTCGACCACAGGGTGCAGCGCGAGCGGGAGGCGGGTGCTGACAACGGTGTCGAGCCGTCCGCGCTCGAGGAGGCCGAGCAGTGGTACCGGCAGGCCGCCGCGCGCGGGCACCGGCGGGCGGCACTGCACCTGGGGGCGATCCTGGAGCGGCGGGGCGAGCTGAAGGAGGCCGGGCGCTGGTACCTGACGAGCGCCAAGGACGGCGAGGCGCGGGCCGCCTGCGCGCTCGGCTTCCTGCTGCGGGACGCGGGGGACACCGAGAGTGCCGCGGTGTGGTGGCTCAGAGCCGCGCAGGAGGGAGACGGCAACGCGGCGAACGCGCTGGGCGCGCTGCACGCCGAGCGCGGGGAGACGCAGACCGCCGAGCGGTGGTACCGGGCGGCGATGGACGCGGGCGACGTCAACGGTGCGCACAACCTGGGCCTGCTCTGTGCCGAGCAGGGACGGACCGCGCAGGCCGAGCAGTGGTACCGGCGCGCGGCGTACGCAGGGCACCGGGAGGCGGCGAACGCGCTCGCCATCCTGCTGCTGCAGGGCGGGGACGCGGCGGGGGCGGAACCGTGGTTCTCGAAGGCGGCCGAGGCGGGGAGCGTGGACGCCGCGTTCAACCTCGGGATCCTCTACGCCGGGCGGGGTGAGGACGGCACGGCTCTCGGGTGGTACGAGCGGGCGGCGGCCGCCGGGCACACGGAGGCGGCGCTCCAGGTCGGGATCGCCCGGCTGCGTCAGGGAGACGAGCAGACGGCCGAGCGGCATCTGCGCTGCGCCGCGGGGGGCGGCAGCGCGGAGGCCGCGTACCGGCTGGCCATGCTGCTGGACGCGCGCCGGCCGCCGGCGCCCGCACATGAGCTGGGGGAGCCGTCGCACGAGAAGAGCGAGTGCGAGGAATGGTACGAGCGGGCGGCGTCGCAGGGGCACCGCCGGGCGCAGGTACGGGTCGGGATGCTGGCCGCCGCGCGGGGTGACGTCATGGAGGCGGCCCGGTGGTACCGGGAGGCCGCGGAGGGCGGGTCGCGGAACGGCGCGTTCAATCTGGGGCTGCTGCTGGCGCGGGAGGGGAGCGAGCCGGAGGCCGCGCTGTGGTGGACCCGGGCCGCCGACGCCGGGCATGGACGGGCGGCGTTGCGGTTGGCCCTGGTCTACGCGCGTCAGGGAGAGCTGGTGGAGGGGCAGCGGTGGGCCGACCGGGCCGTGTCGCTGGGGCCTCCGGAGGTGGCGGAGCGGGCGGCACGCTTGCGGGACGCCCTGCGGGAGGAACTGTCGGCGTGACGCCGCGCCCGGTTCCGCGCATGAGGAGTTCCGCGCCCGAGGAGTTCCGGGGTGCGGCTGAAGCGATTTGCCTCTGTCCGCGTCGTTGACGTAATGTTGCGTTCACCGACGCGGGGTGGAGCAGCTCGGTAGCTCGCTGGGCTCATAACCCAGAGGTCGCAGGTTCAAATCCTGTCCCCGCTACTGAAAGCCCGAGGCCGGGACCCGTATGGGTTCCGGCCTCGGGCTATTGACAGGTCCTCTGTGATGGGTCCATGCGCCCCCTGGGTGGTCGGTACACCCCCTGGGCGGTCGGTACGCCGCCTTGGGCGGGTGGCGCAGGGCCCGGGCGAGGCGCCGCTACGCCGCCGCGCACTCCGGGCACAGGCCGCGGTACGTCACCTCGACGTCCGACACCGTGAAACCGAAGCGCTCGGAGTCGGGCAGGTCCGTCAGCGGGTTGCCCATCGGGTGGACGTCTCGGATCGTGCCGCAGGCGGCGCACACCAGGTGGTGGTGCGGCCGGTGCGCGTTCGGGTCGTACCGCTTGGCGCGGTTGTCCGTGGTGACCTCGAGCACCTCGCCGAGGGACACCAGTTCACCCAGCGTGTTGTAGACGGTCGCCCGGGAGATCTCCGGCAGCTTCGCGACGGCACGGGCGTGCACCTCGTCGGCCGTCAGATGGACGTGCTCGCCGTCGAGGACCTCGGCCACGACGCGCCGCTGCGCGGTCATCCGCCATCCACGTCCGCGCAGGCGTTCCAACAGGTCACTCATACCCCTCAGCCTAACAGCAAGGCGACCAGTTTCCGAACGGGTGTGACTTTGGATCCTTTCTTGAATTGGATTAAGTCCATGTGGTGGGGGTCGCCGGTTGGGAGGGGGCCCGGATCCCGTGGGAATCCGGGCCGTTCCTGCGTGCGCGGCTAGGTGGTCGACACGGCGGGGGCGCGCTTTCCGGCCGGGGCCCAGCAACGGATGATGTCGCGGACCGAGACGACGCCGACCGGTTGGTCGTCGTCGAGGACGATCAGGTGCCGGAAACCGCCGTGGGCCATGGCCCGTGCGGCTTCCTCGAGGGTCCAGGACGGCGCGGCGAACACGACGTCCGTGGTGGTGTGCGCGTGGACCCGTTCGACGTCCGGGCTCTGGCCCAGGCCGACGGAGTTGAGGATGTCGCGCTCGGTGAGGATGCCGGGGCCGCCGGCGTCCGGGTCGAGGACCACGGCCGCGCCGACCCGGCGGGCTGACATCAGGGCTGCTGCCTGGCGGAGGGTGTGTGCGGGGCCGATGGTGAGGACGACCGTGCTCATGGCGTCGCGGACGAGCATGGGGCGGAGCCACCTCCTGGGGATGTGCCGGTGTTGCGGGTGTGCTGGACGGAACCCACTCGTCGGCGCCGGCTCAGGGATCCGGATCCGCAGGGGTCCGCCCGCCGGAAGCGCCCGTTCCAGACTTCACAAATTCACAAGTGGGTGATCCCCAGGTTCCCAGGCAAAGGGCGGGTCAACAAGAGGGCGCGCGACGCGAGTTCAGGGGCGCTCGCGGTGCACAGCAGCACCCCTGGTGTCTCGTACCGGCCGGTAGTGGCTGGGGCCTGTCGGCAGCAGGCGCTAGTACCGATCGTTCAGATAGTCGAGCAGGGTGTCCTGGAGCAGGCCGTTGGACGCGGCCGCATTGCCGCTGTGCGGACCCGGGCGGCCGTCGAGGCCCGTGAAGGCGCCCCCGGCCTCGGTCACGATGATCGCGTTCGCCGCCATGTCCCACAGCGACAGCTCCGGTTCGGCACACATGTCCACCGAACCCTCCGCGACCATCATGTACGGCCAGAAGTCGCCGTAGCCCCGGGTGCGCCACACCGCTCGGGTCAGATCCAGGAAGCCGTTCAGCCGGCCCTGCTCCTCCCAGCCGGACAGCGAGGAGTACGCGAAGGACGCGTCCGACAGCCTTGAGACACGCGAGACGTGCAGCCGCGACGCCGAGGACAGACTGCGCCCGGTGAACGCGCCGTGCCCCTTGGCCGCCCACCAACGGCGGCCCAGAGCAGGCGCCGAGACGAGGCCGACGACCGGCTGGTAGCCCCCTTCGCCCGCCTCCGTCAGAGAGATCAGCGTCGCCCACACCGGCACGCCGCGCACGTAGTTCTTGGTGCCGTCGATCGGATCGATCACCCAGCGGCGCGGGCCCGTGCCCTCGATGCCGTACTCCTCGCCGAGGATCGCGTCGCGCGGCCGGGCGCGCTGGAGCTGGCCGCGGATCAGCTCCTCGGCGGCCTTGTCGGCCTCGCTCACCGGCGTCATGTCCGGTTTGGTCTCGACCTTGAGGTCCAGAGCCTTGAACCGGTCCATGGTCGCGGCGTCGGCCGCGTCCGCGAGCACATGGGCGAGCCGCAGGTCATCGAGATAGTCGGGCATGACCGAACCGTATCTGCCCTTTCGCCGGACCGGCCACAGGGGAAGGGGCATCTTCGTGGGGCGCCTCCGCGGACGACTTCGCGCGGGGGCGTGATCGCGGCGTGTGACGGCCGGTGCGCGCCCTTCGATGCCGCCGAGAACCCTTGACAGTGTTGGTGCACGCGTCAACCCTGTGCGTCAGAGCCGCTGGTCCCGAGGGAGGCGATGATGCCTGCAGCACGGGAATCCCTGCTGGACGCCGCCTACACGGCACTCCAGCGCCGTCCGTGGTCCGCCGTGCGCATGGTGGACGTGGCCGCGGCGGCCGGCGTCTCCCGCCAGACGCTGTACAACGAGTTCGGCAGCAAGGAGGGACTCGCCCGCGCCCTGGTGCGCCGGGAAGCGGACGCGTACCTCACCGGTGTCGAAAGGCTCCTCGCCGCGCGTGGGGATGCCGGCGAGCGGCTGGCTGCGACCGCGGAGTGGACCGTTTCGGCGGCCCGCGAGAACGTCCTCGTCCGTGCCCTGCTCACCGGCTGCTGGAGCGAGTCGTTGCCCACCCCGTCGTTGACGGCCGTGCCGTCCGGCTCCGCGGTGCCGGCGCAGCGGCGGGCCGACGGGCCACTGCCCTCGCCGTCGGACTTGGTGGCCCTGATACGTGACCGTGCTGTCGCGGCGCTGGTCGTGCCCGGCATGGGCACGAGCGACGCCGCGGAGCTGGCCCGTGCCTGCGAGGTGGTCGTCCGGTTGTCGCTGTCGTGCGTGGCCGCTCCGCCGCGGCAGGGCGGGGTCGCGGAGCTGGTGCGGGGCGCTGTGCCGCGGCAGGTTCGGTGACGGTGCGCACCGAGGCCCGCCCCCCAGGGGGTGTGCCCCTCGTTCTCAGTGAGCCGAGCCCGAGAGCTGCAAGCCGATCACGCCCATGATCACGAACGTGATCGAGACGATCTTCAGCGTGGACACGAGGTCCCCCAGGAACACCATCCCGTAGATCGCCGTCCCCGCCGCCCCGATCCCCGTCCAGACCGCGTACGCCGGGCCCACGTCCAGCCTCTTCAACGACAGGGTGAGGAGGCCGAAGCTGCCCAGCGCGAAACAGCAGAACGCGACGGTCGGCCAGAGCCTGGTGAAGCCGTGGGAGAGCTTGAGGCAGACGGCGAAACCGGTCTCGAGAAGTCCGGCCACGATGACCAGCAGCCACGCCATGTGTCGTCCTCCAACGTCCCCGCGCCGACTGCTTCGTCCGGTCGGATCAAGCCCGGTGCGAGTAAGCCTTTACCTGGGTGTCAGGGACGCAAACACCGGCGAGGTCAGTCACCTTCCGTGCGTTCCCGCGTGGCGAGCAGCCTGCGCAGGGAGTACAGCCGGGCCGGATCCGCGTGCCCCTCGGCGACCCACGCGTCGAGCGCGCAGTCCGGCTCGTCGTGGCTGCACGCGCGCGGGCAGCCCTCGGTACCGGGCTCGAGGTCCGGGAAGGCGTGGATGACACGGGACGGGTCGATGTGGGCGAGGCCGAAGGAGCGTACGCCCGGGGTGTCGATGACCCAGCCGTCCGCCTCGTGCAGCGGCAGCGCCAGCGCCGAGGTCGTGGTGTGCCGGCCGCGGCCCGTGACCGCGTTGACGTGCCCCGTGGTCCGCCGCCGGTCCTGCGGAACCAGCGCGTTGACCAGGGTGGTCTTGCCGACGCCGGAATGCCCGACGAACGCGGTGGCCTTGCCGTCGAGGTGCTCGCGCACCCGGTCCGCGGCGTCACCGGTCTCCAGCTCCTCGCGGCTGGTGACCACGTAGGGGATGTCCAGGTCGCCGTACAGCTCCAGGAGCTTCTCGGGCGGGGCGAGGTCGGACTTGGTCAGCACCAGCAGCGGGTCCAGGCCGCCGTCGTAGGCCGCGACCAGGCAGCGGTCGATCAGACGCGGGCGGGGCTCGGGGTCCGCGAGGGCGGTGACGATGGCCAGCTGGTCGGCGTTGGCCACGACCACGCGCTCGTAGGGATCGTCGTCGTCGGCGGTGCGGCGAAGCACCGATGTGCGCTCCTGGATCCGGACGATCCGCGCCAGGGTGTCCTTCGCGCCGGACAGGTCGCCGACCAGGGCGACGCGGTCACCGACCACCGCCGCCTTGCGGCCCAGTTCCCGGGCTTTCATCGCCATGACCGTACGGCCGTCGACGAGACAGGTCAGCCGGCCGCGGTCGACGGTGAGGACCATGCCCTCCGCCGCGTCCTCGTGCTTCGGCCGGATGTTCGTACGCGGCCGGTTGCCCCTGCGATGGGGACGGGTCCGGATGTCGTCCTCGTCGGTGTGCTTGCCGTAGCGGCGCATGGTCGTCAGTCCGCCCGTCGGTTCCCCAGCATCCCGGTCCACAGGTCGGGGAAGTCCGGCAGCGTCTTGGCCGTGGTCGCCACGTTCTCGATCCGCACGCCCTCGACCGCGAGGCCGATGACGGCGCCCGCGGTCGCCATGCGGTGGTCGTCGTAGGTGTGGAAGACCCCGCCGTGCAGGGGGCGCGGCCGGATGTGGAGACCGTCGGCGGTCTCGGTGACGTCGCCGCCCAGCTCGTTGATCTCCTTGGTCAGGGCGGCCAGGCGGTCCGTCTCGTGCAGGCGCAGGTGGGCCACGCCGCGCAGGGTCGACGGGGAGTCCGCGAGGGCCGCGACCGCCGCGATGCCCGGGGTGAGCTCGCCGACCTCGCTCAGGTCCACGTCGATGCCGTGGATGGCACCGGAACCGGTGAATTCCAGGCCCCGCTCGGTCAGCTCGCAGGAACCGCCCATCTCGGTGAAGATCTCGCGCAGCCGGTCGCCCGGCTGGGTGGTGCGCCCCGGCCAGTCCGGGATGACGACCTTGCCGCCGGTGACCAGGGCGGCCGCGAGGAACGGCTGGGCGTTGGACAGGTCCGGCTCGACCGTCAGGTCGCGGCCGAGCAGCGCGCCCGGCGTGACCCGCCAGACGCCCGGCTCGCCGCCCGACTCGGGGGTGTCCACCTGGGCGCCGACCGCGCGCAGCATGTCGACGGTCATCCGGATGTGCGGCATCGACGGCAGCGTGGCGCCGGTGTTGCGGACCTCGACGCCCTGGTTGAAGCGCGGGGCCGACAGCAGCAGGGCGCTGACGAACTGGGACGACGAGGAGGCGTCGACCGACACCGGGCCGCCGTCCAGCGCGCCTCCGCCGTGGACGGTCAGCGGCAGCGCGCCGCGGCCGTCGTCGTCGATGCGGGCGCCGAGGGTGCGCAGAGCGTCGATCACGCCGTTCAGGGGGCGTTCGTACGAGCGGGGGTCGCCGTCGAAGTGGACCGGGCCGTCGGCGAGGGCGGCCACCGGGGGCAGGAAGCGCATCACGGTGCCGGCGTTGCCGACGTCGACCGTGGCCGGGCCGTGCAGTGCGGCGGGGATCACGCGCCAGGTCTCGCCGGAGCCGTCCGGACCGACCCCTTCCTCGATGCCGACCCCCATCGCGCGCAGGGCGGCGGCCATCAGCAGCGTGTCGCGCGAGCGCAGCGGACGGCGCAGCCAGCCGGGTTCGGAGGCGAGGGCGGCGAGCACGAGGGCGCGGTTGGTGACCGACTTGGACCCGGGCACGTGAACCGTCGCGTCGACGGCTCCGCTCGCGTGCGGGGCGGGCCAGAGGGCGGTGTGCGGGGGAGTCGGGGCCATGGCCCCACTCTATAAGGGCGCCGTTGCAGGGGGTGTCGTCCGAGCGGGCGCCGTGGTCGCTGGTCGCCCGACGAGGCGGAGCCGACCGTCGGCCCTTCGCGCCTCCCACCACCGGGTCACATCCGAAGCAGCCACCGCCCGCCGCCCATCAGCGAGCACAGCGACACCGTGTGGAACAGGAACAGCCACAGCCCGGCGGGGACGTTCGTCAACCGTGCGAGCTGGTCCGCGTCCGAGTCCCGGGCGCCCCCGCGGGCCCGCTTGACCTGCAGCTCGAAGGCCGGACGCACGCCGCCCAGCAGCAGGAACCACACCACCGCGTACGCGAACGCCGCCTGCACCTGCGGGCCGGTCAGCCAGGACACCGCCAGGAAGGTTCCTCCGGTCAGTAGCACGGTCAGCGCCCCGTACGCGTTGCGGATCATCACCAGCATCGCCACGAGCAGCACGGTCGCCAGCCACAGCAGTGCGGTGATGTGCCCGGCGGCGAGCAGCGCCGCGCCGCCGAGGCCGAGGAGCGGGGGAGCGGTGTAGCCCGCGGCGGCGGTGAGGATCATGCCGAGGCCGTACGGCTTGCCGCGGCTGACGGTCAGGCCGCTGGTGTCCGAGTGGAGCCGGATGCCGGTGAGCGTGCGGCCGCTCAGCAGCGCCACCAGACCGTGGCCGCCCTCGTGGGCGATCGTGACGGCGTTGCGGGATATCCGCCACACGTTGTGCGGGACGACCACGGCGAGCGCCGCGGCCATGGTTGCGATCACCACCCACAGAGCGGGGTCCGGCTGACTGCCGAAGACCTCGTCCCAGAGATCGGGCAGGGAACTCAGCGAGGTCGAGGCGAGGCTGTCCATTGCGGTGAGTGGCTCCAGGAGTGTCGGCGGATCTGGCAGTGTGGCACGCATGTGCGGACGGTACGCAGCGAGTCGCAGGCCCGAGGATCTCGCAGGAATCTTTGACGTGGAGAAGTGGGAGCCCGAGGAGGCCCTGGGGCCCGACTACAACGTGGCGCCGACCAAGGAGGTCCACGCGGTCCTGGACCGTCCTGTGAAGGACGCAGGCGACCAGCGCCCGGTTCGCCAGTTGCGCAAGCTCAAGTGGGGACTCGTCCCCTCCTGGGCCAAGTCGCCCGAGGGCGGTGCCCGCATGATCAACGCACGTGCCGAGACGGTGCACGAGAAGCCGTCGTACCGCCGGGCCTTCGCCGCCCGGCGCTGCATCCTGCCCGCCGACGGCTACTACGAGTGGGTCACCGCCAGGGACGAGCGGGAACGGGAGGTCGAGGGCCGCAGGAAGCGCCCGCGCAAGCAGCCGTACTTCGTGCTGCCGGCCGACGGCTCGGTCTTCGCCATGGCCGGGCTGTACGAGTTCTGGCGGGACAGGACCCTGCCCGACGACCACCCCCGGGCCTGGTGGGTGACCTGTTCGGTGATCACCACGGAGGCGGAGACGACCCCGCTGGCCGTGGCGCCGGCCGAGGGCCCGCGCACCCTGGCCGACATCCACCCCCGGATGCCGCTGATGCTCACCCCGGACCGCTGGGACGCCTGGCTGGATCCGTCCCACACGGACCCCGACGACCTGCGCTCCCTGCTGGACCCGCCGCCGCCGGGCCTGATGCGTGCCTATCCGGTTCCCACGGCGGTCAGCAACGTCCGCAACAACGGCCCGGAGCTGCTGAAGGAGCTGGCGGGGCCTGAAGAGGGGACACTGTTCTGACGTGACCGATGTGACACAGAGCGTCGAGACGGACGCCGGTACTGCCCGCGTCACCTGGCACCGGGCCACGAAGGCGAGGCTCGTGCTGGCCGTGGGCCATGGCGCCGGCGGCGGCATCGAGGCGCGCGACCTCCAGGCGCTCGCCCGGGTCCTGCCCACGCACGGTGTGACCGTCGCCCTCGTCGAACAGCCCTGGCGCGTCGCCGGCAAGAAGGTGGCGCCCGCGCCGAAGACGCTGGATCTGGGCTGGCGGGGGGTGTGGCCCGCGCTCGCCGGCCCCGGGCTGCCGGTGATCTCGGGCGGGCGCAGCGCGGGGGCCCGGGTCGCCTGCCGAACCGCCGCCGAGCTCGGCGCGCACGCGGTCCTCGCCCTGAGCTTCCCGCTGCATCCGCCGGGCAGGCCGGAGAAGTCCCGCGCGGACGAACTGCTGGGCGCGGGTGTGCCCACGCTGGTGGTGCAGGGCGGGAACGACCCGTTCGGGAAGCCGGGGGAGTTCCCGCAGGGTTCGTACGGGATCGTCGAGGTGCCCTGCGGCGATCACGGCTTCGCGGTGCCCAGGCGCGCGGACATCACCCAGGAGCAGGCCCTGGAGACGGTCACCGACGCGGTGGTGAAGTGGGTCACGTCACTCGGGTGACCTCCGGGAATGTTGCGGGGTGGGCCACTGTTGTCGGGTTCAGACAGCACCGGGCGTGCCGTACGCACCGACGAGAGGAAGTCCGCCGCATGGGTTCGACCATCTGCCCGAGCCGCAGCAGCAGCGCTGACCTGGAGTGGACGGTGCTGCACACGGCGAGGACCGCGCCGGTTCGAGCGGCGGCGGGCAAGGATGTTCGTCTATCCTCCGATTCGAGTGGGGCCGCTCTCGGTCCTGCCACATCGCTGGAGGAGGTGGGTCCGGTCACCGGTACCGACGCAGGGACCGACTACGGCCAGGCGGAGCAGCCCGAGGGCCGGGGCGCGGGCACGGAGTCGTCCGCCGAGCGCAGCGCGCGCTTCGAGCGGGACGCGCTCGAATTCCTCGACCAGATGTACTCGGCCGCGCTGCGCATGACGCGCAACCCGGCCGACGCCGAGGACCTGGTGCAGGAGACGTACGCGAAGGCGTACGCGTCCTTCCACCAGTTCCGCGAGGGCACCAACCTCAAGGCATGGCTGTACCGGATCCTCACCAACACGTTCATCAACTCCTACCGCAAGAAGCAGCGCGAACCCCAGCGCAGCGCGGCCGAGGAGATCGAGGACTGGCAGCTGGCACGCGCCGAGTCGCACATGTCGACCGGCTTGCGCTCCGCGGAGTCCCAGGCGCTCGACCACCTTCCCGACTCGGACGTCAAGGAAGCGCTGCAGGCGATCCCCGAGGAGTTCCGCATCGCCGTCTATCTCGCGGACGTGGAGGGCTTTGCGTACAAGGAGATCGCCGACATCATGGGGACACCCATCGGCACGGTGATGTCCCGGCTGCACCGGGGCCGCCGTCAACTGCGCGGCATGCTCGAGGACTACGCCCGCGAGCGCGGACTGGTCCCGGCCGGCGCCGGAGAGTCGAACGAGAAAGGCTCGGGCTCATGAGCTGCGGAGAGCCGCACGAGACGGACTGCAGTGAGGTCCTGGACCATCTCTACGAGTTCCTCGACAGTGAGATGCCGGACGTCGACCGCACCAAGTTCCAGCAGCACTTCAAGGAGTGCTCTCCCTGCCTGGAGAAGTACGGGCTGGAAGAGGCCGTGAAGAAGCTGGTGAAGCGGTGCTGCGGCCATGACGACGTGCCGACGGACCTGCGGGCGAAGGTCATGGGCCGGATCGAGCTGATCCGCTCCGGTCAGACGGTCCCCGAGCACGATGTGACCGCGACTCCGCAGGAGTCCTGAACTCCAGTTCGGAACGCTTGGTCGTTCCCGGGCCGTCCGTCACTCGAACGTGCTAATCCGCGCGTCGGAGGCACGTGGATTCGGCCAACGCCACCCCGGTGCGCCATCCGCCCCTCTAGGCTCCCGAGCCTGAATGGGGCATGACCGGGCCCGCCCGGTTCCGGGGCCGGGCGCCGGTTCGGCGGGAGGTGGCGTCGTGGGACCGGTTCGGCCTTGGGGCCACGTGTATGTCGGCTGTGCCGCCCTCGCCGCCCTGTGCTGCGTGGCTCCGGTGCCGGAGCTGCCCGTTCCCTGGTGGGTGGTCATCCTGCTCGCCGCGCTCTACGCCGGCTGCGAGCAGGCTCCTCGGTGTTCCTTCGTGGGCCGCCGTGCACCCGACGGCATGGGCACCTTCTTCCCCGTGCTGCTCGCCGGTGCCTTCCTGCTGCCGCCCCCGGCCGCCGCGCTCGTGCCGGTGCCGGGCGCCCTGCTCGCCCGTGTCGAGGGGCGGCCGGCCCGGCTGCGCCGGATCTGGCGCACCGCACAGCTCGCCCTGGCCGTCTGGGCGGCCTCCCGAGTGCACTGGTCGCTCGGCGGCCACGACGCCGTCGTCGGCCCCCGCTTCCCCTACGCGCTCCTGCCGGCCGGTGCCGCGGTGGTGGCGTTCTGCCTGGCGCTCACCGCCCTCGACGGCGGCATCCTGGTCCTCGCCGAGGGCGTACCGGCGCGCTCTGCCTGGCGCGGACTGTTCCTGCGCTGCCTCGCGCCCGTCACCGTGCACGGCCTGGCCGGGCTGATGATGGCCGTGCTGTGGCGCAGCCCGTACGGACCGGTGGCGGCGCTGCTCGTGCTGCTGCCCATGCACGTCTCCTGCTGGGTGTTCGCGCAGTACCACCGCGAGCGGGCGGCCCACCAGGCCACCATCCGGGCGCTCGTCCAGGCCGTCGACATCAAGGACGGCTACACCCGCGGGCACAGTGAGCGGGTCGGACAGGCCTCGATGATGATCGCCCGCGAACTCGGCATGGACGACGCACGGGTGGAGGTGCTGCGGTTCGCCGGCATCCTGCACGACGTGGGCAAACTCGGCGTGCCCACCAGGCTGCTGCGCAAGGACGGGCCGCTCACCCCCGAGGAACGGCGGATCATCGAACTGCACCCCGAGTACGGTCACGAGATGGTCCGCGGGATCGGGTTCCTCGACGAGGCGCGGTCCGCGATCCTCCACCACCACGAACGCCTCGACGGCAGCGGCTATCCGTACGGGCTGACGGGCGACCGGATCCCCGAGTGCGCCCGCGTGGTCGCCGTCGCCGACGCCTTCGACGCCATGACCTCCACCCGCTCCTACCGGCGGGCCCGGCCCGTCGCCGCGGCCCTGGACGAGCTTCAGCGGTGTGCGGGGGCGCAGTTCGACCCGGCGATGGTACGGGCGTTCGCCCGGGCCCTGGCACGGCACGGGTGGCACCCGGTGGTGACCGCGGACGAGGAACGGCGCGACGAGGCCGGGGAGGGCCGCGGGCGCGGAAACGTACCGCCTCCGGCCCTGCCCGTGGCCGGCCGGCCGGCCGGGCGGGGACACGGCGGGGGCGGCGCGTGAGCGCCGGCCGCATCCCCCTGGTCCTCGCCCACGCGGCGGCCGGGCTCCTCGGTGCCGGCTGCCTCGCCCGCACCCTCTGGTACGGCCTCGACGACCCCGGTGCCGCCCTCGCCTTCGGGGGGCTCGTCGGCGTCGGCGAGCTCGGCCGGTGGAGCGGCAGCGGCGAACGGGAAACCGCACCCCTCGGAGCGGCCGGGGCGCTCGCCTACGCCCTGCTCGGGGAGATCGCCGGCCGGCCCGCCCACCACGGTGCGCCCCAGGCCGTCGCGGTGGTGCTCGCGGCCTCCCTCGCCGGGTGCGTCCCGCACGTCGCGCGCGGGCGCGGCCCCACCACCGACCACCTCACCCGCCGCCTGCTCACCGTCGGCTTCGCCGCCGTCTGCTTCCAGCCGCTGTACCACCACGGCGGGCCGCTTCACCGCAGCGGACCCGCCCACGCGCTGATCGTCGTCGCCCTGCTCGTCCTGACCACCCTGTGCGACGCGGTGCTCGCCGCCGCGCTCGCGCACTGCCGGACCCGCTGGCCGTTCGGGCCGCTGCTGTGCGACGAGCTGCGCGCACGGCGCGGCATCGGCTCCGCGGTGTGCGCCACGGGAGCCGTGATGTCCCTGGCCGTCGCGGTCGCCGGCCTGTGGGCGCTGCCCGTCTTCTCGCTGCCGCTGCTGCTCACCCAGCTCTCCTACCGGCGGTACGCGGCGGTGCGCACCACCTACCGGCAGACCATCGCCTCCCTGGCCCGCGCCACCGAGATCGCCGGGTACACGCCCCCCGGACACGCCCGCCGCGTGGCGGAGCTCAGCCGGGCCGTCGGCCGTGAGATGGGCCTGACCGAGCCCGAACTGACCGTTCTGGAGTACGCGGCCCTCATGCACGACATCGGGCAGCTCAGCCTGGTCGACCCCGTGCCCGCCGGCGCCACCGCCCGGCTGCCCGCCGAGGAACAGCGGCGCATCGCGCTGCTCGGCGGTGCCGTGGTGCGCCAGACCGGGGTGGACGCCGAGGTCGCCGTCGTCGTGGAACGGCAGGCCGACCCCTACCGGGAACAGCCGGTCAGCGCCAGAATCGTGCGGACGGTCAACGCATACGAGGAGCTGGCGAGGGAAGAGGCGGGACCGGGGGGACCGCTCAGCGCGCTGGAGCGGCTGCGACTCGGCTGCGCCCGCGACTACCAGCCGGACGTCGTGGAATCACTCTCACGAGTGCTGCAGCGAGACAGTCTGAGGGCCCCCGTGGTGGGGTAACCCATGGGTAATGAGCACCCGTCCGGCCGTACGTGGTTGGATGCGAGGAGAGGGTGTTCGGGGGCACAGCTCGGTCCGTGGCCCCCGCAGACGGCAGGAATCCGGCAGGCGGGAATCGCAAGGGACTGGCAGGCGGAATCGTGAGGATCTTCGGGAAGGGACGGCACCGGCCCTCCGCCTCCTGGCGGCAGGCCACCGACCGCGCGTTCACCCTGATCGGTGACGGCCGGTACGAGGACGCGGGAGCGCTGCTGACCCGCGCCGCGGATCTGGAGCCCTGGCTTTCGGAGTCCTGGTTCAACCTGGCGCTGCTGCACAAGTTCCGCCACGACTGGGAGCAGGCCCGCACCGCCGGGCTGCGCGCGGTGGCGCTGCTGGAGAAGGAGACCGGGGCGCCCGACTGGTGGAACGTGGGCATCGCCGCCACCGCCCTGCAGGACTGGCCGCTGGCCCGCCGCGCGTGGCAGGCGTACGGGCTGAAGGTGCCGGGAGGTGCCGCGGTCTCCTCGGAGCCGGCCGGGATGGAGCTGGGCAGCGCCGCGGTGCGGCTGTCGCCGGAGGGCGAGGCCGAGGTGGTCTGGGGCCGTCGGCTGGACCCCGCTCGTATCGAGGTGCTCTCCATCCCGCTGCCGTCCTCCGGGCGCCGTTGGGGCGAGGTCGTGCTGCACGACGGAGTGCCGCACGGGGAGCGCACGACGGCCGCCGGGCACACCTACCCCGTCTTCGACGAGATCGAGCTGTGGGCGCCCTCCCCGGTCCCCACCTGGGTGGTGCTGCTGGAGGCCGCCACGGAGGCCGACCGGGACGCGCTGGAGCAGCTGGCCGCCGACGCCGGGTTCGCCGCCGAGGACTGGTCCTCGTCCGTGCGGCTGCTGTGCCGTATGTGCTCCGAGTCCCGGATGCCGGCCGACGAGGGCGACGGCGAGCACCTCGACCCGCACGACCACAGCGAGCCCGGCCACCCCGGGCCGCTGGGGCACCGCACGGACGGGCAGCTGTGGGTGCCCGAGCGGGAGTGCGGGGTGGCCGCGCCGGCCTCGCTGGTCCGGGGGCTGCTGGACGGGTGGGTCGCGGACAGTCCCGACTCCCGGGACTGGCGGGACCTCGAAGAGGTGTGCTGACCGCGCCCTCGCCGGTCGATCCGGGGAGGTCACCCGACCGCGCCCCGTAGGCTGTACTCGCAGATTTCCCATGGTTGCAGGAAGGCGTACGTCGGTCATGGCGCAGCAGGACACCGATCAGCAGCACGCAGGCGTGCTCCCCGTCGACGACGAGGGCTATGTCGTCGACACGGAGGACTGTGAGGAGCGCGAGGCGGCCTGGCGGGAGCGTGGCACCTCGCGGCCGATCACGGTCGTCGGGAACCCGGTGCTGCACAAGGAGTGCAAGGACGTCACCGAGTTCGGCGCGGGGCTCGAGCAGCTGGTCGCGGACATGTTCGCCAGCCAGCGCACCGCGGAGGGCGTGGGCCTGGCCGCCAACCAGATCGGTGTCGATCTGAAGGTCTTCGTCTACGACTGCCTGGACGACGAGGGCGTACGCCACGTGGGTGTGGTCTGCAACCCCGAGCTCGTCGAACTGCCCGCCGACAAGCGCCGACTGGACGACAGCAACGAGGGCTGCCTGTCCGTGCCGACCGCCTACGCGCCGCTCGCCCGCCCCGACTACGCCGAGGTCACGGGGCAGGACGAGAAGGGCAACCCGATCAAGGTACGCGGCACCGGCTACTTCGCACGGTGTTTGCAGCACGAGACGGACCATCTGTACGGCTACCTGTACATCGACCGGCTCTCCAAGCGCGAACGCCGGGACGCCCTGCGGCAGATGGCCGAGAACGAGCCGCGCTACCCCGTGGTGGCCAACGACTGAGGCATGGCGGTCGCCCCTCCCTCGACGGCGCCGGGCCGGGCACTCCGCCCGGCCCGGCGCCGTTCATGTAGGTGTCACGTTCATGCATACGTCGCACATTCGACCCCGTGTACGTATGAACTGATCCGTAATCGGTTACACAAGGGGTGAATCCCGGCACAGTAGGGGAGTGATTGGAGCAAATGCGTTCCCATGCCGGTCAGTTGTAGTGCTGAATGGAATGTGCGGGACAACGCGACGGCGGTGCGCCCGGCACGACGGAGGGGGCGCGGCGCCAACCGGCCGCTGAGAGGGGTTTGTTCGTGCCAGCTTTCCCACACAGCACTTCACCGACGGCGACCGCGGTCGCGGTTCCACCGGCGCTCCGACTGCCGGTGATCGAGGCCGCGTTTCCCCGTCGACTGCACCCGTATTGGCCCCGCCTGCAGGAGAAGACGCGTTCCTGGCTGCTCGAAAAGCGGCTCATGCCGGCGGACAAGGTCGAGGAATATGCCGACGGACTGTGCTACACCGACCTCATGGCGGGTTACTACATCGGCGCCCCCGATGAGGTCCTGCAGGCGATAGCCGACTACAGCGCGTGGTTCTTCGTCTGGGACGACCGCCACGACCGGGACATCGTGCACCGACGGCCTGCCGCCTGGGGGAGGCTGAGGTCGCGGCTGCACACGGCCCTGGACTCTCCCGGGGATCATCTGCACCACCAGGACTCCCTGGTCGCCGGGTTCGCGGACAGTGTGCTGCGGCTGTACTCGTTCCTCGGCCCCACCTGGAACGCACGCTTCGCCCGGCACTTCCACGCGGTGATCGAGGCGTACGACAGGGAGTTCCACAACCGCTCCCTCGGGCGCGTCCCCACGGTGGACGCCTACCTCGAACTCCGCCGGCTCACCTTCGCGCACTGGATCTGGACGGACCTGCTGGAGGTGAGCGCCGAATGCGAACTGCCCGAGCGAGTCAGGAAACACCCCGCATACCGGCGGGCGGCGTTACTGAGCCAGGAGTTCGCCGCCTGGTACAACGACCTGTGTTCGCTCCCGAAGGAAATAGCGGGGGACGAGGTCCATAATCTGGGAATCAGCCTCATCCAGCATGAGGGGATGACGCTCGAGGAGGCCGTCAGAGAAATAAGGCGGCGGCTCGAACAATGCGTCACCGATTTCATCGCCGCCGAAAAGGAGGCGCTGCAGTTCGCCGACACCCTGGCGGACGGAGCGGTGCGGGAAAAGGAACTGGGCGTCGCGGTCAGGGCGATCGTCGGGAACATGCGGAACTGGTTCAGCACCGTGTACTGGTTCCATCACGAGTCCGGCCGGTACCGGGTCGACAGCTGGGACGACCGGTCGACACCCCCATACGTCGACAACGAAGCGGCAGGTGAGAAATGACCCTGGAATCGGTCAGGACCGAAGTGCCCATGGAGCCCTCTGTTCCGCCGCTCGCCGCGGGCGGCGTCCCCGGTCTCGGACACGGCTGGAAACTGGCCCGCGATCCGCTCGGCTTCCTCTCCCGGCTGCGGGACGACGGCGACGTCGTACGGCTGAGGATCGGTCCGAAGACGCTGTACGCGGTCACCAGCCCCGAACTCGCCGGTGCCCTCGCGCTCAGCACCGACTTCGAGATCGGTGGGGCGCTGTGGGAATCCCTCGAGGACCTGCTCGGCAAGCAGGGCGTGGCCACCAGCAACGGGCCGCTGCACCGGCGCCAGCGGCGGGCCATCCAGCCCGCCTTCCGGCTCGAGGCCATCCCCGCCTACGGCCCCGTCATGGCGCAGGAGGCGCACGGGCTCGTGGAACGCTGGCGGTCCGGCGCGCCCCTGGACGCCACCACGGAGGCCTTCCGCGTGGCCGTCCGCGTCGCGACCCGCTGCCTGATGCGCGGCAGTTACATGGATGCCAGGGCCGAGCGGATCTGCGCCGCGCTCACCACACTGTTCAGCGGTATGTACCAGCGCATGGTCCTGCCCCTGGGACCGCTTTATCGCCTGCCGTTTCCGGCCAACCGCGAATTCAACCGGGCATTGGCCGATCTGCATCTCCTGGTCGACGAGATCGTCGCCGACCGCCGGGCATCCGGTGGAAAGCCGGACGATTTGCTGACGGCTTTGCTGGAAGCGAAGGACGAGAATGGCGAGACCATCGGGGAACAGGAGATCCACGACCAGGTCGTCGCCATCATCACCGCCGGAAGCGAAACCGTCGGATCCGTGATCATGTCGCTCCTGAAGGTGCTCACCGAGCACCCGGATCAGGGAGACAAGGTCCGCGACGAGGTGAAAGCCGTTGTGGGGGAGCGGCCGGTCGCATTCGAGGACGTCCGGAAGCTGACGTACACCGCGCATGTCATCGTCGAGACAATGCGTTTGCATCCCGCCGTATGGATATTGACGCGGCGGGCGGTGGCCGGCACACAGCTCGGCGGGTACCGGATTCCGGCCGGGGCGGACGTCGTGTACAGCCCGTACGCGATCCAGCGGGATCCGCGGTCGTACGGGCGGCCTCAGGAGTTCGACCCCGACCGGTGGCTTCCCGAGCGGGCCAAGGAGGTCCCCAAGTACGCGATGACCCCGTTCGGCGTGGGCAACCGGAAGTGCCCGGGTGACCACTTCTCGATGGCCGAACTCACGCTCCTCACCGCGGTGATGGCCTCGGCCTACCGTTTCGAACAGGCCCCCGGGTCCGAGTCCGGGCCCCGCATCGGCATCACGCTCCGCCCGCGCCGGCTGCTGCTGAGGGCCGTGCCCCGCTGACCACCGGCACCGGACGGACGTGCAGCCGGCCCGCGAGCCACCTGCACGTCCGTCCGGCAGACGTGCGGCGTCGTGCCCCGGGAACGTGGACGGGTGTGGACGGGGCCTAGAAGTCCTCGTCCAGGGCGACGGTCCCCTCCACCGCGACCTGGTACGCCGACGGACGCCGCTCGAAGAAGTTGGTCAGCTCCTGGACGCCCTGCAGCTCCATGAAGGAGAAGGGGTTCTCCGAGCCGTACACCGGGGCGAAGCCGAGGCGTGCGAGGCGCTGGTCGGCAACGCACTCCAGGTACTGCCGCATCGAGTCTGTGTTCATCCCCGGCAGGCCGTCACCGCAGAGGTCGCGAGCGAACTGCAACTCGGCCTCGACGGCCTCCCGAAGCATGTCGGTGACCTGCTGCCGGAGCTCGTCGTCGAAGAGGTCCGGCTCCTCCTCGCGGACGGTGTCCACGACGTCGAAGGCGAACGACATGTGCATCGTCTCGTCGCGGAACACCCAGTTGGTGCCGGTGGCCAGGCCGTGCAGCAGGCCCCGGCTGCGGAACCAGTAGACGTACGCGAAGGCACCGTAGAAGAACAGGCCCTCGATGCACGCGGCGAAGCAGATGAGGTTGAGCAGGAAGCGCCGGCGGTCCGCCTTGCTCTCCAGGCGGTCGATCCGCTCCACGGAGTCCATCCACCTGAAGCAGAACTCGGCCTTCTCGCGGATGGAGGGGATGTTCTCCACGGCTGCGAAGGCCGCCGCACGGTCGTCCGGATCCGGGAGATAGGTGTCCAGAAGTGTCAGGTAGAACTGGACGTGGACGGCCTCCTCGAAGAGCTGCCGGCTCAGATAGAGCCGGGCCTCGGGCGAGTTGATGTGCTTGTAGAGGGTCAGCACCAGGTTGTTCGCGACGATCGAGTCGCCGGTCGCGAAGAAGGCCACCAGGCGCCCGATCAGGTGCTGCTCGCCCGGGGTGAGCCTGCCGAGGTCGGCGACGTCCGAGTGGAGGTCGACCTCCTCGACGGTCCAGGTGTTCTTGATGGCGTCCCGGTAGCGCTCGTAGAAGTCGGGATAGCGCATGGGGCGCAGGGTCAGCTCGAAGCCGGGGTCGAGGAGGTTCTGGGGACGGGTGGTGCCGGTGGTGCTGGTCATTACTGGCAGGCCTCGCAGGACTCGGGGTTCTCAAGGGAGCAGGCGACGGCTTCGGCGTCCGGGGTCGCCTGCTGGACGGGGACGGCGGCCTGAGCCGCGCGGGCGATACGGGTCGCCGGGCGGGAGCGCAGGTAGTAGGTCGTCTTCAGGCCCCGCTTCCAGGCGTAGGCGTACATCGACGAGAGCTTGCCGATCGTCGGCGTCTCCATGAACAGGTTCAGCGACTGGGCCTGGTCCAGGAACGGGGTGCGGGCGGCGGCCATGTCGATCAGACCGCGCTGCGGGATCTCCCACGCCGTGCGGTAGAGCCGGCGTACGTCCTCGGGGATCCAGGCGAAGCCCTGCACGGAGCCGTTCGCGTCCCGCAGCGCCTCGCGGGTGCGTGCGTCCCAGACGCCGAGCGCCTTGAGGTCCTGCACCAGGTACGAGTTGACCTGGAGGAACTCACCGGACAGCGTCTCGCGCTTGAAGAGGTTGGAGACCTGCGGCTCGATGCACTCGTAGGCGCCCGCGATGGACGCGATGGTCGCCGTGGGCGCGATGGCGAGCAGCAGCGCGTTGCGCATGCCGACCGCGGCGATGCGTTCCCGCAGGGCCGCCCAGCGCTCCGGCCAGGTCGGCTCGACGCCGTAGTGGTCGGGGTGCAGCACGCCCCGCGCCGTGCGGGTCTCCTCCCACGCCGGCAGGGGGCCGTGCCGCTCGGCGAGGTCGGCGGAGGCCTCGTACGCGGCGAGCATGACCCGCTCGGCGATCCGCGTGGACAGGGCCTTGGCCGCGGGGGAGTCGAAGGGCAGCCGCAGCTTGAAGAAGACGTCCTGCAGGCCCATCGCGCCGAGGCCGACGGGACGCCACCTGGCGTTGGAGCGGGCCGCCTGTCCGGTCGGGTAGAAGTTGATGTCGACGACGCGGTCGAGGAAGGTGACCGCGGTGCGGACGGCCGCGTCCAGCCGCTCCCAGTCCATGTCGCCCTCGGCCACGAAGGCGCCGAGGTTGACGGACCCGAGGTTGCAGACCGCCGTCTCCCCGTCGTCCGTGACCTCCAGGATCTCCGTGCAGAGGTTGGAGGAGTGGATCACGTGGCCCGGCTCGGCGGTCTGGTTGGCGGTGCGGTTGGCGGCGTCCTTGAACGTCATCCAGCCGTTGCCCGTCTGCGCGAGGGTGCGCATCATGCGGCCGTACAGATCCCGGGCGGGGATCGTCTTCCTGGCGAGCCCCGCCGCCTCGGCCCGGCGGTAGGCGGTGTCGAACGCCTCCCCCCACAGGTCGGTCAGCTCGGGCACGTCCGAGGGGGAGAACAGCGACCACTGCTCGTCGGCGTCGACCCGGCGCATGAACTCGTCCGGGATCCAGTGCGCCAGGTTGAGGTTGTGGGTGCGGCGGGCGTCCTCGCCCGTGTTGTCGCGCAGCTCCAGGAACTCCTCGATGTCCGAGTGCCAGGTCTCCAGGTAGACGGCGGCGGCACCCTTGCGCCGGCCGCCCTGGTTCACGGCGGCGACCGAGGCGTCGAGGGTCTTCAGGAACGGGACGATGCCGTTGGAGTGCCCGTTGGTGCCGCGGATCAGGGAGCCGCGGGAGCGGATGCGGGAGAAGGCGATGCCGATGCCGCCGGCGTGCTTGGAGAGGCGGGCGACCTGGTGGTAGCGCTCGTAGAGGGAGTCCAGCTCGTCCTTCGGGGAGTCGAGGAGGTAGCAGGACGACATCTGGGGGTGCCGGGTGCCGGAGTTGAAGAGGGTGGGGGAGGAGGGCAGGTAGTCGAGCCGGCTCATGAGCCCGTAGAGCGCCGCGACGTCGTCCACCGAGTGGGGGCTGTCGTCCTCGGCCAGGCCCGCGGCGACGCGGAGCATGAAGTGCTGGGGCGTCTCGACGACCGTGCGGGTGATCGGGTGCCGCAGGAGGTAGCGGCTGTGCAGGGTGCGCAGGCCGAAGTAGCCGAAGCGGTCGTCGGCCTGCTCCTCCACCAGGGCGTCGAGACGGCTGGCGTACAGGCGTACGAACGCGGCGGTGCGGTCCGCGATCAGTCCTTCCCGGTGGCCGACGGCGATGGACTCGGTGAACGACGTGACGCCCTGGGAGGCGGCCTCGGCGCGGATGCCGATGGTCAGCAGGCGGGCGGCCAGCTTCGAGTAGGCGGGGTCCTCGGAGATGAGTCCGGCGGCCGCCTCCGTGGCCAGCTCGCGCAGCTCGGCGTCGTCGGCGCGGGCGGACCGGCCGCGCAGCGCGGCGGCGGCGACCCGCCCGGGGTCGGCGTCGGGGAGGTCGGCGGTCAGCTCGGTCAGGGTCCGCAGCAGCGCGGCACCCGGACCGTCGGTTTCCAGACCTGTGGCTGAAGCCGGATCGGCTGGCGCGATGGTCACGTGGGGCTCTCCCTCGCTCGGCACGGGGCCTGGCGGAGGGCAGGGGGCAGCTCACGAGCGCACACGGCGTCGCGCCCACCGGCCCATTCCACGAGGCCCGGACGTCAGGGCACCCGGACCGGACGGCCGGGCGCGCTGTCGGCAGGTCCTCGGACTGACGCTCGTGCGGGTCCGCCTGGGGCGGGCACGCACAGGTACACCGTTGCGGGACAGTTCCGGATTCGCACCGGATTCCCCTGCGGCGACAGCGAGCATGAGCATACATCTTGTGCCGGGCTGTGATGTCGCCCCCAGATGTTGTGTCGCGGTGGCCTCAGAGCGTCAACTCGTAGGTGAGGAGAGTGATGTCGTCGAGGTGGGG
The DNA here is from genome assembly GCF_059510295.1 of Streptomyces sp. PTL18. Lineage (NCBI taxonomy): Bacteria > Bacillati > Actinomycetota > Actinomycetes > Kitasatosporales > Streptomycetaceae > Streptomyces > Streptomyces sp. PTL18. The sequence goes on along the minus strand of NZ_JCAJZO010000009.1, from coordinate 139,020 downwards.
GAAGGGGTTCCAGTCCCGCTCGGGTGCGCGAACGAATCCCATACGTTCGTAGATGCGGTGGGCGGTGCGCATGGTCCGCTGGGTCGACAGCACGACCCGTACGCAGCCGTCGGTGGCCCGGGCGCGGTCGACGCAGGCCCGGACGAGGGCCTCCCCGACGCCCCGGCCGCGTGCGTCGTGCGCGACCGCGAGCATCCGTATCTCGGCCTCTCCCGGTCCTGCGATGTCGGCCATGGGGCCGCCGGCCGGTACGAAGGTGACGCCGCCGAGCAGACTCCCGTCCGCCACGGCCGCCAGCACCTGTGCCGCGGCCGCCCGTCCCGCCACGTCCTTCAGTTCGCCGAGATAGGCGTCGCTCTCGCCGAAGTCCAGGAGACCGTCCTGGAGGTAGGCCCGAGCGGTGATCTCGCCGAGCGTGCCGTATTCGTCCGGGGCCGCCGGCCGGATGGTGAAGTCCATGGGCCGAGTGTGCCGGACGGGTACGACAACGGGCCGCCGGATTTCCTCCGGCGACCCGCTGACCCGCTGACCCGCTGACGCGCTGACCCGGCGTACGACGTGGACTCAGTGCGAGGCGCCCGCCGTGGCCGGCGGCAGCTGCACCTGCACCCCCGGGTCGCCCGCGTCCGCCGTGTAGTCCTCCGGCTTCGTCTCGTCGATGCCGTCGGGGGCCTTGACCGCCTTCAGGACGAAGGTCAGGACCACCGCCACCGCCACGTTCAGGACGAACGCCGTCAGACCGATGTAGCCCATCTCGCCGATGCCCGGGATCATCGCGTTGGACCCGCCGAAGTGCTTCTGCGCCGGGTTGGACGGGGACGCGACGCGATAGGCGGCGACCGTGCCGTAGACCATGCCCACCGCCCAGCCCGCCAGCAGCGCCCAGCGGTGGAACCAGCGCGTGAACAGGCCGCCGACCAGAGCGGGGAAGGTCTGCAGGATCCAGATGCCGCCCAGCAACTGGAAGTTGATGGCGACGGTCTTGTCCATCGTCAGGACGAAGACGAGCGCGCCCACCTTCACCAGCAGCGACACGATCTTGGAGACCCGGGTCTCCTCCTTGGCCGTGGCGTCCGGCTTGATGAAGTCCTTGTAGACGTTGCGGGTGAAGAGGTTCGCGGCCGCGATCGACATGATCGCCGCGGGCACCAGCGCGCCGATGCCGATCGCCGCGAAGGCCACACCCGCGAACCAGTCCGGGAACATGTTCTCGAACAGCTGCGGGATCGCCAGCTGCCCGTTCTTGACCTTCACGCCCGCGGCGACCGCCATGAAGCCGAGCAGCGCCAGCAGGCCCAGCATCAGCGAGTACAGCGGCAGGATCGTGGTGTTGCGGCGGATCACCTCACGGCTGCGCGAGGACAGCGTCGCGGTGACCGAGTGCGGGTACATGAACAGCGCGAGCGCCGATCCCAGCGCCAGCGTCCCGTACGTCCACTGGGTCGCCTCGGCCGGAGCCAGCGCGCCGCGCGGCTTGCCGGTCACCGGGTTGACCTGCGCCAGCGCGTGCCCCGCCTTCGCGAACACCTCGTCGAAGCCGCCCAGCTTGATCGGGATGTAGATGATCGCCACCGCGATGACGATGTAGATCAGTGCGTCCTTCACGAACGCGATCAGCGCGGGCGCCCTCAGACCCGACGAGTAGGTGTACGCGGCCAGCACACCGAAGGCGATCAGCAGCGGCAGGTCCTTCACGAACCAGTTGGTGCTCTCGCCGCCGCCGACGCCCATCACGTCCAGCACGGCCTGGATGCCCACCAGTTGGAGCGCGATGTAGGGCATCGTCGCCAGGATGCCGGTCAGCGCCACCGCCAGCGACAGGCCCTTGGAACCGAACCGGCCGCGCACGAAGTCCGAGGTGGTGACGTATCCGTGCCGGTGCGAGACCGACCACAGGCGCGGCAGGAAGGTGAAGATCAGCGGGTACACCAGGATGGTGTAGGGCACCGCGAAGAAGCCCGAGGCGCCCGCCGCGTAGATCGCCGCCGGCACCGCCACGAACGTGTACGCGGTGTACAGGTCGCCGCCGAGCAGGAACCAGGTGATCCAGGTCCCGAACGAGCGGCCGCCGAGGCCCCATTCATCGAGGCTGTGCTCGTTCTCCGCCCTGCGCCAGCGCGCCGCCAGGAAGCCCATGACGGTCACGGCCAGGAAGAAGAAGACGAAGACGCCGAGCGCGACGCCGTTCACGCCGTCCTTCACTGCGACGCACCCCCCTTGCCGCCGGCGCGGGCGCGCTGGTCACGCTGCCACAGCTTGTAGGCGAGCATCGTCAGCGCCGTGGAGATGATCACCCACAGCATCTGGTACCAGTAGAAGAACGGGATGCCGATGAACGCGGGGTCCGTCTTGGCGTACGAGCCGACCCACAGCATCGCGACGAAGGGTGCTACGAGGCAGAGGGCGATGACGACGCGCACCGGCGTCACCACCGCCGCTCCGGCTGCATCTGACTGATCGGACATACGGCTCCGTCCCTCACTGTCACCTGTTCATCTGTGTAATGCGCAGGCAATGTAGGTGACCTTGCCATGGGAGCGGAAGCCCTCGTCCGCACATCGGCACGGAGTGGACCCGAGGAGTGCTCTGCGCCCTACTCCGCGGGCCGCTTCAGCCTCGCCACGAACTTGTACCGGTCCCCCCGGTACACCGACCGCACCCACTCCACCGGCTTGCCCTCGCGATCCAGCGAGTGGCGGGAGAGCATCAGCATCGGCAGGCCCACGTCCGTGCCGAGCAGACCCGCCTCGCGCGGGGTGGCCAGCGAGGTCTCGATGGTCTCCTCGGCCTCCGCGAGATGGACGTCGTACACCTCCGCGAGCGCCGTGTAGAGGGACGTGTACTTCACCAGCGACCGGCGCAGCGCCGGGAAGCGCTTGGCGGACAGGTGCGTCGTCTCGATCGCCATCGGCTCACCGCTGGCCAGCCGCAGCCGCTCGATGCGCAGCACCCGGCCGCCGGCCGAGATGCCGAGCAGTCCGGCGAGCGTGTCGTCGGCCGTGACGTAGCCGATGTCCAGCAGCTGAGAGGTCGGCTCGAGTCCCTGCGCGCGCATGTCCTCCGTGTACGAGGTCAGTTGCAGCGCCTGGGAGACCTTCGGCTTGGCGACGAACGTGCCCTTGCCCTGGATGCGCTCGAGCCGCCCCTCGACGACCAGTTCCTGCAGCGCCTGGCGCACCGTCGTGCGGGAGGTGTCGAACTCCGCGGCCAGCGTGCGCTCGGGCGGCACCGGCGTCCCCGGCGGCAGCGTCTCCGTCATGTCGAGCAGATGCTTCTTCAGACGGTAGTACTTGGGCACGCGCGCGGTGCGGACGGTCGCCCCGCCCTCGCTCTCCGCACTGCTGACGTCGGTGCTCATGCTCTGCCTTCCCGGCTCCGGATGCCGAAGCGACCGACAGGGCGTCGGTCACGGCTCACATCGTGGCACGGCCTCATGGGGAGCAGGGCCGCACGCTCCGTGATCCCCGTTCCACCGACGGGGGTCCCCTCTGTATACCGTCGGCACCTTCGCTGGTCTAGTCCACGCCCGACGGATTGGTCCAGTCGCGGCCGTGACGAACCGGGTGCCCGTTTTCGCTGAGTTCCTACTTAAAGGTCCTTTCATATGTAGGTCACATAACGAACACCCTGAGCGGCTCGAACGCCCTTGACGCGCCTATTGGTCTGAGCCAAGCTCCCCCCTACTGGTCTACACCAATGGTCCAGTCCCGGCCCCACGGGCGGTGCGCGTCGTCACGCCGCGGGGACAAGGGGGGTTTGTGGCATCCCTGAGGAGGATGGCGTGAAGCGCAAACTGACAGTCGCGATCGGTATCGCGGGCATGATGGTCTCCGTCGCGGCGTGCGGAAGCGGCAAGTCCGGGGGGTCGAGCACCGGGGCGGACGCCAAGGAGCTCACCGTCTGGCTGACGGTCGACGCCCAGAACAACTGGCCGGCCCTGGTGAAGGCCGCCGACGACGCGGTGCTGAAGAAGCACCCCGGCCTGAAGATCAACCACGAGTACTACGGCTGGCCGGACAAGAACACCAAGCTCGACGCCGTCCTCGCCACCGACAAGGCGCCCGACGTGGTCGAGATGGGCAACACCGAGATGCTCGGCTACATGGTCAAGGGCGCCTTCGCCCCCGTGGACCCGGCCAGGTTCGACAACTCCGCCCAGTGGCTGGACGGTCTCAAGTCGTCCGTCACGTACGACGGCAAGACCTACGGCGTTCCCTACTACGCCGGCGGCCGCGTTGCGAATTGGCGCAAGGACATCGCCGCCTCGGTCGGCGTGAAGACGCCGCCGAAGACCTACCAGGAGCTCACCGCCGACCTGGACAAGATCCAGAAGAAGGAGGGCAGCGGGTTCAGCGCCTGGTACCAGCCCACGCGGGACTGGTACGCGGCCATGTCCTTCGTCTACGACGCGGGTGGCTCCATCGCCAAGCAGGAGGGCGGCCAGTGGAAGGCCGACCTGTCCTCGCCGGAGTCCCTCAAGGGCCTGAACGAGTTCAAGACGGTCATCGACAGGTACATGCACGGCGACAAGACCAAGGACGAGTCCGACCGGTACATCGTCTACGGCCAGGGCAAGTCCGCCATGATCTTCGGTGCCGCCTGGGAGGGCGCGGCCGCGGCCGACCCGAAGGCCGACAAGACCGGAGGCAAGCTGAAGAGCAGCCTCGAGAACTTCGTCATGCCCGGTCCCTCCGGCAAGAACATGCCCGTCTTCCTGGGCGGTTCCGACCTCGCGGTCCCGGTGAAGTCCAAGGCGCAGGCGCTGGCCGCCGAGTGGATCAACGCCTTCACCGGGTCGCAGGGCCAGAAGGGCCTCATGGCCAAGGGCAACCTGCCCAACAACAAGACCGACCTCGCGACCCTGAAGAACGACCCGGCGACGGCGATCCCCGCCACCGCGGCCGAGTCCAACTGGTTCGTCCCGATGGCACCGGGCTGGGGCCAGGTCGAGAAGGCGCAGGTCCTGCAGACGATGCTGCAGGACATCGGCACCGGCAAGAAGTCGGTCGAGGCCGCCGCGAAGGACGCGGACGCCGCGATCGACAAGGTCATCAACACCAAGTGAGCAGAGGGCAGGGCCCCGTGGACCCCGGGGGGTGTCCGGGGGAGGGGCCCTGCTGCTCGTACGACCCACAGGGATCGCTGAGGAGCGCGCGATGAGTGCCGCAGACACGACCACCCCTGCCAAGGTGCCGCCGCGGCCGGCGCCTCCCCCACCGGGCTTCCCCGCCGCGAGGCCACGCCGAAGGCGGGCGCCGGGCGGGGCCGCCGTCCCCTGGACGCTGCTCGCCCCCTGTCTGCTGGTCCTGGCCCTGGTGATGGGCTATCCGCTGGTCCGTCTGGTGACCCTGTCGTTCCAGAAGTTCGGCCAGTCCCAGCTGTGGGGGTTCCAGCCGGCCGAGTCGGCCGGGTTCGCCAACTTCACCGAGGTGCTTCAGGACGGCGAGTTCTGGGCGGTCGTCGTGCGCACGGTCGTCTTCGCGGCCGGTTCGGTGATCTTCACCATGGTCCTCGGCATGCTGATCGCGCTACTGCTCCAGCGGGTCTCCGGCTGGTTGAAGACGCTGATCAACATCGTGCTGGTGGCCGGCTGGGGCATGCCGGTCATCGTGGCCACCACCGTCTTCAAGTGGCTCTTCGACTCGGACTACGGCATCCTCAACGCTCTGCTGAGCGAGCTGCCCGGCGTGCGTCTGATCGGCCACAACTGGTTCGCGAGCGGCCCGCAGGGCCTGGCTGTGATCATGCTGCTCGTGGTCTGGGGCGCCGTTCCGTTCGTCGTCATCACCCTCGGCGCGGGCCTCACCCAGGTGCCGAAGGAACTGGAGGAGGCGGCCAGGCTCGACGGCGCGGGCTCCTGGGGCGTGTTCCGCCACGTCACCCTCCCGATCCTGAAGCCGATCATCGTGATGCTGACGACCCTCTCCGTCATCTGGGACATGGGTGTCTTCCCGCAGGTCTTCGTGATGCGGGGCGGCCACCCCGAGGCCGAGTTCCAGCTGCTCACCACGTACTCGTACGACCGGGCGTTCGTGGTCAACGACTACGGCCAGGGCTCCGCGATCGCCCTGATCACCGTGCTGTTGCTGCTCGGCGTCGTCGCCGTCTACATGCGCCAGATGCTGAGGATCGGAGAAGTCGAATGAGCGGCACGAGCGGCACGAGCGGCACGACTGCGGCGACGCTCATCCGGCGCGCCGTGGCCCGCCGCCGGACGAGGGCCCGGCTCGGGTGGAACCTCCTCGGCCTGCTGGTCTTCCTCACCGCGGGCTTCCCCGTCTACTGGATGATCGACACGGCGATCAAACCGGCGAAGGACGCCATCGACCCGGACCCCAGTCTGCTGCCCACGGGCTTCACACTGGACAACTTCCGCCGGGCGCTGGCCATCGCCGACTTCTGGGGGCCGGTCGGGCGCAGCCTGGTCGTGTCGCTGTCGGTGGTCGCGATCGGCATCGTCGTCGGCATGCTGGCGGCACTGGCCATCTCCCGGTTCGCCTTCCGTGGCCGGAAGATCGTGATCGTGGGCATCCTGGCGGTCCAGATGGTCCCGCTCATCGCCCTGATCATCCCGGTGTTTCTGCTGCTCAACGACCTCGGTCAGTACGACAAGCTGTCCGGCCTGATCCTCACCTACCTGACCTTCATCCTCCCGTTCACGGTGTGGACGCTGCGCGGCTTCATCGTCAACATCCCGCGCGAACTGGAGGAGGCGGCGATGGTGGACGGCTGCTCGCGCACCGGCGCCTTCCTGCGGGTGGTCTTCCCGCTGCTGGCCCCCGGTCTGGTCGCCACCTCGGTCTACGGCTTCATCCAGGCGTGGAACGAGTACCTGTACGCCCTGATGCTGATGAGCCAGCAGAACCAGACCGCGACCGTCTGGCTCGGCAACTTCACCACCAAGCACGGCACGGAATACGCCCCGATGATGGCCGGCGCCACGATGATGGCGGTGCCGATGGTCGTGCTCTTCCTCCTCGTCCAGCGCAAGATGGCCGCGGGCCTCACCGCGGGCGCCGTGAAGGGATAACGCCCCCCGATGACGACATTCGCCAGCGGCACGGACACTCTGACGCGCGACGCGTTGACGGTCCTCCAACCCGGCTTCACCGGCACCACCGCCCCGGACTGGCTGTTGCGCCGCCTCGGTGAGGGCCTGGCGTCCGTGGGCCTGTTCGGCCGCAACATCACTTCTCCCGAGCAACTCGCCGCCTTGACCGCCCAGATGCGCGTCGAACGCGACGACGTGCTGGTCGCCATCGACGAGGAGGGCGGTGACGTCACCCGCCTGGAGGTGCGGACGGGGTCCTCCTTCCCGGGCAACCATGCGCTGGGCACGGTGGACGACGTCGACCTGACCCGTGAGGTGGCCCACGCACTCGGCCGCCGGCTCGCCGAGTGCGGGGTCAACTTCAACTGGGCGCCGTCGGCCGACGTGAACTCCAACCCCGCCAACCCGGTGATCGGCGTCCGGTCCTTCGGCGCCGACCCCCTGCTGGTGGCCCGCCACACCGCCGCCTACGTCACCGGACTGCAGTCCGCCGGCGTCGCCGCCTGCACCAAGCACTTCCCGGGGCACGGCGACACCGAGGTCGACTCCCACCACGCCCTTCCGCGCATCGACGTGGAACCGGCGGTGCTCGAGGACCGCGAACTGGCCCCGTTCCGCGCGGCGATCACCGCCGGCACGCGCGCCGTGATGAGCGCACACATCCTGGTCCGGGCCCTGGACCTGGACCGCCCGGCAACGTTGTCCCGGCGCATCCTGACCGAGTTGCTGCGCGGCGAGCTCTCCTACGACGGCCTGATCGTCACCGACGGCATGGAGATGCGGGCGATCGCCGAGACGTACGGCATCGAGCGCGGGAGCGTCCTCGCCATCGCCGCAGGCGCGGACGCCATCTGTGTGGGCGGCGGCCTCGCGGACGACGAGACGGTACGACGTCTGCGCGACGCCCTGGTGACAGCGGTCCGCTGCGGCGAGCTGTCCGAGGAACGGCTCGCCGAGGCGGCGCAGCGCGTTCGGGCGCTGGCACGGTGGACGGCGTCGGCCGCAGCGGACAGCGGCGGCGCGCACCGGGCTGCCGGCGCCGACGTCGGCCTGCTCGCCGCCCGCCGCGCGCTGAGGGTCACCGGCAAGGAAGGTTTCACCCCGCTCACCGAGCCGCCCTACGTCGCCGCCCTCGCCCCCGTCGCCAACATCGCGGTGGGCGACGAGACTCCGTGGGGCGTGGCCGCCGAGCTGCTCCGCCTGCTTCCCGGCACGGAGACCGGCAGCTTCGCCGGGAAGGCGGCGGGGGGTGCGGCGCTGGCGGCCGCCGGGCCCCGACGGATCGTGGCGGTGGTCCGTGACGAGCACCGCCACCCGTGGATGGCCTCCGCCCTGGACACGCTCCTCGCGCAGCGCCCCGACACGATCGTGGTCGAGATGGGGGTCCCCCAGGCCACTCCCCGTGGCGCCCTGCACATCGCCACCCACGGGGCGGCACGGGTGTGCGGTCGGGCGGCGGCGGAGGTCATCGCGGGCCGTTGAGCCGGAGGCGGGGAGGACGCCGGGTCCGGATGCCGTCCGGACCCGGCGCGCCCCTTGGAAGGGCTGCTAGATCCCCTGCCAGTCGGGCTTGTTGGCGTAGGTGTGGCGGAAGTAGCCGGCGAGCTTCAGCTTGGACGCGGCCGCCTCGTCCACGACGACGGTCGCGTGCGGGTGGAGCTGGAGCGCGGATGCCGGGCAGACGGCGGCGACCGGCCCCTCGACGCTGGCGGCGACCGCGTCCGCCTTGCCCTCTCCGGTCGCCAGCAGCACCAGGTGCCGTGCCTCGAGGATGGTGCCTATGCCCTGGGTGATCACGTGGTGCGGCACCTGGTCGATCTCGCCGTCGAAGAAGCGGGCGTTGTCGACACGGGTCTGCTCGGTCAGCGTCTTGATGCGGGTGCGGGAGGCGAGTGAGGAGCACGGCTCGTTGAACCCGATGTGCCCGTCGGTGCCGATCCCGAGCAGCTGCAGATCCACGCCACCGGCCTCGGCGAGCGCCCTGTCGTACGCCTCGCACGCAGCCTGCACGTCCTGCGCGGCACCGTCGGGCCCCAGGAAGGCGTCCATGTCTATCCCGAGCGGCTCCAGCACCTCCCGTCGGAGGACGGATCGGTACGACTCCGGGTGGTCCGCGGGCAGTCCGACGTATTCGTCGAGCTGGGCGACACGCGCCCGCGAGACGTCCACGGCACCGGAGCGCGCCTTGGCCGTCAGGGCCTCGTACACGGGCAACGGTGTCGAGCCGGTGGCCACACCGAGCAGGGCGTCCGGCTTGCGTCGGAGCAGCTGTGCCATGGCCTCGGCGATGAGCTCGCCACCCGCCTGGGCGTCCGGAACGATGACAACTTCCACGCTGGGCCTGCCGATCTGAGGAGAAGGGACGGGAACCGGGGAAAGAGACCATGTGGTTTAGACCAATCTAACAGAGCCGGGGCCGTCGGCGGAGGGCGGGACGGGGCTGTCGGCGGGCGGTGTGGAGGCGGTCCCGTGGGGAGTGGGCGGGCCGGCGCCGGCACCGCGGCGAGACCGCCCGGGTCGGGCAACGGACCGGGAGACGGCCGACAGCTCGCGCGCACCGGCCAAGGCGACGGAGGCGCACCGAGGGGCGGCGTGCAGGCGCTCCAGGTCAGCGAACCTCCTGTCGCGTCCACCCAGCTGCCCGTGTCCCATCGGCCGGCGTCGGAGGCGCGGGTGAAGACGTCCAAGGCGCCCTTCGTCATCGCGTAGGCGATCTGCTGCGGTATGACCGCGGTCCTGGACAGGCCGGAGGAGATGTTGATGACACGGCCGCCGTCCCTCAGCCGGTCCAGGCCCTGGCGCACAATGAAGAACGGCGCCTTCACGTTCACCGCGAAGACCTTGTCGTACTCCTCCTCGCCGATCTCCGGTAGTGGGCGTGCGCCGCCGATCCCCGCGTTGTTGACCAGGATGTCCACGCCGTCCGCATGGCGGTCGAACGCCTCCCACAATGTCCGGGCGTCGCCCGGCAGCCCGAGCTCGACGCCGATCGCGAACGCGGAACCGCCGGCCGCCTCAATGGCTGCGACCGTCTCCTTCGCAGCCGCCCCGTTCCGGCCGTAGTGCACGGCCACCCGAGCGCCGTCACGCGCCAGCCGCTCGGCGATTCCCCGGCCGATTCCCCTGCTCGCCCCTGTGACCAGTGCGGTCCTCCCCGTGAGCACACCCATGCCGACGCCCCTCCCTATTTCTCTAGCGATCGATACATAAAAGACCGTACGGCAGGATGGCCGCCTTTCTCTAGTACCCGCTATAAAATCCCCCCATGGTGGAGAGCCAGGACAGCGACCGACACAGTGAGCCGCGACCCGGCGGCCCGGCCGGGGCCGCGGCGGAGGGCGGGGCCGCGGCGGAGGGCGGGGCCGCGACCGGGGTGACACCTGCGAGGAGCGGTTCCGTGTCCTCCCGCCCTCGCGGACGCCCCCGTTCCTTCGATCGCGAGACCGCGCTCGAAAAGGCCCTCCTCGCGTTCTGGGAGCGCGGTTACGAGGCCACCTCCGTCTCCGATCTCACCCGGGTCATGGGCATCGGTGCCCCGAGCCTGTACGCGGCGTTCGGTGACAAGCGCTCCCTCTTCGAGGAGGTCGTCGGCGTGTACGACGAGCGGTACGGGTCCTTCGGGGACCGCGCCCTCGCCGAGGAACCCACCGCTCGTGCCGCTGTGGAGCGGATGCTCCGCGAGGCCGCCGACCTCTACACCGCGCCCGGGCGCCCGCACGGCTGTCTCGTCATCCACGCCGCCGCCAACTGCACGACGCCCGAGATCGAGGAGTCCCTGCGGGCGCGGCGCAACGCCGGTATCGACTCCTTCGAGAGGCGCATCCGGGCCGGAGTCGCCGCCGGTGAGTTGCCCGCCGGTACCGATGTCCGCACCCTCGCCCGGTACGTCGGCGCGATCATTCAGGGCATGTCCCAGCAGGCGCGCGACGGCGCGGGCCGGGAGGAGCTGCGGGCGCTCGCCGAGGTCGCCCTGGCCGTCTGGCCCCACACGGCAACCGGCGGCGACTACGCTCCGAGTGGCCCTTCGGGAGGTCCGGGACGGATGCATGAAGGTGCGGATGTCTGATAAAGAGACAACAGCAAACATCCTCCAACGCATGGACACGCGCTCGAAGACCCAGCACTATTGGTCTCGTCGGCATGGTCTAGTCCACAAAGCCGAACACGACTAGGTAAAGTAAGTAAAGTTGCAAGCCCCGCCTTCCCCGCACAGGAAGGCGGACCGAGGATCCGGCGCTCTCTGCCCTGACTGCTCCGGCTCCTCGGCCTTCGGCCGGCCGGGACCGCACACCCCGCGGCCGTTGATGCTCCGGGCTGCGGTGCCGGGAGGGTTGAGGGTCCCTCCCAGGCGCCGCGGCCCGCGGGTGCTTTCGGGGGCCGCGCGAGCGCCGTACCCGGACCACCGCCCCCCGGCAGCCGTACCGGGACTCCGCTCTGGCCGGTTTCGATCGATGTCCGAACGCCCAGGTACCCTCGCAGACGTGCCCTCCATGAACGAACTGGTCCGCCAGCACACCTCCCTCAGCGACTCCGACCTGGAGTGGCTGCACCTGCTGGTGTCGGAGTGGCAGCTGCTGTCCGATCTCTCCTTCGCCGACCTGGTCCTGTGGGTGCCCACCCTGGACGGCACCCGGTACGTGTCGGTGGCCCAGATGCGCCCCAACACCGGCCCCACCTCCTACCAGGACGACATGGTCGGCCACCTCGTCCCCCGCGGCCGCCGCCCCATGCTGGACGCGGCCCTGGACGAGGGCCGGATCGTGCGCGAGGGCGACCCGGAGTGGCGCGAGGAGGTCCCCGTCCGGGTCGAGTCCATCCCCGTGCGCTGCGGGGGACGCGTCCTCGGCGTGATCGCTCGCAACACCAACCTGCTGACCGTGCGCACCCCGAGCCGCCTGGAGCTCACCTACCTCCAGAGCGCCTCCGACCTCGCCCAGATGATCGCGGCCGGCGCCTTCCCCTTCCCCGACCAGCAGGTCGACATGGACGCCTCGCCGCGCGTCGGCGACGGGCTGATCAGGCTGGACGTGGACGGCATCGTCCAGTACGCGTCACCGAACGCCCTGTCGGCCTACCACCGGCTCGGTCTCGCCTCCGACCTCGTCGGTCACCACCTCGGCAAGACCACCGCGGAACTCGCCCCGACCAAGGGGCCGGTGGACGAGGCGCTGGTCAAGCTGGCCAGCGGATGGGCGCCCCGCGAGTTCGAGATCGAGGCGAACGACGGGGTGATCCAGTTCCGCGCGATCCCCCTCAAGCCCAAGGGCACGCGCATCGGCTCGCTGGTCCTGCTCCGGGACGTCACGGAACTGCGGCGCCGGGAGCGGGAGTTGATCACCAAGGACGCGACCATCCGGGAGATCCACCACCGGGTGAAGAACAACCTTCAGACGGTCGCCGCCCTGCTCCGCCTGCAGGCCCGCCGTATCGAGTCCGAGCGCGGGCGGGAGGCGCTCGAGGAGGCCGTGCGACGGGTCGGCTCGATCGCGATCGTCCATGAGACGCTGTCCCAGAACCTGGACGAGCGCGTGGAGTTCGACGAGATCGCCGACCGGGTGCTCGCCATGGTCGCCGAGATCTCGCCCGGTACGGTCACCGGCCGGCGCAGTGGCCGTTTCGGGATCCTGGACGCCGAGGTCGCCACCCCCCTCTCCATGGTGCTGACCGAGATCCTGCAGAACGCCCTGGAGCACGGCTTCCGCCAGGGGGACACCGGCACGGTCGAGGTATCGGCCGTCCGTGGCGGTACGACGAAGGAGGAGCGCCTCCTGGTCACTGTCCAGGACGACGGGGCCGGTCTGCCCGAGGGCTTCGACCCGCAGACCGCGGGCAACCTCGGGCTGCAGATCGTACGGACGCTGGTGGAGGGGGAGTTGGGCGGGACCTTCGACATGGTCCCGGCGCCGGGGCGCGGCACACGAGTGATCCTGGACATCCCGGTTCGCGCACAGAAATGAGCCCGGGCGGTGGCCGACGCGTACGGACATCGCCGGCCCGCGGCGCTCCGATGGCGACGTCCACACAGCAATGAGCCCCGGACCACCAAGTGGACCGGGGCTAAAGCTCGTTGGTGCCAGCTGCTGCTAGCGACTGCGCGCTGCGGCTCGGGGGCGGGGGAAGCGTACTCGCTGTACGCGCCGCCAAGCTCAGGCTCGTCGGGGTGGGTGTGTCAGGCGGAGGCCTGACGGGCCCGGTTGCGGGCGGCGCGGCGCTTCATGGCGCGGCGCTCGTCCTCGCTGAGACCACCCCAGACGCCGGAGTCCTGGCCGGACTCGAGCGCCCACTGCAGGCACTGCTCGATAACCGGGCAGCGACGGCAGACGGCCTTGGCTTCCTCGATCTGCAGCAGCGCAGGACCGGTGTTGCCGATGGGGAAGAAGAGCTCGGGGTCTTCCTCGCGGCAAACGGCGTTGTGACGCCAGTCCATGGCTGCTACCTCTCCGTGTATTACGTGCAGATTGCTTGTGAATGTGAACGCTTTCACGAATCCCTCAACAAGTGAAGGGCCGATCGTCAGACTCACTGACGTGGTCCTGTGGATTGAGGAGGGGTTCGGGCACTCTCGAGGGGAGCCGGTGTTGCGAGCTGTCCCGAGCGCCACGTAGAGATTCGCAAACCTCAGCGGCGGATACAACCCCTTCCGGAAAGTTTTTTTTGATTCCTTGGTGTCGACTAGGTCACAGCCGTACTTCCAAGGGGTGGATCCTGGTCTAAACGTTCGAGTGAAAGGACTTTGGCCCCTTCCGCTCACACAATCACACGCAGTGCACGGTGTACGCCTGTGAACGTCACGCTCGTACGCACCCCGAGGTGGTCGCCGTCCATCTGCAGGGGCAGGGGGACCTTCGAATGCAAGGTGAAGCCGGCCAGGTCGTGCAGTGAGACCACCCGCCTGCCCCGGGGTCCGCGCTCGGGGGACGAAGTGAGCAACTGGGTCGCATACCGGGCAATCGAGGCCGTGGAGAGGCGGCTGAGGGCGAGCACGTCGAGGCCGGTATCGAACGACGCCTTAGGTGAGGCGTACACCGGGCGATTGCCGAGAAACGTCCAGGGCGCGGTGTTGCAGATTATGGACATGACCAGATCGGTGACCGGCTCCTCACCCTCCCGCTCCAGGGTGATCGTGCCGTGCCTGCGATGCGGTTCGTCCAGGAACTGGCGGACCATCTGGCGCAGGTACAGCGCATGCGTGGACCGCTTGCCCTGCTCCCGCTGCTGCTCGACCCGGCCGACCACGCCCGCGTCGAAGCCGAAGCCGGCGTTGAAGGTGAACCAGCGGGAGGGCACCGCCTCGTCCGCGGTGCCCGGGGTGCCCGCGGCGAGACCGAGGCCGACCATGCGCTCACGGCGCTCACGCAGGCCGTCGAGGATGGCGCCGGTGGCCTCCACGACGTCGTTGGGCAGGCCCAGGGCGCGCGCGAAGACGTTGGTCGAGCCGCCGGGCACCACGGCGAGCAGGGGGAGGTGCTCCGGTTCGGGGCCGTGGTGCAGCAGGCCGTTGACGACCTCGTTGACCGTGCCGTCCCCGCCGAGCGCCACGACCAGCTCTATGTCCTCGCTCTCCGCGGCCTGCCGGCCGAGGTCCCGGGCGTGCCCGCGGTACTCGGTCGTCACCGCCTCGAGCTTCATCTCGCTCGCCAGCGCGTGGATGAGGACGTCACGGGTGCGTGCGCTTGTGGTGGTAGCCGCCGGATTGACCACGAGAAGTGCACGCATGGTGTGCAGCGTACCTACTGAGCGGTACTCGGCCCCAACCCGGGTAGGGATCCGGTAAGAGGGCCGGAAGTGGTCCCGGGTACAGCGGTGCCGGAGGCGTCCGGGGCGGTGGCCGGCCCGAGGGCTACCCTTCAGGGGTGAGCGCTGAGCAGAACCCCACCACTCCCGAGACCCGCGAAGCCGGGCCCCGCCCCACGCGGCTGACCGCCGCGGCGGCGCTGGCCGGCCTGGAGGGGCTGGCCCTGGTCGCGGGCGGCGTCTGGACGCTCGTCCTCGGCCTCACGGGCTCGCCGGACGACCGTCAGCAGGCCGTCACCCTCGGTATCACCCTGATCGTGCTCGCGCTGCTGCCCCTGCTGGCCGCGCGCGGTCTGCTGCTGCGGCGCGGCTGGAGCCGGGGGCCCGCGGTGATCACCCAGATCATGGCGCTGCCGGTGGCGTACAACCTGCTCCGCGCCGACAGTGTCGCCATTCCGGTCGGCATCGTGCTCGCGGTCGTCGCGGCGACCGCGCTGGTGCTCCTGGTGAACCCGGTGACCACGCAGGCCCTCGGGATCCGCGGGCCCGGACGTGCGCAGGAGCCGAGGCGGTAGTCGGCGTCCGGCCGTACCGGCTCGGCGTGCGACGCCGGGCCGCGGCACCTCGCAGGGTGACCTCCGCCATCCGTGCCGACCGCCGCCTCCGCCTGCGGAGGTCGGCCGCAGGCCGGCCGCGGCGCCCCTCCGGCCGTCGCCGAGCGGGGCGAAATCGACGACATCACGGCCGTCTCCGGCCTGTCGCGCGCCGGGTGGGTGGGGCGAGCCCCGAGCCGGGCGTGAACGGCGGGGACACGCCAGACCCTCGCGGGGCGCCGCCGAGCGGCATCCCGGTGCCGTCGTCCTGCTTACTCCTCGACCAGCAGTTTGTCCCGCAGCTGCGCCAGCGTCCGCGCCAGCAGACGTGAGACGTGCATCTGCGAGATGCCGACCTCCTGCGCGATCTGCGACTGCGTCATGTTGCCGAAGAAGCGCAGCAGCAGGATCCGCTTCTCCCGCGGCGGAAGATCCTCCAGCAGCGGCTTCAGTGACTCCCGGTACTCGACGCCTTCCAGCGCCTCGTCCTCCGCGCCGAGCGTGTCCGCGACCGCCGGGGACTCGTCGTCCGTGTCGGGGACGTCCAGGGAGAGCGTGGAGTACGCGTTGGCGGACTCCAGGCCCTCCAGGACCTCCTCCTCCGAGATGGCCAGTTTCTCGGCCAGCTCGTGGACCGTCGGAGAGCGGCCGTGCTGCTGGGACAGCTCGGCCGTGGCCGTCGTCAGGGCCAGCCGCAGTTCCTGCAGGCGCCGCGGCACCCGTACCGCCCAGCCCTTGTCGCGGAAGTGCCGCTTGATCTCGCCGACGACCGTCGGAGTCGCGTAGGTCGAGAACTCGACACCCCGCTCCGGGTCGAAGCGGTCGACCGACTTGATCAGACCGATCGTGGCGACCTGGGTCAGATCGTCCAGCGGCTCGCCCCGGTTGCGGAAGCGGCGCGCGAGGTGCTCGACGAGCGGCAGGTGCATGCGGACCAGCTGGTTGCGCAGCTCCGCGTACTCCGGGCTGCCCTCCTTCAGCTTGCGCAGTTCGACGAACATCGCCCGCGCGCCGCTGCGGTCCTGTGGGTCGTGCTGTGCGCCGACCGGCACACCCGTCTCAGCGTTTCGCTCGTGCTCGCTCATCGTCCCGCCCGTCGTCCGCCGCCGTCCGGAGGACGTGCCCGTGGCTCCGCCTGCATCCCCTGTGCCGCCGCCCCGGACGGAGGGCGCCTCGTCCACCCCGGCCGGTCCCGTCTGCACGGGTGCCATGACCGCCGAAGCCTGGCCCTCCGGGTGCGGACGGGCCTGCTCGGGGATGCCGTCCACGCCTTCCGCCATGCGCGCCCCGCCCGGGCCGCCCGCGCTCCCGGCGGAGAACTTCCGTGTGCCGCGCTCTTCGTCCCGCACCGGCCCGTCCCCGTTCGTCACGCCGGCCCGGGTCCCGCGCCGCGCTGTTTGTAGAGGCTGATGGACACGGTCTTGTCGTCCGAGACCGCGGAGGAGACCTTGCCGGCAAGGGCCGACAGGACGGTCCAGGCGAACGTGTCCCGTGAGGGGGCATGGCCGTCCGTGGTCGGCGCCGCGACCGTGACCTCCAGCGAGTCGTCGATGAGCCGGAAGACACAGCTGAGTACCGAGCCGGGCACGGCCTGCTGCAGCAGAATCGCGCAGGCCTCGTCGACCGCGATCCGCAGGTCCTCGATCTCGTCGAGGGTGAAGTCCAAACGGGCCGCGAGACCGGCCGTGGCCGTGCGCAGCACCGACAGATAGGCACCCGCAGCCGGCAGCCGGACTTCCACGAAGTCCTGGGTCGCGGGCTCGCCTGCGATCTGGGACACCCTCACCTCCAAGGTGGTACAAGCTGTTTCGGGGGCCGAGGGCCGCCCCCCGGGGTAACGCCCCTCTGGTTCAGCGGTGACGCTATCGCGCTCTCAACGTACCTGTCCCCGGGACCCCAACCCCTTGCTGTCACTCATGGTAAACCCATGTATACGCACAGTGGCTAGGGGTTGGGCGGAACCAATCGGGAACAGCGCGCGCCGGATTGACGTACCCAGGCGTCGGACCGGCGAACCGTCCGGATACAGGGTCACACGAGCACCGGTCCGGGGTCACGCGAGTACATGGTCGACGAAGCACCAGCGCCAGTTCTCACCCGGCTCGAAGGTGCGCATCACCGGGTGGCCACTGGTTTCGTGGTGCGCCGTCGCGTGCCGCAGGGGCGAGGAGTCGCAGCAGCCCACGTGCCCGCACTCCAGGCACAGCCGCAGTTGCACCGGGTGCGTGCCGGCGGCGAGGCACTCCAGGCAGGTCTCGCTTCGGGGCTCGGGCTCGGGGTGCGGCAGCGCGTCGGTGTGCGTGCACTGTTTCATGATTGCCAGATTACGACGGGTCCGCGGGAAGCGGCGCGGAAAAAAGAGGGCGGGCGGAAGACGATGAACGTGGTGCCACTGCTGTTGTTGGTCGCCGGCAGCGCGGCCGTCGCCGGGGCCGCGCGTCGCACCCCGGTGCCCGCGCCCCTGCTGCTCGTCGCGGTGGGCCTCGCCGTCTCGTACCTGCCCGGCGTGCCCGGGTACACCCTGGACCCCGAGGTCGTCCTGCCGCTGGTGCTGCCCCCGCTGCTGTACACGGCGGCCACCGACAGTTCCTACCTGGACCTGAGGGCGCAGCTGCGGCCGGTGGCCCTGCTGTCCGTCGGGTACGTGCTCTTCGCGACGGTCGCCGTGGGCTGGGCGGCGTACCTGATCGTGCCGGGCCTGCCGCTGACGGCGGCGCTGATACTGGGCGCGGTGGTCGCACCGCCGGACGCGGTCGCAGCGACGGCGGTCGCCCGGCGGGTGGGCCTGCCCTCCCGGATCACCACGATCCTGCAGGGCGAGTCGCTCCTGAACGACGCGACCGCGATCACCGCGTACAGGGTGGCGCTGGCCGCGGCGGTCGGTGAAGGCGCGACCTGGACGGGCGGAGTGCAGGAGTTCCTGCTCGCGGCGGTCGGCGGCGTCGTCATCGGCCTGCTGCTGATGATGCCGATCCACTGGCTGCGCACCCACCTGAAGGAGGCACTGCTGCAGAACACGCTCTCCTTGTTGATCCCGTTCGTCGCCTACGGCGCCGCGGAATGGCTGCACGCCTCCGGAGTGCTCGCCGTGGTGGTCGTCGCCCTCTACCTCGGTTACCACAACTGGCAGGTCGACTTCGCGACCCGGCTCCAGGAGGAGGCGGTGTGGAAGATGGTCGCGTTCGTGCTGGAGTCGGCCGTGTTCGCGCTCATCGGACTGCAGCTGCCGGTCGTCCTCAGGGGGCTCGGTCCGTACGAGGGCGCGCGCGCCGCCTGGTACGCGGTGGCGGTGTTCGCGGTGGTCGTCGTCTCCCGGTTCGTCTGGGTGTATCCGGCGACCTTTCTGCCGCGTCTGCTCGTCGTCCGCATCCGGGAGCGCGAGGAGAACCCGACGTGGAAGGGGCCGTTCATCGTCGGCTGGGCGGGAATGCGGGGGGTGGTGTCGCTCGCGATCGCCTTCTCGATCCCGCGGACCGTGCACGGTGGCGGCCCGTTCCCCGACCGCAACCTGATCCTCTTCCTGACCTTCACGACCGTGATCGGCACGCTGGTGGTGCAGGGGCTCAGCCTGCCCCCGATCATCCGGCTGCTGCGCCTGCCGGGACGCGACCCCCAGGCGGAGACGCTCGCCGAGGCGAACGCGCAGGCGCAGGCCTCCCGAGCCGCCGAGCAGCGCCTCGACGAACTCCTCCAGGAGGAGCGCAACGCACTGCCGCCGCCACTGGCCGACCGCCTCCGCACGGTCCTGGAACGTCGCCGCGACGCGGTCTGGGAGCGGCTCGGCTCGGTGAACCCGGTGACCGGCGAAACGGCCGACGACACCTACCGGCGGCTGTCCCGCGAGATGATCGGCTCCGAGCGGGAGGTCTTCGTCAAACTCCGCAACCACCGCTATATCGACGACGAGATGCTGCGCGCCCTGCTGCGCCGCCTGGACCTGGAGGAGGCGGCCGCGTACCGGGAGACGGCATGAGCCCCTGCCCGGGCCGGGATTCCGCTAGGAGAACGGACGGCCCGTGATCACGGCCGCCACCGTCGTCCCCCTCGGGAACGCCCCCTCCCGGGCCAGCGTGACCAGCCCGTACAGCAGCTTGGCGACATACAGACGCTCCACGGGCAGGCCGTGGCGGGAGGCGAAGTCGGTCGCGAACGCCTCGAGTTCGGGCGTGGCGCGGGCGTACCCGCCGAAGTGGAAGCGGTCGTCGAGGGACCAGGTGCCGCGGCGGGCGCCGAAGGCGCGGGTCTGCAGGGCGGTCACCTCGGCGGCCAGGAAGCCGCCCTTCAGGACCGGGACGCCCAGGGCTCGCTGGCCGGGGGCCAGGCCGGCCGCGAGGCCCGCCAGCGTGCCGCCCGTGCCGCAGGCCACGGCGACCACGTCCGCCCGGCCGCGCAGCTCCTCGCCGAGCGTGCGGCATTCCCGCACGGCGAGGGGGTTGCTGCCGCCCTCCGGCACCACGTACGCCTCCTCGGCGTCCGCCACGCGCAGGATGCCGGCCAGTGTCTCCGGCTCCGCCTTGCGGCGATACGTCGACCTGTCGACGAAGTGCAGTCGCATGCCGTCGGCCGCGCAGCGGGCCAGCGAGGGGTTGAGCGGGCGGTCGGCCAGTTCCTCGCCGCGGACCACTCCGATCGTCTCCAGCCCCAGCAGCCGGCCCGCCGCGGCTGTGGCGCGCAGATGGTTGGAGTAGGCGCCGCCGAAGGTGAGCAGGGGGCGGTCGGCCGCGGCCCGCAGGTTGGGGGCGAGCTTGCGCCACTTGTTGCCGACCAGGTCCGGGTGGATCAGGTCGTCGCGCTTGAGCATCAGCCGCACGCCGTACCGCCCGAACCGCTCGTCCGCGACCTCCCGCAGCGGCGACGGCAGCCGGGGACGCAGCGCGGTCGCCGGGTCGGGTGTTTCGCGGTCGTCTCGCGCGTCTGGGCTGGTCACTCGACCATTGTCGGACACCTGTCCATCGGCCCGGACCGCTCGGAAACGGGCTCCAGTGCCCAGGACCGCGGTGATCCATTCCCGCTCTTTCGTGTAATGGTGTGAACACTGTGCGTGATGAAAGGCTTGTTCCCGCAGATCAGATGCATGACCGGGAGGGGCAATACCAATGTCGGTAGGCGAAGAGGTCCGCGCCGAGGAGAACAGGCCGCAGCAGAGTCTCGGCGCCGCGGCGGCGCGGAACCTGGCCACCACCACCAAGTCCGCACCCCAGATGCAGGAGATCAGCTCACGGTGGCTGCTGCGCACCCTGCCGTGGGTGGACGTGCAGGGCGGCACGTACCGGGTGAACCGCCGTCTGACCTACGCGGTGGGCGACGGCCGTGTGACCTTCGTGAAGACCGGTGACCAGGTCGCGGTGATCCCCGCGGAGCTGGGCGAGCTGCCCGCCCTGCGCGCGTTCGACGACCTGGAGGTGCTCGGCGAACTCGCCCGGCGCTGCCAGCAGCGCAGGTTCGCACCGGGGGACGTGCTCGCCGAGTTCGGCAGTCAGGCCGACGAGGTGTTCCTGCTCGCGCACGGCAAGGTGGAGAAGATCGGCACGGGCCCCTACGGGGACGACGCGGTGCTCGGCGTCCTCGCAGACGGCGCCTACTTCGGCGACCAGGCGCTGCTCGACCCGGACGCCATCTGGGAGTACACGGCCCGCGCGGTCACCACCTGCACGGTGCTCGCCCTGCCCCGCCGGGACGTCGACCAGATCGCGGAGCGGGCCCAGTCGCTGCGCGACCACCTCCAGCGGCAGCGCTCGGTCCCCGCCCAGCGCACCAACAAGTACGGCGAGAAGGCGATCGACCTCGCCGCCGGCCACACGGGTGAGCCGGACATTCCGCACACGTTCGTCGACTACGAGGCCTCGCCCCGCGAGTACGAACTGAGCATCGCGCAGACCGTCCTGCGCATCCACACGCGCGTGGCCGACCTCTACAACCAGCCGATGAACCAGACCGAGCACCAGCTGCGGCTGACCGTCGAGGCACTGAAGGAACGCCAGGAGCACGAACTCATCAACAACCCCGACTTCGGGCTCCTGAGCAACTGCGAGTACGACCAGCGGCTGCACCCGCACGACGGCGTGCCGAGCCCCGACGACATGGACGAACTGCTCAGCAGGCGCCGCGGAACCAAGCTGTTCCTCGCCCATCCGCGTGCGATCTCCGCGTTCGGCCGCGAACTCAACAAGCGCGGACTCGTCCCGGAGACGATCGACATCGCGGGCAACCGCATCCCCACCTGGCGCGGGGTGCCCATCTTCCCGTGCAACAAGATCCCGGTCACCGAGGCCCGTACGACCTCGATCATCGCCATGCGTACCGGAGAGGAGGACCAGGGCGTCGTCGGACTTCGCCAGTCCGGTATCCCGGACGAGATCGAACCGAGCCTGTCGGTGCGGTTCATGGGCATCAACGAACAGGCGATCATCAGCTACCTGGTGACGGCGTACTACTCGGCCGCCATCCTGGTGCCGGACGCGCTGGGGGTCCTGGAGAACGTCGAGATCGGCCGCTGGAGGTGATCCTCTTCCTCGGCTCGTCGACCTACGGGTCGCACTCCGCCGCCATCCGGAAGCGGCACCCGGTGTTCCGCCCGTCACCGTGGGTAGATGCTCCGGGTATGTGCCCGGCGGCAGCGGAAGCATCACGGTCCGCAGACTTCACGAGGCGGTTCCATGGGTGAGTTCATGACGGAGCCGAAGCGGGGCCCCGCCCTCGCGCGGCGCGGCCCGGCCGGCATCCCGAGGCGGCGTGACCCGTTCCCTGGCCGGCCGGCACCGCCCGACGGACCGGAGGCCGAGGCGATCCTGGAGCATGCCCGCGCGGCGGTCGATCCGGAGTTGCGCCGGGCCGTCGACTCGCTGCCCGGCTCCATGCGCCGGATCGCGCGCTACCACTTCGGCTGGGAGCATGCCGACGGCACCCCGGCGACCGGCAACGCGGGCAAGGCGATACGTCCCGCGCTCGTGCTGGCCGCCGTCCGGGCACTCGGCGGACAGGAGACGGCAGCCGTGGGGGCCGCCGCCGCGGTGGAACTCGTCCACAACTTCACGCTGTTGCACGACGACGTGATGGACCGGGACACCACCCGCAGGCACCGCCCCACCGCGTGGACCGTGTTCGGTGACGTCGACGCGATCCTCGCCGGAGACGCCCTGCAGGCGCTGGCCCTGCGCCTGCTGGCCGAGGACCCGCACCCGGCATCGGGCGCGGCCGCCGCCCGGCTCGCGGCCTGCGTCGTGGAGTTGTGCGCCGGGCAGCACGCGGACACGGCCATGGAGCGGCGCGGCCCCCACGAGGTCACCCTCGCAGAAGTGCTCGCCATGGCGGAGGCGAAGACGGGCGCCCTGCTCGGCTGCGCCTGCGCACTCGGCGCGCTGTACGCGGGCGCGGACGCGGCCGACGTGGAGGCGCTGGACGCGTTCGGCCGCGAGGCGGGGCTCGCGTTCCAGCTCATCGACGACGTGATCGGCATCTGGGGCGACCCGAGCCGCACCGGCAAACCGGCCGGCGCGGACCTCGTGGCCCGCAAGAAGTCACTGCCCGTGGTCGCCGCGCTCACCTCCGGCACACCGGCGGCGGCCGATCTCGCCGAGCTGTACCAGGCGCCTTACGAGGAGGGGGAGTTGGAGCGCACCGTGCTCGCCGTCGAGCGGGCGGGCGGTCGTGACTGGGCGCAGTCGCAGGCGGCCGACCGGATGGGCCGTGCGATGCAGGAGCTGTCCCGCGCGGTTCCCGACCCGGAGGCGGCGGGCGGTCTGCTGACGCTGGCCGAGTTCGTCACCCGGCGCAGCACCTGACCGGCAGCGCCGCTGGACCCCGGAGATCCGGGCCCGCGCGGTTCCTGACCCCGCGCGGTCCCGGAGGCTCCGGCCGGGGCGGGCCCCGCGCCTTCGCGGAATGCGCGGGGCGCGCCCCCTTTCCCCCGCGCCCTTCCGGCCGGCCGGGTCCCCGTTAGGCTGCAACCGCCGTATTCACCGGGCGAGTTGACGTGGAGGGGTGGGCTGATGGGCGTGGCCATTCGGGCGGCCGACGAGGGCGACCGGGAGTTGGTCGTCCGGTTGCTGGACGAGGCGTTCAAGGACGACCCGGTCAGCAGCTGGGTCTTCCCCGGCGAGGAGTACCGCCGCAGGACGCACCACCGGCTGATGGCCGCGTTCACCGACACGGTGCTCGCCGAGGGGCGCATCGACGTGACCGAGGACGGCGCGGCGTGCGCGCTGTGGCTGTCGGTTCCCGCCGGCGACCACGCGGCGGACGGGGCCACGGCCGGGGCGCAGGCCGAGGAGGGGGACGACGCGATGCGGCTGCGCGAGGCCGTCGACCCGGACAACGAGCGTGTGGAGCGGATCGCCCGGTTGATGGCCGAGGCGCACCCCGCCGACCGCGCCCACGAGTACCTGTGGATGATCGGCGTGGCCCCCGGGCACCAGGGCGAGGGCCTGGGCACCGCGCTCATCCAGCATGTCCTCGACCGCTGCGACGGCGAGGGTCTGCCCGCCTATCTGGAGGCGAGCAGCGCCCGCAGCACCCGGTTGTACGAACGCCTCGGCTTCGCCTTCACCGGAGGCGCCCTCGACCTCCCGGACGGCCCGCGGATGTGGCCGATGTGGCGCGAGCCGCGCTGAACCCGGCGACGCGGTCCACGGCGGCCCCGGGCCTCGAACCCGCGTCCGTCCTACGCTGGAGGCATGGGCAGCCAGGACCCCGTCTGCCCCTCCTGCGGGCAGCCCGTCGCCACCGTCGTACGGCGCCACAAGACGCTGGGTGCCGTCGTCCCCGTATGGCGCCCCGGTCCCTGCCGGAATCCGCAGTGCCCGGCGTATGGGGCACGGGAAGCCGAGGAGGCCCGGCGGGACCGGCGCGGCGAAGGCGCCGGACGAGATCGCTAGTGCTGTGACCGGAAAGGTTCACCGGCTCGCGACGCCCGGCACGGCACCTCGCCGCGTTGTCGCATCACCCGCGTACATCCAGTACGCGGGCGATGCTCCGCCTTGCGATGCACCGCACCGGACGCCGCGAGCTTTCCGGCAAACCTTTCCGGCCACAGCACTAGCCCGGCAGGCCGCCCGTCCAGGGGTCGCGTCCCGTCAGGCAGTAGGTGCCGCCCGCCGGGTCGCGCATCACGGTCCAGTGGGTGCCGTCGGCGACGTGCGTGGCGCCGAGGCGCTCGTGCCGGGCCCGGGTCGCGGTGATGTCCGCGCATGCCAGGTCCAGGTGGGCCGCGGCGGGGCGGTCGGTGCCGAGACGTTGCAGCAGGACGCGGACCGGCAGGTCGGCGGGCGGTGCCACCACGTGGAACTCCGGCAGCGAAGCGGGGCGCGACTCCCAGCCGGTGAGCTCGCTCCAGAAGGCGACCTCGGCGTCGAACACGGACGGGGGGAGGTCGAGGCACACCTGGTCGAGCCGGCAGGCCGCGCCGTCGGGGCCCCCGACCACGGGCGGCCGACCGGACTCGCCGTGCCAGGACACCGCGCAGAACAGCACCCCGCCGGGGGAGCGCAGTACGGTCCAGCCGGGGTGGTCGGCGACGACGTCCGCGCCGAGCCGACGCGCCGCCGCCACGAGCGCGGGCACGTCCTGCACCGCGAGGTCGAGATGGGCGCCGCCGCCTGCGCGTACGGCCTGCGCCTTCACGCAGGCGTCGCCCGAACCGGGGAGCAGCGTCAGGAACTCGCCGTTCTCGCCCCGGGATGCGGACAGCTTGGTGTCCGTGACGGCGGTCCAGAAGTCGCAGGCCCGACCCAGTTCCCGTTCGGGCCGGTCGACGAAGGCGTACGTCCAGCGGATCGGTTCGCTCATCGGGCTCGGCGTTCCATGAAGCGCAGCAGGTTGCCCGCCGGGTCGCGGAAGGCGCAGTCCCGTACGCCGTACGGCTGGTCCATGGGCTCCTGCAGCACCTCCGCACCGGACGCCTGGACCCGGGCGAAGAGGGCGTCGCAGTCCTCGGTGGAGAAGATGACGCCGCGCAGGATGCCCTTGGCGAGCAGCTCCGCCATCGTCCGGCGGTCGGCGGGGGAGGCGTCGGGGTTCGCCGCGGGGGGTTCCAGCACGATCTCCACGTCCGGCTGGAGCGGTGAGCCGACCGTCACCCAGCGCATCCCCTCGAAGCCGACGTCGTTGTGCACCTCCAGGCCGAGGACGTCCCGGTAGAAGGCGAGCGCCTTGTCGTGATCGTCGACGGCGATGAAGCACTGGGCGAGTTTCAGGTCCATGAGGCCAGGCTAGAGCTGCTCCCGGGGATCTGTGCGTGTGTCGCCCGGCCGTCCCCGGCGCGGCCGGGTCAGCCCCTTCGCCACGCACGGCGGTATCGCGGCCCCCTGCTCGTGCGACCGTGCCCGGTAGGCGCTCGGCGTCTCGCCGACCAGTTCCGTGAAGCGTGAACTGAAGGACCCCAGCGAGGTGCAGCCCACGGCGATGCAGACCTCCGTCACGGTCAGGTCGCCGCGCCGCAGCAGCGCCTTGGCCCGCTCGATACGGCGGGTCATGAGGTAGCTGTACGGCGTCTCCCCGTACGCCTCGCGGAAGCTGCGCTGGAAGTGCCCGGGCGACATCAGTGCTGTCCGTGCCAACGCCGGTATGTCCAGCGGCTCGGCATACTCGCGGTCCATCCGGTCGCGCGCCCGCCGCAGCCGGACCAGGTCCTCCACTCCCACACCGTCAGCATCGCACGGGCCACCGACAAAGGGCCCTCGCGGGAGGCCGCCGTACAACGCCCGCCCGTCGGGCCCCGGCCGGTGCCACGATGTCCGCATGGCCCCGAACCCGCCGGCCCGTCCTCGCCACGGCCCTCGATCAGGCCCGCCGACTCGTCGACAGCCGTTGTCCGGGTGCCCTCTCCGCCGTGCTCGGTGGTTCCACGGCGCGGGGACGGGCGACCGCCACGAGCGATCTGGACGTCGTCCTGCTGCTTCCGGACGGGGACGTCAGCCGTCGGGAGACACTCCGTCACGAAGGGCGGGTGACCGAGGTGTTCGCCCACACCCGTGCCGACCTCGAGGAGGTCTTCGCCGCGGACCGGGCGAGCCGCCGGGGGACCATGTTGTTCCTCTACGCCGAGTCGGTCGCGGTCCACGACCCCCACGGGCACGCGGCGGCGCTCCGCACCGAGGCACGCGCCCAGCCGGCGGCGGGCCCCGACCCACTGACGCGCAAGGAGCGCGACGACGCCCGCTACGGACTCACCGACCCGCTGGACGACCTGGCCGACGTCCACGACCGCCACGAGCAACTGGTCATCGCGGACCGGGTGCTGACGTCCGCGTCCCTCCTGCTGACGGACCACCGCCATGCCTGGTGGGGCAACGGCAAGTGGCTCCCGCGCCGTCTGACCGCCGCCGACCCGGTCCTCGGCGGCGCCCTCCCGCAGGCCCACCTCAGGCTCGCCGAACACGCCGACCCCGTCCCCCTGACCGCGATCGCGTACGAGGTCCTCGACCTCGTGGGCGGCCCCCTGCGGGAGGGCCACTCGGGCCTGTGGGCCGAGCCAGGGAAGAACGGGGGATGAGCCGTTTCGCGGTGGACCGGCGACAGCACGACGGGGCCCGGCCGGTTGCTCCGGCCGGGCCCCGTCGGGTGGGCGGCGGACCCGCGAGGGTGCACCACTCGCCGGTCGCCCTTGGCGAAAGACCTGGTCAAGCCTTCTTGGTCTCCCAGAAGATCTTGTCGATCTGGGCGATGTAGTCCAGCGCCTTCTGGCCCGTCGCCGGGTCCGTCGAACCCTTGGCGGCCGACAGGGCCTTCAGGGCGTCGTTGACCAGCTGGTGCAGCTCGGGGTACTTCTCGAAGTGCGGGGCCTTGAAGTAGTCGCTCCACAGCACCGACACGTGGTGCTTGGCCAGCTCGGCACGCTGCTCCTTGATGGTGGTGGCGCGCGCCTGGAAGTGCGGGTCGTCGTTGGCGGCCATCTTCTCCTGGATGGCCTTCACCGACTCCGCCTCGATGCGGGCCTGGGCCGGGTCGTAGACACCGCAGGGAAGGTCGCAGTGGGCGCTGACCTTGACCTTCGGGGCAAACAGGCGGGAGAGCATGAAGCCGTCCTTCCTCGTGATCGTCATCTCAGGTGGGACATTACTCCGTAGGGGACCGGTTTTGGCGAGTGCCCCCATGGGCTTACGCCAAAAGTCCAGGGTGAGACTGGGACTGGTGGAGGAACGGATCGGGGAGGTGCCGGACGATGCCGGAGCTGTCACAGGAGACCGAGCGCACACGGGCCCTGCTGCCGCTGGGGGTGGCGGAGGTCACAGGACCGTCCATGGTGCCCACCCTCCAGCACGGGGACCGGTTGCTCCTGCAGTACGGGGCCCGGGTGCGGTCCGGTGACGTCATCGTCCTGCGCCACCCCTTCCAGCAGGACCTGCTGGTCGTCAAGCGTGCCGTGGAACGGCGCGAGGGCGGCTGGTGGGTGCTCGGCGACAATCCGTACGCGGGTGGGGACAGCACCGACTACGGCGCCGTTCCCGAGGAGCTCGTCCTCGGGAAGGTGTGGTTCCGTTACCGTCCGCTCCGGGACGGTCGGCGCTCGCCCTTCGCGCTGCTGCGCTGGGCGCTCTCCGCGGCCCGGCCCGTGCTTCCCGGCCGGTCCGCCTCCAGGCGCTTGCGGGCCCGGTAGGCGGCCACGTTCGCGCGTGTCGCGCAGCGGTCCGAGCAGTAGCGCCGGGAGCGGTTCGTGGAGGTGTCGAGGTAGGCGTTGCGGCAGGGGGCCGCCTCGCACAGACCCAGGCGGTCCACGCCGTACTCGGTGAGGTGGAAGGCGAGCCCCATCGCGGCGATGGCCGCGTAGCCCGCCGTCGCGTTCGAGGGGTGGTCCGCGAGGTGCATGTGCCACAGGGGCCGGTCGTCGACGTCCCGGTGGTCGTGCCCGGAGATCTGCGGGCTCACCGGGAATTCCAGGAGCAGGGAGTTCAGCAGGTCCACGGCGAGCGTCTCGTCGCCCCGGTCGGCCGCCTCGAAGACCGTGCGCAGCCGAGCCCGGACCGAGCGGAAGCGGGTCACATCGGCGTCGGTGGCGCGGCGGGCAGCCGACTGGTTGCCGCCGAAGAGGCCGCGCACGGCCTCCACCGAGGTGAGCGAGTCCTTGCCCCGGGCCGGTTCCTCGCTGTTCACGAGACGTACGGCATAGTCCGAGTAATAGGCAAGTTGCACTTGTAGTCCTTACGAAGGGGCTCTATCGTCGTGGGTGCGTTGGGTAACAGATGACTCCGCGTCCAGGGTATTACGCGATGGTGTGGAGAAGGGGGCTTCCGATGGACACGACGACCGGAACCACGACGGGCACCGACTGGGGGTCGTGGCAGGAGAGCTGGGACCGCCAGCAGGAGTGGTACATGCCCGACCGCGAGGAACGGTTCCGGATCATGCTCGAGATGGTGGAGGCGTTCGTGGGCACCGAACCCCGTGTGCTCGACCTCGCGTGTGGCACCGGCAGCATCACCGCCCGGCTCCTCGCGCGCTTCCCGAAGGCCACCAGCACCGGCGTCGACCTCGACCCGGCCCTGCTCACCATCGCGCGCGGCACGTTCGACGGCGACGACCGCGTCACGTTCGTCGAGGCCGACCTCAAGGACCCCGACTGGCCGGCGCGCCTGCCGTACGACGCGTATGACGCCGTCCTCACCGCCACGGCCCTCCACTGGCTGCGCGACGAGCCTCTCGAGGCCCTCTACGGCCGGATCGCGGAACTCGTCCGCTACGGCGGCGTCTTCATGAACGCCGACCACATGATCGACGACACCACGCCCCGGATCAACGCCGCCGAAAGCGCCCAGCGGCACGCCCGTATGGATCAGGCCATGCGCGGCGGCGCCCTCGACTGGGCGGAGTGGTGGGCGCTGGCCGCCAAGGACCCCGTCCTGGCCGCGCCGACCGCCCGCCGCTTCGAGATCTACGGCGTCCACGCCGACGGCGACATGCCCTCCGCCGCCTGGCACGCGCGCGTACTGCGCGAGAAGGGCTTCGCCGAGGCCCGCCCGGTGTGGTGCTCACCGTCGGACACCCTGCTGCTGGCCCTCAAGTAGAGCCCGGAGGAGAAAGAGCAGAGGGCGGTACGGGAAGCCCGTACCGCCCTCTCCGCCGTGACCGTCAGAGGACCTTCGACAAGAAGGACTTCGTCCGTTCGTGCTGAGGGTTCGTCAGGACCTCGCGCGGATGGCCGGCCTCGACCACCACGCCGTCGTCCATGAAGACGAGCGAGTCGCCCACCTCCCGCGCGAAGCCCATCTCGTGCGTGACGACGATCATCGTCATGCCGTCCTCCGCGAGGTCACGCATGACGTCCAGCACCTCGCCGACCAGTTCCGGGTCGAGGGCCGAGGTCGGCTCGTCGAAGAGCATCAGCTTGGGTTCCATCGCCAGCGCGCGGGCGATGGCGACGCGCTGCTGCTGGCCGCCGGAGAGCTGGGCGGGGTAGTGGCCGGTACGGTCACCGAGGCCCACCCGGTCCAGGAGCCGCTGGGCCCGCTCCCGGGCGGCGGCCTTGCTCTCGCGCTTGACCTGGACCGGCGCCTCCATGACGTTCTCCAGCGCCGTCATGTGCGGGAAGAGGTTGAAGCGCTGGAACACCATGCCGATGTCCCGTCGCTGCGCCGCGACCTCCTTCTCCTTCAGCTCGTGGAGCTTGTCGCCCTTCTGCCGGTAGCCGACCAGATCGCCGTCGACGTACAGCCGTCCGGCGCTGATCTTCTCCAGGTGGTTGATGCACCGCAGGAAGGTGGACTTGCCCGAGCCGGAGGGGCCGATGAGGCAGAACACCTCCCGCGGGTTCACCTCCAGGTCGATGCCCTTGAGGATGTGCGCGAGACCGAAGGACTTGTGCACGCCCTCGGCCTTGACCATCGGGCCACCACTGGTGCTCTTGCCCACGCCCTTGCCGAGACTGCTCATCGGGCCACCTCCGGGCGACGGAACGAGCCGAACAGACGGAGGTTCTTCGTCAGCCGCTGCAGCGGGGTCGGCGGCAGGTTGCGCGTCGAACCTCGGGCGTAACGGCGTTCGATGTAGTACTGGAAGATGCTGAAGATCGTGGTGAGGACCAGGTACCAGATCGATGCCACGAAGTACATCTCCACGACCGCGAGCGAGGTGCTGGAGATGTCCGTGGACCGCTTGATGAGCTCGTTGAACTGGACCGCGTAGGCCAGCGACGAGGTCTTCAGCATGTTGATGAACTCGTTGCCGGTCGGCGGCACGATCACGCGCATCGCCTGCGGGAGGATCACGCGCCGCAGCGTCTGGCCCTGGGTCATGCCCAGCGCGTGGGACGCCTCGGTCTGTCCCTCGTCCACCGACTGGATGCCCGCGCGCACGATCTCCGCCATGTACGCGGCCTCGTTCAGTCCGAGGCCCAGCAGAGCCGTCAGGAACGGCGTCATCACCTGGTTCATCTCGTCCTTGTAGAACCCCAGGTTGAGGATGGGGAACACGAGCGCGATGTTGTACCAGAGGAGCAGCTGGACCAGGACGGGAGTGCCCCGGAAGAACCAGATGTAGAACCAGGACACCGTGCTGGTGACCGGGTTCGACGACATCCGCATCACCGCCAGGACGATGCCCAGGGCGAGGCCGAGCACCATGGCGAGCACCGAGATGTACAGCGTGTGCCAGGCGCCGGACAGGATTGTTCCGTCCGTGAGGTAGTCCGGGATCACGCTGTAGTTGATCTTCGCGTTGGAGAACGCGATTCCGATCAGCACCACAAGGGCGACGACCAGGACGCCGGCCACCCAGCGGCCGTAGTGGCGCACCGGTATGGCCTTGATCTGCTCCGGCGGCACCGTCGGCGCCGGAGTCTTGTCGACAGTGTCAGTCACGGTGACTGCCCTTCAGTCTTGCGTGAGGCTCAGGAGCCGCCGTTGATCTTCGCCTCGGTCACCGCGCCGTCCGTGACGTTCCACTTCTGCAGGATCTTCTGGTAGTCGCCGCTCTTGATGATCGCGGTCATGGCCGCCTGCAGGGCGTCGCGGAGCTGGGTGCTCTCCTTGCTGACCGCGATGCCGTACGGACCGGCCTCGATCTGGTCCCCGACGACCTCGAAGTCCTTGCCGCCGCCCGAGGTCTTGGCGTTGTAGGCCGCGACCGGGAAGTCGTTCAGGTCCGCGACGGACGCGCCCTGCTTGAGGCGGAGCAGCGCCTCGGGGTCGGTGTCGAAGGTCTGCAGGGTGATGGCCTTCTTGCCGTCCTTCGTGCACTTGGTGCTCTGCGCCTTGGCGACGCCCTCGGACGTGGTGCCCTTCTGCAGGGCCACCACCTTGCCGCACAGGTCGTCCAGCGACTTGATGCCCTTCGGGTTGCCCTTCTGGACGAGGATCGAGGTGCCGGCGGTGAAGTAGTCGACGAAGTCGACGCCGTTGCCGACCTTCTTGCCGGTGTCGGAGTCGATGCCGTTCTGGCGGTCCTTGGTGTCGCTCATCGCGGACATGATCATGTTGAACCGCTTGGCCTGCAGTCCCACGATGAGCTGGTCGAACTTGCCGTTCTGGAAGTCGAGCTTCACGCCCAGCTGCTTGCCGAGGGCGTCCGCGATGTCCGGGTCGATGCCGACGGCCTTGCCGCCCTGCATGAACTCGACCGGAGCGTAGGAGATGTCGGAGCCGACCTTGATGACGCCCGCGTCGCGGATGTCCTTGGGGAGCTTGGCGGCGAGCGGCGCCGAGGCCACGGACGAGCCGCCGCTGTTGCCGGTGCTGCCCTTGTCCGTGTGGTCGCCGCAGCCGGCCAGCACCAGGGTGCCCGCGACCGCAATGGCGCCGACCGCGGCTGTTCGGGAGCGCGTGGCGGTCGTACGACGGGTGGAGCGTGCGGTCATGGTGGGTTCCTCCGGCGGAATGGGTTGTGCCGACGGGGTCGACGTGCACACACCTTCGGGTGTCGCGACCTCGTGTGATTGAGGCATCTTGCCAGCCGGACGGCGGCATTCAGGTGACTCGCTATGTCAAAATCGGATAACGGGTGACCCCCGAACCGCCTCGGACGGCCGATTTCGGCCGCACCTTGTGCGGGAATCATTCCTTCCGGCCGGAAGATCTTCGGTGCATCTCACCATGCGGCCGGTCTCACGCCCGCACACGTGACCGTGTGAGGACGCTCCGTGGACGTGTGCACATTTTCGGTCATGAGCCATCTCACCGGCGTGTGACCTTCGCGTTATGGACTCGTCCCGGACACCATCCGTCGGGTAAGAAGGTGCGTTACACCCCTCATCCGGGGCTCAGGGCGCGTGTGCGGCGCGCCCGTCGCGTATGCGCCCTCACGCACCAGTCACACGGGTCGTACGCGGTGCCCGCCCACCCCTCAACCAGGAGTGGTCACCCTCAAACCATGCAGATCTAAGGGGTACGAGACAGTGGCAGCGGAGATCGTCAACTCGCGCAGCGCCAGCAATTCGGATCAGGACGGCGGGGCCGAGCCCCACGATTCCTTCGATCCGGCGTTCGCGCTGCACCGCGGCGGCAAGATGGCCGTGCAGGCCACCGTGCCGGTCCGCGACAAGGACGACCTGTCCCTCGCGTACACGCCCGGCGTCGCCCGGGTGTGCACGGCCATCGCGGAGCAGCCGGAGCTGGTCCACGACTACACATGGAAGTCCTCGGTCGTCGCCGTGGTGACCGACGGCACGGCGGTGCTGGGCCTCGGGGACATCGGCCCCGAGGCCTCCCTCCCGGTGATGGAGGGCAAGGCGATCCTGTTCAAGCAGTTCGGCGGTGTGGACGCGGTGCCGATCGCGTTGGACTGCACGGACGTGGACGAGATCATCGACACCGTGGCCCGGCTCGCGCCCTCCTTCGGGGGCGTCAACCTGGAGGACATCTCGGCGCCGCGGTGCTTCGAGATCGAGCGCAGGCTCCAGGAGCGGCTGGACATCCCGGTCTTCCACGACGACCAGCACGGTACGGCCGTGGTGACACTGGCCGCCCTGCGGAACGCGGCGCGGCTGACCGGCAAGGGGCTCGGCGATCTGCGCGCCGTCATCTCGGGCGCCGGCGCAGCGGGCTTCGCCATCGCGAAGATGCTGGTCGAGGCGGGGATCGGCGATGTCGCGGTCGCCGACCGCAAGGGAGTCGTCTCGCGGGAGCGGGACGATCTGACGCCGGTGAAGCGGGAGCTCGCCGCGTTCACCAACAAGGCGGGGCTTTCGGGCTCTCTTGAGCACGCCCTGGAGGGCGCCGACGTCTTCATCGGGGTCTCCGGCGGCACCGTGTCGGAGGACGCGGTGGCGTCGATGGCCAAGGGTGCCTTCGTCTTCGCGATGGCCAACCCGAACCCGGAGGTGCATCCGGATGTCGCGCACAAGTACGCGTCCGTGGTGGCGACGGGCCGCTCCGACTTCCCGAACCAGATCAACAACGTGCTGGCGTTCCCCGGCATCTTCGCCGGAGCCCTCCAGGTGCGGGCGTCCCGTATCACGGAGGGCATGAAGATCGCGGCGGCGGAGGCGCTGGCGGGGGTCGTCGGGGACGACCTCGCTGCCGACTATGTGATCCCGTCGCCGTTCGACGAGCGGGTGGCGCCGGCGGTCACGGCGGCGGTGGCTGCTGCGGCGCGGGCCGAAGGTGTCGCTCGGCGGTAACGGTGCGCGGGGCGGGCGGGGTTGCGCC
This sequence comes from Streptomyces sp. PTL18, assembly GCF_059510295.1. Lineage (NCBI taxonomy): Bacteria > Bacillati > Actinomycetota > Actinomycetes > Kitasatosporales > Streptomycetaceae > Streptomyces > Streptomyces sp. PTL18. The sequence goes on along the minus strand of NZ_JCAJZO010000009.1, from coordinate 105,070 downwards.
CCGCCCGCCCGTCCGGGCAGGGTGAAGCGCGGCTTCTCGCCCGGTGCCTGCCGGGCGCCCGGCGCCTGCGCGGGCCGGGGCGGGTGGTGCTTCCCGGTGTCGGCAGTCGTGCCGCCGCGCCCACCCGTGCCGCCCCAGCGGCACGACTGGCCCGCAGCTGCGTACGGGGCTGCCCGGGGTTGCGTGCGGCTGCTCGCAGCGGTGTACGGCTACCCGCGGGTACGTGCGGCTGCCCGCCTCGGCTGCGTGCGGCCCCGGGGGTGCGTGCGGCTGCCGCCTCGCCGGCGTCCGACTACCCGCCTCGGCTGCTGCGACCGCCCTCGGCTGCGTGCGGCTGCCCGGGGTTGCGTGCGGTTGACCGCGGCTGCGCAGGGCTACCGCGGCCGCGCGCGGCTGCCTGTGATTGCCCTCCGTGCGGGCACGGCCGTCGCAGTGGCGTAGGTCCGCGCCTGGCGGGACACGCGTCACAGTCCGCCTCGGTTCCCTCCTCCAGGGGCGGAGCCTAACCTCAAGGTCATGTTCGCTGCCTACGCCGCCCGCATCGACCGCGACAACCCTCTCTCCGGCCTTGAGCTGGGAGAGCGTCCCGCCCCCGCATCACGACCCGGCTGGACGACCGTGAACGTCAGGGCCGCCTCCCTCAACCACCACGACCTCTGGTCCCTCAGGGGCGTCGGGCTCTCCGAGGACAAGCTCCCCATGATCCTCGGCTGCGACGCGGCCGGCGTCGACGAGGACGGCAACGAGGTCGTCCTCCACTCCGTCATCGGCCAGACCGGCCACGGCGTCGGCCCCGACGAGCCCCGCTCCATCCTCACCGAGCGCTACCAGGGCACCTTCGCCGAACAGGTCTGCGTTCCCACCTGGAACCTCCTCCCCAAGCCGAAGGAACTCTCCTTCGAGGAGGCCGCCTGCCTCCCCACCGCCTGGCTGACGGCCTACCGCATGCTGTTCACCAACGCCGGAGTGCGCCCGGGTGACTCCGTCCTCGTCCAGGGTGCGGGCGGCGGTGTCGCGACCGCCGCGATCGTGCTCGGCAAGGCGGCCGGCCTCAGGGTCTTCGCCACCAGTCGGGACGAGGCCAAGCGCAAGCGGGCCGTGGAACTGGGCGCCGTGGAGGCCCTGGAGTCCGGGGCCCGGCTGCCACAGCGTGTGGACGCCGTCATCGAGACCGTCGGTGCCGCCACCTGGTCCCATTCCGTCAAGTCCCTGCGGCCCGGTGGCACCCTCGTCATCTCGGGGGCCACCAGCGGTGACCGTCCCTCGCACGCCGAACTCACCCGCATCTTCTTCCTCGAGCTGAAGGTCGTCGGCTCCACCATGGGTTCCAAGGACGAACTGGAGGACCTGCTCTCCTTCTGCGCCGCCACCGGCGTGCGCCCCGTCATCGACGAGGTGCTCCCGCTGGAGCGGGCCCGCGAGGGCTTCGAACGCCTGGAAGCCGGAGACCAGTTCGGGAAGATCGTGCTCACCGCCGGCTGACGATCCCTCGCTCCACCGCCCATGGCGGGCCCGGAAGGCGTTCCGGGCCCGCCATGGGCGTTTCCGTGAACCTGCATGTCAACCATGGTTGACAAACTCCATGTGTCAACGTAAGTTGACATCATGACCGAAGCAACGGATCTCGCCGAACGCGCAGGCGACCGCGATCCGCGAGTCGGACTGCGAGCCGTCGCAGCGCTGCGCAGGCTGCTGGAGCAGCTGGAGGCGGTGCAGGTGCGCAGCGCGCGCAACCAGGGCTGGTCGTGGCAGGAGATCGCCGCGGAACTGGGCGTCAGCCGGCAGGCAGTGCACAAGAAGTACGGGAGGCAGTGATGTTCGAGCGGTTCACCCAGGATGCCCGTGCGGTGGTCACCGGCGCCGTCGCGCACTGCGAACGCGCCGGTGAGCGACGCGTCGACGATGCCCACCTGGTGCTCGCACTTCTCGAGAGGCAGGGCGGCCGCGCCGCGTTCGCCCTGGCGGCGCTCGGGCTGACCGGGCGACGTGACGCGGTCGAACGGGACCTTGCCGAGGCCCGTCGCCGCGGCGGGCTCACCCGCGCCGACGCGGACGCTCTCGCCGGGCTCGGCATCGACCTCACCGAGATCGTCTCCCGGGTCGAGGAGGCCCACGGACAGGGCGCGCTCGCCGCGACCCGTGCAGGGACGGTGCGGCGGTCGGGACGCCGCCCGTTCACCCGTGGCGCCAAGGACGTACTGACCCGGTCCCTGCGCGCCGCCGTGGCGCACGGTGACCGGCGCATCGGCGACGAGCACCTGCTCCTCGCTCTGACCGCCCGCCCCGGCGTCCCCTCCGAGGTCCTCGCCGACCATGGAGCGACCTACGTGGCCGTGGAGCGCCTGCTGTGGGGCGGTGGTGGCCGGGCGAAGGCCGGGTGAGCCTGCCGCCGTTGACGCTCGGCCGGTCGTGGAGAGCGCCTACCCCTTCCGTGACCGCAGCGTCGCCCCGATGTGCGCCGCCGCCGTCGACAGGTGCCGACGGGCGTCGCGCACCTGCTCCTCCGTCACCCCGTGGTCCCGGGCCGCGTCGCGGATGTCGTCACGGAAGCGGTCCAGGAGCCGGTCGAGGGCGCGGGCCGGGTCGCCCGGGAAGTCCTCGTGCGCCCAGGCAGGCTCGTACGCACCGGGGAAGTCCTCGGGGGTCGTCGAGTACTCGGGCTGCTCCGCCGCCCTGGGCGCACCCGCCGCCGGGCGCCCGAAGCCGAAGTCCTTGCCGAACTCGCCGAACTCCTTGGCCAGTTCGGCCAGGCCCTCCCGTACGCCCGTCGGCCAGTCGCCCCGTGCGAAGTGGTCCTGCACCTGCTCCTGGACCCGTCGTGCCATGCGCTGCAGCTCCTCCTGTGCCTGGGTCCGCGCTCGCTCCTGCGCCTCCTTGGCCTGGCGGCGTGCCCGCTGGGCCTCCTCACGGGCCCGCCGGCTCTCGTCCTTGGCGCGTCGGGCCTGTTCCTTCCACTCCTGCCTGGCGCGGCGCATCTCCTCCCGGGCAGCGCGCCACGCCTCGTTCTCGGCCTGGTCGTCGTACGTCCCGCGATCACCCTCGTGCTCCTTGGTGCCCCGGCGGGCCTCGGAGGCCGCGGCCCGCATCTCGCGGCGCAGGTCACCCGCTGCTCCCCGAACGTCGGCCTGGATCTCGGCGGCCAGCTCGGCGACCGACTCGCGGATCTCCAGTTCCAGGTCGGCCAGTTCACCACTGCGGTCGGCCAGTTCACCACGGCCCGCGTCCGTGATCGCGTACACCTTGCGGCCGCCCTCGGTGGTGTGCGTGACCAGGCCCTCGGCCTCCAGCTTGGCGAGCCGGGGGTAGACGGTGCCGGCGGACGGTGCGTACAGCCCCTGGAAGCGCTCCTCCAGCAGCCGGATCACCTCGTATCCGTGGCGTGGTGCCTCGTCGAGGAGCTTCAACAGGTACAGCCGCAGGCGTCCATGGGCGAAGACGGGAGGCATGTCAGAGCTCCTTCCGCTCGGTGGGGCCGCCGGTCGTGCCGTGCGGGGAACGGTCGGCCGGGACGCCGGTGCCGTCACAGCCCGTGCCGGGGGACGCGTCGGCGGGCGGCTCGTCCCACGGCTCGTCCGCAACCGGTGGGCGGCGCAGCAGGGCGATGGAGCCGGAGACGGTGGTCGCCTTCAGCCGGCCGGTGCCCCCGCCCAGGCGGCCCGTGATCTTCTTCGCGCCCCACTGCCCGGTGACGCGCAGGTCGTCGAAGGCGTTGGACACGGCGCCGCTCGCCGTGTTCGCCTCCACCTCGGCGTCCGCCGGGTGGGGGAGACGGATGGCGATCTCGCCCGAGACGTTCGTCAGGCAGGCGTCGGTGGCACCGGTCGTGGGGCCGAGGTCCAGGATGATCGAGCCGCTCACGGAGTCGGCCTTCACGGACGGGCAGGCGCCCTCGATGACGGTGAGGTCGCCGGAGACCGAGTTGAGCCGCAGCACGCCGGTGACGCGCTGGGCCTCCACGCTGCCCGACACCGTGGAGGCGCGGGCCGGGCCGGACAGGCCGACCAGGGTCGTCGCTCCCGTGACGCCCTTGACGTCGGCGCAGCCGTCGATCCCCGAGACCAGGGCGTCGGCACCGATCACGCCGACCTCCACGCGGGTTGAGGCCGGGACGGCGAGGGAGACCACCGCGCTGCGCCGCCGGCTCTTGCGGTCGAGCCACTTGAGGAAGCCCTTCCAGGGCAGGTCGTCGTAGGCCACGGTGAGGGTGCCGCCCTCCTGTGCCACCGTCAGGGCGGGGCCCTCGACGTGTGAGACCTCCAGTCGTGCGGAACCCTCGTCGGTGCCCACCACGTTCACCGTGCCGTTGACCATGCGCACATGGAGCGCTGTGACGGGGGCGTCGAAGGTGAGCTTCCTCGGCTCTGCGACGGACCACTCGGGCATGGTGCTGACCTCCTCGGCCGGTGCGGGCGGGCCCGCGTGACGAGCGGCCGCCTGGTCGCCCGACGCGTCCCACACGCTCGACTGGACGCGGCATATCGCGTCTTCGCCATTCACGATATATCGCGGCTGCGGGAAGTCAAGACACCCGTTCCGGTGGTGAAGCGCGCACAAGGGCGGGGCGCCCCGTCCGCGGGCGCCCCGTCCGAGGGTGCTGCCTACTCGTCGTCCTCGTCGTCCAGCCGTGCCAGCCAGGTCGCCAGCCGCTCCACCGGCACCTCGAAGTCCGGGTTCAGGTCGACGAACGTCCGCAACTGCTCGGCGAGCCACTCGAAGGTGATCTCCTCCTCGCCGCGTCGCTTCTCCAGCTCTTCGATGCCGCGGTCGGTGAAGTACATGCCCTCAGAATATGCGCCACTTGGCCGGATAGCGGTCTCGCTCCGCAGCGGTGCGGCCAGCTAGCCTTTTCGCAGTTCAACAGTCCGCGCCCCGGCGACGGTCGGCGGAGGGCGGGCAGAGCCGTGCACAGGGCGGGGGAGCCATGGTCGATACGCTGCGCGAGATCACGCTACCGGGGGGCCAGACCGTGCTGGCGCGGGTGACCCCGGCGCCGGGAACGACGACTTCCGGAGGCTATGGCTCCGACGACCTCGACATCGGGGTCGGGCGGAGCGCGGCGGCAAAACTGGAGCAACTGGGGGAGCTGATCCAGGGCGTCGGACAGTCGGTCCTGGACGCCGCGCGGGCCGCGCAGCCGGACGAGGCGAGCATCACCTTCGGCGTCGAGATCGTCGCCAAGCCCGGCAAGGCCATCGCGGTGCTCGCCGACGGCGAGGCCAAGGCGTCCCTGGAGGTCTCCCTCGTGTGGAAGCTCGACGAGCGCCGCACCCGGGCCGCCGCCACGGCCGCCGCAGAGCCGTCCGCGGATGCCTGAGCGGCGCGATCCTCGCCTCGAATCCCTGATCGAGAACGCCACGGTCCATTTCCACTCCGCGCGCCCCGGCGACGAGGACATGTGGGGCAGCGGCTTCCTGGTCGCGCCGGGCTGGGTCCTGACCTGTGCCCATGTGCTGCTCGGCCGCATCGGGGACGCGGGCGAGGAGGAGTTCCGGGTACGCGGACCGGGCCTGCACGACGGCCGCCCCGTGGCCGCCCGGCTCCAGGAGTGTCTGTACAAGGGGTCACTGGGCGAGCAGGACCACGGGCGGAGCAATCTGGCCGTGGAGCAGGACATGGCCCTGGTGCGGCTGCTCGACGACTCCGTCGCGCACGAGTGCGTCTGGCTCAGCGACCGTTCCGGCCATCCGCTCGGCCACCACCGGATCGTGTACGGCTACCGCCCCCTTCCCGACGGTGCGGCCCAGGCGTGGAACGGCGACGCCGCGGTCAATGCGCACGACGGCCCCTACGGGCTGCGGCTCGGCCCCAGCAACGAGTTCCCCGACGGCGTCTCCGGCGGCCCGGTGCTGGACCCGGCGACCGGCGCCGTCGTCGCCTTGATCAAGTGCCGCCGGGGCGACCGGGACGGCGGGCTGTCCATCGCCGTGTCGCTGATGCGGCGCTTCGCGGCGTACCACACCGTCGTCGCCGCGCACGACAGGTGGCATCGGACGCGTCGCAAGGTGCAGCACAACTGGGTCGGCCGGCAGATGAAGCTGCCCGGGACTCCGGGTGAGGCCGACCCCGACCAGTGGAGCCCCGCCGACCGCAGGGAGGCGCTGGCCCTGCTGGCCGCGGTCGAGCCCGCCGACGCGCCCCACACCGTCACCCAGCTGGTGCGCAGGGCGCGCGGCGACGATCCGGCCGGACGCCCGCACCTGCCGGTCTCCTGGCGCGACGGCCACGGACAGCTGTACGAGGAGGACCGGTCGCAGGAGGCGTTCGTCTTTCTGCGCTATCTCCGTCTCGTCCAGCTCTATCTCGAGGCGCGGGAGCCGAAGGACCGGGGCGCCGTCGAGGCGCTCGGCGCCTGGATCCAGGACCGGCTCGACGGCGTCAGACCGTCCGTGCGGACCAATGTGGAGGACGCCGTCCTGCCTCCCGGGCTGCTGCCGGGCGGGCAGCGGTCGGTCCAGCGCTACCCGGGCCCCGGGGAACGCGGTGTGGTCCTGCTGGAGCTGGAGCCGCTCGATGACGACCCGTCCCGGTTCTACTGGACGTTGCGCGTGGACGACGGGGGCGAGAACAGCGACGTGCCCCGTTACGGGGAGACCACCGGGCCGGGCGTCGAACTGCGTCGTCTGCGGGCCGTGCTCGACGAACCGCTCGCCAAGGCGTTCGAGGCCGTCGACCGTCCCGACCTGCCGGCGCCTCTCGAGGTCGCCCTGTCGCTCTCGCACTTCGACACCCCCGTGCACACATGGCAGATCTACGACTCCGCGCCGCTGTGGGACCGGGCGCGCCAGCAACTGCTGGGTGTGCGCCGTCCTGTGGTCATTCGCGACATCGAGCGCCGAGGAGTTCCGGCCGAATCCTGGGACACGCGCTGGAGCAGCATGCTGGCGTCGGGGCGGGTGACACCGAGGAGCACGGTCTTCAACGCCAGCCCGCTGCAAGCCCGCCACTTCGCCGACCTCGCCCCCGGAGCGATACCCGTCCAGTGCAGGCGGGCCGGGTCCGGAGCCGGCCGGACGGCGATGCGCCTGGCCCTGGACGCCGGGCACGGGATCGTGCTGTGGCACCTGGGTGAACATCCCGCACAGGAGTGCGGACCCCGCTGCGACGACCTCCACCGATCGACCGCCGAGTTCCTGGTGCAGGTGGCGGACCCGGCTGAACTGCCGGACCGGGTCCGCCGTATCAGAGAGCACGTCAGCACCGGGAACGGGCCCCACTGGGCCGCCGAGGTCGCCGTCCTGTACGACGATCCGCGCCGCCCCCTGCCCGCGGAGGAAGGGGTGTTCGACGCGCCATGACCCACCGTGGACACCCGGCGACGCCCGTGAGTGGCTGGCGGGAAATCGACCTTCTGTATCCGACGGACGGGTACGTTTTCAGGGGCCCGTTGTGGGCGCCGCTCGCCCTCGTCGGCCGGGACGTGCAGTGCCATCGATCGTCGACGAGGAGCGAAGCATGAGCGAGTGGCTGGTCTATCGGGGCACGGGCGACCCTGCCGCGGAACGGGTCGGCTTACTTCCGCGGCCCCCGCACTGGCGTCGCTTCGACGGCGAACCCCTGGACGACGTGTACCCGGTGCCCCCCATCGACAGCGCCACCTCCCGGCGGCTCGGCCGCCGGCCTCCGCTTCCCGTCCAGGACGCCCGGGCCATCGAGCTCATCAACGCGGCGCTCTATCTGAGGCGCCCGCTCCTGGTCACCGGCGAGCCCGGCTCCGGCAAGAGCACCCTGGCCCACGCCGTGGCCCACGAGCTGGCGCTGGGCCGGGTGCTGCAGTGGCCCATCGTCAGCCGCACCGAGCTCAGGACGGGTCTGTACGCCTATGACGCGATCGGCCGTCTCCAGGACGCGCAGCTGGACCGAGCCGGGACCGAGGAGCCGGACGGGCCCGGCCCGGCACGAGGCGACCTGGCCATCGGCCGCTACATCCGGCTCGGCCCGCTGGGAACGGCCCTGCTCCCGATGAAGCGCCCCCGAGTGCTGCTCGTCGACGAACTGGACAAGAGTGACATCGACCTGCCGAACGACCTGCTCAACGTCATGGAGGAGGGCGAGTTCGGCATCCCGGAACTCGAACGGATCGCCGACCGCCACGGCACCGTGGACGTCCTCACCGACGACGGCCTGCGGGTGCCCGTCACCGGGGGGCGCGTCCGTTGTCACGCCTTCCCGGTGATCGTCATGACGAGCAACGGAGAACGTGAGTTCCCCGCGCCACTGCTGCGGCGTTGCATCCATCTGCACCTCGACCCCCCGCGAGGCGACCGGCTCGCCGCCATGGTCCAGGCCCACTTCGGCGAGGGCGCGGACCGCGAACACCGGGATCTCGTCGAGCTGTTCACCACGGACGCCTCGGGTGCGCGCCGCCCGACCGACCAGTTGCTCAACGCCATCTACCTCACCCAGCGGGTGGCTCCGCCGGGCAGTCCCGGCCGCACGGAGCTGGCCCGTCTGCTGATGGGCTCGCTCGACTCGGGACAGCGGTAACGGCCATGGCCGTCGCCGAAGCGCTGGAGCTGCTCGCCCTGCGGCTGCGTGAAGCGGGACTGGCTCCGGACGCCGAGGAACTGGCGGACGCGCTGTGGCTCGCCCGTCACCTCCCCGGTACCACGGCGACCGCCGGAACACCCGGCACCGATGCCACCGGCCCGTCCGCCGAGGCAGGGTCCGGGTCCACACGTCCCGCCGCCACACCGCCCGAGGCCTCCCTGACCGTACGCGCCCGCGACCGGTCCGCGCGGCGCCGTACGGCGGCGGTCGACGGCGTCCCGACCGAGGGCATCGCGCAGGGCACGGACACGGTGGTGGCCATTCAGGTGCCCGCGGCGGCGGTACTGCCCGAACCACTGGGCCTGCAAAGGGCGTTACGTCCGCTCAACCGATACCGTTCGCCCGGCGGACCGGTCTTCGCCGGGCTCGACGAGGAGGCCACGGCGCAGCGGGCGGCCGACACCGGCGTGGTCGTCCCGGTGCCCGCCCGTGAACAGCGTCGTGACGCGCGGCTGCAACTGGTCATGGACGTCTCCTCCTCCACCGTGGTCTGGCAGGACACCTTCACCGAGCTGCACCGGGTCTGCGAACGCGCCGGCGCCTTCCGGGAGATCCGCGTCCACTACATCCACGAAGACGGCCGGGGCGAGGCGCGGGTGGCCTCCTCGCCCGACCCGTCCTCGCCCTCGGACGGCCCCGGCCTGCTGCGCGACCCGAGCGGGCACCGACTGACCCTGGTGCTCAGCGACTGCGCGGGACCGCTGTGGCGCGCCGGCAGGATGCAGCGTCTGCTCCAGGACTGGGCTTCCTGCGCGCCGCTCGCCGTCGTCCAGCCGCTGCCGCAGCGGATGTGGCGCGGCACGCATCTGCCCGCCTACTCCGGCGAACTCCGCCGCCGCGAGGGGCCGGCCGGCGGCCTGGAGTTCCGGTCGGAGCGGGCCGGACCGCCCCCGGAGCGGGCCCTGCCGGTGCCCGTCCTCGCCCTGCGCCCCACCTCCCTCGCCAACTGGGTCCGGCTCGTGTGCGACGCCACCTCCCAGCGCCTGGTCACCTCCGCGGCCTGGGTACGGCCGGACCATCCCGCGACCGCGGGGCCACCGCTCGCCGAGCGCCGGATCACCTCCCGCGACCGGGTCCGCGCCTTCCGGCGCACGGCCTCGCAGGACGCCCGGCAGCTCGCCGAGTACCTGGCCACCGTCCCCCTCGCCCTGCCAGTGATGCAGCTCGTGCAACGGGCCATGCTCCCCGGCACCGGACCCGAGGCGATGGCGGAGGTCCTCCTCGGCGGACTGATGAGGCGCAGCGACGCCGTCGCGGACGGGGGGTACGAGTTCATCGACACGGTGCGCGAGGAACTCCTGCGCCATCTGCCGGGCGTCGAGGCCACCCTGGTGCTCAAGCACAGCTCGCACTACGTCGAGCGGCGGTACGGCCGGTCCGCGCGCAACTTCCCGGCGCTGGCCGCCGCCTACCTCTCCGGCGCGGTGGCCTCGCGCCCGGCGGCCGAGGACGGCGCCGACGACCGGCTGCTGCGCGCCTTCGCCAGAGTCTCCGCACAGGTGCTCGCCCGCTACGGGAGGGTTCCCGCCGCCCCGCCCGGCGCGGGCCCCGCCGAACTGGCCTCACGCGCGCGTGAGGTCCTCCACCGGTACGACGTCCACGGCACCGCACGCGACCTCGACGAGGGCGTCGGCCTGCTCCGGCGGGCACTGGAGGTGGAGCGCCGCCAGTCGGAGCAGCGTGCGCTGCGCAGCCGGCTCGCCGGCGCCCTGCTGGAGCGCTGGCGTGTGGCCGGTGCAGCCGACAACCTCCGGGAGGCGTACGAGGTCCTGCCCCGGCACCGCAAGACGGACCCCGCCGAACTCGTCATGGAGGCGCGGATCCTGCTGCACATCGCGGCCGACCTGGAGACCTCCGGCGCGGCCGCCGCGACCCTTCCCGCAGGACTCGGCCGGGACCTCGGCGAACCCGACGCGCCCCCACGGCGGCTGGCCCTGCTCGCCTACCGCAGGGCGGGACGGCTGCTGGAGGAGATTCCGCCGGGCGCCGACGACTCCCTGCTGACGCGGGGCATCCGGCTGAGGGCCACCACGGCTCTCCAGGCAGCGTCGCTGGCCGCCCGCGCCGGTTCCGCGGTCCTCAGCCCCGAGGAGGGGGCCCCGCAGGAGTGGGCCGCCCAGCGGTTCGAACAGGCGGCGGGGCTGGCCACCCAGCACCGGCTGCGCGACGACGGGCCCGCCGCCCGCCTCTTCGAGGCCCGGGCACTGCTCGCACTGGCCCGGCACGACTCCGGGCGCGGTGCGACGCCCTGGGAACCCGGCGCGGAGCGACGCGAACGCGCCCACCGTGCAGCCGAGTTGGCGGAGGTCGGCTTCCGGGAGGCGCTTCCCCGGCGCGCGGCCGAGGGCGCCGAGGCGCAGGAGCTGACGCAGATCTGTCTGGACACCGCCCGCGCCCTCGATCTGACCCGCGACGCGGAGCGTGACCTCGGCACCCGCCGTCGGGTGATCACCCTGCTCGACCAGGCACTGGAGTACGCGGGTGACCACGAGGAACTGCGATCCGTGTGCTTCGACCGGCTCGGTGAGGCCCACCTGGCCGCCCACGGCCTCAGCCATGAGGCACGCGACCTGGAGGCGGCCGTCCGGTCCTGGTGGCAGGCCGTCGGAGCGCTGCCCCTGGACGAGCCGGGCCGCCCCCCGTTGCTGCACCGGCTGGGCCTGGCCCTCGGCGTCGCCGGCGAGTGGACGGATGCCGTGCGGGTGCTGCGCATGGCCGTCGACGAGTCCGCCGAGGAGGATCCGCAGCTGCCCCGCCACCGAGTGGAACTGGGCGACGCGCTGCTGCACCGGAACCTGGTGCAGGGCGGTCTGGCCGACCTCCACGAAGCCGACTGGATACTGGGCACCGCGGCACGCGAGGCCGACGACGACCTGCTCGCCGCGCGGGCCTGGCGGCTGCGCGCCGGGGCCGCCGGACGGCTCGCCGAGCACACCGCGCAGCGATCGGACTGGGAGGCGGTGGCCGACCATCTGCTGCGGGCCGCCGAACTGTACCGGGACCAGGGGCTCTCGGAGCCGGAGGCCCGCGTACGCGTCGAGCGCGGGGCAGCCCTGGGCCGCGCCTCCGCCCCTGCCCGTGCCGCCGAGGAGTACCGCACGGCGCTGCGGCTGTACCAGGAGGCCGGGCTGGGCGGCGGGGAGGAGGCGGAGGAGGCGCGCAACGCTTTGAACGCCCTGGAAGCGAACGGCGGGGGCGGCGCATGACGGATCCGGACGGCCCCTGGGGCATAGCCCTGCCCGTTTTCGAGCCCTTGGGCCCCGGCGAGGCACGTCATCCCGTCCTCGCCGCCGTACTGGCCGAGATGCGCGAGCGGAAGCAGGCGCAGGAGCCGCCGGCCGCCTACTACGGCGACTCGCCCGATCCCGCGTCGCCCGGCCCCCGGGCGGGAGCGGGCCCATGACGTCCGACGGCTTCCGCCAGTTCGTCCTCAAGGTGCACAGCCGGTGCAACCTCGACTGCACGTACTGCTACGTCTACCGCAGCCCGGACCGCAGCTGGCGGGACCGCCCGCACCAGGTCGGCGAGCGCGTCATGCGCCGGACCGCCGACCGCATCGCCGAACACGTCCACAGCCACCGGCCGAGGGCCGTCCGCGTGGACCTGCACGGCGGTGAGCCGCTGCTCTCCGGGCCCGAACCGGTCGTCGCGTACGCCGACGCCGTGCGGCGTGCCGTTCCCGCGGACACCGCCGTCACGGTCAGCGTGCAGACCAACGGCACGCTGCTCACAGAGGAAGTGCTCGACCGCCTGGCCGATGCAGGCATCCACGTCGGACTCAGTCTGGACGGCGGTACCGCCGCACTCAACGCGCGTCGCGTCGACCACGCGGGCCGGCCCTCCTGGCCCGCCGCCCGCCGCGCGGCCGGTCTGCTGGCCGCGCGGCGGCCGGGCACGTACGCGGGCGTCCTGTGCACCGTCGACCCGGCCACCGACCCCGCCCAGGTCTACTCCTCGCTGCGCGCCCTGGCTCCGCCCTCGCTCGACTTCCTCCTGCCGCACCTGCACTGGGGCAGCCGTCTGCCCGGCCGCCACCGTCCGGCTCCCACCCCGTACGGGGACTGGCTGGCCGACGCCTTCGACCTGTGGTGGGACGACACGGCTGCCGACCGGCCGAGGGTGCGGCTGTTCACCGAGGTCGTCACGACCCTGCTCGGCGGCTCCTCACGGACCGACGCGCTGGGCCTGTCACCCGTCACCGCGGTCGTCGTCGAGACGGACGGCAGCATCGAGCGGATCGACTCGCTCAAGACCGCCTTCCCCGGGGCGCCGGCCACCGGCCTCGACGTCTTCCGGAACTCCTTCGACGAGGCACTGTGCCACCCGCGCATCGCCGTGCTGCGGGCCGGCCCCGACGCACTGGCCGAGGTGTGCCGTACCTGCCCGGTCGTCCGGGTCTGCGGCGGCGGCAACTACGCGCACCGCTATGCGCCTCGCAGCGGCCACTTCCGTAACCCGAGCGTGCACTGCGCCGACCTGGAGCGCATCATCCGGCACGCCGCCGGGCGCCTCGCCGAGCAGCTGCCCGTATCGTCAAGGGGTGTGGGTTGACGTGGGGTTGACGGACCGCGGCGTAGCCCTCACCTACGGCAGAAGGAGACCCAGGCATGCCATCCCCGTCCGCTGAGACTGTCACGATCGTCTACGCGGGACAGTCATGGTCCTGGGCGACCTGGATCGAACACCGGCTGGCCCACGCCGGAGCGGTGCCGAAGGCGGTCCGCTGGGATCCGCTGCACACCGCTCCGGACCCCGGACGGCTGACCGGCCTGCTGGCCGGGTCCGGCAAGCTCCTGCTTCTCGTCGACGACTGGTTCGTGCGCTTCGACGAGGCCCGCCGCCAGGCCTGGGCGGACGTTCTGGCCGAGGTCATGCCCCGTGAAGGGCACCGTGTGGTCGCCGTGTCCATCACCGCCGCCACCCTGCCCTCCGCCGCCGAGCGGCTCGGCCGGGTGCTGCCGCTGCGCGGCCTCGACGCCGACCGGGCCGCCGAGGTGCTGCTCCAGGCCCTGGACGTGACCCCGCCGTCGGGGGGACCGGTCAGCCTCGACCGCGCCCGCGGCCCGCGCTTTCCCGAGGACCGGCCGGGCGTCGACAACGCTCCGCGACACAACCGCGATTTCACCGGCCGGGAGCGGGTCCTGGAGCGTGTCCACCAGGCGTTCGCGGAGGGCGGCGAGGGAACGCGCATCGCCCTGCGCGGGCCCGGCGGCATCGGCAAGACGCAGACGGCGACGGAGTACGTCCATCGCTACAAGGGCGAGTACGACATCGTCTGGTGGGTCCGTGCGACGGTGCGCAACCGGGCCCGGGAGGACTTCGCCCGGCTCGCCGACCGGCTCGGTGCGGAGCCGGACACCGGGGACGCGCTGCGCGGGCGCATCGAGGCGGCCAAGCGGGCCCTGGCCGACCGCACCCGGTGGCTGGTCGTCCTCGACGGCGCCGAGGACCCGGAGGACCTCGCGACGCTGCTGCCCGACGGGCCCGGTCACCTCCTGGTCACCACGGCGCGCAGGGAGTGGCACCGATGGGTCGGCCAGGTCGTCGAACTCCCTCCGTTCGACCGGGAGGAGTCCGTCGACTTCGCCTGCAGGCGCAGCGGCCGGCTCACCCGGGACACCGCGAACCGTCTCGCCGCCGCGGTGGAGGACCATCCGCTCCTCATGGACCAGACCGCGGCCTGGGTGGAGCTGAACGAGACCGCCGACATCGACGCGTACATCGCCCGCATCCAGAAGGACGATCCGCACGCCGTGCCGGTGGTCCCCTCGGAGGAGTACCGCAAGGAGTTCCAGGCCGCCTGGGCACAGACCGTCAACACGCTTCGGGAGAAGCGCCCCAACGCCTACGAACTGCTCGCGCTGTTCGCCTTCTTCTCGCCCGACGTCATCCCGCTGACCCTGGTGCAGTCCGCCCGTGCCGGTGACCTGCCGCCGCACCTGGTCTCGCTGGTGACCGAGCCGAGCAGCTGGAACACGGCGCTACGGGTGCTGTCCGACGCCACCTCCATGCGGCTGGAGTACGAGCAGGGCCCGATGGACATCCAGACCGTCGGCACCCTGCGCATGCACCGGCTCTTCCACCGCTTCGTCCGCGGGCACCTGGGCCCGGGGGAGGCCCGCCAGGCCGCCGAGACGGCCCGCCGGGTGCTGGTCGCCGCCGACCCCCGCCGCCCCGGCGACCGCGTCCACTGGGCCCGCTACGCGGAGGTGATACCGCATCTGGAGCCGACGGGCGCGCTCAGCTCCAGCGATCCGGACGTGCGGACGCTGGTGCTCAACTGCGTCGAGTACCTGCGGATCCGCGGCGAGTACAAGGAGGGCCGGCGGCTCAGCCAGGCGGCCGTCAGGGCCTGGACCGCGGCCTCCGGGGAGACCGACCCGGCCGTGCTGGTCGCCGTGCACCAGCTGGCCAACATGGAGCGCCGCCTGGGCCGTTACCGGGAGGCGGAGCGCATCGGACGGGAGGTGCTGCAGCGGATCACCGCCGATCCCGGACGGAGCCCCATCCAGGTGCTGCGGGCCAAGAACGGTCTCGGCGGAACACTCATGGCGCTGGGGAGGTACGAAGAGGCCCGCCTCCTGTACGAGGACGCCGCGGCCCAGGCGGCGGCCGACCTCGGTGACCAGGAGGTGCCGCGCACCCTCGACATCCGCGGCAACCTGGCGATCGCCCTGCGGCTGCTGGGCCGGTACGAGGAGTCACTCGCCCTGCACCGGGCCGTCCTGGAGACGTACATCTCCCTCAGCGGCGGTCGCGACCCGGCGACGCTCGACGCCGGCCTGCACACCGCCTGGACACTGCGGCTGCTGGGCCGGTACGGCGAGGCCCTGGACATCCAGGAGTTGAACCACCGCCTGCACACGGACGCCCTCGGCCGCAATCACGGGCAGACGCTGCTCGCCCAGCACAACCTCGCGCTGTGCCTGCGGCGGGAGGGGTCCTATCTGCGGGCCCGCGGCCTGATGCGCGAGGCACGCGAGCGCATGCTGCGCAGGCACGGGCCCGACCATCCCGAGTCGCTGATGCTGAGCACCGACTACGCCATGCTCCTGCGCGACATCGGAGACCTCGACGACGCCCGGGAACTGGCCGAATCCGCCTACGGCCAGTACACGCGCCTGCTCGGCGACCACCACCCGTACGTGGCGGGGACGCTCGACAACTGCGCCCTCATCCAGGGCGACCAGGGGGAGCTCACGGCGGCCCGCGAACGGGCGGAACGTGCGCGGGCCGCCATGGAGCGGGCCCTGGGCACGGCCCATGTCTGGTCCATCGGCTGTGCGATGAACACCGCCACGGCCCTCGCCCGCACCGGTGAGCTGGAGCGCGCGGTCGCGCTCGGGCGGGACGCGCTGAAGCGCGCGCGTACCGCGGTGGGGGACAGGCATGTCCTCACCCTGAACCTGGCCGCGGGCCTCGCACAGGACCTCGCGGAGACCGGACAGCACGGGAAGGCCGAGTCCGTGCGCAGGGCGGCGGTCCAGGGGCTCACCGAGAACTTCTTCGAAGAACACCGGCAGGTGCGCTACATGCTCGAAGGACGGCGCCCCTACTGGGATTTCGAACCGCAGATGATGTGACGACGCGGCGATGCCGGAAGGGGCCGCCCCCGAGCCGGAGCTCGGGGGCGGCCCCTTCGTGGTGCCGTAGGGCCTAGGCCTCGAACACCTCACGCACCAGCTGCTCCTGCTCCGCCTGGTGCCGCTTCGCCGAGCCCACCGCGGGGGAGGAGCTGTGCGGGCGGGAGATGCGGCGCAGGCGCTCGCCGGCCGGGATGTCCGCGCCGACCGCCAGGTCCAGGTGGTCGATCAGGTTCAGGGCGATGAACGGCCAGGCGCCCTGGTTCGCCGGCTCCTCCTGGGCCCACAGGTACTTCTCGGCGTTCGGGTACTTCTTGATCTCCTCCTGGAGCTCCGCACCCGGCAGCGGGTACAGCCGCTCGAGGCGGATGATCGCGGTGTCCGTGACGCCGCGCTTGGTGCGCTCGGCCTCCAGGTCGTAGTACAGCTTGCCGGCCACGAAGACGACCTTGCGGACGGCGGCGGGGTCCACCGCCGCATCACCGATGACCGGTCGGAACTGACCGGACGTGAACTCCTCCGTCTTCGACGCGGCGGCCTTGAGACGCAGCATCGACTTCGGGGTGAAGACCACCAACGGCTTGTGGTGCGGGTTGTGCACCTGCCAGCGCAGGAGGTGGAAGTAGTTCGACGGGAGGGTCGGCATCGCGACCGTCATGTTGTTCTGGGCGCAGAGCTGGAGGAACCGCTCCACGCGGGCCGAGGAGTGGTCCGGGCCCTGCCCCTCGTAGCCGTGCGGGAGCAGCAGGACGACACCGCTCGTCTGGCCCCACTTCTGCTCGGCCGCCGAGATGTACTCGTCGACCACCGTCTGCGCGCCGTTGACGAAGTCGCCGAACTGTGCCTCCCACATCACGAGCGCGTCGGGGCGGGCCAGCGAGTAGCCGTACTCGAAGCCCATGACCGCGTACTCGGACAGAAGGGAGTTGTAGACGTTGTAGCGCGCCTGCTCCTCGGCGAGGTACTGGAGCGGGGTGTACTCCTCGCCCGTCCGGCGGTCGATGAGGACCGCGTGGCGCTGGCCGAAGGTGCCCCGCTGGGAGTCCTGGCCGGAGAGGCGGACCGGGATGCCCTCCAGCAGGAGGGAGCCGACCGCGAGGGTCTCGCCCATGCCCCAGTCGATCATGCCGTCCTCGACCATCGCCGCCCGGCGCTGCAGCTGCGGCAGCAGACGCGGGTGTACGTGGAAGGAGTCGGGGATGTTGACCTGGGACTCGGCGATCCGCTTGACGACCTCCGTGGAGATCGCGGTGCTGACGGCGACCGGGAAGTCCGCCTGCGGGTCCGACACCGGGCCGGAGACCGGCTGCGACGTGGCCTCGCGGACCTCCGTGAAGACCTTCTCCAGCTGCCCCTGGTAGTCCTGCAGGGCCTGCTCGGCCTCTTCCAGGGTGATGTCGCCGCGACCGATCAGGGACTCGGTGTACAGCTTGCGCACCGAGCGCTTCTTGTCGATCAGGTCGTACATCAGCGGCTGGGTGAAGGCCGGGTTGTCCGACTCGTTGTGACCGCGGCGGCGGTAGCAGATGAGGTCGATCACCACGTCCTTGTTGAACGCCTGACGGAACTCGAAGGCCAGTCGCGCCACGCGCACGACGGCCTCCGGGTCGTCGCCGTTCACGTGGAAGATCGGAGCCTCGATCATGCGGGCCACGTCCGTCGCGTACATGGAGGAGCGCGAGGACTCGGGGGCCGCGGTGAAGCCGACCTGGTTGTTGATGACGATGTGGACCGTGCCGCCGGTGCGGTAGCCGCGCAGCTGGGACATGTTCAGGGTCTCGGCCACCACGCCCTGGCCCGCGAAGGCCGCGTCGCCGTGGATCGCCACCGGCAGGACCGTGAAGTCCGTACCGCCCTTGTTGATGATGTCCTGCTTGGCGCGGCTGATGCCCTCGATGACCGGGTCGACCGTCTCCAGGTGGGACGGGTTCGCGGCCAGCGAGACCGTGATCTGCTCGCCGTCCAGGCCGGTGAAGGTGCCCTGGGCGCCCAGGTGGTACTTCACGTCGCCGGAGCCGTGCATCGACTTCGGGTCGAGGTTGCCCTCGAACTCGCGGAAGATCTGCGCGTACGACTTGCCGACGATGTTCGCCAGCACGTTCAGGCGGCCGCGGTGGGCCATGCCGATGACGACCTCGTCCAGGCGGGACTCGGCCGCCGAGTCGATCACCGCGTCGAGCAGCGGGATGACGGACTCGCCGCCCTCGAGGGAGAAGCGCTTCTGGCCGACGTACTTCGTCTGCAGGAAGGTCTCGAAGGCCTCCGCCGCGTTCAGCCGGCGCAGGATGCGCAGCTGCTCCTCGCGCTCCGGCTTGGTGTGCGGGCGCTCCACGCGGTCCTGGATCCACTTGCGCTGCTTGGGGTCCTGGATGTGCATGTACTCGATGCCGGTGGTGCGGCAGTACGAGTCGCGGAGCACGCCGAGGATGTCGCGCAGCTTCATCATCGACTTGCCGGCGAAGCCGCCGACGGCGAACTCGCGCTCCAGGTCCCACAGGGTGAGACCGTGCTCGGTGATGTCCAGGTCGGGGTGCTTGCGCTGCTGGTACTCCAGCGGGTCGGTGTCGGCCATGACGTGGCCGCGGACCCGGTAGGAGTGGATCAGCTCGAAGACGCGGGCGGCCTTGGTGACGTCGTCGTCGTGGCTGGCGTCGATGTCCTTGAGCCAGCGGACCGGCTCGTAGGGGATGCGCAGGGCCTCGAAGATCTCGTCGTAGAAGCGGTTCTCGCCGAGGAGGAGGTTCGCGACGACGCGCAGGAACTCGCCGGAGGCGGCGCCCTGGATCACCCGGTGGTCGTAGGTCGACGTGAGCGTCATGACCTTGGAGACGCCGAGCTTGTTCAGGGTGTCCTGGGAGGTGCCCTGGAACTCCGCGGGGTAGTCCATGGAGCCGACACCCATGATCACGGACTGGCCGGGCATCAGGCGCGGCACGGAGTGGACGGTGCCGAGGCCGCCGGGGTTCGTCAGGGAGACGGTGACGCCGGTGAAGTCGTTCATCGTCAGCTTGCCGTCGCGGGCGCGGCGGACGATGTCCTCGTAGGCCTGCCAGAACTCGAAGAAGTTCAGCGTCTCGGCCTTCTTGATCGCCGCGACGACGAGCTGGCGGTCGCCGTTGGGCTTGACCAGGTCGATGGCGAGGCCGAGGTTGACGTGGTCCGGCTTGACGAGGGTGGGCTTGCCGTCCTTCTCCGCGAACGACCAGTTCATCGACGGCATCGCCTTGATGGCCTGGACCATGGCGTAGCCGATGAGGTGCGTGAAGGAGATCTTCCCGCCGCGGGCGCGCTTGAGGTGGTTGTTGATGACGATGCGGTTGTCGAAGAGCAGCTTCACCGGGACCGCGCGCACGGACGTGGCCGTGGGGATCTCCAGGGAGGCGTTCATGTTCTTCGCGACGGCGGCGGCGGGGCCGCGCAGCGTCACCAGTTCGGGGCCGGCGGGGGCCTCGGACACGGGCTCGTCCTTCGTGGGCTGGGCGGGGGCCGCGGCGGGCTTCGCGGCGGCGGGTGCGGCGGGCTTGGCCGCGGCGGGAGCGGCGGCCGGGGCGGGCTTCGCCGGAGCCGGCGCGGCGGCCGGCCGGGGAGCGGCGGCCGGGGCCTGCGGTGCGGCGGGCGCGGCCTGCGCCGCCTGGGGCGCCGTGGTGGTCTCCGCGGCCCCCGCGACCGCGGTACCCGACGGAGCCGAGGAGGCGGCTGCGGCGGCCCCCGGCTTGTAGTCGGCGAAGAAGTCCCACCAGGCGCGGTCTACCGAATTCGGGTCCTGGAGGTACTGCTGATAGATCTCGTCGACGAGCCACTCGTTGGGACCGAACGCGGCTGCGGGGTTCTTCCCGGCTTGGTCGTCGGTCGAGAGGTTCGAGTTACTGGGGGACTGTGGCGACACGGCGGCAACCGCCCTCTTCCGCTTCACAAGGTGATTGGACAGCGGGAATAAAGGCTACGCCTCCAAGACCGCGAAGGTCAGGTCGGGCCCGTTCATCGTCGCGTAAGTCACATCGAAAAGTGCGTTTCAGGGGTTGAAATGGCGGGAAACAAGCGTGGTTCCGGTTGTGGGCGGGTGCGACGACCCGGACCCGGCGCGGGGAGTGCGCGGGCCTCTGCCTGATCACACGTGTCCGGCTGCGCGGACAGGCGTGGATCTTGTTGTTCCACTTCGAACTTTACGTCAACTCGGCAGGGACGGCTCTCCCGGAAGGGTGACCTGGATCCGGCAGCCCCGCTGGGATTCGGCCACCCCGATCCGGCCACCGTGGAGATCCACCACCCAGCGGGCGATCGCCAGGCCGAGGCCCGTGCCTCCGTCGCTGCCGGGCCCGTGCGGCCGGTTCACCGCGCCGCGGTTGAAGCGTTCGAACACCCGGTGCCACTCCGACTGGGGGATGCCGGGGCCCTCGTCCAGCACCTCCAGCTCCAGCGAGTCGGGGGTGGGGCCGCGCCGGGCCCTCACCGTGACCCGGCCGTGCGGCGGGCTGTGCTTGACCGCGTTGTCGATCAGGTTGGCGACGACCTGGTGGATGCGCTCCGGGTCCGCGTGCGCGGTCAGCTCCGGGGGGGAGACGTCGAGGTGCAGATGGACGTCCGTACGGGTGTGGTTGCCGGAGCCCGAGGCGATGCCCGCGCGAGCGGAGGACACCATCTGGGCCTCCTTGAGGACGCCCGAGAGGTACGGCCACACCTCGAAGCGACGTCTCCTCAGCGGGACGACGCCGTTGTCCAGGCGGGAGAGGTCCAGCAGGGTCTCGACCAGGCGGCCGAGGCGCTCGGTCTGCTTCAGCGCCGTGCGCATGGTCTCCGGATCCGCCTCGGTGACCCCGTCGACGATGTTCTCCAGCACCGCGCGCAGGCCCGCGATGGGGGTGCGCAGCTCGTGCGAGACGTTCGCCACCAGCTCCTTGCGCTGGCTGTCCTGGGCCTCCAGCTCGTCGGCCATCAGGTTGATCGTCTGGGCCAGGTCGCCCAGCTCGTCCCGGCGGTTGTCCCGCACACGACGGCTGTAGTCGCCGTGCGAGATCGACCGGGCCACCGCGTTCATCTCGTCCAGCGGGGCGGTGAGCGAGTGCGCCACGAACTGCGTGATCAGCAGGGTGGCGATCATCGAGAACACCGTGATGAACCGCAGCTCGGTGGCGGTGCGTACCGCGATCATCAGCAGGCCCGTGGTGATGAACACCGAGATGACGACCAGCGCGCCCAGCTTGGTCTTGATCGAGAACGGGCGAACGCCGCCCCAGGGCTCCCCGGGGCTCCTCCGTGCGGCCGACCGCCCGTGACTCATGGCGTCGGGGTCTCCAGCGCGTAGCCGACACCGTGCACGGTCCGGATGCGCTCCGCGCCGATCTTCCGCCGCAGCGCCTTGATGTGGCTGTCCACGGTGCGGGTGCCGGAGGCGTCCGCCCAGTCCCACACCTCGGCGAGCAGCTGCTCGCGGGAGAGTACGGCGCGCGGCGTGTTGGCCAGGCACACCAGCAGATCGAACTCGGTGGGCGTCAGATGGACGTCCTCGCTGCGCACCCGCACCCGGCGCTGTGCGTGGTCGATCTCCAGTTCGCCGAGGCGCAGTATGCCGGTGCGGGGAGTCGCGGCGGCCAGCGCCGCCCGCTCCACCCGGCGCAGCAGCACGTGCACGCGCGCCGCGAGTTCGCGCATCGAGAAAGGCTTGGTCATGTAGTCGTCCGCGCCGACGCCGAGTCCGACCAGCATGTCCGTCTCGTCGTCGCGCGCGGTGAGCATCAGCACCGGCACCGGGCGCTGGGCCTGCACGCGCCGGCAGACCTCCAGGCCGTCGAAGCCCGGCAGCATGATGTCGAGGATCAGCAGGTCGGGCTGCCAGGCCTCCGCCGTGTCGACCGCCGCCGGACCGTCACCTGCCGTTTGCACGAGGAATCCCTCCGCGCGCAGACGGGTGGCGATGGCGTCGACGATCGTCTGGTCGTCCTCGACCACCAGGACGCGCCGTTGGGCGCCCGGGGTCGCCGTCGTGCCGTTGTGGGAGGTGTGTGTCTGCTCCATCGCCCGCCCCTGGGGTTGCTTTCCGGAATCCGTGGGGTGATCCCATGACTGCGTTTGACGCTTGAATGATCCGCGCCAGGGAAGCAGCGTACGGGGAGTTACCGCCGGTCGGCTATCCAGGTCCGATCGCGAGGTGCACGACGTCCGGAACGCCCCGGGCAACGGGGACCTCTTCGGTACGCACCTGTTGGAACCCGGCATTCCAGAGGGTTCCTTCAAATTCCGGGGACGGCGCGGCCGACCACACCGCGAGCACGCCGCCGGGTCTCAACGCCCTTGCACAGCTTGCGAGTCCGGCCGCCGAGTAGAGGCTGCCGTTGTCGTCCGTGACCGTCCAGGCGGGCCCGTTGTCGATGTCCAGGCACAGTGCGTCATACGTGTCCGATGTCTCATTGACGTGGGCGAGGAGGTCGGCTTCCACGATGCGGGTGCGCGGATCGGTGAGCGCCTCGGCGGACAGCGCGGCCAGGGGGCCGGCGAGGTGCCAGTCGATGACGGCGCGTTCGCGTTCGACGACGGTGATGCGCCCCCAGCGGGGGTCGGCCGCCGCGTGCGCGAGCGAGAAACCGACGCCGAGTCCGCCGATCAGCACGCTCGGGTCCGGGCGGCCGTCCAGGGCGTGCGAAGCGGCCTCCACCAGCAGCCGTTCCGAGCGCCCGTCGGAGGTGTCCATCAGGAAACAGCCGTTGGCGATGATCTGCAGCAGCTCACCGTGGCGCCGCAGCACGACCTCGCCGTGCGGGCCCTCACGACGGTCCAGGACCATGGGGGTGGCGTCGGTGTCGCCGGTGTCGTCGGTGTCGTACGGATGAGGCATGGGCCACATTCTGGTGACGGGCGGGGTGCGGGACGACGCATTTTCCTCCCCGCGGCCGGACGCGCCGCCGCCGGCGGCCGACCGTCGTGCGCGACCGCACCGGACGCGGAAACCGCCTGAGAAGTTGCTTTGAATCACGCCCTCGGGTGGCGTCGGTCATAGACAGCGACCGGCGTGGCGCGAAGGGTGGAGCGGGACGGAAGGAGCGCCGCACCTTGGAACGTACGGTCTCGGCCGACGCCACGCTCACGCCCACCGGGACGGGCGCGCCGCTTCTGGACGGCATGCCGCGCCAGCGCACCGCGCCGCCGCCCGTCGCGCCCCCGGTCCCGCTGCCGGTGCGGTGGACGGCCCCGCGCCTGCTCGAGCTGCTGCCGGGCCCCGAGCGGGCACCGTTCACCTTCGGATACGCCGCCGTGCTGCTGGTGACCTCCCTGTTCGCCCGGTACGCCGATCCGTCGCTGGTGAACGCCCTGTACCGGGGATCCAGCACGGACGTCGCACATCTGACGCGCAGTCCGGTGGTGGTGCTGCTGGCCAGCGCGCTGTGGATCGCCGGCGGGATGATGTCGTACTACGCGCTCGTCTTCCTGGTCGTGCTGACGGCGCTGGAGCGGCGCATAGGCGGCGCGCGCACGGCGGTCGTCTTTCTGCTCGGCCATGTGCTCGCGACGCTGGGCACCGAGGTCCCGGTCGGCCTCGCGGTGCTGGCGGGGCATCTGCCGGACAGTTCCCTGCACCGCCTCGACTACGGCATCAGCTTCGGCGTGGCGGCGAGTCTGGGCGCGCTGACGGGGGTGCTGCGGCCGTCGCTGCGCTGGACGGTGCTGATCGTGTTCACCGCGCTACTCCTGCAGGACCTGGCCGAGTTCACGGACCCGCTGAGCAACTGGGGCCACCTGCTGGCGCTGGCGATCGGCGTCGGGACCTGGCCGCTGGTACGGCGCTGGGCCCTGACGGGGGCCGCAGCCGCGCCGACGAGCTGACCCGGCGCCGCTCCGTGCCCGGCCACAGCGGTCGCCCCAACTGATCGCCCAGAGCGAACAGTAGGTGGGGAACAATCGAATCCTCTCGTGCATTGAGTCACCACAGCTCAACTTGACTGCCGAAGGGGAGATCATGGCTTCGACGTCCACACCGCTCACCCTGCCTGTGCTGCCGCTCGACGGCGAGGTTGTCCTGCCCGGCATGGTGGTCCCGCTGGACCTGAGCGACTCCGAGGTGCGCGCTGCGGTGGAGGCCGCCCAGGCGGCCGCCCGCTCGGAGCCCGGAAAGCCCAGGGTCCTGCTCGTTCCACGCATCGACGGCACCTACGCCGCCAACGGCGTCCTCGGCACCGTCGAGCAGGTCGGCCGGCTCGCGGACGGCGACCCGGGGGCGCTCATCCGCGGCGTGGGACGGGTGAGGATCGGTGCGGGCACCACCGGGCCCGGCGCGGCGCTGTGGGTCGAGGGGACACGCATCGACGAGACGGTTCCCGACCCGCTGCCCGGCCACGTCGCCGAACTCGTCAAGGAGTACAAGGCCGTCGTCGCCGGCTGGCTGAAGAAGCGCGGCGCCTGGCAGGTCGTCGACCGTGTCCAGGCCATCGACGACGTCTCCGCGCTCGCCGACAACTCCGGCTACTCGCCCTTCCTCACCATCGAACAGAAGGTCGAACTGCTGGAGACCACCGACCCGGTGGCCCGGCTGAAGCTCGCCACCCGGCAGCTGCGCGACCACCTCGCCGAGCAGGAGGTCGCCGAGTCCATCGCCAAGGACGTCCAGGAGGGCGTCGACAAGCAGCAGCGCGAGTTCCTGCTGCGCCGCCAGCTCGAAGCCGTCCGCAAGGAGCTGCGCGAGCTGAACGGCGACACCGCCGAGGGCGAGGAGTCCGACGACTACCGCGCCCGCGTGGAGGCCGCCGACCTCCCCGAGAAGGTCCGCGAGGCCGCCCTCAAGGAGGTCGACAAGTTCGAGCGCACCAGCGACCAGTCGCCCGAGGTCTCCTGGATCCGCACCTGGCTGGACACCGTCCTCGAGATGCCGTGGAACGAGCACACCGAGGACGCCTACGACATCCGTGGCGCCAAGGAGATCCTCGACGCCGAGCACGCGGGCCTTGAGGACGTGAAGGAGCGCATCACCGAGTACCTGGCGGTGCGCAAGCGGCGCGCCGACCGGGGGCTCGGCGTCGTGGGCGGCCGCCGCGGGGGTGCCGTGCTCGCGCTCGTCGGCCCGCCCGGCGTCGGCAAGACCAGCCTCGGCGAGTCCGTCGCGCACGCCATGGGCCGCACGTTCGTCCGCGTCGCCCTCGGCGGCGTCCGCGACGAGGCCGAGATCCGCGGCCACCGGCGCACGTATGTCGGCGCGCTGCCCGGCCGTGTCGTCCGCGCCATCAAGGAGGCCGGGTCCATGAACCCGGTCGTCCTGCTCGACGAGATCGACAAGGTGGGCTCCGACTTCCGCGGCGACCCGGCCGCGGCCCTGCTGGAGGTGCTGGACCCGGCGCAGAACCACACCTTCCGCGACCACTACCTGGAGGTCGAACTCGACCTGTCGGACGTGGTGTTCCTGGCCACGGCCAACGTCCTGGAGGCCATCCCGGAGGCGCTGGCCGACCGCATGGACATCGTCCGCCTGGACGGCTACACCGAGGACGAGAAGGTCGTCATCGCCCGTGACCACCTGCTCCCGCGCCAGCTGGAGCGGGCCGGCCTGAACAAGGACGAGGTCACGATCGAGGAGGCCGCGCTGCGCAGGCTCGCCGGCGAGTACACGCGCGAGGCGGGCGTGCGCACCCTGGAGCGGTCCATCGCGCGGCTGCTGCGCAAGGTCGCCGCCCAGCACGAACTCGGCGAACGGGAGCTGCCCTTCACGGTCCGGGACGAGGACCTGCGCGGACTGCTCGGACGCCCGCACCACGTGCCCGAGTCCGCCCAGGACCCGGCCGAGCGGCGCACCGCGGTCCCGGGTGTGGCGACCGGCCTCGCGGTCACCGGAGCGGGCGGCGACGTGCTGTACGTCGAGGCCTCGCTGGCCGACCCGGAGACGGGCGCGGCGGGCGTGACCCTGACCGGTCAGCTCGGCGACGTGATGAAGGAGTCCGCGCAGATCGCGCTCAGCTTCCTGCGCTCCCACGGTGCCGAACTGGAGCTGCCCGTCGGGGATCTCAAGGACCGCGGCGTGCACATCCACTTCCCGGCGGGCGCGGTTCCCAAGGACGGTCCGAGCGCGGGCATCACCATGACCACCGCGCTGGCCTCGCTGCTGTCGGGCCGGCTGGTCCGCACGGACGTGGCGATGACCGGCGAGGTCTCGCTCACCGGGCGTGTGCTGCCGATCGGCGGGGTGAAGCAGAAGCTGCTCGCCGCGCACCGGGCGGGGATCACCACGGTGATCATCCCCAAGCGCAACGAGCCCGACCTGGACGACGTCCCGGCCGAGGTGCTGGACAAGCTCGACGTGCACGCCGTCACGGACGTCCGCCAGGTCCTTCAGCTGGCGCTCGAGCCCGCCACGAGCGACGCGACGCCGGAGGTTCCCGTGGCGGCGTGACGGGCGCCACGGGATGAGGGAAGGCCCGGGTTTCGTGAGGGAGGCCCGGGCCTTCGCCATGGACCGGTGCTGCCATCGGTCCGCGACTGCGAAATACTGACACGAGCTGCGCCAACGGCGACCTTCGGCGGAAACTGCGAGGAACGGGAAACCGGATCAGGTGACTGACGTGCACGAGGACGGAAACGGCGAGCGGCGTTCGGTGGAACCCGGCGCGCCGTCGGACGGCGCGGACCGGTCCGGTGGCGTGGACCAGGAGTTCCTGGCGCTCGAGCGTGAGTTGACCGTGTTCCTGCGGCGTGCCCGCGCCAACGCGGGCCAGATGGCCCGGGAGGTCCACCCGGACCTGGAGTCCGCCGCGTACGGGCTGCTCGTACGACTGGACGAGTGCGGCCGCCAGCGCGCCACGGAACTCGCCGCCTACATCGGTGTCGGCAAGGCCACGATGTCCCGCCAGCTGCGCGCCCTGGAGGAGCTCGGCCTGGTCGCCCGGGAGCCCGACCCGGCCGACGGCCGTGCCTGGCTCGTGCACCTGACGGAGGAGGGCCGGCGGCGCGTCGGCCGCGTCCGCGAGGCCCGCCGCGCCCGCTATGTGGACAAGCTCGCCCACTGGGACCCGCGCGAGGTCGCGGAACTGGCGCGGCTGCTGCACCGGCTCAACCTGGGCATGGAGAAGCAGTAGTCCTACAGGCGCAGTAGCCCTGCAGACGCAGTGGCCCTGCCAGACGCAGGAGTCCTGCGGGGAGCCCTGAGGGGGCCTTGCCCCATGCCCGCCCGGGTCGCGCCGCCCGGCACCGCACTCCGCCGAGCTCTTCGGGCAGGGGCCCACGCCGCGTTGCGGAAAAGCCCTGGTAGCTCCTCCTCCAAGCTCCCGGCTCCGCTCGGGCAGGGGTCCCCATCCAGGACTCTCCGGCGCCTTGCCACGCACGGCACCGGACGGCACCTCACCACGCGACCTGAACGCGGACGCTCATGGTGCGAGGCGCCAAGGCTCCACGTACACCACCGTCGCGTCGTCGTGCGTCTTGCCGCGGCCGAGATGCGTCCGTTCCCCGCGGTCGGCGCGCTCCAGCTCCCGTACGCGTTCCACCAGCGCCGCTGCTCCCTCCTTGCGGACGACCGTGAACAGATCCGTCCAGTCGCCCTGGCGGAACTTCTCCGTCCAGCGGGTCGCGCCGTCCGTCAGGGCCGCGAGGGCGCGCACCCGCCCGCGCGGCAGTTCGCCGGTGACCGCGCGGGCCGCGACCGAGGGATCCGCGGCCGCCGTGAAGAAACCGCCCTCCTTGTTGCGGACGGTCGCGTCCACCAGCGCGTCCGTGGCCAGGGCCGCGCGCGGGAGGCGGGCGAGGCGGTCGTCCAGGAGAGCGGTGACCGTGCCGTCGGAGGCCTCGACGAGGAGCGCCGCGTCGGACAGGACCAGGTACTCCACCGCGGTGTCGGACCAGCGGGCGAGGGCCACGGTCGCCTGGGGGGTACGCGGGTGAGAAAGGTCACAAGTCGAGGCGTGGGTGTCGGCGGTACGGAGAACGGCCTCCGCAAGGACCTCGGACAGCGTCAGATCCCGGCGGGAAACGGACAGTTCGGTCAGCAGGCCGCCCAGGCGCGCGCAGAACCAGGGGACGGAATGAAGACAACCGTCGTCGCCGCCGGGCGGGGTCACCCCGTCCAGGACGACCAGCGCTCCGCCCTGCCCTGAAGCCGGAAGCGCGAGCGCGGCGAAGTCCTCGTTGGGGCGGGTCGCGCCGCCGGGCTCGGAGGTCAGCTCAATACGCATCCAGCCAGTCTGCACGAGGCCTTCACAAGGTCCGCGAAAGGCCGTCAATGGTCGCGGAATCGATGCGGTCGCGCAGCTCAGTCGCCTGGTTTGATACGGAATAATCGCTTCCGGTGAAGCGTGGCGGCGAATATTGCCAAAGTGCGCCGCAGACGTCCAACCGGCCCGTCGTGCAAGGCCTCCGCACGCGCCAGAGGAACTTGCCCGCCAACTCCCCGCCGATGTTCACTCCTTCGGGTGGCGGGTCAGGCGAAGCGAGACCTCTGCCCACCGGCACTGGGAGGGTCGGAAGCCGTCGTACCGGGTCGGCATTCCCGTTGACGGAACGTCACCCCGGGCCCATGGGTACACGAGTGAGGAAGTGCGAGCACCGGTGCAGAAGACGCGGCCTCGGAGCACAGGCAAGCAGACGGCCCCCGGGCAGGCGGCCTCGACCGAGTCCGCGGGCCGCGGCCGCGCCGCCCATGTGCGCAACCGTCTGATCATCGCGGTGGCCGTGGTCGCCGCCGCCATCGCCGGGGCCGGGGCGCCGAGCGTGGTCGCCGCCTCCGGGCAGCTGCACGACTCCCAGAACCTGGTCACCCTCGCCGAGCAGACCCAGGACGCGCTGGTCCTCGCCCACTCGCTGGCCGACGAACGCGACGACGTCACCTCGTACGTGGCCGCGGGACGCCCCGGGTCCAAGGCGCCCGCCGAGCAGCGGAGCGCGCGCGTCGACCGGGAGATCGAGGACCTCCGCGCCAACCCGGACCTCTCGGCCGGCCTGCGCAAGGACCTCGACGACGTGGCCGCCGTACGGCGATCGGCGCTCACCGGCAAGAGCACCGCTCTCCAGGCGCACCAGGCGTATTCCGCCGTCATCACCGAGCTGCACGCCCTCGCCGAGCAGCTGGCCGACGCGATGCCGCCGCGCGCGGGCTCCGGCGCCCACTCCCTCGCCGAGCTCGACACCGCCGTGCAGCAGGCCGCCGCCGCCCGCGGACTGCTCCTCGCGGCCCTGAACATCCCGCGCACCACCCGGACCGTCATCAGCCCGGTCACCGGCCTGCCGACCACCACGAGCACCGCCTCGGACGCCGACACCAAGCAGCGCGACGCGCTCACCGCCGCAGCCCAGCAGGCCGCCGTCCGCTCCGAGGCGGCGATCGCCGGCTTCCGTGACACCGCGCCCGCCGCGGCCAAGTCCTCCTACGACTCCACGGTCACCGGCCCCGAGGTGTCCTCCGCCGAGAAGTACCTCGCCGACCTCACCGACCAGCCCACCCTGTCCGACAGCGACCTCGGCCTGAGCACCAAGAAGGTCGACGCCGCCCTCTCCGCCCGCGTCGACCTGATGCGCGGCGTCGAGTCCTCCCTCTACCAGGGCCGCAGCAAGGACCTCGCCCAGCAGCGCGACAACGACGTCACCGCGCTGGAGATCCGCATCGCCGTCCTCGGGGTGCTGCTGCTCGTCGCCGTCGGCATCGCCATGGCCATGGCCCGCAGCCTCACCCGCCCGCTCGCCGTGCTCCGCCTCGGCACCGCGCGCGTGGCCGCCGACCCGGCCGCCGAGGAACCGGTGAGGTTCACGGGCCGCAACGACGAGTTCGCCCAGGTCGTCCGCTCCGTCAACGCCCTGCACGCCCACGCCCTCGCCCTCCAGGAGCGACTGTCCACCCTGGAGGCCGACCGCAAGCACCTCGTCGGCCAGCGGCAGACCATGGCCGACGAACGGGAGAAGCTGCGCGCCGAACTCGCCCGGGCCGCCACCCACCTGCAGCAGGTCCGGCACAGTATCCACTCCACCTTCGTCAACCTCGCCCTGCGCACCCTCGGCCTGGTCGAGCGCCAGCTGACCGTCATCGAGGGCCTGGAGGAGCGGGAGCAGGACCCGGAGCGGCTGTCCACGCTGTTCAAGCTGGACCACTTCGCCACGGTCATGCGGCGCCACAGCGAGAACCTCCTCGTCCTGGCCGGAGCCGAGCACGTCCAGCAGCACGCCGTGCCGGTACCGCTCGTCGACGTGGTCCGCGCCGCCGTCAGCGAGATCGAGCGCTACGAGCGCGTCCGGATCGCCGCACTGCCACCGCACGCGCACGTCGCCGGATTCGCCGCCGACGACCTGTCCCACCTGCTGGCCGAACTCATGGAGAACGCCACCGCGTTCTCCCCGCCGGACGTGCCCGTCGAGGTTTCGGGCTGGCTCCTGGAGAGCGGCGAGGTGATGCTCTCCGTCCAGGACGAGGGCATCGGCATGACCGCCGAGCGGATGAGGGCGCTCAACGTCCGGCTCGCCGACTTCGCCCCGGAGGACCCCTACGAACAGGAGAGCGGCGAGGGCCTCGGGCTCGGCCTGTACGTGGTGGCCCGCCTCGCCCACCGGCACGGGGTGCGGGTGCAGCTGCGGGAGCAGAAGCAGGGGGGCGTCGCGGCCGTCGTGGTCCTGCCGAAGCCACTGCTCGCCGAGGCGCCGGCCGCGGCCGTGCCCGTCGGGGCGCCGGTGGCCGGGGGCGCGCCCTCCTTCTCGCTGCCCGGCGCGGACGCGGAGGTCAACGCCAACGTCCTCAGCGGCCGCAAGCGGCTCACGGTGCAGGAGCCCAGGGGCGTCGAGGACCCCCTGATCGCGGCGGCGGAGGAGGCCGTACGGGAGCGGGAGGAGAGCGGTCGGCGGGAGGAGAGCGGTCGGCGGCAGGACTTCGTCGGCGGTGAGGAATCCGTACGGGACGACTGGCACGCACCGGAACCCGAACCCGCGGGCGAGCCCGCCGCCGAACCGGAGTCCGGTCCCGAGACCACGATGGAGCTGTTCCTTCCGTCGCCCCGAGCGGCGGAACCCGCCCCGGCCGCCGGCATCCCCGCCCAGGCAGCCGCCGAACCCTGCTCCATCGGCCCCGAGACCCACGAACGCACCGCGGACGAGGGAGAGCCGCGGCCCGCCGCGCAGGCGCCCCGCACCACCGCTCCCGAGCTGCCCGCGCCCGAGGCGTCCCAGGAGCCCGAAGCGCCCCAGGAGCCCGAGCCGCCCCGGCTCACCGCCAAGGGACTCCCCAAGCGCACCCCCAAGATCTCCGCGCCCGCTCCGGCTCCGCGACCCCGTGCCGGCGGCGTGGACGCCGAGGCGCTGCGCCGCAGGCTCGGCGGCTTCCACCGGGGGGCCAGGGAGGGCTACCGCCACGCCGAGGCGGAGATCGCCGAGCGGACGGGGGAGACCAGGGCACCCGGGCACCGGCCCACCGCACCACCTCAGCACGCGACACCCAGCACCGCACAGGACGTTGAATCAACGGGGGGCACAGTCGAGGAGGCAAGCAGTTGACCGCGCCCAGTACCTTCGGACTGAGCAGTGAGGCCCGCAATCTGCACTGGCTGCTGACCAACCTGGTGGAGGAGGTGCCCGGCATCCTGTCGGTCGCGGTGGTCTCCTCCGACGGCCTGCTCCTGCTCTCGTCCGACCCCGGCCGGGTGGCGGAAGCCCGCGCCGGCCGCGACGGAAGGCCGAGCGGCCCGAAGGGGTCCGCCGCCGACCTCGCCACCATCGTCTCCGGCATCGGCAGCCTGACCATCGGCGCCGCCAAGCTGATGGACGCCGGCCGGGTCAAGCACACGATGGTCGCGATGGACGAGGGCAGCCTGTTCGTCATGTCCATCAGTGACGGCTCGCTGCTCGGCGTGCACGGCTCC
The DNA here is from genome assembly GCF_059510295.1 of Streptomyces sp. PTL18. Lineage (NCBI taxonomy): Bacteria > Bacillati > Actinomycetota > Actinomycetes > Kitasatosporales > Streptomycetaceae > Streptomyces > Streptomyces sp. PTL18. Next base: position 73,140 of record NZ_JCAJZO010000009.1, on the reverse strand, counting down.
GCGGACTGCGACATGAGCGTGGTGGCGTACCACATGGCGCTCTTCGTCGGCCGCGCCGGACACGTCCTGACACCCGAACTCCGCAGCGAGTTGCGCAGGTCCCTGGAGTCGGCGGGGAGCGTCCGATGAGCGGCACCCAGAAACTCCCCGTCCGCGGCGGCGACCGCAAACCCGCCCGGGTCCGCCCCTACTCGCTCACCGGCGGCCGTACCCGCTTCGGCCACGTCCTGCTCGTCGAGACGTTCGTCGCCGCCCTGGACGCCCCGGAGGAGCGGCGGGAGCTGACGAATGGTTCACTGTCCACCCGCGTGATGCCGGAGATGCGGGCCATCGTCGAACTGTGCCGCCGTATGCGCACGGTGGCGGAGATCGCGGCACTGCTGAAGATGCCGCTCGGGGTGGTCCGCGTGCTCCTGAGCGATCTCGCGGACCAGGGAAAGATCCGTGTGTACGGAACCGGTCACGGCACGGGAGCGCCGGACCGCGCTCTGCTGGAAAGGGTGCTGAGTGGACTCCGTCGTCTCTGACGCCGCCCCGGGCGTCGATCGACTCGTCGAGCCCGACGAGGAACTGAAGGCCTGGCAGACGGACCGGACGCGCGCCCCGATAGCCACGAAGATCGTGGTGGCGGGCGGCTTCGGCGTCGGCAAGACCACCCTGGTGAGCGCTGTCTCGGAGATCACGCCTCTGCAGACCGAGGCGCTGATGACCGAGGCCAGTGAGGAGACCGACGACCTCACCGGCACCCCGGACAAGCTCACCACCACCGTGGCCATGGACTTCGGCCGCATCACGCTCGACGACGACCTGGTGCTCTACCTCTTCGGCACACCGGGTCAGCAGCGGTTCTGGTTCATGTGGGACGACCTGGTGCGCGGCGCGATCGGGGCGGTCGTCATGGCCGACACCCGGCGGCTCGCGGACTGCTTCCCGGCGCTGGACTACTTCGAGAGCAGCGGTCTGCCCTACATGGTCGCGGTGAACCACTTCGACGGCAGCGAGCGGTTCGAACCCGAGGACGTGCGCGAGGCCCTCACCATTCCCGTACACATACCTGTCATGATCATGGACGCGCGCCGCCGGATCTCGGTGATCGAGACCCTTCTGGCCCTGGTGGGCCACGCGCTGGACGTCACCCCCGAGTAGTCCCCCGGCAGTGAGCGAGCCGAAGGGGCGAGCCGGCGTGGAGGGGCCGAACGCGCGGAGGCCCGAAGGGCCGGGCACGATCGGGCCCCCGACACCGGCTTCGGCACTCCGGAGGCGAACGAGCCAAGAGATAGGGAGCACCACCCGTATGCGGAAGATACTCGTCGTCGGAGCCGGCCAGTCCGGACTCCAGCTCGCCCTCGGCCTCCAGTCGCACGGGTACGACGTCACCCTGATGTCCAACCGGACCGCGGACGAGATCCGTACCGGCCGGGTCATGTCGACGCAGTGCATGTTCGACACGGCGCTGCAGCACGAACGCGACCTGACGCTGAACTTCTGGGAGTCCCAGGCCCCGAAGATCGAAGGACTCGGCGTGTCCGTCGCCGCCCCCGGCTCGTTCGACCCGGGCCCCTCGCAGCGCGCGATCGACTGGGTGGCGAAGCTCGACGGGTACGCGCAGTCGGTCGACCAGCGGCTGAAGATGGCCGGCTGGATGGAGACGTTCGCGCAGCGCGGCGGCCAGCTGGTCATCCACGGCGCGGCGGTCTCCGACCTCGACTACTTCTCCCGTACCTACGACCTGGTGCTGGTGTCGGCCGGCAAGGGCGAGCTGGTGTCCATGTTCGCCCGGGACCCCGAGCGCTCCCCGTACAGCGAGCCGCAGCGCGCCCTCGCCGTGTCGTACGTCCACGGCCTCGGCCCGCGTCCCGAGCACCCGGACTCCGACGCGGTCCGCTGCAATCTGGTCCCGGGCGTCGGCGAGCTGTTCGTCATGCCGACGCTGACGACCTCCGGCCGCGCGGACATCCTGTTCTGGGAGGGCATACCCGGCGGCCCGCTCGACGTCTTCAACGGCGTCAAGGACCCCGGCGAGCACCTCTCCCTGACCCTGGAACTCATGGAGAGGTTCACGCCCTGGGAGTATGCGCGGGCCACCAAGGTGGAGCTGAGCGACGCGGGCGGCACGCTGGCCGGGCGGTACGCGCCCACCGTCCGCAAGCCGATCGGGCGGCTGCCCGGTGGCGGTCTGGTGCTCGGTGTCGCCGACGTGGTCGTGGCGAACGACCCGATCACCGGGCAGGGCTCCAACTCCGCGGCCAAGTGCGCCGCCGCGTATCTCGCCTCGATCCTCGAACAGGGCGACAAGGAGTTCGACGAGGCGTGGATGCAGCAGACGTTCGACCGCTACTGGGAGACGGCGCGCCACGTCACGAAGTGGACCAACGCCATGCTCGGGGCGCCGCCGGAGCATGTGCTGAACCTGATCGGGGCGGCCGGGGCGATGCCGCCGGTGGCGCACCGGATCGCCAACGGGTTCAACGACCCGTCGGACTTCGAGAACTTCTTCTACGAGCCGGAGAAGGCCGAGGCCTACCTGGCATCGGTGGCCGGCGCCTGAGCCGCCTGAGCTGACGCCCCCGGGCGCACGGCCCCTGCCGAGGGGGACGCGGCGACCGGGGACTGCCGGGCCGACGCGGCCGCCTCCTGCTCGGACCGGGCCAGGGCGGCCAGCTGCTCGGGGGTGAGCGAGACGAGCAGCTTCTCGATGTCCTTCAGCCGCTGTTCGACGTCGTCCCGCGCCCTCTTCTGCCGGTCGGTGAGGGAGAGCTGGTCGTCCAGCGCCGCGCGGGCCGCGCGGGCCAGGGCGTCGGCGCTCCGCTCGGCGCCGGTCAGCTGGTTGACGGTCGCGGCCCGCTCCCGCGTCAACCGGCCGATCAGATGGCCCACGTCGAGCGCACGCTGCGGATCACGGGCGAACAGCAGGCGCACGTACGGGGAGAGGGACGTGCTGCTCTGGTACTGCTGCCGGGCCAGCCGGCCGGCCTCGACACGGCTGTTCTGCAGTTCGAGCCGGACCCTGGCGAGCTGCCCGTCGAGCCGGTCCACGTCCGCCTGGCGCTGCTTCAGCTTCTCCGTGGTCGCGTCGTAGGCCTCGGTGGCCTGCTCCGCGGCGCGGTAGCGCTGCTGGAAGTCCGCCAGGATCTGCGCGACGGGACGGGACTCGGGCCGGACGGTGCCGGGGGCCGGGTCCGGCCGGGGCGTGGTGCTCGGTGCGGGGTCCGGTCGTGCGGTGGTGCTGTTCGCGGGGTCCGGTCGTGCGGTGGTGCCGGGAACGGGGTCCGGGACGGCGACCGCGGGCGCGGTGGCCAGCAGGGCCCATGCGGTCACCGCCGCCGTACCGGCCAGGCGCAGCAACCGTTCTGACATGTCATCACCTCCGGTGCCGGGTGGTCCCTCCACCTCGCACCGGCAGGATGAGTCGGGTGCGGCCCGTGCGCGCGCCGAGTGGCCGGTTCGGCGCAGTGAGGTCACTCATGGGCGGTGTCCGGACCCTCGCCCGGCGTGGCGCCCGGCTTTCGGCGCGGCTTCGACCACGGCCACCGCGGACGGCCGGCGGTGTCCCCCTCCGGGTCGTACTCGTACTTCCAGCCCGGATGGAGACCGAACCGGCCGCGCGGTCCCGCCGGGACGCGACGGTAGACGAGGACGGTGGGCGGACCTCCCCCACGCTCGGCTTCGCTCGCGCGGAGGGACCCCCACGCCGCGTCCGGGACGGGCACACGGTAGGTCTGCGGCGGGTGCCCGGTGAGGCCGAGCAGGACGGGCAGGACGCGCCCGTCCAGGGGGCCGCCGACGAACGGGGTGTCTTGGCTCTTCATGGCACCAGTGTCACAGCAGGTGACCGGCGTCGCCGAGGACGGGAAGGACGCGCCGGGCCAGGGCGCCGACCGGGCCGTCCGCACTCTCCAGGGCCAGGGCGGAGCGCACCACGGCGGCGGTCTGCGCGTCGCGTGCCGCGGTGGCCACCAGACAGGCCACGAACTGCTCCACCAGCCGGTCCCGCAACTCCTCGACCGGGGGCTGCTTGTCCTGGTCGAGCCAGATGAGGGAGGCCGCCTCGACGGAGGTGATCCACATCCGTACCGTCATCCGCAGCCCGGGGCCGGGTTCGTCGACGCCCAGATGGCTGAGGATGTGCTCGGCCGCGGCCCGGCGTACGCCGTCGACGATGGCGGTGGTGCGGGACGTCTCGGCCACGCTGCCGCCCTGGAGGAGGGCGCTGAAACCGGCGTCGTGCCGGGCGACGAAGGCGAGGTAGCGGTCGAGTGCGCGGCCGAGGCGGTGGCTGAGCGGTCCCTCTTGGCGTTCGGCGAAGCACTGCCTGAGGTCGTCGGCGGCGGAGCGCAGGGCGGCCTCGTAGAGCTGCTGCTTGCCGCCGGGGAAATAGCGGTAGACGAGGGGACGGGAGACGCCGGCCGCCTCCGCCACGTCGTCGAGGGTGACCTCCTCGGGGGCGCGGTGCGCGAAGAGGGTGAGCGCGGCGTCGAGGAGCTGACGACGCCGTTCTTCGACGCTCAGGCGACGGTACGCGCGCGTGGGTGCCTCGGAGGTCATGTTCGCAGCGTAACCGTAGCCGCCGTAGCCGCGGGCAGCCGTGCCTCCCCCAGTGCCTCACCGGCCTGGGGCCCCGGGGCTATGCCAGCAACCCCGAGGACCTCCACAGCCGTCGTCCGACACCCCTCAGCACCCCGATGTCGTCCAGGAAGTCCGTCAGCCTCTTCGCTCCCGCCTGCATGATCTCCCGGCGGTGGCCGCTCGCCCTCACCTGGGCCACGGCCTCCCGCCGGTCCAGGCCCACGTTCGTGTAGACCTCCGGGTTCACGAAGGCCACGGAGAACACCCGTGCGAACTCGCCGGAGGTGATCCGTGTGAACTCCTGCGACCACCGCGGAGCGGTCAGCATCTGGCGGCGCAGTTCCTCGCGCGCGTAGCGGACGTGGCGGGCCTCCTCGACCACGTGGATGCGTGTGACCCCGCGGATCAGCGGCTGCACCCGCTCGTCGGGGAACGTCAGCCGCTGCATCCAGTCCAGGACCTCCTCGCCGAGCAGCGTCGCAGTGAAGGAACCCGGTGTGGTCGAGATCGTCTTGAAGACGCGGCCCAGGTTCCGGTGCGCCCGGCTCACCGGGTACCAGGGCGTGTCGCCGTGCGCGATCAGCCGGGCGAACATCTTCGAGTGCCGGCACTCGTCCTCGATCTCGGTCAGCGCGTAGCGCACGTGCGCGCTCGTCGCCGCCTTGTCGTAGATGTGCCGGACCAGCAGCTGCATCAGGATGATCTCGAACCAGATGCCGAGCGAGGCGAGCGCCGCCGCCTCGTGCCGGGAGAGCAGCATCCGCTGCTCCTCGCTCATCCGCCGCCACAGCGGTGTGTCGTACAGCGACACCAACTCCGGGGGCCAGAACCACTTTCCTTCCTGGTGCGGCGCGTCCCAGTCCAGTTCCTGGTCCGGGTCGAAGGAGTGTCTGGCGGAGGAGGCGAGGAGTCGCTCCGCCACCTGCTCCCGGTCCCTGAGCAGTCCGAGCGCGTCCCGCAGCACGTCTGCTTCCGTCACGGTCGTCATCGCTGTGCCCACCCACCTCGTCGTACGGGCCGCCTGTCACCCGTGGTCCCGGTCTTATGAGACTGCTTGTCAGCAAGAACGTCAATCCCTTGCGCTCCACTTGTTGACGCGGCGTCTACCTCATGTGAGCGTGTGCTCATGCCGACGTTTGAGCTGTACGCCAAGGAGCCGGGGGACCCCCTCTGGCAGGTGCCCGCGAGTGGCGCGGCCCGCTTCAGCTGGGAGTACGACGACGGGCGCGACCGCCTGCTCGCCCTGTACCAGAAGGGCAAGGACAAGCAGTGGGACGGGCAGAAGCGGATCGACTGGGACCTGGAGGTCGACCCGCACGACCCGCTCGGCACGCCGGACGAGGCGATGACCCTGTACGGGACGCCGTACTGGGCGAAGATGACCGACGAGGACAAGGGCGAGCTGCGCAAGCACTACGCCTCCTGGCAGTTCAGCCAGTTCCTGCACGGCGAGCAGGGTGCGATGGTGTGCGCGGCGCGGATCGTGGAGTCCGTCCCGGACCTGGATGCGAAGTTCTACTCGGCGACCCAGACGATGGACGAGGCGCGGCACGCGGAGATCTACGGCCGCTTCCTGCACGAGAAGATCGGGATGCTCTACCCGATCAACGACAACCTCCAGGCGCTGCTCGGGGACACCCTGCGGGACAGCCGGTGGGACATGCCGTACCTCGGCATGCAGGTGCTCATCGAGGGCCTGGCGCTCGCCGCCTTCGGCATGATCCGCGACACCACGGACAAGCCGCTGCCCAAGCAGATCCTCGCGTACGTGATGCAGGACGAGGCACGGCACGTGGCGTTCGGCCGGATGGCGCTGCGGGACTACTACAAGCAGCTCACGGACGCCGAACTGCGCGAGCGTGAGGAGTTCGTCATCGAGGGCTGCTACCTGATGCGGGACCGGCTGCGCGGAGTGGAGGTGCTGGAGAACTTCGGCATCCCCAAGGCCGAGGCGGATCAGCTCAGCGAGCGCTCCGAGTTCCTCCACCTGTTCCGCCGGTTGCTGTTCAGCCGGATCGTCCCCTGTGTGAAGGACATCGGCCTGTGGGGCAAGCGCCTCCAGCAGGCCTACGTCGACATGGGCGTCTTCGAGATGGGCGACTCGAACCTGGACCTGCTGATGGCCCAGGACGAGGAGATCGCGGAGAAGCTGGACGCGGAGCGCTTCGCGGCGGAGGAGAAGGAGCGGGTGGCGGAGGTGGCGGAGGCGATCGATGCGGGGGCGGAGGGGTGAACGGGGACGTCGAACGCACGGGGCGAGGCAGACGTGGTACGTCCCCAAGGACGTCGTCCTGGCAGTCGGGGTCGTCTTTGAGGACTGCGAGGAACGCGACCGTGAGATCGGACCCCGCAGGTACGCGGGGCCCGCATCCGTCGCTTCCGGCGTGTCGAGGAGAACGGCGGGCTGCCTGTCGTCTACGTCCATGAGCTCGATCCGGCGACAGCTCGTACGCCGTCACGCCGTCACCGGCATTCACCACGACAAACTCGGGCTGGCCGTCCCGTTCCCCTCGAGGTCGACCTCACCGCCGTCAACCGCCGGCCACCGGTCGCGCCTTCCCCGGCGGGAACGACGTCCGCAGAGTTGGTCGGCCGGACCCTCGGCACCATCCCCGTCTCAGCAGTCGGGCCCGTCAACGCGCGGTCCGCGCCGTGGAGTTCAGGACCGCCTCCATCACCGCCTTCGCGATCGGCGCCGCGTCCCCGCCCCCGCTGACCTCCCCCCGCCGGCCCGCCGCGTCCTCCACGACCACCGCGACCGCCACCGCCGGCTCCAGCGCGTCGTCCGCCTGCGCCCAGGAGATGAACCAGGCGTACGGCTTGCCGGAGTTGTCGACGCCGTGCTGGGCCGTACCCGTCTTGCCGCCCACTCGGGCACCGGGGATCGCCGCGTTACGACCCGTGCCCTCCTGCACCACCTCCGTCATCATCTCCCGCAGCTGTTCCGCGGTGGTGGCGTTCATCGCCCGGTGCAGGGTGCGGGGTGTGGTCGTGGAGACCGTCTCGCCGTCCTTCGTGGTCGTGCGTTCCACCAGGTACGGCGCCTTCACATCGCCCCCGTCGGCCACCGTCGCCGCGACCATCGCCATCTGCAGCGGTGTCGCCCGGGTCTCGTACTGCCCGATCGAGGACAGCGCCAGCTGGGAAGCGTCCAGCTTCTCCTCGAACCTGCTCGGCGCCACCGCGAACGGCACCCTCGGTTCCCGCTCGTTGAAGCCGAAGTCCGCCGCCGTGCCCGCCATGCCCTTCAGCCCCACCTCCACGCCCAGCTTGGCGAACACCGTGTTGCACGACCAGGTGAAGGCGTACCGCAGCGACGCGTCCGCGCAGTCGTCGGTCTCGTTGGTCAGCTCTGTCGTCGTGCCGGGCAGCCGGTAGGGGTCGGGGGAGTCCGTCGGCGCGTCGAGGTCCGTCACCACCCCCGCCTCGAGGGCCGCCGCGGCCGTGACCACCTTGAACGTCGAACCGGGCGGATATGTCTGCCGGATCGCCCGGTCGAGCATCGGCCGCGCCGCGTCCGCGTTCAGCCGCTTCCAGGCCCGGGCCACGGCCGACGACGTCCCCGACAGCTCCCCCGGGTCGTACGACGGTGTCGAGACCAGCGCCAGGATCCGCCCCGTCGTCGGTTCCACGGCGGCGACCGCGCCCGAGCGTCCGGCCAGCCCCTGGTACGCCGCCCGCTGCGCCGCCCCGTTGAGGGTGGTGACGACATGGCCGCCGGGGACGCGCTTCCTGAGGACGCCGTTCCACAGGGGGAACGGATCGAGTTGCGGGTCGGTGCCCGACAGCAGCGCGTCCTCGGTGTGCTCCAGCAACGTCGTCCCGTACGCCTGGGAGGCGAAGCCGGTGACCGGCGCGTACAGCGGCCCGTCGGTGTAGGTGCGGGTGTAGCGGAACGTGCCACCGGTGTCCCGGGACCCGGTCACCGGGCGGCCGTCGACCAGGATGTCGCCGCGGGGACTGCCGTACCGGGCGATCGTCTCCCGCCGGTTGGCCGGATTGCCGCCGTAGCTGTCGGACTCGAGGATCTGCACCCGGGTCGCATTCGCCAGCAGGGCGACCAGCAGCACCGCGCACAGGGCCGCCGCCCGGCGGATGTACCGGCTCACGACGGTCCCGTCCGGTCGTACTGGCTGCGGGCCGAGTCGCTGATCCGGATCAGCAGCGCCACGATGACCCAGTTGGTGACCAGCGACGAGCCGCCCTGCGCCAGGAACGGCATCGCCATGCCCGTCAGCGGGATCAGGCCCGTCACCCCGCCCGCGATCACGAACACCTGGAGCGCGACGATCGACGCGAGCCCCACGGCGAGCAGCCGCCCGAAGGGATCCCGCAGTGCCAGCCCGGCCCGGTAGCCGCGCTCCACCAGCAGGGCGTAGAGCAGGAACACGGCGGAAAGGCCGGCGAGGCCGAGCTCCTCGCCCGCCGTCGCCAGGATGAAGTCCGACTTCACGGCGAAGCCGATCAGGGCCGAGTGGCCGAGGCCGAGGCCGGTGCCGAGCGCGCCGCCGGCGGCGAACGCGAACAGCGACTGGGCGAGCTGGCCCGCGCCCCGGCCCGCCTCGATCGACGCGAAGGGGTGCAGCCAGTCCTGGACCCGGGCGTGCACATGCGGCTCCAGGCGGCCCACGGCGAACGCGCCCACCAGCGCCAGCAGCAGCCCGACCGCGATCCAGCCGGTGCGGCCCGTGGCGACGTACAGCAGCACCACGAACAGCCCGAAGAACAGCAGCGAGGTGCCGAGGTCGCGCTCCAGGACGAGGACGCCGACGCTCAGCAGCCAGATCGCCACCACCGGTCCGAGGACCCGCCCGGTGGGCAGCTGCAGCCGCCACACCCTGCGGCCCGTGAACGCCAGCGCCTGCCGGTTGGCGGCCAGGTACCCGGCGAAGAACACCGCGAGCAGCAGTTTGGCGAACTCGCCCGGCTGGATGGAGAACCCGGCGACCCTCAGCCAGATACGGGCACCGTTCACCGCCGGGAAGAAGATCGGCAGGGTGAGCAGGGCCAGCGCGCCGCCCCCGCACAGATAGGTGTAGCGCTGGAGCACCCGGTGGTGGCGCAGCAGCAGGACGACGGTGGTGAACAGGGCGACGCCGAGCGTCGACCAGGACAGCTGGGCGGGGGCCGCCCGGTGGCCCGGGGTCTGGAGGTCCAGGCGGTAGATGAGCACCAGGCCGACGCCGTTCAGCAGCACCGCGATGGGCAGCAGCAGCGGATCGGCGTACGGGGCGCGCAGCCGTACCGCGCCGTGCGCGAGCAGCGCGAGCGCGCCGAGCCCGGCGCCGTAGCGGAGTGCGCCGGGCGGGAGGGCGCCGTGCCGGGCGAGGCCGACGGCGCAGTACCCGTACACCGACAGCAGCACGGCGAGGACGATCAGGCCGAACTCGGTGCCCCGGCGCCGGGGCAGACGCAGGGCGGGGGCGGGGGCGTCCGCCGGCGTCACGGTCCCCGCTCCTGGCGTTCCGGGCTGGATCATGTGCGGAACGTAGCAAGCGATGAGCGGTATGTCCCGTTTGCCAGGGCTGTCAGCTCGTTCCGGTACTCCTTGGGGTCGCCGGCAGGGAGAGCGTGGCCACGGCCCCGCCGCCCGGCGCGTTGGAGAACTCCAGCCGGGCGCCCAGCACCTCCGCCTGCCCGAGCGCGATCGTCAGCCCCAGGCCGTGCCCCTTGGCGCCGCCCTCGGTGCGGAACCGCTGCGGTCCGTGCGCCAGCAGGTACTCGGGATAGCCGGCCCCGTGGTCCCGTACGGTGACCAGCGGACCGTCGACCGTCAGCACCACCGGGTCGCGCCCGTGGCGGTGCGCGTTCGCCACCAGATTGCCGAGCACCCGCTCCAGCCGCCGCCGGTCGGTCTCCACGCGCGCGTCCCGCACCACCCGCACCTCGACCGGGGTGCCGGCGGCCCGCACCACCCGCTGCGCCAGCGGCGCGAGCCGCTCGTCGGCCAGCTCCAGCCGTTCGCCGCCCGCGTCCAGGCGGGAGATCTCCAGCAGGTCCTCGGTGAGCGTGCGCAGCGCCGCCACCCGGTCCCGCACCAGCTCGGTCGGCCGCCCGGGCGGCAGCAGTTCGGCCGCCGCGTGCAGCCCGGTCAGCGGGGTGCGCAGCTCGTGCGCCACATCCGCGGTGAACCGCTGCTCGGTCAGCAGTTTGCCCTGCAGCGAGGCCGCCATGGTGTCCAGCGCGCCCGCGACCGCGGCCACCTCGTCCTGGGGGCGCGCCGGGTTCCTCGCGCGCCGGTCGTTCACGCGCGCGTCCAGGTCGCCCGCGCTGATCCGCCGGGCCACCCGCGCGGTCGCCTGCAGCCGCCGGGTCACCCGGGTGACCGCGAACGCTCCCACGCACAGCGTCGCGCCGCTCGCCAGCGCCGACGACCACACGATCGCCTCGTCCAGGGCGTCGATGATGCGGGCGCCCTGCGCGTAGTCGACCTGCACGGCCAGCGCCCGGCCGCCGTCCGCCGGGCCCGCCGCCCACATCGTGGGCTGTGGATCGCGGGTCCCGACCATGGTGCCGCGGTATCCGTCCGCCGCCAGCTCCCGCAGCGGCGCCGGCAGCCCCGGCGGGTCGACGCCCGCGTCGTGCGGCAGCCGGTCGCCCGCCTGGTACGCCTGCGTCGCCTCCGACAGCCGGGCCAGCGCCCGGCCGCGGGCCTCACCGACGGTCCGGTCGGTGACCTGGACATGGACGAGCACACCGAGCAGCGCGGCCAGACCGCAGCACATGACGGTGATGAAGGCGGCCGCCTTCCAGGTCAGCGTGGCGGTCCAGTGCGGCAGCCGGCCGAGTGTGCGGCCGAGGGGTCTCATCGGGCGCTCTCCGACGGGACGGGCGCCACCGAGGGGGAGGAGGGCGGGACGGGCACGCGGGGGGCGGACGGGGCCGGTGTGACCGGCCGGCGCGGGGGCGCGGTGCCCACCCGCACGATCTCGTCCCGGGTCGCCAGCATCGCGTGCTGGTGCGGATCCCAGGTCCACTCCGTGCGGAACTCGTAGCCCGGCAGCGTCGAGGGCGAGCGGATGATCAGGGTCCGGCCCGCCAGCTCCACACTGATCACGCTGTCCGAGGTGCCCATGACCTGCACCAGCCGGTGGTGCTCGACGGTGTACACACGCACCGCCAGCTGGTCGTCCGGGAAGCGGATGCCGAGCACCATGTCGTCCTCGCCGTCGCCGGTGAGATCGCGGTAGTACGCCCGCAGCACCGGGCACTGCCGCGCCGGCGGTCCCGTCCCGCCGCAGTCCTTCAGCCGCTCCCGCGTCTCGGCGTACGCCGCGTGCGGGCCCGAGTAGGCGTCCGGGTGCGCGGCGACCTCGGCCCGTACGACGTCCAGGGGATCCACCCGGTGGATGTCATCACCCGGAACGGTGATGCCCTTGACGGTCTCGGTGACCGCCTCGCCGTAGTCGAGGGCGGGCGTCGAGGCGGGCGGCAGCTGCGGCCACAGCCGCACGGGACCGACGGCGGTGGGGGTCGGCCCCGCGCCGCGCAGGGCACCGGAGTCGCCGCAGCCCGCCAGCAGCAGGGCGGCCACCGCCACGCCGAGGGCCGTGCGCGCGGGAGTGCTGCGGAACGCCGCGTGCACGGGACGGCTGTGGGACGCCGTGCGCACGCGGCGGCCGCGGAAGGCCGGGCACACACGACGGCTGCTGGGGCACACGGGGACATCCGTCCTTTTTGCTCACCTGATGACCGGTTGTTCACTCTACGACCGGCCAGTGAGGTTACTCCGCGAGTTCCTCCAGGAGACGGGCGGTGTCCAGACCCGCCCGCAGGTACTCCACGAACAGCTCGTTGTGCAGCGCCCAGGGGCCGCGCCGGGCGCGGATCATCCGGATCGCCTCCTCGGCCGTGTGACCGGCCCGCACCAGCGCATGCGCCACGACCAGACCCGAACGGTTGTACCCGTGATAGCACCGGACGAGCACCCGCCGGCCGTCCTCCAGCGCGTCGTCGGCGGCCTGCGCCAGCCGCATCACGCCGGCGAGCTGCGTTCCGTCCAGCGGACCGTCGGGGATCGGCCAGACATGGTGCTCGACCCCCTCGTCGGGCCCGTGCCCGGGCAGCCGCAGCAGGGTCAGCACCAGGTCGAACTGGTCACGTACGACGGCGAACTCCCGCTCCCCGGAGCGCCCCCTGAACTCATGGCCGCCCATCCACAGACCGGGCACGATCTCGCTCCACGGGGCGTCGGGAGCCGGAACATCGGGTTGCTTTCTGCGGGTCCGCAACGGCGCCTCCCACCGAGTCCCCAACTGCTCACAAAGGTAGCCGGGTTCTTGCCCCCGGAGCACCCCGCCTGTTCCCATGGACGAGGGGTGATGGTGCATGGACGGACTGCGTGTCGTACCGACCTGGCGGCACGGACAGGAACGCCTGTACGTGTGCGGCACCGACGGGCGGAACATCGCCTGGTACGACCGGGAGACCGGCCGGGTCAACCTGCTGAGCGAGGACCTGCGCGAGGACGTGCTCGACACGCTCGGCCCGTTCCTGACGGGCCCGGTGACCGTGGGGCCGCCCCCCGTGCCCACCCCCGCGGAGCTCGCCCGGCTCACCCTCCACCCCGACGACGACCTGGCACCGAACCGGCCCGGCGAGGCCCTGCTGATCGCCCTGGACCGCGACCCGGCCCCCGCACACCGGCTGCGCCCGGACCCACGGCGCCGGGCGCTCGCCGCCGAGCAGGCGGTCGGTGAGGCACTGGACGGCCTGGAGGGCGCGGGCTGGCGCACCCTGCACTCGGTGCCGCTGCCCGGCGGCGACCGCATCCACCACCTGGCGATCGGCCCCGGCGGCCTGTTCGCGGTGTGCTCTCTTTGCGCCCGCAGACAGCGCGTCCGCGTCGCCGACCCGATGGTGAGGCTGGGCCGCCAGGAGCCGTGGCCGCTGCTGCGCCAGGTGCGCGCCGACGCGGACCGGGCGTCGTACGCGCTGACGGCCGAGGTGCACCCCGTGCTGGTCGTCACCGAGCCCGCCCACCTGGAGATCGCGACACCGCTTCGCGAGATACGCGTCCTGAGGGACACGGACCTGCCCGGCCTGGCCCGCTCGGGCGGCATGCTGAAGCCGGCGGACGTGGAGGCGCTGCACGCGATGGCACGGGACCGGCATACATGGGCCCGGGTGTGACGCGGGTGTGACGGTGGTGCGGGTGGGGGCTCAGGGCAGCGGCACCCCCTGCCCCGGGTCGCAGAGCGGACCCATGAGATCCCCGTAGGCCTGCAACCGGGGAGCGATGTCCGCGGCGCGGAAGACGAGACGGCCGGGCGAGGCGCAGTCGGTCACCTCCTCCCAGGTCACCGGTGCCGAGACGGTGGGCTCCGCCCGGGCACGCAGTGTGTAGGGCGTGGCGGTGGTCTTGCGGGCCGCGTTCTGGCTCCAGTCCACGAAGACCTTGCCGGGTCGCAGGCTCCGGGTCATCCGGTGGACGACGAGGCGGGGCATGGCCTTCTCCGCCTCGACGGCGAGCTGTCGGGCGTAGTCCGCCGTCCGCTGCGAAGGCGTCGGTTCCACGGTCGCGAGCAGATGCAGCCCCTTGGACCCGGACGTCTTCGCGTACGCCTCGATCCCGTCCGCCGCCAGCCGCTCCCGCAGCCACAGGGCGACCTCGCAGCACTCGACGATGGTGGCCGGTGCCCCCGGGTCGAGGTCGAAGACCAGCCGGTCCGCGATGTCGGGCGTGTCGATGCGCCACTGCGGGGTGTGGAACTCGGTGACGAGATTGGCCGCCCACATCAGACTGGCCAGGTCCTGGATCAGCACCATGCGGGCCGCACCCTCCGTACGCGGCACCTCGGCCGTCGTGACCCAGTCGGGCGTACCCGGCGGCACGTTCTTGGCGAAGAACAGCTGCCCGTCCGGCCCGTCCGGATAGCGCAGGAAGGACAGCGGGCGGTCGCGGAGATGGGGCAGCAGGGCGCTCGCGGTGGTGGCGTAGTAGTGCAGCAGCTCACCCTTGGTGAAGCCGGTCGCGGGATGGAGCACCTTCTCCAGGTTGCTGAGCGCCAGCCGCCGGCCCTCCACCTCTGTGATCGGCGTCATACGATGAGAATCCCATGGAACCCGACTCGACCCCATGAAATCCCCTGACTCATCGGAAAAAGGGGCGGAACGTGCGATCCATCTGGAACGGCGCCATCTCGTTCGGCCTGGTGAGCATTCCCATCAAGCTGATGAACGCCACCGAGAACCACTCCGTCTCCTTCCGCCAGATCCACCTGGAGGACGGCGGCCGGATCCGGTACCGCAAGTTCTGCGAGCTGGAGGACCGCGAGGTGGCGCAGGCGGAGATCGGCAAGGGGTACCAGGACGCGGACGGCTCGGTCGTCCCGATCACGGACGAGGACCTGGCGCAGCTGCCCATCCCGACCACCAAGACGATCGAGATCGTGGCCTTCGTTCCTGAGGACCTGATCGATCCGCTCCAGATGGACACGGCGTACTACCTGTGCGCCAACGGCACGCCGGCCGCCAAGCCCTACACGCTGCTGCGTGAGGCGCTGGAGCGCACGGGGAAGGTGGCGATCGCGAAGTTCGCCCTGCGGGGCCGGGAACGGCTCGGGATGCTGCGCCCGGTCGGTGACGTCCTCGCCATGCACGCACTGCTGTGGCCGGACGAGATCCGGGCGCCGGAAGGCCTGGCACCGGAGGGGAAGATCACGGTCCGGGACAAGGAGCTGGACCTGGCGGACGCCCTGATGGACACGCTGGGGGAGGTGGACCTGGACGAGCTCCACGACGAGTACCGCGAGGCGGTGGAGGAACTGATCGCGGCCAAGGCGGAGGGCAGGGAACCGCCGACCGTGCCGGAGCCCGAGGGCGGCAAGGTGCTCGACCTGATGGCGGCGCTGGAGAAGAGCGTACGGGCGGCGAAGGAGGCGCGGGGGGTCGGTGAGGCCGGGGAGGTCGGACGCCTGCCCGAGCGGAAGGCGGCGCGTGCGGAGCCGAAGGGTGCCGACGGGAAGAGGAGGGCGCCGGCGGCGACGAGGACGACGGCCGGCAGGACCACGACGAAGCGGACGTCGACGAAGCAGGCCGCGAAGACGGCAGCCGAGAAGGCTACGGCGAAGGGGTCGACGGCGAAGAAGACGGCGGAGAAGAAGACGGCGGCGAAGAGGGCTACGGCGAAGGGGGCCTAGCACAGGCCTAGCACCCCGGCAGCGGCGCACGGCCGGTACGGCGCTGTGGTCGCCGGAGTCCTTGTTTCGGGCGGGGCACGGCCAGGACACCATGTACCCATGCGCCGACGCAGACCCGACACCAGTACCTGGTCGCAGGCCCCCGACCCGGTGCTCGCCCTCGCCCGGGAGGAGCTGGCCTTCTACGAGGAGGTGCGCGACTCGGCCCGCATGTGGCACCGCGTCACCGAGCTGGGGGCCCTCGCCACCTCCTCGTCCACAGTCGTGGCGGCGGGGCTCCATGCTCCCGCCTGGCTCACCGCCCTCATCGCGGGCGGCGCCCTGTTCTTCACCGGCTTCCGGCAGGTGTTCGCGCACGGTCCCCGCTACGTCCTGGCGGCACAGTCCCGTGAGTCCCTGCGACGAGCCGTCAACCGCTATCTGCTGCTCCCCGAACCCGACCGGGACGCACGAGCGCGCCAGGACCTGCTCGCCGCCATGGAGCAGGTGGGCGACGAGGAACTCCGGCAGTGGGTCGAGCAACGGCAGGGAACGACCTTGGACGGCAACGCCCCGAACAGCGGCTCGCCCACGCTTCCCTGACCGTGGCGCCGACGCGGCCCGGGGGAGTGCCAGCGGGGCATCGAGGGGTCCGGCGCCCGGGGAACTCGCCCACCACGAGGCGCCGGTTCGGCTGCACCGGGGCCTGAGGCGCGGAGCGGACGCCGATCGAAACGTTTGCGTTTCGCTGGCTGGTTCCCTACGCTCGTGCCGGTGTACGAAACCGTTTCGGACCGATGGTCCGGACGCGCCGTCCACCTCCGGCGCGAAGGCCGGCACGGCCGTCGCCCCGGGCACCCCGGCCCGACATCCCGCACCTCCGGCGCAAAGGCGGACACCGTCGTCCTTCCCCCGCCTCGGGGGTAGAAGGCACTGAGTCACACGAGCCACTGAGCACCCGGAGCCCTTGAGCCCCGCAAGAGGGATCACATGGAATTCATCCAGACCGAAGCCGCCCCGGCCACAGATTCCGGGCCGACCCACCACCATGCCCGGCCGAAGCACCGATGGTGGGCGCTGGGCGTGATGGCCCTCGCCCAACTCATGGTGGTGCTCGACGCCACGATCGTGAACATCGCCCTGCCGTCCGCCCAGCGGGACCTGGGCTTCGACAACAACGGACGGCAGTGGATCGTCACCGCCTACTCGCTCGCCTTCGGCAGCCTGCTGCTGCTCGGCGGCCGGCTCGCCGACCTGGTCGGCCGCAAGACCACCTTCATCATCGGCCTGGTCGGCTTCGCCGCGGCCTCCGCGCTCGGCGGCGCCGCCAACGGATTCACCATGCTGGTCGTCGCGCGCGCCATTCAGGGCCTGTTCGGCGCCCTGCTGGCTCCCGCCGCGCTCTCCCTGCTCACGACGACCTTCACCGACGCCAAGGAACGCGCCAGGGCGTTCGGTGTCTTCGGCGCCATCGCCGGTTCCGGCGCCGCCGTCGGCCTCGTCCTCGGCGGTCTGCTGACCGAGTACCTGAACTGGCGCTGGACGCTGTACGTCAACGACGTCATCGCCGTCTTCGCGCTGGTCGGTGCGATCACCTTCATCACCGGTTCGGTCCCCGCCCAGCGGCCCCGACTGGACATCCCGGGCGTGATCCTCGTCTCCGGCGGCCTGTTCGGCATCGTCTACGGTTTCGCCAACGCGGAGACGCACCACTGGAGCAACTGGATGACCTGGGGCTTCCTGGCCGCGGGCGGCGTTCTCCTGCTGGCGTTCTTCCTCTGGCAGGCCCGGGCGAAGCACCCGTTGCTGCCGCTGCGCGTGCTGGCCGACCGCAATCGCGGCGCCGCCCTGTCCACGGTCCTCATCTCGTCCGCCGGCATGTTCGGCGTCTTCCTGTTCCTGACCTACTACCTGCAGGCGACGCTGGGCTTCTCGCCGGTGAGGAACGGCGTGGCCTTCCTGCCGATGGTGGGCGCGCTGATGGTGATGGCGCAGTTGGCGACCAACTGGCTGGTGCCGAAGACCGGCCCCAAGGTGATCGTGCCCATCGGCATGCTGCTGGCCGCGGGCGGCATGGTCTGGCTGACCCGCCTGGGCCTGCACAGCGGCTATGCCGCCCATGTGCTGCCGCCCCTGCTGCTGATCGGTGCGGGCCTCGGCCTGTCGATGCCCGCGGCGATGAGCTACGCGACCCTCGGCGTGCAGGCGAGCGACCAGGGCGTGGCCTCGGCGGCCGTCAACACCACGCAGCAGGTGGGCGGTTCGGTCAGCACCGCACTGCTCAACACCCTCGCCACCAGCGCCGCGACGGACTACGCCGAACACCACATGACCGACCCGCTGGTCAAGGTGAACGCCGCGCTGCACAGCTACTCCACCGCGTACTGGTGGTCGGCGGGCTTCTTCGCCTTCGCCGTGCTGGTGACGGTGCTGCTCTTCCGCCGCAGGCCGACGCCGGCGTCCGTCGCGGACCCCTCCGCCGCCCCGGCCACCCCGGAGGCCGCTGCCCCGGCCTCCGAGCCCGTGGCCGCCGCCACCGCAGCGGCCACCGACGGCTCGTCCACCGACGGCTCGTCCACCGACGACCCGGGCGGCGTGATCCGCGGCCGGGTGCGGGACGGAGCGGGCGCACCGCTGGCCCGGGCCGCGATCACCGTCCTGGACCCGACGGGTCGCCAAGTGGCCCGGGCCACCTCCCGGGAGGACGGCTCGTACACCGTGGCCACCGCCGCCCGCGGCAGCCTGGTGCTCATCGGCTCGGCGGCCGGACACCAGCCACAGGTCGCCACCCTCTCCCTGAACGGCGCCCCGATCGCCTACGACCTGGTGATGCCCGCGGGAACGGGCGCCCTGTCCGGCACGGTGCGCGACGCGGCCGGAGAGGTACTGTCCGGCGCCCTGGTGGTCGTCACCGACGAGCGCGGCGCCGTGGCTTCCTCCACGACGACGGGGACCGACGGCGCCTACCGGATCGCCGACCTCCTGCCCGGCGACTACGCGGTCACGGTCACCGCTCCGGGCCGACGCCCGGCGGCCTCCCTTCTGACCGTCACCGCCGAGGATGTCCATCACACCATCGAGCTCCGCCCCGCCGCCGACGTACGCGGCACGATACGCACGCGGGACGGCCGCCCGGCGGAGGACGCCCGGGTCACCCTGCTGGACGGGGAGGGCAACGTCGTCGCGGCCCGCTCCACGGGGCCCGACGGCTCGTACGCCTTCACGGACCTCTCCGGCGACGAGTACACGGTGGTGGCCGGCGGCTACCCGCCGGTGGTCACGCCGGTGAAGATCGACGGTCCCGGCGGTGAGCAGGTGGACGTGTTGCTGGGGCACGAGGAGATGTAGCGCGCCGTTTCGCGGCGGCCGATCCGAGCCGTGACACAACGGAGCCCCTCGTGCCTGCCGAGGGGCTCCGTGCTGCTGCGCCGACGCTCTGCCGGCGCTTGAGCCTATGAGGTGGTCGCTGGTGCCGCCCCGTCGGCCGCTGGGGTGGTCCTGCCCGTCTTCAGGAGCGTCTCGGCCGCGTAGGCGCCGGGGCCGAGGCAGGCGATCAGCAGGAACGCCCAGCAGAACAGGACGGCCGGTTCGCCCCCGTTGTCGATCGGAAACAGCGCGTTCGACTGATGAACGCTGAAGTAGGCGTAGGCCATGGACCCGGAGCAGATGACGGCCGCCGTTCGCGTGAACAGGCCAAGAGCCACCAGGGCTCCACCTGCCAGCTCGATGACTGCGGCCCACCAACCGGGCCACTGCAGGGTGGGGACCGTGCCGCCGCCATGGGCGCCGCCCAGGACTCCGAACAAGGAGGCCGCGCCGTGACACGCGAAGAGGAAACCGGTCACCAGGCGGAACACGGACTGGATGACGGGACGCACGGTGCCTAACGACCGTGCTGGTGAGAAGTTCATGGGGGTCACTCCTCGAATCTGGGGAATCCGGCGGTGATCCGGCTCGATCTCCACCATGTTCATGACATGTCAGATCTAACGCAGGGCGCAGGCCCGCGCCAGTCGCCGGAAGCTCTGTGTTTCCTCTGAAAGCCCGCTCGCCCGACCTTGAGGTGCCGTCGTGGTGATCCCCCGGGGGCCGCTGGGCTCTCGGCGGTGAAGAGGGCGAACTCCGATCCGGGCCCGTGCCGCCGCCGGCCTCCGGCCCCGGGTTCCCGCCTGGATCCGGTCGATCCGGGGCCTCTGGTGGTGTGGCTCGACCGTTGCGGGAATCCGGGGCTTCCGTTTTGGCCGTCGGAGGCGTAGGTTCCGGTTACCCCGCGACGGCGTCTTTCGGGGCGCTGGCCCGCCGATCCCGGGATGGCGGGCCGCGCGGGGGCCAATTGCCTGGTTGTGCCCTTGTCTCGGCAGCCGGCGCCCGTTGCCCGGGCGCGGGCACCATCGGCCGTGGGGTATCACCCTCACGCGACCGAGACATCTCCCGTCCCGTCGTCGGGCGGCGGGTGGACCCGTTCGGCTGTGCCGGCGTGTTCCCCGCTCGATCGGGTGCGCTCTCGGCGCCGGGCGCGGTCGGTGGATGCCGCCGTGGGGACTCCGATCCCGGACCGGCCGACACGCCCCATCGGCACGTGGCGGCCTACACGTGCCCGTGGCCAGGGGCTCGGACGCGCGGTCGGCTTGTGCGGCGTCCGGCTCCGCAGGGCAGTCGGATCCCCGGCTTTGCCCGGGGGCGGTCCGGGTATAACCGGGGTCAAGGGGGAGACCGACGCCTTGCAGCCGGCGAGAGCCGGGAGACGGCCAGAGGCGGTCACGGCGGGGACGGTCGATCTGGACACAAGGGGTGAGGGTGACCGAGCGCAATCTCACGCAAGAGGAAGTGGACGCTCTCCCATTCGAACGCAATCTGTCGGATGGCCACGCGTTCCGCTCCTGGACCGATGCCGAATCCGCCATCATCGCTGACTCGGCGCGCTTCTTCGCCGAGTCCGACCGCAGGGGCGGGCGGCGGGCCGAGGCCGAGTACATACGCCGCTACCTGAGGCTCGGGGCGCAGTCGTACATCCCGGAACACTTCACCGGGCTGATGTCCTACTCCGCCTCGATGGCGATCGAGATCGTGGCCAATGTGCTGCGTCTCAGGGGGCTTTCGGTGGCCCTGATCGAGCCTTGCTTCGACAACATCGCCGACATCCTGCTGCGCCACCGCATACCTCTTCAGCCGTTTCCGGAGACCGCGCTGACGGACGGGCCGGCCGCACTGGAGAGGCTGCTCGAGACGCTCACCGCGGACGTGATCTTCCTGGTGAGCCCCAACAACCCCACCGGTACCGTGACCGGTGAGGAGGCGTTCACCCGAATCGTCGAATACTGCCGGGCCGAGGACAAGCTCCTCGTTCTCGACGGCTGCTTCCGGGTCTACCTGTCCGACGATCAGGTCTACGACCACTACGGGATCCTCGCCGGTTCGAGAATAGACTGCGTGGTCATCGAGGACACGGGAAAGGTCTGGCCCGCGGCCGAGTTGAAGGCGCCCTTCCTCAGCGTCTCGCCGAGACTTGCCGACGCTGTCCGGAAGGTGCATTCGGACTTCCTGCTCCACCTCTCGCCTTTCACCGTCCGGCTGATCACGGAGTTCGTGCGTCTGGCGGAGGCCGACGGCGGCCGCTATTTACGTGACCTGGTCGTGAAGAACCGGACACTCTTCCAGAAAACGATCCCTGCCTCATTCCTGAGAACGGACGACACCCAGAAACTGGGCCTGGCATGGCTGGAGGTGGCCGCCGACGGACTGGACGGAGAGCGCGTCCGCGGGCTCCTCGCCGAGCGGGGCGTCCACGTCCTCTCCGGCGAGAGGTTCTACTGGTCGTCACCGCACCTGGGCCGGAGGCATCTCCGCATGGCCCTGCTGCGCGACCCGGACATCGTCGTCCGGGCCGCGGAGGCGATCGCCGATCTCTGGACCGAGCTCGGTGATCACTGATCACGGGGGTACGGGCACCTCCATGAGTGCCCGGGCCGAGCGCTGCGTGTCCGGGTGGTCCTCACCCAGCACGCGGCATCGCCGTTGCCATGTGTCCCGGTGCAGTTCGCGGGCGCGGGCGTAGTCCCCCAGGGCGCGCAGATCGTCCGCGAAGCTGTAGGCCGAGCGCAGAGTGTCGGGATGGTTGTCGCCATGCAGCCGCCGGCGCCGGTTCCAGACGTCCTCGTTCAGCGCCCGCGCCTGGGGATACTCGGCCATCCGGTGGAGGGTGATGGCCATGTAGTGCGCCGAACGCAGGGTGTCCGGATGCTCCTCGCCCAGGAGCTGCCGCCGCTGCCTCAGGACCCACCGCTGCATCTCCAGGGCTCGCTCCAGTTCGCCCAGGTCGCACAGAGTGGAGGCGAGATGGTGCGCGGAGTGCAGGGTGTCGGGGTGGTACTCGCCGAGGACCTGCCGGCGCCGCTTCCAGACCTCCTGGTTGATGTCATGGGCCTGCTCGAGCTCACCGAGCTCATACACGTCGGAGCCCAGGTAGTGGGCCGACTGCAGCGTGTCGGGATGGTACTCGCCGAGCAGGCGGCGGCGATGCCGCCACCCCTCTTCGTCCAGGGCGCGCGCCCCGGCGAAGTCCCCCAGGTCGCAGAGGTCGGCCGCGAGCTGGTGCGCCGACCGGATGGTGTCCTGATGGTCCACGCCGAGGACACGGCGCCGCCGGTCCCAGACGTCCTGGTCGACCTCCCGTGCCTGTGCGTACTCACCGAGCTCGAACAGGTTGGACGCGAGGTTGTAGCCGGAGTGGAGCGTGTCGGGATGGTCGGGGCCGAGCCGGGCCGTCCAGGACTCCTGGGTCATCCGGCAGATGTCGACCGCAGACCGGGACTGGCCGGAGACGTACAGATACCGCTGCACTTTCAGGACCAGGCTACGGAAGGCCTCCGCGTCCAGGGGGATCCCGGGCAGGGCCGCGGCGGACGACAGCAGCTCCCGGACATGCGGAACGATCAGCCCGTACTCGCGCCAGGATGCGGGGGTGTCCGGGTCGCCCGGGACGATCGTGGCGAGCAGTTCCTCGGCGGCGTGGTGGATCACCCCGCGCTCGTCGAACGGAAGCCTCGCCCTGAGCAGGGTGTGAATGAGGCGGTGCATCTGCAGGGCGTTGTCGGCGTGCCGGGCCAGCCCCAGGGTGACGATCTTGCGGACGGCCAGAGCGGCCGTCGCGGTGTCACCGAGCTGGACGCCGAACCGGGGCGGCCCGACGGCGGGGTCGGAGCCCAGCGGGATCGGCTCGGGGGCGAGAAAGGCGAGCCGGTCGAGCAGGGCGGCGGCCGCCGGACCGCCGGTCGTCACCAGTCGGTCACGGCTGGTGACGACCACCGACACCAGGCCGGGGTGCGCCGAGACGGTGCGGTCGTCCAGGCCGCTCGCGGTCGGCTGAGACCTGAGCAGCGTGAGGTAGTCGGCGGTCTCCAGGCCGGTCTCGTCCAGGAAACACCCGACCTGTTCCACCGAGAGGGGCAGATCGCCCACCGCGGCAGCGACCCGGTCCGCGTCGTCGGGTGACAGGGAAGGACAGCGGTGCGACAGCAACGTGATCGACTCGTCCCGTTCGAACTCGGTGACGTCGATGCGTGTGCCGATTCGTCCGATGCGGGGATCGCGGCTGGTGATGAGGAGCCTTCCCCCGTGGGGAGGGAGGAGGTCGTTCATGGCGCCGAGATCGTCAAGGTTGTCGTACACCAGCAGCCAGTCCCGCCTGGCCGCGAGTTCCAGCCAGAGGGCCCGGATCAACAGGGACGGCTGGACGGCGGTGAGCCCCAGATGGGAGGCCAGGGCGGTGAGGCTCGCCATGACCGCGGCGAGCTGGTCGGCGCCCACCCACCACACCAGCCCGTACTGGTCGGCGTGGCGATGGGCGTATTCGAGGGCCAGTTGGGTCTTGCCGATGCCGCCCATCCCTATGAGCGACACCACTCCCCGGTTCTCGGCGCCGCCTTCTCCCGTGTGCTGCAGGCCGGCGTCGAGGCGCTGCAGCAGGGCGGTTCGCCCGGTGAACGCCTGATTGCGCGAGGGAAGCGCGTGAATCGCCCTCGGGCGGGTGACCGGGCCGTTCGACGGCGGAGGTGCCAGATGCACATGGTCGATGCGCGCGGCAACGACTCCGCCGGCGATCGCCGCCGTACCGGCCGCGATCGTCGGCTGGGCGGACGTCTCCCCGGAACCGCTCAGCCCTCGTGCGGTCCCGGCGTCGAAGGGGGGTGCCCGGTCGTCACTCCTCCCGAGACATTCCCTCCGACGACGACGCCACCGGTCTCGACCCGGAGGTCACGAGCCGCACTGACGCCACCCTGCTGCGCCAGTCCGGCCTCATGGCGTTGCAGGCGGTCGACGCACGCGGCCAACTCGGCGGCGAAGCCGGGATCTTCCTCCGCCATGTCGGCGATCGCGTCCGTGGCCCGCCGTGTCGTGCGCTCGGTCACCTCGCCCTCGCCGGCCTGCTCCAGCAGCCGTGTGACGGCGGGATCGTCGCCGACGACCCCACTGACCAGCTCGTGCAGGGCATCCATGCTCTCGTCGAGGATCCGGTCGACCTCGGCATCGGCTCGGGAACCCACTCTCCGAACCTTCCTCACCAGGTAGCCGACCGCCGCTCCGGCCACTAACTCCAGTCCGGGTATGGGCACTTTCCCTCCCACGCTGTCGCCTGGAGTCAAGTAAACACCACGACGGCACAATTGCTGCCGAATCGCTTCGCCGGTATGCGAGGCGGTCCTCGACGACTGCGGGGAGGGCGGCGAGTTGTTCAACGCCCCGCGCGGCGAGGGCGGCCGACCGACCCGGGGCGGCGTGCTTCGCCCCTGGCAACGGTCGAGTCGGAGGTGAATCCATCGAAGCCGTCCGTTCTCGGCCCCTGCATCCCTAGGCTGGCAGGGCATCAAGTGCAGAACCACATCAGAGCGGAAAAGAATCTTGCGCGGCTTCACAGAGGCGGACCTCAGGACGCTGGCCGGAGCACGTTCCTTCGAACGCGGCCTCGGCTATCTCGACGCGGTGTCCGGGGTCGAGGTCGGTGACGGCTGGGTCACCGCGAGCGTCCACGGCACGGAGCGCTACGAGGTGGAGCTGACCCTGGACGGGCCCGGCGGGCCGGCCGGCGAGTGCGACTGCCCGTACGGCATGGAGGGCAACTTCTGCAAGCACCTCGTCGCGCTCGGTCTGAAGGTGCTCGCCCAGCAGGAGAGGCTGCCGCAGCAGCAGAAGGCGGCCCGGGAGCGCGTCCAGGACCTCGACGGGTGGCTGTCCGCCCTGTCCGGGGACGAGTTGCTCGCTCTGCTGCGCGAACAGATCGATCAGGACCGGCAGTTGCGTCGGCGTCTGGAGCTGCGGGCCGCGAGTGCTCGCGGAGACCTGGCCGGGGTCCGGTCCCGTATCCGCGAGCTGCTCGACATCGGCCCCTTCGCGCAGTACGGGTACGTCGAGTACGCCGATGCCCGGGCCTACGCCGACCAGGCCGGGCAGGCGGTGTCCGCCATCGGCGCGCTGACCGGCTCGGGCCGGGCCGCCGACGCGATCACCCTGGCGCGGGAGGCGATGCGGCTGCTGGCCGAGGCGGTGGAGAGCGTCGACGACTCCGACGGATGGCTCGGGCAGATCGGCGCAGACCTCGCCGACGCCCACCTCGACGCCTGCCGCGCGGCCCGCCCCGACCCCGGCGAACTCGCGCGCTGGCTGGTCGGTCATGCTCTCGGCGGCATCGACGACGGCCTGACCGACATCGATCCGCTCGACTACGAGGATGTCCTCGGCGAAGAGGGAATGGCCGTCCTGCGGAAGCTGGCGCTCGAGGCGTGGCGGGGCAACCGTCGCGGCTGGGCGGAGAAGTACCTGATGGAGCGTCTGGCCAAGGCCGGAGGAGACATCGACGCGGTGATCGCCGTACACGCGTCCGACCTCTCGCCGAACGGTCACTCGCACCTGGTCATCGCCCGCGAACTGGACGCCGCCCGGCGCTCCGACGAAGCCCTGAGCTGGGCGGAACGCGGCATCCGGGACGCGCGGGACCTTGCCGCCGTCGACACCGCCCTCGTCGACCATCTCTGCGAACGCTATGCGCGGGCGGGTCGACTCGCTGATGCCGTCGCCCTGCGACGCGGCCACTTCGGCGCCCGCCGCTCTCTGCTCGCATACCAGCAGCTGCGTGCCGCCGCGCGGACCGCGGACTGCTGGCCGGACGAGCGCGAGGGAGCCCTGGCCCTGCTGCGTGCCGACGCGGAGCGGCCGCAACAGGGCCGGTACGGCGACGGCCCCGTCCTGGTCGACGCCCTGCTCGACGACAAGGACGTCGACGCCGCCTGGCAGGCAGCCACCCGAACCGGTGCCCATGACCGTCAGTGGCTCACCCTTGCCGACCAGGCGCGGGCCTCCCGTCCCGCCGACGCCCTCACCGTCTACCTGCGCCTGGCCGAGCCACTGACCCAGCAGACCGGCAACACGGTCTACGAGCAACTCGTCGGCCTGCTGCTGGGCATCCGCGACTGCCACCGCCGCCTGGGCACGGAGGACGAGTTCGCCGCGTACGTCGCCACCCTGCGCACCGCCCAGAAACGCAAGCGGAACCTGATGCGCCTCATGGACGAACACGGTCTGTGAGCCGCACGGCGTCCCGGAGGGCCACCCGGCCACGCCGCCCTTGTTCCTCCGCCCGATCCGCCACCGCCGTACGTCGAGACTCCCGTGGTCGTGGACCGTCCAGTCGGCGTCGGACACCGTCCCGGGGCGCCGCGCCTCTTCCAGGCGATCTGCGGCAAGGCGCGGGCCGAGTTCGCGACGACGCGTGGCGGAACCGCTTCCGTCCCGAGCCCGCCCGCCGCGGACGACGGCGCGGCCGGGCGCCCGAGCACGCCGCGACGGACCAGGTCCGCTTCGGGTGACGGGACGTCCGGCGCCGGCGGGAGGCTCCGCCGGCGGAGGTGCCCCCACTGGCGGAAGCCGCGACGGCGCAGCCGGTCAGCAGTGCCGGGCCGGTGCGAACGGCTCGCTGGTCGCCGCCGGCTCGCGATCAGTCCATGTAACCCACCCCACCCCGCCCCGCGACGCCGGCCGCCGCTGACAGCCGGCGCTTGGGCCCGGGGGCGGGCGCGGAGTGTCGTACGGCCGGCAGGAGTGCGGGCCATGGCGCCGGATCGCGTGAATCGCCAACAGGTGAACGGGAAAAGACCGCCATCAGCCCGGGTGCCGGTTTTCAGACCCGATGTTATCGATTTCCAGACGGAACCAGTTGCCGCTCTTTACAGATGTAGTCACCAATGATCGAGAATGATGGGGAAGTTCGGTGTTCGATTCACTGCCTGGTGCGGCTGAGCACACCGCTGACGTTCAGCACCTCGTGACATCCCTGCGCCCGGTGGCCGGTGGCCGGAGTGCCCGGCTCCGCGCAGGTCACTTCGATGGTCACGGTGTCGTTCGCGGGGATCTTGATGGGGGTGACCCAGTGATAATCCTGGTTGCGAAAGGTTTCCAGGGCGATCGTGGTGATCTTGCGATCGCCGAAGGTGATCGTCATCACCCCTTCGTCGCCTTGAAAGTTGGCGACAACGATGTCCGTTACCCCGAATACGCTCGTCTCGGGAACTTTGTAGGTACCGGTCTTGGTCTCCCCGCCGGACGTCTTCAGATCGATGGTCGCCGAGCTCTGCTGCCCGCCGCCGACCGTGGTGCCGTCACCGGTCGAGGTGCCGTCGCCGCCCGATCCGGATCCCAGGCCCTGGCCCGACCCCTGTGCGCCGGGCGATGCGCTCGCGCCGCCACCGGAACCGTTGCCGGGTGCCCGCCCGTTGACGCCCTGCTCCCCGGCGGGCGTGGGGCGCGGCTGGACCGCCTCGTCGGCCGCCTCCTTCGCGGCGCTGCGCACCGCCGGGCGGACCAGCGCGAACCACGCGAGCAGCAGCGCGAGCAGCGCCGCGAGCAGGGCGAGCAGCCACTTGGGGAAGACGGGTATCTGGACGAACTCCGCGTCCAGCGGCGGCCGGTGGGCGGTCTCGTCCGGCCGGTTCCCCTCCCGGTCCCCGGTTTCGGCGGTGTCCACGGTGAACGGCCACGCCACCGGGGAGCCGAACCACACCGGCTTGCCCGTACGGACCCGCAGTCCGACCTCGAGCGACTCGCCGGGCTCCAGCTTCGGCTCGGCAGGGCTGAAGGCGAACGCCAGCTCCTCGCCCGCCTGGCCGGGGGTGAAGCCCACCTGCACCGGGGTGTTGCCCTCGTTGCGCACCGCCAGCCGGTAGCGGCCGCGCAGCCAGCCGCGCCGACGGCGCGGGAGCAGCTCGGTGCGCAGCTCGTGGAACTCCGCGACGTGCACAGTGGTTTCGGGGACCCGTACCGCCTCGGGGTGCTCTGTCGGCAGGACCCGTACCGCCAGGGGCATCTCGCCGGCCCGGATCTCCGGGGAGCGCGGCGGTGCCAGCCGGATCGTCACCGTTTCGGAGGTGCCGGGGTAGAGGGAGACCCGCGCGGGTTCCACGGTGGTCCAGGAGGCGCAGTCCCCGACGGCCTCCAGACTGTAGGCCTCGACGATGTCGCTGTCGTTGCGGACAGTCAGACTGGTCGTGGCGGTGCCGCCCGGGGCCACCGTCACGACCGGGATGTCGAGTCCGGGCGCACCGGGACCGGAAGAGGCTGCAGAAGGCGTCACGCCACCACCCTAGAAACGCCCGCGGGGGCGCGCCGAGGGACGCGAGGGCAACACCCGGGCAGTCGTGGTGCCCGCGGAGCCACGATCAACTCGCCTGTTGGAAGTGGGTCGTTGCTGTCGTCCGAGGGCTCCCGCGCGCCGCCTTCCGGCGTTCCTCCCCGGCCCCACCGATCCTGTCTGGCGAACTCCGGACAGGTACCTCACACATTTTGCGCAGAGGAGAACGCCCCGCCATGTCCGCCCCCACGTCATACGAGTCCGCAACCGCCGGCTCAGGGCACCGGGCCTTTCGCACCGGCCGACCGGAGCGGGTGACCGTGGTCCTCTACGCCGCCGATCCGATCCTGCGCGTCGGCGTCGTCCAGCAGCTGCGCCAGCGTCCCGAGGTCGACCTGCTCGCCGAAGCCGATGCCGAGGAGGCCCAGGTGTCGCTGGTGGTCGTGGACAACGTCGACGACGACGTGGCCGAGCTGCTGAACCGGCTGCGGCTCAACTCCTCCACACGGGTGGGCCTCGTGGTGAGCACCCTCGGCTCCGACGCGCTCCAACGCGTCATCGAGTGCGGCGTCGCGGCGGTGCTGCGCCGCGGCGAGGCCGATCAGGACCGGCTGGCCCACCTGGTGCTGGCGACGGCCAACGGCGAGGGTGTGCTCCCCGGCGACCTGCTGGGCAAGCTGCTCAGCCACGTCGGCGCCCTGCAGCGCTCGGCGCTCGATCCGCGGGGCCTGTCCCTGTCCACGCTGACCACACGGGAGGCGGACATGCTGCGCCTGGTGTCGGAGGGCCTGGACACCGCGGAGATAGCCCGCAAGACCGCGTACTCCGAACGGACCGTCAAGAACGTCCTGCACGAGATCATCACCCGTCTCCAACTCCGCAACCGGGCCCACGCGGTGGGCTATGCGCTGCGGAACGGACTCATCTGACGAATGCCGGGTACGCCGGTGCTGCCCGAAAGCACACCGCACGTTTCCCCCGGGTACGGCCCCGCCGCCCTGCCGCGTCGCGCGCGGCCGTCGCAGGGTGGCGGGGGCACATCCACGTGCCGCACCAGACCGCGAGGGGGATCTCGATGGGAACCGGTGGCCCGGGCGGGCGGTACCGCCTGGGGAGACTCGGCATGGCGTTGCTGCTGCTCGTCCCGCTGTTCGCAGTGGCGGCGGCATCCGGGCAGGGCAGCGCCGAGTCCGCACCGCGGGCCGCGGCGGCAGGCACCGCGGACACCCGGATCGCCTACGCCGGCACCCGGCACCGCAGTCTCGGCCGGGTGGCCGGCAGCACCTCCAGCACCCCGCTGTTCGGTGCGGGCCCGGCCCACTACGACGTCCAGCCGTCCGCCCTCGGTGACCAGGTGGTCTTCGCGAGCCTCCGCGACGAGAAGACCCCGCAGATCTATCTGCGGTCCGGCGACGGTTCCGTACGGCGCCTGACCAGCGGCATGGACGCCGCGCACCCCCGCCTGACCCCGGACGGCAGGTCCGTGGTGTTCGACGCGGCCGAGCCGGGCGGCCCGGGCGGCGGGAAGCAGCGCGACCTGTGGCTGGTGCACACCGACGGCACCGGTCTGACACGGCTCACCGACACCCCCGCGAACGAGGAGTGCCCGACGGTTTCCCCGGACGGGCGGCGGCTGGCGTACGCGAGCGACACCGATGCGCCGGCCGGGGAGCAGATCTATGTACGGCCCCTGGCCGGCGGCACCGTCACCCGGGTCACCGACCCCGTGAACGGCACGGCCACCGAACCGGTGTGGAACCCGGTGAACGACGCCGCCCACAAGGACCTGATCGCGTACACCGGCACCGCGCCCGGGCAGTCGGACCCCAGGCTGAGGGTGACGGACGGGACCAGCGACGGGCCGCTGCTGGCGGGCGAGCAGGCGGGCTGGCGTACGCACGGGGCAGCCTGGCTGCCCGACGGGGACGGGGTGCTGTTCCTCAGCCCCGACCGCACGTGTTCCTGCGAGGGTGACTGGGAGCATGTGTTCCGGGTGCCCGCGCATTCCGCCGGTACCCCTTCGGTGGTGCTCAGCGAGGACCGGGAGGTCTCCTCGGTCACCTGGCTCGGTTCGCTCGACGGCGGCAGTGCGGTGGTCGAGCGCGTCTCGGCGCCCGGCCCGCACGTGGTGACGCTGCAGGACGTCCGGTCGGACGGCTCCGACCCGCGCGATCTGGGGCTGACGATCCTCAAGGAGGACCCGGCGGCCGACACCCACACCGATCCCGCCCAGGACCCGCTGTTCCAGCCCGCGTCCGGGTACGACCCGTGGACCGAGCGGCAGAGCTACACGCCCGACGGCCGCCGGATCGTGGTGACCCGCTTCGAGGACGGCTCCGAAGGCCGTATCGAGCGGATCTGGATGGCGGACGCCGACGGCTCCGACGCGGCGCCGCTGCCGCTCGCCGGACGTGGAGCGACGGACTGGGACACCGATCCGGCGTTCTCCCCGGACGGCAGGTACCTGGCCTTCACCCGGACCTCGCCGGGCGGCGTCGGCGGGCCCAGCCACATCCTCGTCGCGGACGTGGCCACCGGCGCGATAACCGGGCGGATCACCCCACCGGCCGGGGAGCGGACGGGCGGCGACGCCCAGCCCACCTGGTCATCCGACGGCAGGACACTGGCCTTCACCCGCAACGAGCTGATCAACGGCAACGGCGGCAACAAGCACATCTGGACCGTGCCCGTAGCCCACCTCGACCAGCAGCGCGACCTGAGCGCCACGATCTGCCCGGGCGCCTGCCAGGTCATCGACGACAGCCCGGCGTTCTCGCCGGACGGGACCGCCATCGCCTTCAACCGCAAGAGCGGCGGTGGCCGGATCGACGAGCGCGACGGCATCCTCCTGACATCCCTCAGGGGCGACGACTGCCGGGTGCTGACCCCCGCCGCCGCCCGCGGCCTGCCCGGCGCCTGCGGCCGGGAGCTGCCGGACACCTCGGCGACCGGCCCGTTCCAGCCGCGTGACGCCGCCTGGACGGCCGACGGCAAGGGCCTGGTGATCAGCTCGCGTGCCGCCGTCGCCGTCAACAGCCCCGAGAAGCTGAGCCTGTTGGACGTCGGCTCCGGCGATCTCACACCGCTCACCGGCACCCTCCCCGGCCGCCAGAAGGAGCCCAGCGTCCAGCAGTCCGTGGACCTCGCCGTCCACGCGCCGGGCACCACCCCCGAGGTCACGGTCGGCAGGTCCACCACGGTCGGCGTGGACCTGGTGAACAAGGGCCCCGCCGCCTCCCCGGGCACCACGCTGACCATCGCCCCGCCGGCCGGCGTGCAGGTCGCCGAGGTGACCTGGCCCGGCGGCACCTGCGACGCCACCACCGACCAGTGCGATGTCGGCGTGGTGCAGCCCGGCACCACCGTCCCGGTGCGCGTCACCCTGACCGGCCTCACCGCCGGCGACCAGCCCGTCGACTGGTCGGTCACCGGCACCGTCCTGGACCCCGAGCCCAGCGACAACGCCGGCCGGACCGTGGTCCCGGTGCGCGAGGGCACACCTCCGACGGCACCCGCCCCGCCCCCGACGACCCCCGCGCCGCCCCCGACGACCCCCGCCCCACCCCCGACCGTGCCCGCCGAGCCGCCCGCGCCCGACGCCGGACCCGGGGTGAAGGTCACCGCCCAGCCCGACCCGGGCTACGTCGGCGGGCGTGTCGTGGTCACCTACACGGTCCGCAACGGCCGCAACGCGCTGGCGACCGGGCTGCGGCTGCACATCGGTCTGCCCGAGGGCATCCCCACCAACGGGCCGCCGGAGGGCTGCGACCGATCCTGGGTGTGCGCGCTGCCGGACCTGAAGCCGCGCGCGAGCACCGTCGTCCGGGTCGTCCTGAGCCCCGACAAGGCGCTGACCGGTCGCGTCACCGGCGTGCTCACCACCACCGGCACGGACGCCGACAAGGGCGACAACACCGCCAGGCAGCGGCTGCGCATCCTCCAGCCGCGTATCGTCGCGGTGCCGAAGGTCGGCAAGCCCGGCTTCGTCACCTCCGTACGCGGCAAGGACTTCCCGCCGGGAGTGCCGGTGCGGCTCACCTGGAAGCCGGGGATCACCGCGGCGGCGGCGCCGACGATCCCCGGTCCCGACGGCACGTTCATCGGCCAGCTGCTCATCCTCGCCAAGGACGAGACCGGGCCGCGCGTCATCACCGCCAAGGGCCCCGGGTTCTCGCCCGTCACCACCGGCTTCCTGGTGGTCAGCGGCAGCATCCAGCCGCCCGACGAGGTGACCCGCCGGTGATCCACGAGGTGGACGAGGGGCTGCGCCGGCTGCTCGGCGAGTCCGGACTGGAGGCGTCGGGCGTCGAGGTGGTCTTCGACGCCCCCACCCGGGACTGGGCGGCGCGCCGCAGTGCCCCCACCGTCTGCGTCTTCCTCTACGACATCCGGGAGGACGCCACCCGGCGCGGCAGCGGCGCCGGAGAGGTGTACGACGCGGACGGATACCCGGTGGCACGGCGCTCGCCGCCGCGCTGGTTCGAGCTGACGTACCTGGTGACCGCGTGGGCGAACCGCCCGCAGGACGAGCACCGCCTGCTCTCGCAGGTGCTGGCGACTCTGGTGGCCACCGACACCCTGCCCGCCCGCCTGCTCACCGGCACGCTCGCCGAACTAGGCCTGACGGTGGCACTGGACACCACCGGGGCCGGGGCGCCCGCGCCGTCCGCCGCCGACGTGTGGTCGGCGCTCGGCGGGGAGATGAAGGCATCCCTCCAGGTACGGGTACGGGCGCCGCTCGCAGGGGTGACCAGTCGGACCGCACCGCCGGTCACCGAAGGTCTCGTCGTGCGCTCCGCCGACCGGAGCGAGGACGGGGAGGCGACGCCCGGCCGCCGGCTGCGCTACAAGGAGGCGACCGACCCGGGCCCGGACGGCTTCGCCGGCCCGCGCGAGCGGGGCCCCGCCCCCGCCCGTCGCCGCCTCCGGGGGGACCGCCGGCCGTGACGCACACCGCCGGGCCCGTGACGAGTGACGCCGTGTCCGAATCCCCCGACGTGGAACCCCTGTGGTCGCGGCTGAAGACGGTCGAGGAGCGGGTACGCCACGCCGTGGCCGTTCGTCGTGCCGCCGACCCCGATCCCGACGACCCGTACCGCGGCCAGTACCTCACCCCCGACGCGGCCGCCCGCATCCTGGACGAGCCGGGCGGCCTCGCCGTACCCGGGCACGAGCCGTGGCAGCCGCCCGCCGGTTCCGTCCTCGACGGCCTCGCCCGGCGGTTCGGCCTGTCCCCGCTGGACCTGGACCTGCTCCTGGTCGCGGTGGCGCCCGACCTCGACGCGCGCTTCGAGCGGCTCTACGGCTACCTCAACGACGACCTGACACGTCGTCGGCCGACGGTCGGACTCGCCCTGGAACTGTGCGGGCTCGCCGGCGCGGCTTCCGCCCGCTTCCGCCTCGCACCCGGAGCACCACTGATCGCGGGGGGCCTGGTGGAGGTCACCGAGGCAGAACGGCCGCCACTGTCACGGGTGCTGGCGGTTCCCGACCGGGTCACCGGGCACCTCCTGGGCAGTGCCCGGCCCGACGCCCGGCTCACTGGGGTGCTCGGCGAGGCCCGTGCGGACCCGACCGCCGAGGCGGCGGAGGTCCACCGCGCCGCGGCCGCGGCCGGCACCGGCGTCGGCCTCGTCCATCTGCGCAGCCGGGGCGGCGACGCGGCGGGGCTGGCCACCGCCGCCCTGCGCGCGGCCGGGCTGCGTCCGCTCGTCCTGGACGCGGTGGCGCTCGCCGGGCGCCCCGGCGACGTACCGGATCTCGCCCGGGTCGCCGCCCTCGAAGCCCGCCTCACCGGCGCCGGGGTCGTCCTCGGCCCCCTGGAGGCGTTGCCGGGGGAGCCCACCGAACGGGCCCGCACGCTCGGGGCTCTGTGCGCGGCGCTGCGCAGGACGCCCCTGCTCACGCACGGAACCGTCGGCTGGGCCCCGGAGTGGGCGGCCGACACCCCCGTCGTCCTGAGCGTGCCGGCGCCTTCGCCCGAGCGGCAGGTCGCGCGCTGGCGACACGCCCTCGAACGGGCGGCCGACAACCACTGCGGTGACGGCTCCCGTGACGGCCTGGCGACCGGTGACGTCGAGGCGCTCGCCGAGGCGGTCGCCGCACACCGCCTGGACTCGGGGCAGTTGCGCCGCGCCGCCGACGTGGCGGTGCGCACGGCTGCCCTCGCGGGCCGCCCGCTCTGCCCCGACGACCTGCGCACCGCCGTACGCGCCCAGAACGGCGCGGGGCTCGACCGGCTCGCCCGCCGGGTGGAGCCGGGCGTCGGCTGGGACGACCTGGTGCTGCCGCCGTCCACCCACCGTCGGCTGCGCGAACTCGCGCTCCGCGCCCGCCACCGCGAGCAGGTGCTCGGGCAGTGGGGGATGCGTCCCGGCGGCGGCCGGGGACGCGGTGTGATCGCGCTGTTCGCCGGCGAGTCGGGCACCGGCAAGACCATGTCCGCCGAGGTCGTCGCCGCCGACCTGGGCATGGATCTCTACGTGGTGGACCTGTCCACGGTCGTCGACAAATACATAGGGGAGACCGAGAAGAACCTGGAGCGGATCTTCACCGAGGCCTCGGCGGTCAACGCGGTGCTGCTCTTCGACGAGGCCGACGCGATCTTCGGGAAGCGCTCGGAGGTGAAGGACGCGCACGACCGGCACGCCAACATCGAGTCGGCGTATCTGCTGCAGCGCATGGAGTCGTTCGACGGCATCGCCGTGCTGACCACCAACCTGCGGGCCAACCTGGACGAGGCGTTCACCCGGCGGCTGGACGTGGTGGCCGACTTCCCGGTGCCCGACTCCGGCCGGCGCGTCGCCCTGTGGGAGCGCTGCCTGGGCGACCGCCTGCCCCGGGCCGACGACCTGGATCTGGGGTTCTGCGCCGACCGCTTCGAGCTCGCCGGCGGATCCATCCGCGCGTGCGCGGTGACCGCGGCCTACCTCGCGGCCGAGTCCGGCAGCCCGCTCACCATGCGGCAGCTGGTGACGGCCGTGGCCCAGGAGTACCGCAAGCTCGGACGGCTGGTCCTGGAGAGCGAGTTCGGGCCGTACCTGGAGGTGGCCACCGGTGCCTAGTAGATTGTCGCTGCTAAGTGTGGCTCTGATTGGTGGAGTTGGGGTCGGGCAAGCTCCCCTTGTTGCTTCCGTTCGGCCGGGCGGGGGTGCCGTGTCCTCGCAGAAGAAGTATCCGGTTGCGTTGAGTGTCGAAGATCGGCGGGCGTTGGTGCGCGTGACGACGACGGGGGTCCGTAGCGCGTCGATGATCAGACGGGCGCGGGTGTTGCTCGTGTTGGATACGTCGGTCGGCGAGGTCGATCCGCGGGCGGTGATCGCGGACCGGGTCGGGGTGTCGTGCGAGTCGGTCCGGCTGATCTCGAAGCGGTATGCGGAGACCGGCGGCGATGTGTGGGCCACGGTCGGCCGGAAGGTACGCGCCTGCCCCCCCGGTGCCCTCCCCGGTGACCGGTGAGGTCGAGGCGAGGCTGATCGCGCTGGCCTGCTCGACGCCGCCCAAGGGACATGCCCGGTGGTCGCTGCGCCTGCTGGAGAGGCACGTGGCGCTGATCGAGGACCTCCCGAACCTGGACCACTCCACGATCGGCCGGGTCTTAAAAAAACGGAACTGCGTCCTCACCTGAAGAAGTGCTGGACCATCCCGCCCGCCGCGAATGCGGCTTTCGCCGCGGCGATGGAGGACGTCCTGGCGGTCTACCGCCGGCCCTGCGATCCGGAGCGTCCGGTGGTGTGCATGGACGAGAAGCCGTACCAGTTGCTCGGCCACGTCCGCGATCCGCTTCCCGCGCGGCCGGGCCGTGACCGGCGCGAGGACAACGAGTACGTCCGCTCGGGGACCTGCTCGATCTTCTGCTGGGTGGAGCCGCTGCGCGGATGGCGACGTGTGGATGCCCGGCCCCGCCGGACCAAGGTCGACTGGGCGCGCCAGGTCGAGCACCTGCTGACCGTGGACTATCCCGACGCCGCCGCGGTCGTGCTGGTGATGGACAACCTCAACACCCACAGCATCGCCTCGCTCTACGAGGCGTTCGACCCGGAGAAAGCCTTCGCGCTGGCACAGCGTCTGGAGATCCACCACACCCCCAAACACGGGTCCTGGCTCAACATCGCCGAGATCGAGCTCTCCGCCCTCACCCGCCAGTGCCTGGACCGCCGCATCGACGACCTCTCCGTGCTCAACGCCGAACTCGCCGCCTGGCAGCAGCACACCAACAGCGACCAGCGCCAAGTCGACTGGCACTTCACCACCGACGACGCCCGCGTGAAACTGCGCCACCTCTACCCAACCACACGGCAAAGTTAAGCCGCGACAATCTACTAGCCGGTGGACATCCTGTCCTCGAAGTCCGAGTCGGAACTGCTGCCCTGCGAGCCGAAGTCGATGGTGGCGAACGGCTGGCCCGGGGAGGGCAGCTGGGAGCCGTCGGGCATGTCCACGTCGGACGTCTCGGACTCGCTGCTGGAGCTGGTGTCGCTGTCCGGGGCGGGAGCGGGGACGTCCCCGAGGGTGTAGGTCGCTGTGGCGCCGGTGCCGGACCTGGTGACCCACCCCGCCTCGATGTACGACTCGATCCGCTTGTTCCGGCGGTCCTTGGGGATGTCCGTGCGGGTCATGCCCTGCGCGTGGGCGGCGGCGGTACTGCTGCCCGCAGCGGGGGTCCGGCCCTGCGCCCTGAGGTCTTCGTAGTCGTTGTACGAGAGGGCGGTGCCCATCTCCTGGGCCAGTGCCGCCAGGGCGAAGTTCTGCATCTCGTCCTCGGTCAGCGGCGCCTGGACGTTCAGCCGGTCCTTGGTCTCCGTGTAGTAGTGCGCCAGGTCGCTCGGGTCACGGCCCGCCCGCATCAGGTCGTTGGCGTCCGGTTCGTTCTCCCACGTGTTGTACGGGACGGCGGAGGAGACGTTGTCGAGGAAGATGTCGATGCTGGTCGGGATCATCACCCGGCGGTGGTTGCCCTGGGCCGTCCCGTAGTGCACCTCGAAGCGGAGGCTGCCCGCGCCCAGGCCCACCAGCGCCTGCTCGATCTTGCGCCACATGCCGGTGCCCTGGTTCAGGGACCACTGCGGGACGATGTTCTGCGGGACGTCGCTGCCGCCGACCTCCAGCCCCATGACGTGTCCGCGGTCGTAGCCCGCCCCGCCGAACAGGTCCTTCCAGACCTGCCCCTCGGAGGGCGCCCCACGTGAACCCTTCGCCGTCTTGTAGGCGGCGTGGAGCTTCTTGACCGCGATCGGGTTGGGCGCGGCCGGCCGGCCCTTCGTGCCCGTCGGAGTGATAGGACCGGTCACCCTGCTGGGACGCTGGATGGTGAGGTTGTCCGCCTGCTCGGCGCCCGCCTTGCCGGGTTGGTAGTGGGCGACGACGGCGTTCTCCAGCGTGGTCGTGCTGGCCCGCTGCACCATGTCCGCCCCCGCCGCGCCGCACGCCGTGGCCCCGTGCCCGTCGCTCTCCGGTGCGCGCTGAACCCGCGGCGCCGGACCGGACAGGACCTTGCGGGCGTTGGCCTCGGCGGCCCGCTCGAAGCGGTCGCCCGGGTCCGACACCGCGAACCCGTGGCCGGTGGCGGTGCCCGACACCGGGCCGCTGCGCTGCTGTACGACATGCGTGAGCTCGTGGGCGAGGGTGTGCCTGTCGCCGCCGCCGTCGCCGATCACGACATGGCTGCCGGAGGTGTAGGCGCGGGCGCCGATCGCGCGGGCCGAGCGGGCGGCCGCGGCTCCCGTGTGCAGTCGTACGTCGGAGAAGTCCGACTGGAAGCGAGCCTCCATGTCGTGGAGCACCGGCCCCGGGAGGGGTTTGCCCGCCGAGCGCAGCACCTCGTGCACGCCCGGGTCCTGCTGTTCCACGACGGGTGCGGTACGGGCCCGACGTGCGATCATCGCGGCCACCGCGGCGTTGCCGGCGCCGCGCTGTGCCGCCCGGAGCGCGTCGGCGGTGAGCGGGGGCGGCACGACGGGGCTGCCGGCGGCTTCCCGGCCACCCGAGGTCTCCCGGCGGGCGGCGGCCGGTCCTCGCGCGGAGTGCCGGGCGGTCTCGGTCTGCTCGGTGTGCGCCCCGGACGTCCGCATGTCGCTGCCTCCTCGTCGGCGCACTCCTGTTGCCGCGTTCAGTGGACCGCCCGGGCGAACGGGGCGTCCAGGACCGTGCGGGCAGAACGAGGGCAAGTCGGTGCGACCGCCGGGCCGTTGACACGCGCGGCAAAGGCAGTGATCTTGCCCCTGCCCAGGTCCCCGCGTCCCTGTCGCCCCGTCCGCCCCGCCGCGCAGACTCGGCCTGGACACAGGTGACTGACCCGTTAGGACCCGAAGGAGCGAGCATGCCGACGTACCTCACCCCGGGCGTGTACGTGGAGGAGGTGCAGTCCGGTGCCCGACCGATCGAAGGGGTCGGCACCGCCGTCGCCGCGTTCGTCGGGTTCGCCGAGAGCGGCCCGTTCCACACGCCGACGCTGGTCAGCAGTTGGGACCAGTACACCCAGCTCTTCGGCGGCTTCACCGAGGGTGCCTACCTGCCCCTGTCGGTCTACGGCTACTTCGCCAACGGCGGCGGCGCCGCGTACATCGTGCGGATCGGCGGCCGGGCCGCGGACGCCTCCGCCCCGGCGGCGGACGCCGGACGGCGCGCGAACAAGGCGGCGGAGCCGGTGGCCCTCGGCGGCTTCCTGGTCGCCGCCAGGCCGGGCGTCACCGGGGTGTCGGTCGAGGTCGCCGACGCGGACGGGGAGAACCCGCCGGAGGACCGCTTCAAGGTCCTCGTCCGCCAGGGCGACCAGGTGGTGGAGACGTACGAGGCCTCCGCCCGCAAGAACGTCAAGGGCTACCTGGTCAACCAGGCCCGTACCTCCAAGCTGATCCAGGTCACCGAGCAGCAGGGCGCCGCTCAGAGCAGGCCCACCGCCCAGACCCTGGCGGTGCCCGACGCACCGGCCGCGCCCGCCGCGAACGGCTCCGGCGAGGTCGCCCGTCTCGATGCGGCCGAGTACGTCGGCGACGCCGCCGCCCGCACCGGGTTCGGCGGCCTGGAGACCATCGACGAGATCACCATGGTCGCGGTGCCCGACCTGATGAGCGCCTACCAGCGCGGCGACATCGACGCCGAGGGCGTGCGCACCGTGCAGCTCGCGGTGATCTCGCACTGCGAGCAGATGGGCGACCGCGTCGCCGTCCTGGACACCCCGCCCGGCCTGGGCGCCCAGCAGGTGCGCGCCTGGCGCAACGACGAGGCGGGGTACGACTCCCGGTACGCCACCCTCTACTACCCCTGGGTGCGCGTTTTCGACCCGGCCGCCGGACGCAACACCACCGTCCCGCCGAGCGGTCACATCGCCGGCGTCTGGGCGCGCAGCGACGCCGAGCGCGGTGTGCACAAGGCGCCGGCCAACGAGGTGGTGCGCGGCGCGGTCGACCTCGAAGTCCGGCTCAGCAAGGGCGAACAGGACCTGCTGAACCCGATCGGCGTCAACTGCGTGCGGGCCTTCCCCGGCCGCGGCATCCGCGTCTGGGGCGCCCGCACCCTCTCCTCCGACCCGGCCTGGCGCTACCTCAACGTGCGCCGCCTCTTCAACTACCTCGAGGAGTCCATCCTGTTGGGCACCCAGTGGGTGGTGTTCGAACCGAACGACGACCGGCTGTGGTCGAGCATCCGGCGCAACGTCACGGCGTTCCTCACCGAGGAGTGGCGCCGGGGCGCGCTGTTCGGCCGTACGGCGGAGGAGGCGTTCTACGTGAAGTGCGACCGCGACAACAACCCGCAGGAGTCCATCGACCAGGGCCGCGTCATCTGCGAGATCGGCGTCTCGCCGGTCAAACCCGCGGAGTTCGTGGTGTTCCGCCTGGCCCAGTTCTCCGACAGCACCAGCCTCATCGACGAGTGACCCGCAAGGAAAGGTGACAGACAGTCATGGCAGAGGGCGATGCTCTTTCCACCCACGTCTTCGGCGTGCAGCTGGGCGGCTACCGGGTCGAGTCGATCCAGGAGATCAGCGGGCTCACCGTCGAGGAGGACGTCGTCGAGGTCAAGCAGGTCAGCGATCAGGGCAAGCAGATCATCCGCAAGCAGCCCGGCGCCCGGCAGGCCGGCGAGGTGACGATCACCCGGGGACTCGACAAGAGCAGCGAGTTCACCAAGTGGATCAAGGAGACCCTGAACAAGGGCGCCGTGTCCTCCGCGCGGCAGAACCTCACCATCGAGATCATGGACTCCGAGCTCAACACCGTCCGCCGTATCCAGCTGATGCAGGGCTGGGTGTCCAAGTGGGAGGGCCCGTCCCTGAAGGCGGGGGAGTCGTCTCCGGCCACCGAGTCCGTGACGATCGTGTTCGAGGAGATCACCCTCGAATGAGGCGCCGAACGGTCACGGCGGGCAACCTGGACGAGATCCTCGCGATGACGGCGCCCGCCCAGGCGGCGCAGCAGGCGGAGACCCCCGCCACCGCCCCGCCGCGACGGGAGGACCACGGGCTGCGCACCGAGTTCGAGTTCGAACTGCCGCGCGGCTACGTGGACGAGGCGGGCACGGTGCACCGGCACGGCGCGATGCGCCTGGCCACCGCCCGTGACGAGCTCCGTCCGCAGATCGACCTGCGGGTCAAGGAGAACCCGGCGTACCTGAGCGTGGTGCTGCTGAGCCAGGTGATCACCCGGATCGGCACGATCACCGATGTGCACGCCGGGATCGTGGAGCGGATGTACGCCACCGACGTCGCCTTCCTCCAGGACTTCTACCGCCGCGTCAACAGCGAGGGCCACACCCGTGCCGCGGTGACCTGCCCGCACTGCGAGGGCGGCTTCGAGGTCGACCTCTCGGGTGGGCGCCTGGGGGAATCGTGACGTACGCCCTTCCCCGGCTCCGGGAGGAGGTCGCGTACATCGCCTATCACTTCCACTGGCAGCGCGAGGAGATCCTCGACCTCACCCACGACGAACGCCGGCAGTGGGTGACCGAGATCGCCCGTATCAACACCCGCATGAACGAAGGCGGTTGAGGACATGGCATGGCGGGACTGGTGGCGCCGCCGGGCCGCCGAGGACGGCCCGTCCGGCGCGAGCCCGGACCGGAACGCACCCGGCGACCCGGGTCCTCCCGTGCCCGGCGACTGGGACGGGGGATGGCGCCGCACCGCCGCGCCGGAACTCACCGTGTCCCGCGCCCCGCTCGGTGTCAGCGACGGCCTCGCCTTCCGCGCGGGCCTGGCCGCCTGGCAGAACCCGGCCTTCGACAGCGGCCTCGGCCACGCGCTGCTCCCGGCCGCTCCGACCGGACTGGTGCACGGTGTCACCCGCCCGGCGGCTCCTCGGCCCACCCACACCGCCGGGGGGCCGCTGCTGCTCAGGGCACTGCGGCCGGAGGGGGCGGACGGTTCGGGGAACGGGGCCCCGGATTCCGGGACCCCGGACGGGCGGACGGCCGCCCCGACCCCGCGGGCTGCCCGCCGGACGGGCCCGACGGGCCGGAAGGCAGGCGTGGCGGCGCCCCGGCCGGGCTCGTCCGCCGTACGGCCCTCCGGTGGTGCTTCGGAGGACAACAGCGCTCCGGAGGACAACGGCGCTCCGGATGACAACAGCGCTCCGGGAGAGAGGGGTTCGCGCGACGACGCCCCCCGGACCCGTGGCCTCACACCCTCGGATTCCCCCGCCGTGCTCTCCCCGCCGGTTCCCGCGGTCCGACAGGCCGCGCAGCCGGGCACCGGCCCGGTCGTGGCCCCCGCCGACACCGGCGGCCGACCGGCCGTCTCCGGCACTCCGCTCGTGCGACGTGTGGCGGTGGTTGCGCCCGCAGCCGCCGACGGGGTGGCGAGCCGGGCCGCCTCCAAGCCACGGCCCGGCGCGTCCGGGCCGAACTCCGGCCCTGGCACTGCGGTATCGGCCGGTTCCGGGGGCCGTACGCCTGCGGCCCCGGCCGTCCATCGCGCCCCGGAGGGAACGACGGCGGCTCGGCCCGCCCGCTCCAGTGGCGAGGCGTCCCGCCCCGCCCGCTCCAGTGGCGAGGCGTCCCGCCCCGCCCGCTCCAGTGGCGAGGCGTCCCGCCCCGCCGTCCGGCCGCCCGCCTCGCCGCCCGGGCCCGAGCCCGCTCGGCAAGGCGGGCAGCC
This sequence comes from Streptomyces sp. PTL18, assembly GCF_059510295.1. Taxonomy (NCBI): domain Bacteria; kingdom Bacillati; phylum Actinomycetota; class Actinomycetes; order Kitasatosporales; family Streptomycetaceae; genus Streptomyces; species Streptomyces sp. PTL18. The sequence continues at coordinate 30,749 of NZ_JCAJZO010000009.1, read as the reverse complement.
GGAGGTATCCCGTGCTTCCGGCCCGGCCGAGGGCCGGCCGGCGGTCCGGCTCGGCTCCCTGGGGCCTCCACTGACCGTCGCCCGGCGCCCGGCCGGACCGGTGCGCCGTGTCGCCGCGGTGCGGTCCTCCAGCATCGCGGCGCCCGACACCGCCACAACCGCTGTCGCCTCCGGTACGGCAGCACCGTCCCCTACGAGCGCGGGCTCCACCGCCCCCGTACAGCGCACCGACGCACCCGCAGGCAGCCGCCCGGCCCTCGGCGCCCCACTGAGCGAACTGCCCGCCACGGCAACCCGGTTGGCGCAGGACGCCCCGGTAACCGGCGCGGCAACCGCGTCCGGCGCGCCGCTGCCCGTCGTCCAGCGCCAGGCCGACACCCCGGAGCCGTACGACGGCGGTTCGAGCGGGACGAAGGGAACATCACCGGCTCCGGCTGCCCCTGCCGACACTCTTCGTCGGGCCTCCGCCGTCGGCGACACCGGCGCACGTGCCCGCGGCGGCCTGGGCGCGCCCCTGCCCGCGCTGCCGCCGAGCGCTGAGTTGCCCGGTGCGGCCCCGTCCGGTGCCCGCGCCTCCCGTACGGCGTCCGGCCCGGACGTCCAGCGTGCTCCGGTACGTCAGGATCACGGCTCCGCAACGGCTCCGGTGCCGCCCGCCGGTGCCGCGCCCCGCGCGCCGGGAGCGGACGCCCCTTTGCTGGGGACGGTCGACGTCCAGCGCCGCCCAGCGGACGATTCCACCAGGGGGAGCACCACCAAGGCAGCTCCCGCGCACGCGAACGGGCCCGCCACGCCGCTGGTCACGCCGCCCCCGGCCGCCGTGGCCGACCGCCCGGCACCGGCGGACCCCGTAGCCGGGGAAGGCGCGGCGGGAAACGCGCGACGCCCGGGCGGGGCGTCCGGTGGGCCGAGCTCCGACGCAGCGGGCTCCGGGGCGGCGGGCTCCGGCGCAACGGGTTCCGCCACGCAACGGTCCCAAGGCCCCGCGGCCCCGGGCCCGGTGGTCGTGGCGAGGGCCGTGGCCTCAGGCACCACAGGCGCCCGGGACTCCGGCTCGGCAGGCACGCTCCCGCTCACCGTGACCCGCTCCGCAACGCACTCCGCCACGGCCGGGCCCCGCACCCTGGCCCTGCTCGCCGCCCGCCCGCTCACCCTGAGCACCCGGACCCCGGAAGGAGTGGCGGCGCCCGCCGCCGCCCGCTCCGGCGGCCGTCCCGTGGTGGCGGCGCGCCGGCCCGCCGCACCGGGTGCCTCCCCGGACGACACCGCGCCGAGCACCGCACCGTCCGCCGGGGCCTCCGGGCGCCCGGCGCCCCGCCCGTCCGCCCCCGTCCCGGCGCGCCCGCACGTCCGGCGGGTCACGACCGCGCACCCCGGACCACAGGGCGAGGACACGGCTGCGCGAACGACCACCTCCTCTGCTCCCGTTCAGCGCGTCCCGGTGGTCCGTCCCGCGCCGCTCCGCCCGGCGACCACCGCCGTACCGGCGAAGTCCCTGCCGGTGACCGTCCCGCAGGCGCCGCCGCTCTCGGACCCCCCGACGGCTTCCCCGGCAGCGACGGCGACCGTCCCCGTGGTCCGGCCAGGGACCGTCGCGCCGAGCCCCGGGCCGGCTACGGGGCCGGCCACCCCCGTTCAGCGCGACGCCACCGGCACGGGCGGTGGCGACCTGCTCAAGGGCGTACAGGTCAAGCAGGTACCGGCGCGCGGCCGGTCGCGGCCGCCGGCCGGGTCTTCGGCGTCTTCCGAGCCGTCCGAGTCCTCCGCCTCGGGCACGTCAGCCGCCCGCCGCCCCGGGGCCCCTCAGGACGACCCCGGCCTCGACCTCGACGACCTGGCGCGCCGCCTGCTCGACCCCGTGTCGCGGCTGCTGCGTACCGAACTGCGGCGCGGTCGTGAACGCACCGGCCGTCCCTACGACGGACGCCGCTGAGGGCACACGACGGACGACGAACAACCGACCGACAACCGACCGGCGACCGACCCTGACGACCGACATACCGACCGACCGACTGACGAGTGACTGACTAGTGGCGGACGCATGACCGACAGCATCTTCGCGACGAGCGTGTTCTTCCGGCTCGCGATCGGCGGCAACGACCTGGGCGCCTTCCACACCTGCTCCGGCATGGGCGCCGAGGTCGAGATGGAGACGTACGCCGAAGGCGGCAACAACGGCTTCACCTGGCAGCTACCCGGCCGCGTGACCTGGTCGAACATCACGCTCACCCGGCCGGTCACCGCCGACACGGCGAAGATCGCCCGCTGGCTCGACGAGACGCTGAAGCGGGTGGAGCCCAAGGACGGCGAGATCGTGGCGCTGAAACCGGACCTGACCCGGATCATCAGCTGGCAGGTGTCCGGGATCGTTCCGGTGCGCTGGCAGGGCCCGTCCTTCGACCCCGCCGACTCCCGGGCGGCGGTGGAGACCTTGGAGATCGCCCACCAGGGGCTGCGCCCTTCCTGAACCGCTCTCACACATCCGTTCCCCACGTGTCCGTTCCCGGAAAGGAGGTCCCGCCGTGTCCCCAGCCCGTTCCAGCCGGACCCGGGCCCAGCTGACCCTGAAGGAGCCCCCGGCCTCCGTCGGTGCCAAACCCGGCGGGACGATCGCACGGTTGAACCTGCAGTTCAACCCCTCCACCCTTCAGCTGCGCAAGACCACCGAGTGGCGGCGCTCCCCGTCGCGGATGGCGGGGCAGTCGGCGCTGCCCGAGTTCGTCGGCAGCGGTCCGCGCGAGCTGAGCCTCGAGGTGTTCCTGGACGCCACCGCCACCCACGACAACTCCGTGGAGCTGGCCGTGGAGAAGCTGATGAAGGCGTGCGTGCCGACCCCGGCGAGCCTGGGCCGCAAGAAGCCGGCCAGCCCGTGGGTCCGGTTCGAGTGGGGCACGGCGCGGACGACGTCGTTCGACGGGGTGCTCTCCAGCCTGGCGGTGACGTACACGCTGTTCGACGTGGACGGAAAGCCGCTGCGGGCCACCTGCGCGCTGTCCATCGAGGAGGCGAGCGTCGACCCGCCGGGCCAGAACCCGACGTCCGGCGCGCGCACCGGGCGCAGCACGCACACCGTCGTGGCGGGTGACAGCCTGGCGCTGCTGGCCTGGCGGGAGTACGGGGACGCGACGGCCTGGCGGGTCATCGCGGAGGCGAACGACATCGACGACCCGATGGCTCTCGTGCCCGGCGCCGAACTGGTGGTGCCGGGCCTGCGCGACACGGGCGCCGAGGAGGATCAGTGACCACACCCGAGGCGCGCGGTGGCCGGTCGTTCGCGGCGGACCCCGTCGTGGAGGCGCCGGGCGAACTTCCGCGGATCTGGGCCGCCCAGCTGGTGAGCTGCGTGGTGGACGAGAACGTGGACCTGCCGGACACGGCGGTGCTCACCTTCCGCGACCCCGACCACGAGTTCCTGCAGGCGACCGGCATCACCATCGGCACCCCGCTCAAGGTGTCGGTGGTGACCGTGTCCGGGCAGATGCGCGAGCGGCTGTTCACCGGCGAGGTGACGGCCCTGGAGCTGGACCGGGACGGCACGGGCTCCTTCACGGTCGTGCGTGCCTATTCCAAGGCGCACCGCCTCCAGCGGGGCCGCAAGGTGGTGGCGTACCGCAACATGACGGCGGCGGAGATCGTCCGCAAGGTGGCCGCCGGGGCCGGGCTGGCCTGCGGCAGGGTCGACGCCGCGCCGGTGACCTACCGGCAGCTGTCGCAGGCGAACGTGTCCGACTGGGACTTCCTGCAGTTCCTGGCGGGGGAGAGCGGCGCTCGGGTACGCGTCGACGACAAGGGGCTGCTGCAGTTCACCAGGCCGCAGAAGGCGTCCGGCGCGCCCGCGCCGTCGACCCCGGCCACCCGAAACCCCATGGTGCTGGAGTACGGGCGCAACCTGCTGGCGCTGCGGGCCTCGCTGTCGGCCGCGGACGGCGCGTCGCAGGTGGAGGTGCGCGGCTGGGACGTCACCACGAAGCGGCCGCTGGTGGCCCGGAAGGCGTCGGTGACCAGCGGCACGGTGGTGCCGGGACTCAGTCCGACGGCGGGCGCCTCCCGGTTCGGCAGGTCGACGAAGCTGACCGTCACGGACACCCCGTACCGCACCCAGGCCGAGACGAAGGCGGTCGCGGACGCCGTTGCCGCTCAGGTCAGCGCCGGATTCGGTGAATTGGAGGCAGTGGCCGAGGGCAACCCCAAGCTGCGGGCGGGCAGGCCCGTGGCGCTCGGCAACGTCGGGCAGGACTTCTCCGGCCGGTACACCGCGACGGCGGTGCAGCACGTCCTCGAACCGCACGGCGGGTACCGGACCACGGTGTGGGTCAGTGCCAGTCCGGACCGCTCCCTGACCGGGCTGGTGACCGGAGCGAACGCGCCGAGCCGCAGCCCGCGCATGCCCGGCCTGGCGACCGGTGTGGTGACGGACGTCCGTGAACCGGGCGGCGCCCAGAGTGGCGCGGTACGGCTGAAGTTCCCCTGGCTGGACGACAGTTACGTCACCGACTGGGTGCGCACCGTGCAGTGGGGCGGCAAGGGCGGCGGAGGCGTGGTCAGCCCCGAGGTCAACGACGAGGTCCTGGTCGGCTTCGAACAGGGCCTGCTGGACAGTCCGTATGTCATCGGCGGCCTCTACAACGGCGTGGACAGGCCCTCGCCGCACGACGTCCCGCTCATCGACAAGACCAGCGGGAAGGTCAACCGCCGTTCCGTGGTGTCGCGTTCGGGACATCGGGTGGAGCTGTTGGACGCCAGGGCACCGGGCCCGTCCGGACTGAGACTCGTGACCGGTGACGAGCGCCTGGAAGTACGCCTCGACGACCGGCGGGACCGGATCGAGCTGACGGTGAACTCCGGGCGGGGCAGCCCCCTCACCTCCATCGTGCTCGACAGCACGGGCATCACCCTGGACGCGCGGCAGGGCACCGTGACCCTGAAGGGCCGGCAGGTGGACATGGAGGGCACGACCGGGGTCCGGATCGACGGCGCCTCGGTGAAGGTCACGGGCAAGACGGACGTCAGCGTCGACGGCGGTCTGCTGGGCGTCCTCAAGGCCAAGCTCATCCGGATCAACTGAAGGCCCGCACACCCCGCACACCCCGGTCGACGCGACCCGAAGCCCCCCTGACCGACGCGACCCGAAGCCCCCTGACCGACGAGCCCGGATCCGTAACCGACGAAAGGAGCACCGCATGCCGGCCGCAGCCCGTTCCGGTGACCCCACCAACCACGGCGGTGTGATCGCCACACCGCCGGCCGGCGCTGCGGCGGCGGTCGCGAGCGTGCTCATCGGCGGCCGCCCCGCCGCCGTCGTGGGAAGCCTGCACACCTGCGCGATGCCACCGCACCTGGCCCTGGGGCCGGGCAACGTGGTCATGCCCGACCCGGCCGCGCTCGCCTCGGGCGAGGTGCTCATCGGCGGGCTGCCGGCCGCCCGGATGCGCGACAGGACCACGTGCGGCGCGATGATCTCGGGCGGCGACCCGACCGTGCTGATCGGGGGCGTGTGATGAGCGGGCGGTTCATCGGCCGCGGCTGGGGGTTCCCGCTGCGGGTCGGGCCGACCGGCGGGATCGGCATGGTCGAGCGGGAGCGGGAGATCGAGGAGGCGATCCGCCTGGTCCTGGGCACCGCGCCCGGAGAGCGCCCCATGCGCCCCGAGTTCGGCTGCGGCATCCACGACTACGTCTTCGCGCCCGGCGACGGCGCCACCGCCGGACGTGTCGCGCAACAGGTGCGCGAGGCCCTGGAGCGGTGGGAGCCGCGCATCGCCGTGGACGACGTGGTGGTCGCCTTCGACGCCGTCGAGGACGGCACCCTCTACATCGACGTGCACTACACGCTGCGTTCCACCAACGACCGGCGCAACCTGGTCTTTCCCTTCTACACGATCCCCTCCGAGGAGGGGGCCGAGGAATGGGGCGCCGACTGATGGCCCTGCCCTCCCCCAACCTGGACGACCGGCGGTTCCAGCAACTCGTCGACGAGGCGAAGCGGTACGTGCGCCGGCGCGCCCCGGAGTGGACCGACCACAACGTCTCCGACCCGGGCGTCACCCTGATCGAGACGTTCGCCTATATCGTGGACCAGCTGCTGTACCGGCTGAACCGGGTCCCGGACAAGAACTACACCGCCTTCCTCGACCTGCTCGGCATCCGCCTGTTCCCGCCGGCCGCGGCCGTGGCCGAGGTCGACTTCTGGCTGTCGGCGCCGCAGCCCGACACGGTGACGCTTCCCGCGGGCACCGAGGTGACCACGGCGGGCGGTGAGGGCGACGAGGCCGTGGTGTTCACGACCACCGAGGAACTGCGCGTCCTCCCCAGCGAGTTGACACGTCTGGTGACCGCGCCCCGCACGGGCGAGCAGACGGACCGGACCGGGGAGCTGGCCGAGGGCCGCCACGTGCCCGTCTTCCAGGCGGCACCCCAGCCCGGCGACGCGCTGCTGTTCGGCCTCCCGACGGCGGTGCCGCGCTGTGTGGTCGCGGTGCGCCTGGACAGCCGCGTCGAGGGCATCGGCGTGGACCCGCGCCAGCCCCCGCTGGTGTGGGAGGCGTGGGACGGCGGCGGCTGGCAGGTGTGCGAGACCGGCGAGGACTCCACCGGCGGCCTGAACCGGCCCGGCGAGGTCGTCGTGTACGTACCGGCCGGGCACACGGCGGCGGTGATCGGCGGGATGCGGGCCGGCTGGCTGCGCTGCCGGGTCACCGAGGCGGAGCCGGGCCAGCCGTTCTACTCGGAGTCCCCGACGGTGCGCGAGGCGTCGGTGTTCACCGTGGGCGGCACCATGTCCGTCGAACACGCCGAGACCGAGACCGACGTGCCGCTCGGCACCTCGGAGGGGGTCCCGGGCCAGACGTTCCGGCTCGGGCGACCGCCCGTTCTCCTCGACGGCGAGCCCCCCGTGGTGGAGGTGTCCTCGGCAGAGGGCTGGCAGCGCTGGGACGTGGTGGAGCACTTCGGCCGCTCGGGCCCCGCCGACCGTCATGTCCAAGTCAACGCCACCACCGGCGAGTTCACCTTCCCACCGGCGTTGCGCGAACCGGACGGCACGCTGCGGCAGTGCGGCGCGGTGCCGCCCAAGGGCGCCCGGATACGGGTGACCCGCTACCGCACCGGCGGTGGCCCCGCCGGCAATGTCGCCCGCGGCGCGATCTCCGTACTGCGCAGTTCCGTCCCGTACGTGGCGCGGGTCGTCAACCGGGAGGCGGCACGCGGCGGCGTCGCCGGCGAGACCGTCGCCAACGCCAAGCTGCGGGCACCGGACGCCCTGCGCATGCAGGAACGCGCGGTCACCGCCGAGGACTACGAGATCATCAGCCGCCGGGCCGCCCCCTCGGTGCGCCGGGTCCGCTGTCTGCCCGCCACCGGCGGCGCGGGCGCGGTGCGGGTCCTGGTGGTGCCGGACGCAGTGGCCGACGAGGGCGACGACCGCCTCCGCTTCGAGCAGCTCATCCCCACCGACCAGGTGCTCCAGGCGATCACCACGAGCCTGGACGAACGACGCCTGATCGGCACCCGCCTCGTCGTCGAGCCGCCCGTCTACCAGGGCGTCACCGTGGTCGCCAGGCTCGCGGCGGCGCCGGCAGACACCGACCGCGTCCGCGACGCGGCCCTCGCCGCGCTGTTCCGCCACCTCAACCCGCTGGTCGGCGGCCCCGACGGCACCGGCTGGCCCTTCGGACGACCGGTCCAGTACGGCGACGTCTTCGGCGTCCTGCAACGCGCCACCGGCAACACGCTGGTCGAGGAGATCCTGCTGTTCCCCGCCGACCCGATCACCGGGCGACGCGGCGCACCGACGGACCGCATCGAGGTGGCGCCGGGCGCGCTGGTCTTCTCCCACCAGCACCAGGTGGTCGTCACGGCCGTGGAGCCGGAGGCCCGGGGATGAGCCGCGCCGCGATACCCGGTCTGCCGAGCCGGTACCCGATCGGTGGGCAACTGCCCGCGCTGTACGCCGACGACGACTTCGCGCAACGCTTCACGGCCGGACTCGACACCGTCCTCGCCCCGGTGTTCGCCACCCTCGACAACCTGCCCGCCTACCTCGATCCCCGGGTGACACCGGCCGACTTCCTCGCCTGGCTGGCGTCCTGGGTGGGCGCAGCCGACGACCCGCAGGGGCCGGTGGAGCGGCGCCGTGAGGCGGTGGTCCGCGCGGTGGAGCTGCACCGATGGCGCGGCACCGGACGCGGCCTGGTCGAAGCCCTGCGGCTCGCCCTCGGCGTCCATGCCGAGGTCACCGGGGACGGCGGCGCGGTGTGGTCGAACACCGCCGGTGCCGACCTGCCGCCCGAGTCCCCCGCCGAGGTCCTGGTCCGGGTGTGGTCCGATGACGAGGCGTGGGTGGACCCGGACAGGGTCCGCGAGGTCGTCAGGGCCATGTGCCCGGTGCACACCGCCTGCCGGGTGGAGGTCCTCCCCGGCCCGCCCACCGACGAAGGGAGGTGACGCCATGCGCGCCTGTCCCGCGTGCGGGGCGTCCAACGGCTCCACGGACGACTTCTGCGGCAACTGCGGGGCGTATCTGGGGTGGTCGGACAGCACGCCGGCTTCGGGCACGTCGGCTTCGGGCCCGTCGTCCGGGTCGCCGGCATCGAGTACGCCCGCGGGGCCGTCGTCCCCCGGCGCGTCCCCGCCACCGTCCGCCCCGAGCGCGCCCCGGCCGTCGGCTTCGGAGCCGCCGGCGGCGAGCACACCCGCCGAGTCGTCGGCGCCGGCCACACCGGCGCAACCCCCGGCCGGCGCGGCCGCCGCTCTGCCGGCTGCCGCCCCCGCGGCGTCGCCCCCGGTGGAGGAGCCGGCGTCCTCCGCGCCCGGCCGCGGTCCGTCATTGCGTACGCGGCTGACGGCCCGCGTTCGCGGCGAGGCGCGGGGGGCGAGCACGGGGCCTGCCGCGGGCCCGCGCTCGGGGAGCGGCGACAGCGACCGCGAGGGCTCCGTGCCCGCCTCCGGCCGGGACGGGACGACAAGCCCCGCACCCCGGACCGGCCCCGACGATGCCGACGCCGGGCCCTCCGCTCCCGCCCCCCGCTCGACAGCCGGTGATGACAGGGCTTCCCGCACCGACGAGGGCTCGCGCGCCACCGAGGGCTCCCGTACCGACGAGGGCTCGCGCGCCACCGAGGGCTCCCGTACCGACGAGGGCTCGCGCGCCACCGAGAGCTCCCGCGCCCACGAAGCCGCCCGCACCGGCCAAGTCGCCCCCACGCCCCCGGCGGCGTCGGCTGTCCGCCCTGCTCCGGCCTCCCCACCCGCTGCCGCCTCCGGGAACACGCCGGGCCCCCGGCCCCCGATCGCCCCCACCCCCGAGCAGCCGGCTCCCGCGCCCATCCAGCCCGTGCGACCCGCGAAGCCGGTGGCTCCCCGCCCGGTCGTACGCCCCGTGGAAGTGCCCGACGAGGTGGCAGGCGCGCCCTGTCCCTCCTGCGGTACACCCAATCCGCCGGACCGCCGGTTCTGCCGTCGTTGTGCGGCCGCGCTGAAACCCGCCGCGAAGCCCGAACCGCTGCCCTGGTGGCGGACCGTGTGGCCGTTCCGCCGCAGGGCGAGGGCGGGTTCGGGCAGGGCTGTGCGGTTCCTGGTGATCACGGCCGTGGTCGTGGCGCTGTGCGCCGGCGGTCTCCTGCTGCTCCCCGCCGGACGCGCGCTGTTCCAGGACACCCGGGACAAACTGGGCAAGGCCCAGTCCATCACCCCGGTGGACACCGAGGCGAGCGCCGAGTCCCCCCGGCACCCGGCGAAGAACACCACGGACGGACTGAGCAACAGCTACTGGGGCGCACCCGCGCCGGGCGCCTCGGTGACGTACACCTTCCGCAAGCCGTTCCGCCTGGTCGACCTGATCATCACCAACGGCCCGTCCGCGGATCCGGAGGGGTACGCCCGCGAGGCACGCGCACTCCAGATGGACCTGGAGGTGACGACGCAGAACGGCGAGCAGCAGCACAAGCAGCTCACCCTCAGCGACAAACCGGGCCCGCAGACGATCCCCACCGGCATCAGCGACGTGAAGACGGTACGCCTGGTCCTGCGCTCGCCCGTGGGCCTGGGCCCGGGCCGTCAACTGGCGCTGGCAGAGGTCGAGTTCTTCCAACGAAGCTGATTCACCGCCACCCGCGCCGGCACGTGACCTTCCGGAGGTCCGGACCCCGGCCGGTGCCGGGCGGGTGACGCCCTGGAGACGGCTGGACCGGCGGGCGGAGGGCGAGAAGGCGATCACGCTCCGGGAAGCAGGCGCCGGAGGGCCCGCGCTCGCGTGCCCGGGACCGGCGCAGACGCCGAGTTCATATGCGTCTGCTCGTCTGCGCAGGGCGCCGTCGGGTGAGCAGGGTTCGGCGTGCGTCCGTACATATCGATGATCCAGACGCCGGAACCCGGGGACACGACGTGGTGCGACGACAGGTGAACGACGGCAGGCGGACGATCGGCTCGCTCCTGGCGCTGCTCGCCGTGCTTGCCGGTGCTCTGCTCGGAGGTGCGGCACCGGCTTCGGCGCACGCGGTGCTGACCGGCAGCGACCCGCGCGACGGCAGCGTGTTGAAGACCGTGCCGAAACAGGTCACGGCGACCTTCGACGAGTCGGTCGCCCTCGTCGAGAACTCCTTGCGGGTGCTCGATCCCGAGGGCCGTCCGGTGACGGCGGGCGATCCGCACCATGCGGGCGGCCGGGGCGACACCGCCCGCGTGGCGCTGATGAGCGGTCTGGGCCAGGGCACGTACACCGTGTCGTGGCGGGTGGTGTCGGCGGACACCCACGCGGTGTCCGGCGCCTTCACCTTCTCCGTGGGCAAACCGTCGGCGAACCGGGCCCCGGCCGCTGCCGCACCCGCGGTGGACCCTGCCGTCGAAGCGATGTACGGCGCCGGTCGCTACGTCGCCTACGGCGGTCTCACGCTGCTGATCGGCATTGCCGTGTTCGTCCTGGCCTGCTGGCCCTCGGCCACGGCGGTGCGGGTGGTGCGCCGGCCGTTCGTGACCGGATGGTGGGCGCTGCTGGTGTCCACGGTCGCGCTGATTCTGTTGCGCGGGCCCTACGACGGCGACGAGGGGCTCGCCGGGGTGTTCGACGTGGGGTTGCTGCGGCGTACCGCGGACAGCCGGCCGGGGATCGCCCTGTTGGCCCGGCTGGTCCTGCTCCTGGTCGTGGCCGCGCTGGTACGCCACCGGCTGCCGGCGTCGAAGCCCACTCGGCCGGTTGCCGCAGCAGGCGGCGTGCTCTCCCTCGGCCTGACCGCGACCTGGGCGGCGGCCGAGCACGCCTCCGCCGGGATCCAGGTACCCGTGGCCATGACCTCCGCCGTGCTGCACCTGATGGCCATGGCGGTGTGGCTCGGCGGCCTGGCCGCACTGCTGGTCGCGCTGCACCGGGCACCGGCCGAGGACCCACTGCCCTCCGCCGCCGTCGCCCGTTTCTCCCGCATCGCCCTGACCGCCGTGGGTGTCCTGGCCGCAACGGGCGTGTACCAGTCATGGCGTGGGCTGGGCTCCTGGGAGGCGTTCACCACGCCGTACGGCAGGATCCTCGCGTTCAAGGTGTGGGCGGTCATGCTGATGCTGCTGGCGGCGTCGTACTCCCGGCGCTGGACGGCCCGGCTGCTGCACGTGAAGGAGCAGGAAGGCGTGCTGGTCACGGCGGGCGGCGGCGGGACTCCTCCCCCTTCCCCGGCCGGCGGGAGCGAGACGGCGGGGCCCGGTTCGCCCGCGCTCCGGCGCGGGCTGCGCCGCTCCGTGCTGGCCGAGGTGACGGTCGGTGCGGTGGTCCTCGTGCTCACGACCGTGCTGACGGGCACCCAGACGGGCCGGGCCGCCGACGAGACCGCTGCCGTGGCGAGCAGGGTGCCCGGACGGCCCGACGTGAACCTGACCCTGATTCCGTACGACACCGGTAAGAACAACCTCGTCGGACGCGGCAGGGTCCAGGTCGAGCTCGAACCGGGCCGGGTCGGCCGGAACGTGGTCGAGGTGATCGTCTACGGCGCCGACGGCAGCCCCGTCGCCATCCCCGACCTGCGGCTCACCTTCACTCACGCAGCCCGGGGGATCGGCCCGCTGGACGCGCGGCTCGCCGACGAACGCGGCTTTTGGGGCAGCGACACCCTCAACCTGCCCGCCGCCGGGACCTGGACGATGAGGGCCACGGTCCGCGTCTCCGACATCGACCAGGTCACCGTGGAGAAGACCGTGATGATCGGGCGATGACCCGTGGCCCCACCGCGCTTCCGGTGCCTCGCACCGCCTCGTGGCAGTGACACGGAGCCGGAGCGTCCCGACCTGAGCCGGCGTGAGCCTCAGCCTTCACGAACCGGGGGCTGCGTCATTCGTCCGTCGCGCGCCGGCCCGGCCGGCACCACGCTCGGCGGGGCGGCACGGAAGATCTCGGCCACCGCCGTGTTGACGACCGTCACAACTGCCACGGCACTTGCCGCGACGGGATGACCCACGTCGAACAGAGCGGCGGCACCACCGCCGAGCACCAGCGCCTTCACCATCAGGACCAGGGGAAGCCGCGGCCGCAGCCGAGCCCGGGGCGCGGCGAACAACGCCCAGAGCGTGATCGCCAACAGAGGCGTTCCCAGGCCGAGCAGGATTCGGACAGCGCCCTGATGCCCCGCACCGAACCCCCACCAGCTCAGAAAGCTCAGCGCTGCGAGCTCAAGCAGGAACGCCAGGACTTCGTTGGCGCCGTACCAGGGCCGAACCCCGAGTTCGGCCACACCGTCAGTGTCCCCCGCCATCAGATCCTCCCGCTGCTCCGGCACGCCCAGCATGGCACGGCGGCGGTCAAGGCGTGAGCATCGGTCGGCTCGCCACCACCGAGGACCTGCTCCCCGCTGCCGAGCACGTCATCGGACTTCCCCATGACGCCCAACGGTCGATCGACAGGGCAGCGAGCAAGACCGACGTTGCCGCGTCGGCCGGGAAGGCACGCCCGTGCTTACGGTGGTCGACGGCGATCCCGTTCGCCGGCCATGGTTCAGTCTTCGGCCAGGGGCCAGGTCTCCCAGACCAGGTCCAGGCGTCGGTACGCGTCGTCGAACCAGGCGTCGGCCAGTGGGACGGCGACCGTCACCGCCGTCAGGGACATGGAACGGTCCCTGATCGTGACCTGGCACCGGTCGTCGTCTTCGTCGAGTTCGACGAAGAGCCACGGAGCGCGTTTTCCCTCGCGCCAGGCGATGTCCTGGCCCGCGTCGAGCGAGTCCAGGGCCTGCTGCCACTGCCGCAGGTCCTGGGGGCAGATCCAGGTCTTGAGGGTGCCACGGACGAAGGGCGTGTCCACCACGAACTCTCCGGCCAGGACATCGGCCTCGGTGGGACGCTTCCGCTCCTCCTTCCCCGTGATCCGGAGAACGACGATCGAATCCACAGCCATGACTGCCCCTCCCGACTCGCGCATGTCGCCGAAGACTAATCGTCGGCACAGACACCGGGCCGGCTGCGGCGTGTCAGGCCGCGTGGGCTTCGGGGCATTCGGCGAGGCGTCCGCGTGCGAAGCGGGACGAACCGTTCTGTGGTGGGCGCCGGGATCGCCGTAAGCGGGAGGCGGGCCCGGCGGGAAGAGGCAGGGATCACGCGACCTGGCTCGGGTTGCTCCCCAGATCGTAGGGTGCCGGATCCGCCCGGCGGCGGATCCGGCACCTCTGGCTACTGCAGGTCGATCAGATGGTCCACTGTCATGACCAGCGGCTCCCCGTAGCCGAACCGCTCGCCCAGAGCGACGAACCGGTCGTACTGGGGCTGCGTCAGCGGTACCCAGTACTCGGACAGGCACCGCAGCAGCAGCCGGAACGCGAGGTCCGCGCTGACCTGAGTGGCGGCCAGGTTCAGCGCGGGCACGACCCCGCCGACGTGTGCCCAGGCGTGCTCGGTCACCGCGACCGGCAGCCGCGGGCTGGCCAGCAGGATCTCGTCGAGGACCTCGCCCGTCAGCGCCTCGGACGCCGGCCCGGGCGCCTGGAGCCGGTAGGCCGGATCGTCCCTGCGCAGCCGCCGCAGGCACACGTCGATGATCTGGCGCAGCCACTCCCGGCCGTCGATGCCCAGCCGGTCGATGTCGTACCCCCGACAGGTCGCCGCCAGCCACAGCGATGTGACCGCCCAGGTGGGAAGCGGCGACTCCAGCAGCCGCAGTGAATCCTCCAGCAGCGCCGGCGCGGCCTTGCCGCCGAAGCTGTCGGCCGAGTTCGCGACGATCTCAAGTGCCGTCCCGTCCCGCGACCAGTCCTGGTGGAACTGCCGCGTCAGCTGGGTCAGCCCGAAGTCGGGAGCGGAGCGCCAGTCGGTCATCGTCCCTCCTTACACCGGGTAGGCGGTGAAGACGAAGTATCCGAGGGGGTGTTTCCCACTGGCTGTCCTCGGCGCCTTCTTGAGAAGGACGACGTACCCGTTGCCCGCGTCGGTCACCACGTTGTTCGCCCGGTAGACCTTGCCGAGTGAGTTCTTCGCACCGAAGGTGCCCTTGATGGTGTACGGCTCCGTGCTGTCGCTCGCCAACCACTTGGCGATCGTGAGGGACTTGGGGTTCTTCGCCTTCTTGGCGACATCGTCCGCGATGGCGTAGTCGACCACCTGCTGGGCGGTCTGCTCATCGACGAAGACGCTGTTGACTCCCTTCTTCTCGATCAGTTCGTCCAACTTCTCCGGGGTCGGGTTCACGTGCTCGTCGAGCGTGTGGGCCTGGCCCGGGTACTCCGCCGCGTCCTTCACCAGGTCGTTGCAGTTGTGGACGAGCACGTCCTGTGCCCTGGTGCCGGCGGTGCGCACGTAGAAGGTGTGCAGGCCGTCGACGGTCAGGTCGTAGACCGACTGCGGGGCGAGGCCTTCGCGGTCGCGGAGCCCGGTGACGGCTCGAGTGCCGCCGTCCGCCGTCCGCAGCAGGTCACCCGCGTGCAGATCGGAGGCGAAGGTCCAGCCGGCGTTGACCACGTACACCCGGTGACCGGCCGTGCTGGTCAGCCGGCCTGCGCCGGAGAGGGTGATGTCGACCAGGCGGTCGGTGCTGTGAGCGAAGGACGCCGTCACCGGCTCCACCCGCGAGGTGCGGGTGTCCGGGTCGGTGGCCAGCAACCGGTCGCCGACGCGGATGTCGCTGATGGCCTTGTAGGAGCCGTCCGCCAGCAGCACCCGCGTGTCGGCCGGGAAGCTGTTCAGCGAGCAGTTCGCGAAGGCGTCCTCGGCGACCTTGACCTCTTCCTCGAGGCCGGCGAGTGCGTCGGCGTCCAGTCCGGCGGCCTTGACCCCGACCCAGGCTTCCTCGATGCCCTTGCCGGCCTCCATGGCCCGGCGGAGGCCGACCACGGACTTGATCATCTCACTGATCTTGCCGTACGGGATGAAGTTGGCCGCGGCCCAGGCGCAGCCACTGGCCTTGCCGTTGGCGCAGTCGATGAAGTCACCGGCGACGATGTGCACCAGGTTCTTCAGCGAGGCCTGGATCATGTCCTTGGCGACGATGTGCAGGGTGCGGTGCTCGGTGAAACCCACCGGCCGCGTCGCCAGCGACTGGCGCAGGCAGTCCACGCTCGTGGGGCTGGTCACGTAGCAGATGAGCACATCGGAGTAGACGGTGCCGCTGATGTGCATCGCCACGTCGATGTCGCAGGTGCCATCACTGCCGGTGGTGCAGCCGCCGGGGTCGGTGGTGACGGTGAGGTCGTCGGCGGTCTCCAGGATCGCGTAACCGCCGTCCCACTTGTCGATGATCCGGGACTGCCGGGCCGCCGTCTGGGCCTGTGCCTCGGCCGTCTCCGCCGACTTCTCGGCGGCTTCGGAGTCGGCCTGGGCGTTCTTGGCGGCTTCCTGGGCGTCGGCGGCGTCCTTGGCGGCCTGGTCCGCCGCCTTCTGAGCGGCGGTTGCCGCTTCCCTGGCCTGCGCGGCGGCGCTGCGCGCGGCGGCGGCGTCGTGTTCGGCTTCGGTGGCGGCGCTGTCGGCTGCTGCCGCGTCGCTCTCGGCGCTGCTGGCGGAGTTGTTCGCGGCGGCGGCGTCGGCCTGCGCCTGGGCGTTGAGCCTCGCGGTCGCGGCGTCGGCGGTGGCGGCCGCTGCGGCGTCCTCCGCTGCCGCGGCGGCCGAGGTGCGGGCCGCCGCTGCGGACTTGGCGGCGGCTGCCGCGTCGGTCGCCGCACCGGCTGCGGCCTGGGCCGCGGCCTTGGCGTCGGCGTTGGCCTTGGCGGCTGCGGCCTGGGCCAGCTTGGCGGCGTCGGCGGCGTCCTTGGCGCGCGCCTCGGCGGCCGCCTGCTGCTGCTGGGCGACCGTCTTGGCGCCCTGCCCGACCAGGACCGCCAGAGCGGCGGACGAGTCGATCTCCCGGAACGGGGTGCCGAGCGCGATCGCGTCATTGGCGGGCGCGGTCACGGCGGCCGCCGCGTCGCGGGCGGCGGCGGCCGAAAGAGCCGCCGCGTAGGCCTGTCCGGCTGTGGTGGCGCTGTCCTTGCGGGCCTGGTCGGCCGCTGCCCGGGCGGCCACCGCGTCGGCGGCGGCCTTGCGCGCGTCCGCCTGCGCCGAGGCGGCCAGCGCGGTCGCGGCGTCGGCCGCCTCGGCCGACTGGCGGGCGGCGCTGATCGCGTCGGCGGCGGCCGAGTGGGCGGTCGCGGCCGCGGCACGGGTGGTGTCCGCGTCGGACTGTGCCCGGTTGGCGGCCGCCCGGGCCTTCTTCGCGGCCGCGTCGGCGTTCGTGGCGGCAGCCCGCGCCGCGATCGCGGCATTGGAGGCGTCGTCGGCGTCGGCTTGGGCCTTGTCAGCGGCGGTGGACGCGTCGTCGGCGGCGTGCTGTGCCTTGGCGGCGGCGGCCTTCGCCCCATCGGCGGCGGACGTGCCGTCGGCGGCAGCCGCCGCTGCCTCGGCGGCGGCCGCCCTGCTGTTCAGGGCGTCGCGGCGGTTGGCGGCGTCGGAGGCCCGGCCGCGGGCGTCGGCGGCCTGGGACTCGGCGGTTTGGGCGTCCGTCTTCTTCTGCGCCGCGACGGCCTCGGCCTGTTCTGCTTCGGCCTCCTTGCTCCGGGCCGTGGCCTGCTGGCTGCGGGCGTCGGCTTCGTCGGCGGCGGCGATCTGCCGCTTGCTCTCGGCGAGCGCCCGGTCGGCGGCGGCGTTGGCCGCCTGCTGCTGGGCGATGCCGCGCTGGGCCGCCGCGTCGGCCGCCGCCCTCGTGGCGGTGGCCTGGGCCTTCTCGGCGGTGGTCCGGTCGGCCTTCGCCGTCGCCGCGGCGTTGGCCGCCGTGGTGGCCTGGGCCGCCGCGGCAACTGCTGCGGCGTGCGCCTGGGCGGCAGCCTCCTGGGCGGCGGCCTTGCGGAACTCCGCCTTGAGCGCCTCGGCCTGGGTCTTCGCCAGCGACATCAGCGCCGCGCTGTCGTTGACCGACGCCTTCGCGGCGTTCACCGCGGTCTGGGTGGCCTTGGCAGCTGCGGCGGCCGCGGCGGAGGACGCCTTGGTGACCTGCGCCGACTGCTGCGCGTAAGCCAGACCGCGTCCGTAGGGCGTGTTGTTCGCGGCGGCGATCTTCCCGGCCGCTGTCTCGGCGGCGGTCACCTTGTCGGCCTGGGCCTTCGCGTCGGCGGCGGCCTTGTTCGCGATCGTCAGCTGGGCGGCTGCCCGGGTGCGGGCGTTGCCGATCTCCTTGGTGGCGTACTTGAAGTCGGCGGGCTTGGGATAGGACAGCTCATTGGAGCTGTTCTTGGGGTGTTTGGTCCAGTACGACTGCCACTTCGCCAGTTGCCCGGCGATCCAGGACTGGCCCACCGACTCGACCATCGCCTGCGAGGCCGTCTGCAGATCGCTGTTGGCCTGGATCTCCGCCGCGACGATGTCAGCGCGCTGTGCGGCCTGCGCGTCCAGTTCCGACTGCCACTCGACGCCGGCGGTCTTCACCACCGACCCCAGCACATGGTGGGGGTCCAGCGGGTTGTCGCTGTCGCAGGAGGCGAAGCGCAGCTTGAGCGCCTCGACCTCCATGCGGTACTCGACCGACCCCGCGTCCGGCGCGGTCTTCGGGAACCCGCCGTCCTGCAGGAAGATCCGTACGTCGTCGGCGTGCTTGTTCCCGGTGAACACCTTGCCGTCGTCGAACGGCTCGTAGGAGCCCAGCGCCTGCCACGCCTGGGCCTCGGCGAGGTTGTCCGAGGTCTCGTCCTTGCCGGAATACAGGTGCAGGTTCTTGGCCAGCGCGGTGGCGGCGGTCATCGAGGACGGCTGGGCGATCGGCGCCAAGTCCCCGTAGAGCGAATCCTCGCCCTTGAAGTACTGGTTGACGTAGAACTCGGTGACGCCGAGCGTGCCGTAGTAGTCCGGTGACCAGTGGAACGCGGTGTTGCTCATGCCCGGCAGATCGAAGTTCCCCGGGATCGACTTGTCCCACGTGTAGTGCCGGTCGCCCAGGGTGTTCCAGGTCTTCTCGTAGCTGGCCTGGTCCTTGTCGTACGCGGTGGACAGCGGTGTGGTGTTCCAGTACTCCGGATTCGCCAGCCGGTGCAGTTCCGCGGGATCGGTGCTCGTCAGCCCTGACTTGGCGACCGCCTTGAGGGCCGGGCCGCCGGCGTGCAGGATGAATCCCAGCCGGCACACATCCGTACGGATGGGGGCTGCTGTGTCCTTCAGCCGGCCGGGGTAGACGTAGGTGTCCGTGTCGGCCCCGCCGGTATCCTTGGGCGTGGCCGCGAACGTCGGTGTGGCGGTGGCGAGCAGAGCTCCAGCGACGGTCGCCGCGGCGAGCGCATGCCAGCGGAGCCGGCGTCTGGTCAGGACGCCGACGGGAGTGTATGTGGTCAATTCGACCCTTCCCCCTGTGAGTTTTGAGTTGTGTGTGGGTAATGTAAAGGCGCGTGTGACGGATCGTCATGGTCTCGTGATGCAGATCACACAGGGGAATCACAGGCGGATTCGAACTCTGCCGAGTGCGCGGCATGTCAGCGGCCCCGGGGTGGCCAGAGGCCCCGTGACCCCGCGTCGCGGCGTCCGTCCTCGACCCAAGGTGGGTGGGACGGACGCTCACGAGTGGCGGGCCGCACCGGCCGACGCGGCCGTGGCCGAACGGATGCGCAGTCCACGGACTTCGCACCGCCGTACGCGCGGGCGGCTCTCGCCGCGGTGGAACGGTTGCGGCAGATCCCCGACGAGTTCACCGGCGTGCTCCGCGGCCGGCCCACCATCGGTGTTGTCTCCGGAGTCGCCGGCGGCAGATTCGATGTCGCCTCGCTGGTTAATTGGTCAGGTCCCCTGCCGTTGCCCCAACAGGCGGGCCTGTTCCTTCTTCAGCGCGGAGAATCCCTGGCGCGCGTAGGCGGCGAGCTCCTCGCTGGGGAACGACACCACCGAGAGGTGCTGATCGTGTTGTCCCTGCGCCCAACGAGCGGTTGTGATCTCATAACCCGACACATGCGCGCACAGTTGGAGCAGAAGCGACGGCATCTCTGATTCGCTCAACAGGTCCGCATGTCTGATGACCAGGTCGCGCATGGCCTGGATGTTCGGAAGAAACACGGTGGTGACCCACAGCCGCCACTCGGTGAGCTCTTCAGGAGTGGGCAGGGACTCATGAGCAAACGGCGACTTTCCGCCGGGGCGGGCGTGACGTTCCACGAACGCGTTGAACGTGCGGCTGTTGGCTTCCGTGAGGGCGAACAGCGGCCCGTAGAAGTCGCTGAGCTGGCGATTCACGCGAGCGAGACGTTCCTGACGTTGTGACAGGCGTAAGCCGTTGAGGTACGTGACGACGTAGCCGACGAACGCCAGCCCGACGGTAACGACCACTGTGATCACGAAAGGCGATTCTAGTGCTGTCACCGCATGGGTTCGAAGGGTTGCTGGTTGGGGCGGTTGGATGTGCGGTGACGTCCCCTTCCGATCGCTGGGGGCACGGTGGCCGAGCCCGTCCGTGTGCGCAGACTGACCGACCAGGAGGGGCAAAAGCTCCAGTAGATCGTGCGTCGGGGCAGCACGAGTTCGGTGCGTTATCGACGCGCGATGATGCGGCCGGCCTCGGCCGGCGAGAACCGGGTGCATGTGATCGCCCAGCTCGTGCAGACCGATGAGGACACCGTCCGGGGATGTGATCCACCGTTGGGCAACCGTCCTGGCCGAACTTGCCACCTCTCCCGAGAGCTCGCGCGGTGGTCTGGGTCCGTCGTGAGGATCGCCGCGGCCGCGAGTCCGTCGGCTTGCTCGTCTTCGCCGCCCACACTCCCAAGGGCCTCGTGCTGATCGACGCCGCCCGTGACGCCCCCGCCGCGCTGGACAATTACGAGTGAAGCCGTCCTCCGTACGCCACTCGGCCCGCCCGCCGGGGCTGCGGCCGGCCACGACCGATGCCGCGGCCGACGGGGAGTTGCACTCGATGTCCCGGGTGGTCTCCAGATACCCCCGCCAACGCTCCGACTCCCGGATCCCGCCGTCGGTGAGCAACTCCTCCCGCTGCGCCGCCGCGTGACGTCCTATGCCGGGCAGCGTCTCCCGGCGCACAGGCGAGCCGGCCAGGACCAGGAACTTCGGGCTGCCGTTCAGCCCCTTCTCGCGCAGGACCCGTCCTCGCGCGGACGGCCCGCCGTTCGGCAGCCGCAGACAGAACTCCGGGTACTGCACGACGTCGTCGGCCATGGTCACCACTCCCGCCACACCGAGCAGAAGATCCACCGAGAACGATCGGGCCCTCCTCCGACAACGGCGAGTGCCGAGGTGGGGTCGTTAGGGTTGCCCCATGAGCGCGTTGGACACGGCCGAGCTCGAGGCCATGATCGAAGAGGCGACTGTCGACGCCTACAACGAGGACGAGCAGCTGACCGGCCTGTTCACCATGCTTGAGGAGCACCTCGACCTGCCCTTCACCACCGTGGTTCTCGGCGTCGAGGTGACCGTGGGCGGCATCGACCTCACGCGGGACGGGAGAATCGTCGCCCTGTGCTCTCACGGCGGCATCCGGCAGTCGATCGGAATCCTGGATCTGCCGTTGCCCAGCCCGGCGCCCGAGGGCGCGCAGTGGATCGAGGCGTACCGTCACTGGGCCGGTTGAGGCCGGGCACTCGAACGCACGCGAAACCGGTTGTGTGGAAGGGCTGAACATGGCTGACGCCGAACAGGGCACGCACCAGGACGTCGGCGAACGGTCGCTGACCGACCTCGTCGAGCGCAGTGCCGAGTTGAAAGGACAGCTGGTCGCCTTCGGGCAGAGCTCCCGCTTCGACCGGTGGTTGAGGCCCCTCCTGCTGGAGGCCGCAGGGCCCGAGCGGCAGCTGGACGAGGGCGAGGCGATCCGGATCGTCGACCACTTCATCCTGCGGTATCGCCTGCCGGACGGTTCGACCGTGGTGGACCGGTTCGTCGCCGGGCGTAAGGGCTTGACCGCGGTCGACCGGGAGATGCTGCTCGGCTGGCGCGACCCGGTCGAGGGCATCTTCGAGATCCAGCGCAAGGACAAGGATGCCGTCGCTCTGCTGAACCTGGTCGACGACCTGGAGTACCGCACGTACTCGAATGCCGGGAGGACGGCGTTCCGCGGAGTGTCCGAAGGGGACTTCCTCCACACCTGCCTGGTGCCGGTGCACCCGGCCCGCGGGGCGTGGCTGGTGTCAGGGGCGATGTCGAGCTACCCCGCCTCCAGCGCGACCGAGATCGCCCAGGCCGCTCTCCAACTGGCCACCAGCCGACCCGAACTGGTCTTCCGTAACCCCCGAAAGGTCGAGCAGGGGTGGCAGGTGATGCGGGAGGACCGGGCCGCGTTCGTCGAGTTCTGCGGCGGTGACGAACTGGCCCTTCCGCCTGCCGAAGCCGAGGACCTCCTCAACGCCTACTACCGCCACCGCCAAGAGACCGCCGTCGCCGGACAGCCCGACCGCGCCCGGGGCAGGCGGCTGCCCGGCCTGGACCTGCCGTTCTTCGAGTTGCCGCCGGAACTGGCGGGCTCGGACACCGTCGGTGTCATCTACGACCAGGTCGACGGGCTCAACTTCTACGCGGACTACGGAATGCTCCGAGACCTCTTCGCCGACCCGGCGCTCGGAAGCCGCAGGCAGTACCAGGACCTGCTGCGCATGTACCTGCGCGAGGAGTCGATCGGACCGCTGCCGATCCGCCGACTGGCTGCCGCTCACCCGGAGACAGCCGACACCGTGTTCCGAAAGCTGCTGCGGAAGCCCGGATTCACCTGGAGTGAGCACGGCGAGGCGCTGCTGCGCCGACGCAAGCCCTGGTACTACGCGGACGAGCCCCGCCCTGGTGTCTCCGTCATCGGCGACCGCCTCCTTGCGCTTGCCGCCGGCCGTCGACAGTCACCGGTCACACGGCCGCGACTGCGGCGCAACACCGCTCGGCGCAGGCAGTGAGGCCCCAGGCGCCGGCGGTCGTGCTGGGCGGGTCGTCGCATGCCGCTGCGGGGGCCCGACCGGGGGCGATACGGTGGGGACGAAGATCTGAGTCCGGTGGGGGGACGCATGTCATTCCAGACGCCCATCACGATCGCCGGCGCGCTGGAGAGGATCCATCGCCGCGAGTACGTGTTGCCGGCGATCCAGCGGGAGTTCGTCTGGTCGCGCGACAAGATCACCCGGCTGTTCGACAGCCTGATGCGCGGCTACCCGATCGGCTCCTTCCTCATGTGGCAGGTCCAGGAGGGCAACGCCGGCCGCTTCGCCTTCTACGACTTCATGCGCGACTACCACGAGCGCGACAACGCCCACTGCGCGCCGACGGGCCCCCTCGGCAGCCGGGCGGTCACGGCGATCCTGGACGGCCAGCAGCGGTTGACGGCTCTGAACATCGGCCTGTACGGGTCGTTCACCGCGAAGCTCCCGCGCCTGTGGGCGAACAATCCCCTCGCCTACCCGAAGAAGTTCCTGTACGTGAATCTGTTGCACCGCGGACAGGACGACGACCTGGGAGTCGAGTACGACTTCCGGTTCCTCACACCGGAGGAGGCCGCAGCCGGGACCGAGAGCGGAGACGCACACTGGTACCGCGTCCAGGACGTGCGCGAGGTGCGCACCGTCCGGGACGCCGTCCGCACGCTTCAGCACCGCGGGATCATGGACAACGACACGGCCGGCGACGTGCTGAGCCGACTCCAGGAAGTCGTCCACGTCACCCCGACCGTGAACTTCTTCCTGGAGGAAGCGCAGGAGCTGGACAAGGTCCTCAACATCTTCATCCGGGTCAACTCGGGCGGGGCGGTTCTCTCCTACTCCGACCTGCTGCTGTCGGTCGCCACCGCGCAGTGGGGCGAGCGCGACGCCCGGGAGACCATCCACCGGCTCGTCGACGAACTGAACGGGGTCGGCCAGGGCTTCGCCTTCAGCAAGGACCTCATCCTCAAGACGGGCCTGGTGCTGCTCGGCAAGGGGGACATCCGCTTCAAGGTCGACAACTTCGACCGCGACACCATGACCAACCTGGAGAAGCACTGGTCCGACATCGAGGGCGCCCTGCGTCTCGGTGTGGCGCTGCTGGCCGACTTCGGGTTCTCCGGTGTCACGCTCACCGCCAACAGCGTCCTCATCCCGCTGGCCTACTACCTCCATCGCCGCAACCTGGGTGAGAACTACCGCACTTCGGAGGCCTTCCGGGACGACCGCGCGGCGATCCGCCGCTGGCTCCAGCGCTCGCTCATGAAGTCCGGCGTGTGGGGCAGCGGTCTCGACCGGCTGCTCACCGGCCTGCGCACGACTCTGGAGAAGGAGGGCGGCCAGGGATGGCCGACCGAAGCCATCGAACGTGAGATGGCCCGCCAGGGCAAGGCGCTGCGCTTCGAGCCGGCCGAGATCGACGACCTCCTGGACCTCAGGTACGGATCGAAGCGGCTGTTCCCGATGCTGGCGATGCTGTATCCCGGCGTCGACACCCGGGACCACTTCCACGAGGACCACGTCTTCCCGCGCAGTCTCCTGCGGTCGCGGGCCAAGCTGCGCAAGGCCGGTGTTCCCGAGGACGCGCTCCCGCTGATCGAGGACCGCGCGGACAGGGCGGCCAACCTGCAACTCCTCAGAGGAGCCGAGAACACTTCCAAGCAGGCCTCTCTGCCGGCCGACTGGCTTCGGAAGCACTTCCCGTCGGACGCCGAGCGGCAAAGCTGGCTGCGGGAGTTCGACGCCATCGGTTTGCCCGAGGCCGTGACGGGGTTCCCGGAGTTCTACGACGTACGCCGGGAGCGCATGCGACAGCGCCTCGTGGCCCTGCTGGACGTGCACACCCGCACGGAGCAGGAGCCGGACGCCGACGCGTTGGGGGTCGGGCAGACGGTTCCGGACGATGAACCCGATCCGGGGAACGAGGGGCTGTAGGCCCGGGGGAGAGCGGGGCCGCTCTCCCTGTCGGTGAGCTGGTGAGCTGGTGAGCCGGAGACTCCCAACTCCTAACGGATCGGCCTCGGGTCGCATGGCCCGAGATCGAGCTCGGCCCACACGGTCTTGCCACTGGGCGGATGCGGCTCGGTACCCCATCGGCCGGCCAGGGCGGTGACGAGCAGGAGCCCACGGCCCGTTTCGGCGTCCGGTGGCGTCTCGAAATCCGTGGAGGGGGTGGGCAATTGGTCGCCCCGGGCGTCGGTGACGGCGATGCGGAGGACGACGTCGGCGGACGCGTGATCGAGGGTGAGCGTGAGGCGGAAGTCGCGGCCTTGGACGCGGCCGTGCAGTGCCGCGTTGGCGGCCAGTTCGGCCACGATCTGCTCCGCGCGCTCGGCCACGGACGGCGGCACCTGCCAGGCCTGGAACTCCGCCACGGCGAGGAGACGGGCGAGCCGTGCGCCGCGACGGGTGGACGACAGCTGCTGCGCGAACGTCCGGACGGCGGTGGGGGAGTGGGGCGAGCTCACGTTCATGGGGCCACCGTGACGCGCGTGAGGTGGTGTGCGCCAGGAGTGCGGCCCGTACGGTGCGTCAGCGTACGGACACGTTCGGTGGACAGTACGCATGCGGAATGGCCAGTCTGGGTGTTCTCCATCAGGGGGGAACTGGCTTGTGTGCACCTGGAGGTGGGCCTCGAATGACGACCGACCACGTCGAACCGGTGGGGCTGGGCGGAGACTGCGAGCGGGAACCGGATCCGTCGGACAGTCTGCGGACGTTCGGGGCGGTGGTCCAGGCGCTGCGCGAGCACGCGGGGCTGAGCCGGGCGGAGTTCGGGGAGTTGGTCCGCTTCTCCAAGCACACGGTGGAGTCGGTGGAACTGGGGCGGCGGATGCCGGACGCGTCGTTCGTGGAGCGGGCGGAGGAGGCGCTGGGGAATACGGGGGCGCTGCGGCGGGCGGCGTGCTTCCTGACGCGGGGGGAGGCGGGGCTGGCGGCTTGGTTTCGGCAGTGGGCTCGGCTGGAGCGGGCGGCGGTGAGCCTGTGCACTTATGAGTGCCGGCTGGTGCCGGGGTTGTTGCAGTCGGAGGGGTATGCGCGGGCGGTGTTCGACAACAGCATCCCCCCGCTTTCCGATCAGCAGTTGGAGGCGCAGGTCGTCGCGCGACTGGAGCGGCAACGGATGCTCACTGAGCGGCCCAACGTCCCGTTCAGCTTCATCGTGGAGGAGCACGTCTTACGGCGGCGGCTTGGAGGTGCGGAGGTGATGCGAGGCTTGCTGGATCACGTGCTGGCACTCACTGCTCCCAGGAACGTGACGTTTCAAGTCATGCCGATGGACGCCGAGTATCACGCGTGCCTCGACGGTCCCATGCGCCTGCTGGAAACCCCGGAACGTCGGCGGATTGCCTACTCGGAGGGTCAGCAGAACGGCCGTCTGATCACCGACGCGAAAGAGGTGAGCCTGCTCTGCCAGTGCTATGACACACTGCGGTCGCAGGCCCTGCACCCCAAAGACTCACGGGGTCTGCTGGAGCGACTGCGAGGAGAGCTATGAGCAACCCCGAACTCGCCTGGTTCAAGTCCAGCTACAGCGGCACCCAGGGGGACGACTGCGTGGAGGTGGCAGTTACCGAGCAGGCCATTCACGTGCGGGACTCCAAAGACGTCACGCGCCCCGACTTCTCGGTGGGGCGAGACGGCTGGGCGCACTTCGTGGACTTCGCGGCGGGGTCCTGAGCCGTCGTCCCGGCGGTCGCGTGATGACGTTCACCGCCGGGACACCGGTACACCGGGTCAGTGGAGGTCGGGTCCGCCCGCCTCGACGATCTCGTCGAGCACGCTGATCTCCTCGTCGGCGTCGTCCGGCACGTCTGGGTCCTCGCCGAGATACGGTCCGGGTGCCTCCTCGTCAGCGAGATGCGGGTACTTCTCCAGGAGCAACCGCCGCCGGTACGCCATGTCGGCGGCGTCGACGATCCCCTCCAGAGTGGTCCAGTTGAGGGTGCCGCCGACAACGATCCCGAAGGCGGGTACGGCCTTGCCGAGCCCCTTCTTGGTGAGACGAAAGCCGAACGCCTTCGCGAACTGCGTGGAGACCTTGGTGACGACTGACTCGCTGAGGACTTCCCACGTCTTGCCGCGGAAGAGCGCCTGGGTGAGCCGCGAGATGTCGGCCATCGCGGCGTTCTTGGCGGTGGCCGAACTTGCTGTCCCGACGTTGACGACAGACATCACGAAGAGCACGGTGGCAGGTAGTTCCCGTTCCGAGCCGGTGCGGCGGGGTCTGCTGCACGTCTCGCGGTCACTGCAGGTCGTGGTCCGGCATTGAGAGCGTTCGGTCGGCCAGGGCCTGCTGTCCGGTGCTCTGGGCGAAACCGATCAACTCCTCAAGGCTCCAGCCGAGCCGCCCGCGGCGCAGATCGTCTGTGACGGCGCGGATCCAGTCCAACTCTGCGGCGGTCATGGCGCGCAGATACTCCCCTTCGAGCATGGTCACCCGCGGCAGGCCGTGGATGTCCCTCTGCTCGGCCAAGGACTTGTCGTGTGCGTCGAGCGCTCCCGCGACGGCCGCGGCGCGCTGTTCCAGCACGTCGAGGGCCTCCTCCGGGGCGAGCATGAGGACGAAGGACAGTGCGGCGGGGAACTGCGGGAACTCCTGCTTCGGCGCGCTGAGCATCTCGCCCAGCCAGACGCGCATGGTCGAGCGTCCCTCGTCGGTCAGCTCGTACACCGTCCGCTCGGGGTACTGCTGGTCGCGACCGGTCTCCCGGACCGTGACCAGGCCCGCCGCGAGCAGCCGGTCGATCGTGCGGTAGAGGCTCGCGCGCTGGCCGACGTTGACGACCTGGTCCTTCCCCCACTGCTTGATCAGTCGCTGGATGCCGTACGGGTGCAGCGGCTGGAAGTGCAACAGGGCCAGCACGGTCAGGGCCAGCGGGGAGCTGCGGGGCGTGGTGCTCATGCGTGCATATTACCCACGCTGAAACTAGTTGACGTGAGACTAGTTTCGATGCAACTATCCATGGAGTATGAACGGGGCCCACGATCGGACGGAGACCACGAAAATGACCACCACCAGCACTGAGACGCCCGCCGCCGCCGAGCGCGTCCACGCCGACCACGCCACCACCAAGCGGCTGGGCAACTGGACCCGCGCCGGACACATCCAGGTGCGCGCCCGCCAGGGCCTGGCCGTGCTCGACCTGCGCTCCCCGGACCTGCCCGACGACATGGAGCTGCGCCTGGAACTCCAACGCGCCACGGTCAAACTGCTGGTGCCGGAAGACGCCGTAGTCGAGCACTGGGACCTGCGTTGGACCGCGCGCGGCAAGGTCAAGGACGCGCAGGGCCGGACCGCCGGGGAACCGGCCCTCGCCGGGGTCCGCCGCATCCGTCTGACCGGTGTCGCAGCCGACAGCGAGGTCCGCGTGCACCGCGGCGGCATCGCGGTCCTGAGCGCCATGTGCTCCCGCGCCTACCTGCAGGACCTGCGCCTCGCCCACCGGACGGGCGGTCACCCGACCGTCGACGACCCGGCACGCTCGCACGGCCACTGAACATCCGACAGGACGGGGAAGGGGCAGACGCATGACTGCGATCAAGACGGCGGCCGTCATAGGAGGCGGCATAGCCGGACCGGTGACGGCCCTCGCACTGCGCAGGGCGGGCATCGAGGCGACCGTCTACGAGGCTTACGAGAACACGGCGGACGGCCTCGGCGGCATGCTGATGGTCGCACCCAACGGGCTCAGCGCCCTGGAAGTCGTCGGTGTGGACCAGGGCTTGGCCGGTCAGCCGGTCCATCGCATGGTCATGACCGACGGACGGGGCCGACGGATGGGCGAGTTCGGCGGACTGACCGGCCTGCCGCCCAGCCGGGTGATGTCGCGCGCCGACCTGTACGGGGCGGTACGCGAGCGGGCCGCCGCGATGGGCGTACGGACCGTGTACGGCAAGCGCCTGGCCGGAGCCGAGGAGACTCCGGCGGGCGTCACGGCCGAGTTCACCGACGGGACCCGGGTGACCGCGAACGTGCTGGTCGGGGCCGACGGCATCCGGTCGACGGTCCGGCAGCTGATCGACCCGGCAGCGCCCGGCCCCCGGTACACCGGCCTGCTCGGCTTCGGCGCGTACGCGAAGGCGGAGGTCCCTCAGGCGCGGCCGGACACCATGTACTTCGCCTTCGGCGAGCACGCGTTCCTCGGCTACTGGCCGGTGCCCGGCAAAGGCACCGCCTGGTTCGCCAACCTGCCGTACGACGAGCCGCTCAGCGCGGAGCAGGCCCGTACGACGCCGCCGGCCGCATGGATGCGCATCCTGCGGGAGAAGTTCGCCGGGGACGTGCCCGGCCGCGACCTGCTCCGGGGCACCGGCGACGACGAACTCCTCACGTTCGGAGGGCTGGAGATCCTGCCCTCGGTGCCGAAGTGGTACCGCGGCCGGATGGTCCTGGTCGGCGACGCGGCCCACGCGCCGTCCTCCAGCTCCGGACAGGGCGCGTCCCTCGCGGTGGAGAGCGCGGTGCAACTGGCGCGGTGTCTGCGGGACATCCCCGACGTGGGCGCGGCGTTCGCGACGTACGAGCAGCTGAGGCGGGACCGGGTGGAAAAGGTCGCGGCCCAGGCCGCGAGGACCAACAGCCAGAAGTCGATGGGGCCGGTCGCGACGAAGATCACGGCCCTGCTGATGCCGCTGGCGACACGGACGTTCCTGAAGCCGGAGAAGATGTTCGGCTGGACGCACCGGTACCGGATCGACTGGGACGCGCCTGTGATACCCGCCTGACGCGCAGGCGACATCCGACAGCGCTCACCCGGTCCGGGCACCCGCGCACCGCGCGCCACGTCCCGACGATCCGGACGCGGGCCGCCGCCGCACCGCTCAAGGCCGCCATCAGTCGCCGGCCTGGAGGATATCTGCCCTACAAGTGGTCTCCCTGAAGCGTTGAGTCCTGCGGAAAGAGCGATCGGGTCCTGAGAATGACGAGAGACGAAGCCGTCGAGGCGGCACGCGTTCACCTGCGGGGCATTTAGGGAGACGGTCCGCCGATCATCGTGATGCAGCCGGAACTCTCGGTCGAGCACGACGCGGCGTGGGCCGTGCGTTTCGACAGTCAGGAGCACATCGACACCGTGGACCTCACCCAGGCGCCGATGGTGCGGGTCGTCGCCGTCTTCAAGGACAGGTCGTTTGTGGGATTCCCTCCCTCCGCCTACACCACTGAGGAGTTGAGGACGTGGCTCGCCACGGGGCAGCAGTCCAGGAAGCCGTTCTGAGTCGATGAGTGATCCGCTGCCGGCCCGGATCGGCGGCGTCTTCGCACCGGGCAGCCGGATGGGCCTGACGCTGGGGTCGCGCCGGGGGGCGAGCGCTTCGGCGCGGACGCCGGACCGGGATCGGCGGCCTTGATGTGGGCTCGGGAGATGCCCGAGCACCCGGTCGGCCGGCCGACCGGGCACGGCTGGGACGCCCAGGGCCACACCCTGCGAGCGCGCCGCCTACGGCCGACCGATCCTCACTCCGCCACAGTGGGAAGAGCAGCCCGGCGAGCTGGTCTCGGCCCTCCGCCGGCCGACCAGCCACCGGTGAACCCATCCGGTTACTTCGCTGCTGTACGCCCTGAAACGCCGGAGGTCCCGCAGTGATCCGGGACCTCCGAGCTGCGCGCACCCGGCAGGATTCGAACAGACGCGTGAAGTGTCGCGGCGGGAGAGCCGGTTCTGGACCCGACCGGCAAGGGACGACGCCGCTGGACACCATCTCGGCCCAGGCCCGCTGTGGTCGGGTAGCCGGAGACCATTGCTGATCCCCGGCCCCCTCAGAACCGGACGTGCGAGCTTTCCCCGCATCCGGCTCAAGCAAGCCCCATGGGCTTCGCAGGTCAGCAGGGTTATGTGGTCCGTCTGCCGTCGCGAGCGTGGTGCTGGCGGTGGCATTCGGAGTGCACGAGGCGAAGGTTGGTCCGCTCGTCCGTGCCGCCGTCTCGCCGGTAGGTGAAGTGATGCTTGTGGAGCATCTTCTTCGAGGCCGCGAACCAGTTGATCCACTCGCGTGGGCTGTCCGGTTCGTACTCGGCTCCGACGATCAGCGCCTGCCTGCAGAGAGGACAGAGCCCCTGCTGCCGGACCGCCAGGAGAAGACTCGTCTTGTCCATCGGCGGCGGCGCTTTCCTTCGGCGGCGGTCCCGCCAGTACTCGGTCAGGTCGGGGTCGTCCGGAGACGCTCCGCCCTTGACGAGCTGGTGGCGGACGATGCCGGTCCAGGCAAACTTGATGAGAAAGGCACCGCTGTCGCGGTCGCCGAATACCCACCGGTCTCGCCGGGACGGGTGGAACCTGCCGAAGTACCGGTCCACGACCCAGTACCTCGACTTGTTGCGGTGACGACGTCT
Organism: Streptomyces sp. PTL18; assembly: GCF_059510295.1. Taxonomy (NCBI): domain Bacteria; kingdom Bacillati; phylum Actinomycetota; class Actinomycetes; order Kitasatosporales; family Streptomycetaceae; genus Streptomyces; species Streptomyces sp. PTL18. The sequence continues at coordinate 108 of NZ_JCAJZO010000009.1, read as the reverse complement.
GGCCCATGTGAAGGTCAGCCGCCACATGTAGTGATCCAACGACGAAAACGTCGTCGTGGATGCCACCGCCCGGTAGTAGGCAGCCCAACCGCGAACGATCGGGATCAG
>NZ_JCAJZO010000008.1:0-346078 GCF_059510295.1 Streptomyces sp. PTL18 | reverse complement strand
AGCGAGGCATACACGTGCGTGGTCGGTCGGCGCGCCCGCCGTCGTGGCTGACTGTCGTCGGCTGAGGTTCAGACAGGACGGATCGAAGGTGCCGGCCGCCAGTCAAGTGCGGCAGAGCTGGGCCGTCTCTGGGCCGTCCGAGGCCGCTCAACAGTGGCCAATGACGACCAACAACGACCACCAGACGCACGAGCCCACCGCCTCTGAACAGCAAAAACCCAGCTCCCCAAGATCCCCGGCAAGACCCAGGGCAAGAAGACAGGTAGGTATCACGGGTACGTCAGCCCGCGACGACTCTGTCTTGCTCTACCACCCCGCACGCTGCATCCTCGGCCTATGCCGGTCTCTCCTGCCACCCGCAAGCTGTGCCAGGCCGTCTTCGCGCCCGACTTTGTAGAGCTGGCCGTCAGTGCTCTGGGGACCTACGCCGGGCCAGATGAGGCGTGGGTTCATCAGGCCGCCATCAGGCTCAGCGAAGGGGAGCTTCACCGCCTGGCCAACTGGTTGAACGAGGCCGAGCGGAACCTGGAGACCTTCCGCTGGTACGCGGAGGAGCCCACCGACGTGTCACCCGAATCACACCGGTTCGCGGTCGAGTTCATCAACGCGCTGATCGACAAGGATGTCCCCAAGCCACAGGGGCCACGGTAAGCAGCGTGCCAGACCCGTGCCAGATAGTGCGGGGAACCAAGGGGAACAGCGGTCACTCACCCAGTACGTCCACATGTCATGAGGCCGCTCCGCAGCAGGTCAGTAAGCCTGTCGAACTCGTAGGACCCAAGCTTCCCAAGCTGAGGGCCTCCTGCCGACGGAACCGGGTGGCACGCATCACTGCCGCGCGCTTCTCCTGTCGTTGTCGCCAAGTAGCCTGCGCCCAATGTGCTTTCCAACGGTGGAGGTTCCATGGATGCGACCGCCCTCACCAGTCCTGCACGGCTGTGGTCGGCGCGAGAGGTCTTGGTGCGGCAATGCCCTGTACCAGCAGCGGCCGGAGTCTACGGGTGGCACGTCAAGGAGGCACCCCACCCCGACTTGCCCCCAGGACGACTGCTGTACGTCGGCATAGCTCCGCGCCACATGTCCAACCGGACCAGCACGCAGAACCTGAGGAAACGCGTGCGGTACCACTACCGGGGCAATGCGGCTGGATCGACTCTGCGGCTGACCCTTGGCTGTCTGCTCGGGCTCGAGCTACGCCGCGTAGGTAGCGGGAACCGCCTGACGTTCGGTAAGAGCGGGGAAGCAAGCCTCAGTCAGTGGATGGCCGACCACGCGCAGGTGTGCTGGCTGGAACACGACGAACCGTGGACGCTGGAGTCGGAAATCATCGCCCAGCATGACCTGCCCCTGAACCTCGACCAGAACCGTCACAATGGCTTTCACGACCGCCTCAAAGAAGTGCGCGCCAAAGCTCGGCAGCGGGCAAGAGCCTTGCCCATCATCAAGTAGAGGGAAGCACAGGTGAGCAACGAAGACCTGCCCACCCCTCGGCGCAGCGAAGCCAAGCGCGCCCAGGATCGACGCCGCCGTGAGCGCATGCGGAGCAATGGAAGCGTCGAACGCTACACAGCGGTAGAAATCGGCGAACGGGACGGCTGGATCTGTGGCCTATGCCAAGGTCCAGTGGACCAGGCCTATCAGCATCCAGACCCTCGGTCGCCGAGCATCGACCACATCCGCACTATCGCGGCCGGCGGCACTGACACGCGCGACAACGTGCGCCTCACCCACTGGGGCTGCAACCATGAACGCAACGCCAACACCCCACTGGGGACTGTCGAGGAAGCCGAAGCGCAGCGAGCTGTCCTCCTCCGGATACCCGCGCTCCAGGCCTACGCAGAAAGCCTCAGGGCCGAGGACATGGTCCACCGCTCTCAGGCTTTCCACTCACCCGAGAGGTATCGCGCCAAGTTGGCGCGTCGGGTGGAACGCTACGAATGCGAAGGGCGCTGACCGCGCACGCCTCTACGAAGGAGGCGCGTGCCACAGCCGTGCCAGATACGAGGGTCAGCCACGGTCAACCAGGGTGGCTGACGGGCGCAATCGTGCCCGCTGGCCCGGCCAGCAAAGCCGCAGGTCACCCGTCCTACGGCCCAGCCTCTCTCCTAAAGCGGGTGTCGCAGGTTCGAATCCTGCCGGGGGCACCAGCCAAAAGGCCCCGGACCGATCATGGTCCGGGGCCTTTGACATCCAGCTTTGACATCAACGAGGGCGGTCACTGACGACCGGGGCGCCTCCGCAGCAGGCGGTCCATGTGGCTCATGGCCTCGCGCTGGGTGTCCTGGACGACGTGCGTGTACACGTCCATCGTGAGTATTGATCAGCGAAATCGCACAGCGTAGTAAGCCGCTGAACTGGGGTTTGCCCTCAGGGAGGCACTCTACTCGGCCTCGGACACCTCCTCCGGGGCTGCTTTGCGTGAGTGACGGGTACCGCTCACCGGCCAGACCGGCGAGGGCGGCGCCCCGCCGTTCGGCCGGGGCAGCCTGCACCGTCTCAGGGGGCCGCTCGTCTGTTCCGATCCCCCGGTGACGAGTCCACCGCGCCGGTTCCTCACTTGTCGTGGGCTCGCCGGCCGGATGACGGCCGAGAGGGAGGGGCCGGACGGATGGCAGACAGTACGCTGAATCCAGCGGGATCGGGCCCGCAGCACAGTGTCCGGGAGGTGCTTCATGACGGCCGAGATGGTGGCCCCGGCGTGGATGCATGAGCAGATCACGGCGGAGGAGTACGAGTCCTGGTCCGAGGAGCAGTGTGCGGGCATCGAGATCGTGGACGGGATGGTCGTCGTGAGTCCGAGTGCGTCCAAGCGGCACAACCGGCTGGCCCGTATTCTGGCGAACGTCCTGGACGCCGCCGCGGGCACAGAGTGGAACGCCGACACGGACTTCGACGTCCGACTTCAGGATGTCCCGCTCACCAATCGCCGTCCGGACGTCGTCGTGTACCGCGCAGACACGATCGACATCACCCCCACCCGCCCTGAGCACGTGCTGCTGGTGGCGGAGGTGGTGTCGCCTGGCTCAGAGACCACTGACCGGATCGTGAAGGTCGACCAGTACGCCAAGGCGGGCATCGGCTTCTACTGGCGGATCGAGCAGGCCGCGACAGGTGTTCCCCTCGTGTACACCTACGTTCTCGACCCCGCGACGAAGACCTACCGGGACGGAGACGTGTTCACCGGCGTCCTCAAGGCAGTGGCTCCCTTCCCGGTGGAGATCGACCTCGGCCAGGTCTGACCCACACACTGCTCAGCAGCCGGCAGCGCGTGGGCGACGCGTGAGCGGACGGCCCGATACAGAGCGGCATGAGCCGGATCAGAGGGCTCGCCGTGGGGTTCTGACCAGGGGAAATAGCACCGGTCGGCAGCGCCGGGCACCCGCCACGCCCCGTGGGCGCGGTGCGTTCCACAAGGCGCGTGGTGGACGGGCGCGGGTGGGCCGGACGCGATGACTGCTACCGCAGTATCTGCGTGGCGCGCACCGCGCCGACCGGTTTGCCGTGCCCAAGGACGGGGGTGGTGGCCAGTTCGGTGAGGGTTTCATCGGTGTCCGTGTCGACGCCGAGCCGACGTAGCGCGGCGATCATGACGACAGATCGAGCCCGGGTGGAGCCGTCGGCGATCTTCAGAGCGATGGACGAACCGTTGGGGAGTGCCATCGCGTAGACGCCTTCCGCGCCGTCCTTGGCGACCGCCCCCGGAAGTGCACCCATGAGCCGGGTCACGTCCCGGCCTGTTCCGCCGACATATTCGGCGTGTGTGTTCATCGCCCGGGCGACCCGCCGCTCCAGCGATCCCTCGCGGCCCGTGGCCAGCTTGGCGAACGCCCGGGCCAGGCCCCGGTAGCCGATGGCGAACAGCGGTGCTCCGCAGCCGTCGACGCCGGTCGCAGCGACCTTTTCGTCGGCCAAGTCCTCGATCGTCTCGCGCAGTGCGCGCTGCAGCGGGTGGTTCGGGTCCAGGTACGTCGCCGTGTCCCAGCCGCCTGCGACGCAGGTGGCGAGCATCGCGGCGTGCTTGCCCGAGCAGTTCATGGTCAGCGGGGTGGGGACGCCGCCGTCGGCGAGGTAGGTGCGCAGCGCAGCTTCGCCGATGGGCAGGGCGGCCGTGCACTGCAGCGCACTGGTGTCGAGCCCGGCGTCCTTGAGGATTCTGCGCACGCCGTCGAGGTGGAAGGCTTCGCCGGAGTGGCTCGCACAGGCCAGTGCCAGCAGTTCGCCGTCCAGGTCGAGTCCGGCGCGCAGCATGCCGAGTGCCTGGAGGGGCTTGTTGGCCGACCGCGGGTACATCGGGCGGTCCGGCTCACCGACGCTCAGCACGGTCCGCCCGTCCGGCCCGGCCGCATGGACCGTTCCGTGGTGCACCGACTCGAGGAAGTCTCCTCGCCAGACCTCCGCCACCACCACGTGCATGACGCGCTCCCTACCTCTTCGGCCGGACCGGCCGGGCGGACCCAACTGTCAACAGTTATCACTTCACGGCGCTCTCGTCGATGCCTCGCGGACTATTGACAGACTCCGATCGGGCCCTGTCCACTGTCATCTGTCAACACTTTTCGACCGCAGTCGCCGGCTCCGGACACACCCGTGGCCTCGCGTTCAACAGCGGTCAGCCTTGAACGGACGGGAGGCACACATGCCTGACACCCTTCAGCGCGGCCTCGCCGTCCAGATGGTCGAGACGCTTCGCGAACGCCTCCTCAGTGGCCAGATCGCCTCGGGTACCCGCATCAACGAGGTCGAGCTCGCCCGCGAGCTGAACATCAGCAGGGGACCCCTGCGCGAGGCGATCCGGCAGCTGGTCAGTGAGGGCCTCCTGGTGCACCGCCCCAACAAGGGCGCTGTCGTGTTCGAGGCCGAGCCGGGCGAGATCGAGGCGCTCTTCGAGCTGCGATCAGCGCTCGAGACCGCCGCCGCGCGCCTGGCCGCCGTACGGCGCGACCGCAAGGACATCACCGCACTGCGCCGCGCCTGCGAACGGTCGAGGAAACTCCTCGCCGCGGGCCGCCAGTTCGCCCACCACAGCGACCTCGACTTCCATCGTGCGCTGCTCGACGCGGCCCGCAGCCCCCGCATCACCGAGCAGGTGCTGCGGGTGCACCAGCAGATCATCGTGGTGCGCAGCCGACAGGACGTGGCCGCGTCGCACACCGACGCCTCGCTGGCCGACCACGAGGCGCTCGCGGAGGCCATCGCCCAGGGACAGGCCGACCGTGCCGCCGAGCTGATGGAACGTCACCTCGACCGTGTACGGCTGCAGATGATCACCGACATGACAGGCACCCGCGCCTCCCGCGACTGACGATCCACGTCCGGCACCGCTGCTCTCCTTCGCCGCTCCCCACACCCTTCTTGTCCACGCCCTCGCACCCGTCTGCCGGCATGCCCGGCTTCGAGGAGGACCGTCCCCATGCCCGAAACGCCCGTCGTCGACGCCGCGCAGGCGTCACCACGCCGCCGCCCGCGCCGCACACCGACGCTGTTTGAGGCGGCCCTGCCCATCGTGCTCATGCTGGCGCTCCTGATCCCGGGCTCGATCTGGCTCAGGCTCAACCCGGTCGTCCTGCTCATAGCCGCCGGCTCGTGCGCCGGAATCATCGCCTGGCGGCTGGGGGTGACCTGGGAGGAGATGCTCCAGGGCATCCGCGAGAAGATCGACTCGGCGATGCCGGCGCTGCTCATCCTCGTCGCCATCGGCATGCTCATCGGCACTTGGACGCTCTGCGGCACCATCCCGATGATCGTGGACTTCGGTCTGCGGGTCATCCAGCCGACCTGGATCGTCCTGGTGGCGTTCCTGATCACCTTGGTGGTCTCCACCATGACCGGCACCTCGTGGGGCTCGGTCGGCACGGTCGGCGTCGCGCTCATGGGTGTCGCCGCCGGGCTGGGTGCGTCGTTGCCGGTGACCGCGGGCGCGATCGTGAGCGGTGCCTACTTCGGCGACAAGATGTCGCCGCTGTCCGACACCACCAACCTCGCGCCGGCGGTGGCAGGTTCGACGCTCTTCGAGCACATCCGCCACCTCTTCTACACCACGCTCCCGGCGGCCGGGGTCTCAGCGGTCCTGTACTTCGTCCTCGGCCTGACACAGCACACCGACGCGCACTCCGCCGCCCGCTCGGACGCCCTGCTGACGGCCCTCAACCACGCCTTCGACTTCAACGTCCTGCTCCTGCTGCCGCCCGTGGTGGTGCTGGCGGGCGCCATGATGAAGAAGCCCCCCGTGCCGACGATCGTGCTGTCCTCGGTGGTCGCGGCCGTTCTGGGTATGGCCGTTCAGGGTTTCACGATCCACGACGTCAGCGACGCCGCGTCGAAGGGCTTCAACATGACGATGCTGGCCGGGCACGGCGTCGCCCCCTCCAAGCTGCCCGCCGCCGCCGAAACGCTGCTGAACCGCGGCGGAATGGCCTCCATGGCACAGACCATCCTCATCGGCCTGGTCGGCTTCGCGCTCGCCGGGATCCTCACCGAGGCGGGCTGCCTGGACGTACTGATGCACCGTCTGCTGCGGCGCGTTCGCCGTACCGGCGGCCTCATCCTGGCCACCTCGCTCTCCTCGCTGGGCACGGCACTGGCCATGGGCGTGTCCTACCTGGCGATCCTGATCCCCGGCCAGGCGTTCAGGGACGTCTACCGAGAGCGCGGCCTCGCCGCCAAGAACCTCTCGCGGACGCTGGAGGACTCCGGCACGGTGTTCGTCCCGTTGGTGCCCTGGACCGAGGCGGGAATGTACATGTCCACGACACTGGGCGTGGCGACGGTCGCCTACGCACCGTACGCCTTCCTCAACTACCTGGGCGCCGTGTTCGCGATCATCTGCGGCTTCACCGGATTCGGCATCGCCCGGGTCAAGGAGCCGAGCAATGCCGTGCAGCAGACATCGAAGGCCCTTGTGTGACCGGCTCCACTTCACTCCGAGTCGACGGATGCGTGTCGGACGCGTCCGGCGGTGCGCACCGATCGGGTTCGGTAGCGCGGTGCATCATGCGCACGGTGCGCACCGGCGAGGGGGTGGACCACACCCGGTGCGCACCGCCCGGATGGCGGTGCGCATCGCGCGCACCGCATCCTCGCGCACGGACGCGCGGTCGACGACTCCACTGAGTGCTGTCAGTGCTCGTGGCGATCGCAGTGGCCATGACGCCCGTGGTGGCCGTCGCGTCCGTGGTGCTCCTGGTGCTTGATGGTGGTGATGTCGGTGGCGGTGTGTGTGGTGGGGTCGCCTCCAGTGACGGTAGCGGTGTTGGTGACCCGTGCACGGGCGGTGCAGGAGACGTCGGCCTTCAGGGTGACGGGCGGGTAGCTGTACCCGGCACGCAGGACGTCGCTGCGGGTACAGGTGAGGGTGGCCGGAATGCAGTGCCATCCCCTGCCGGTGATCCTTTCGGCCCGAAGACCCGCGGGAAGGATGTCGTGGACGGTGACCGTGGTGCCATTGGTCGGGCCGGCCGCGGTGACGTTGCCCACAGTGATGGTGTAAGCGCCGTCCTCGCCCCGGGTGAAGGTGTCCGCGTGACGCTTGGTGATGGTCAGGGAGGGTCGGCTGACTGGGATGACCGTGAATGTGAGGCCGGTACTGCCCGTGGCATCGGTGCTGTCGGTGCCGCTGGGGTCAGCGGTGGCGGTGCCACCGGGTTCGGTGTGGCCGGTGGTGGTGACGGTGTCGTCCACCGGCACCGTCCCGTCGTTGGCCTGGGCGACGTAGGCGCGCTGAACCGTGGCGGTCCAGGCTGTGGCGAGGACGATCGCCGGGACGGCCAGCCCGACTGTCACGACCGCCCCCGTCCTGCGGGTCCGCACCCTCGGCCACCATCGAAACCTGCCGACAGCCGAGCCGGCCGCGCAGGTTCACCGTCGCTCCGTTCTCACCGGCCCCGTCGTAGTACCGCGGTACCACCCGCCCACCGCTGTTCAGTCCTCGGTACCACCGGATCCGGCAGATCCCGGACTTAGCGTGGCGGAGGAGGCGTCAAGCGTTTCGGGCGCCGGAGTCCGAAAGAGAGAACGCGAATGATCGAGGCACAGCAACTCACCAAGAGGTACGGGGAGAAGACCGCCGTCGACGGGCTGGACTTCACCGTGAAGCCGGGCACGGTCACCGGATTCCTCGGCCCCAACGGGGCGGGCAAGTCCACGACGATGCGCATGATCGTCGGACTCGACGCGCCGACCAGCGGCACGGTCACCGTGAACGGACAGCGTTACGCCCGCCACCAGGCGCCGTTGCAGGAGGTCGGGGCGCTGCTGGAGGCGAAGTCGATTCACCCGGGCCGCTCGGCCTACAACCACCTGCGTGCGCTCGCGCTGACCCACGGTATCCCGCGCCGCAGGGTCGACGAGGTCGTCGAACTGGCCGGTCTCGGCAGCGTCGCGAAGAAGCGGGCCGGTGCCTTCTCCCTCGGCATGGGGCAGCGGCTCGGCATCGCGGCCGCCCTGCTCGGCGATCCGCAGACCGTGATGCTGGACGAGCCGGTCAACGGCCTGGACCCCGAGGGCGTCCTCTGGATCCGCAACCTGCTCACCTCCCTCGCGGCCGAGGGGCGCACGGTGTTCGTCTCCTCGCACCTGATGAGCGAGGTGTCGCTGGTGGCGGATCATCTGATCATCGTCGGGCGTGGCCGGCTGCTGGCCGACACGACCGTGCAGGAGCTGGTCCGCGAGGCGGGCGGCGACACCGTGAAGGTCGCCACGGACGACCCCGCGCAGCTGCGGGACGTACTGGCCGGGCCGGACGTGGAGATCACCGGCCGCATCGGCTCCGAGGAACTGCAGGTCACCGGGCTGTCCGCCCGCGAGATCGGGTTGAAGGCGGCCAAGCACGGGATCCCCCTGTTCGAGCTGACCACGAAGGCGGTGTCGCTGGAGGAGGCGTTCATGGAACTGACCAGGGACGCCGTGGAGTACCACGGAACGACCGGCATCGAGACCTCAGGGAGCGCAGCATGAGCACCCTCACGGCAACCCCCGGGACCCCCGAGACCACGCCGGCCGCTCCGGCCCGACCGGCCTACCGGGTGACCGGCCGACGCGTGCTGGCCTCCGAGTGGGCCAAGCTCTGGTCCCTGCGCTCCACCTGGATCACCCTCGGCCTCGGCCTGCTGTTCCTCGTCGCCTTCGGCGTCATAGCCGCGAGCCACTACAAGTCCAATCTCACCTCCGGCCGGCACATGGACCGCGACTTCGCCACCGCGACCGCCGTGAGTCTGTCCCTCTTCGGCACGAACTTCGCCCAGCTCGCCCTCGGCGTGCTCGGAGTGCTGGTCACGGCGGGCGAGTACTCCACCGGCATGATCCGCTCCACCCTGGCCGCGGTGCCGCGCCGGCTGCCCGTGCTGTGGTCGAAGGCGGCCGTGTACGGGCTGGTCGCCCTGGTGATCGCGACCGTCGGCGCGTTCGTCGCCTTCCTCGTCGGCAGCCGGATCGTGTCCGGCACGCCCGCCGCCATGGGCCTCGGTCACGCCGGCGTCGTACGCAGCCTGCTGGGCGCGGGGCTGTACCTGGGCCTGGTCGGCGTGATCGGCACGGCTCTGGGAGCGCTGCTGCGGTCGGTGGCCGGAGGCATCTCGGTGCTCGTGGCCGCCCTGATGCTCGTACCCGGGCTGATCTCCCTGCTGCCCAGCTCGTGGCAGGGAAACATCGACCCCTACCTGCCGAGCCACGCCGGTGAGTCGATCTTCGCACTGACCCACGACTCGACCAGCCTGTCACCGGGCGCCGGACTGCTGGTCTTCCTCGGCTGGACGGCACTGGCGCTGGCCGGAGCGGCGTACCGGCTGCTGCGCAGCGACGTCTGAGCGCAGTCACCCGCATCATGGGCTGGTGACCTCCGTGACCACCGAAGATCTCAGCGGGATGGGGCCGCTGGTCGCCCGGCTCGGCCGGGCCGCCCAGCGGCTCCGGCATGCCGACCAGGGCCGGCCGTGGGTGCTGGACACCGCGGTGGTGGTCCTGGTCGTCCTGCTCTTCTGCCTGCCGGACGTGCTGCACGCGGCAGGCGCGACGGGCGGAGACGGTGACGGACCGCGCCGCTTCCGGGTGGCGTTCACCCGGTTGCCCGTGGTGGGGATGCTGGCCCTGCAGGCCGGGCTGGTGCTGCCGCTGCTGTGGCGACGCCGGGCACCCGCAGTGGCCTTCGGCGCCGTCACGGCCGTGTTCGTTCTCCAGTGGTCGCTCGGCGCCGCGCTCCGTGCGGACGTCGCCCTCTTCGTCGCCCTGTACAGCCTGACCCTGCACGGACGGCTACGGCAGCTGCCCTGGGCCTGCGCAGCGACAGCAGGGGCACTCGGGTTGGTGGCGGCGAGGGTATCGGCGGCGATGTCGGTCTGGGACGCGCTCTTCTTCCTGCTCAGCACCGCGACCGCGGCCCTCGCCCTCGGCCTGATGATCCGCATCCGGCGTGCCCAGCTGGCCGGGCTGCGGGACCGCGCGGCCCGGCTGGAGATCGAACGCGACCAGCGCGGCAGGCTCGCCGTAGCTGCCGAGCGGACGCGGGTGGCCCGCGAAATGCACGACATCGTCGGCCACAACCTGTCCGTCATCATCACCCTCGCCGACGCGGGCGCCTACGCCACGGCCGCCGCCCCGGAGCGGGGAAAGGAAGCCCTGCACCTCATCGGCGACACCGGTCGCCAGGCCCTGAGCGAACTGCGCCGGGTACTCGGTGTGCTGCGCGAGGCGGACGGCCCGCCGGCCGGCCCCGAGCTGAGCCCGCAGCCCGATCTCACGGACATCGGCGCGCTGTGCGAAGGGGTACGCGCCGCCGGCCTGGAGGTCGTCTACCGTACGGCCGGAGACATCGACGCCCTCGACAGCGGGGTGCAGCTCACGGTCTACCGCATCGTGCAGGAGGCCCTGACGAACACCCTCAAACACGCCGGCGCGGGCGCCCGTGCGAACCTGGCCGTCGTCGTTGAGGACGCACGGCTGACCATCACCGTCCAGGACTCCGGGCCACCCACACCGGCCGTCCGTCCCGGCGCGGCGAACGAGGAAGGACACGGCCTGGTGGGCATGCGGGAACGAGCGGCACTCTACGGAGGCCATGTCAGCGCGGGTCCGGCCGGCGCCGGCTGGACGGTGCGCGCCACCCTCGACCTCGCTCCCCAGGGTGGTGCCCGATGACGACCGTGCTCATCGTGGACGACCAGCCGCTCCAGCGGTACGGCTTCCGCATGCTCCTCGACTCCGTGCCCGAGACGAAGGTGGTCGGCGAGGCCGCGCACGGAACCGAGGCCGTCCGCAAGGCCGCCGAACTCCGCCCCGACGTCGTCCTGATGGACGTGCGCATGCCGGGTATGGACGGCATCGAAGCCACCCGCCGCATCGTCGCCACCGGCGGCCGCTCGCGGGTGCTCATCCTGACCACGTTCGACATCGACGAGTACGTCTACGCGGCCCTGCGCGCCGGAGCCAGCGGCTTCCTGCTCAAGGACGCCCGTCCCGAGGAACTCCTCGCGGGCATCCGCGCCGTGGCCGTCGGCGACGCGGTGATCGCGCCCGCGCTCACCCGCCGCCTGCTTCACGAATTCGCCCGGTTCGTACCGGCCGGTGGCAACGGCTCGGCCGAGGACCCGCGCCTGAGTGCCCTCACCGACCGCGAACGCGAAATCCTCGTGGCCATCGGCAAGGGCTGGTCCAACGGCGAGATCGCCACGCATTTCGTATTGTCGGAGTCCACGGTCAAGACACATGTCGGCCGCGTCCTGTCCAAGATCGGCGCCCGCGACCGCATCCAGGCCGTGATCTTCGCCTACGACCACGGCCTGGCCCGACCGCAGGCAGGCTGAGCCCGCGGCACGGGCGATCGGAGCGCCTCCTCGGACAGCGGACGTCGGTGCGCGCTCCTCGATCCCGTCCGCCAGGAGCTCGGCAGTCTCCCACCGTCAGCCGGGCATGGGCCCGGCTGACGGCACGCCGGAGGGCTGTCTCCGGGCGTTCGTGGGGCGCTGGGCGGATCGTCAGACCAGTCCGACCCGAGCGCGGTCCGACCACCGCCGCCGGCCAAGCGGATCTGCCGTCACGGCACCCGTCGTCGCGACAGCCGCGACGAGCACATCACAACGCGTCATCCAGGCGTCACGCACCCGAGGGGTCCTGTTTCCGGCCATCACGTCGCTCCCCCACATTCCTCCGGTCCCCTTTATCCGGGCGCTCGGACGTGGGGACCGTCGCGAATCCAGACGGATACAAATGGGTTCGGCTGGTAAAGACGAGACTTCAGCGGATAGAGTACGGCGCGCACTGCTCGCGATGGCGGTGGGTAAGTCGGCGGTGGGGGAAGCATCGTGGTTGAGCCGCAGAAACACGCAACCCGGGGCCGTCCCGCCCGAGGCCGGGAACACGCGTTTGTTTTTCCTGGCCCGCGACGCTTACACATCGACCATAATATCTTCATAAAATCATCGCAGAGTGGCCCGCAATCAGCAGTGGGCCCCTTTTCGTTTTTCCGTCGGTGTTCGGGGCCGGCGTTCTCGCCCGGGACCCCGGAGTGGACGTGCAGCGAGAGGTGGGCGCTATTTCCAGGACAAGAGAAGTGTGGGGTGTGATGCCATGAATCAGGTCGGAAGAGACCCGCGCCGGACGGCCGTGGGGCCGCTGGCGCGCATCGGATTATCCGTTCTTCTCATGGCGGGCGGCGCCATGGGAGCGGCAGCCGGACCGGCCGCCGCATCGACCGCCGACGGCACGCTGACGGTCGAGGTACTGCGCGACTTCTTCGGCACCGGCGTGGTCAACGCGACCATGGACGTGCCGCAGCGGGGCATGAGGGTGGAGATCTCCGACCCCGCCGGGCACCAGGTCACCGGTGTCACGGACGCCACCGGAAAGGTCGTGGTGTCGCGGTCGACCGTGCTGAGCGGCGGCCAGTACCGGGTCGACGTCAGCGTCCCGGCGCCCTACAGCGATTACCTGCAGGCGGCGCCGGCTTCGACCGCGGCGAACCACTTCGACAGCTTCACGTCGTTCGTGGATGTGTCGGACGGCAAGAACGCCTCGGTGGTGACGGGGGTATGGGACCCCGCCGACTACGCGCTGCCCGACTCGCGGTACTTCGTACCGGTCCAGAACGGCGCCAACGGGACCGACACCCGGGCGTTGGTGGCGTTCGGGACGAAGACCCGGGGCACGTGTCCCACCAACGTGGCGTGCCCGGCCACGCTGGCCACGCAGGCCCAGGTGGGCACGACGTTCGGGTTGGCGTACGACAAGTACCGCAGCCGGTTGTTCCAGAGTGCGTTCGCCCGCCGGTACGCCCCGTACGGGCCGAAGGGCGCCGGCGCGATCTACACCGTGCCGACCCACGGCGGCGGTGCGCCGAAGCTGTTCGCGCGGGTGCCGGGCGCCGCACTGACACCGCACGACAGCGCCGACATGATCAAGGATCCCGGCTTCACCAACGCACCGGGCAAGGAGAGCATCGGTGGCCTGACTCTGTCGGAGGACGGTTCCACGCTGTACGCGGTGAACCTGCTGAGCCGGAGTCTGGTGAGCTTCGACCCGACCGGGGCCACCGCCTCGGCTCCCGAGGCGACGGTGCCGATCCCGGACCCGGGGTGCGCGGCGCCGACCGACTGGCGGCCGTTCGGCCTGGCCACGCACGACAACAAGCTCTACGTCGGCGGCGTGTGCAACGCGGAGAGCACGCAACAGCGCGCGGACCTGAAGGCCGTCGTCTACACCTACGACGGCAAGCGGTTCACCACGGTGCTGACCCACGCGCTCACCTACAAGCGCGGCAGCGTCTTCGGTTCCGGCGACAAGGCCACCCACTGGAACCCGTGGAACACCAGCCCGGCCACGTGGAACGAACGGATGACGGCCCCCGGCAGCAACAACTTCATCGATCCGCAGCCGGAGCTGGCCTCCATGGCCTTCGGCCGTGACGGTTCGATGATCCTGGGCTTCCGCGACCGGTTCATGGACGTTCTCAGTTGGGGAGGGCTCGACCCCCGCCCGGGGAACAACACGGCGGAAACCGCTATGTCCGGTGGTGACATCACCATGGTCTGCGCCACTCCCACCGGTGAATACCAGTGGGAAGGCACCGGGAGCTGCCCCAACCACGCCACCCCCGCCAACAGTGGCGGCCAGGCCGCCGGTGTCGTCGAGTACTTCCCGGGCGACTTCTACGCCAACGCGCACCACGAGACCGCGCTGGGGTCGGTGGCCTACATCCCGCAGCAGCAGTGGGTCGTCAGCACGGAGTTCGACCCGGTCGCCGACGTCGCGACCTCAGGGACCGGTTACCACAACATCACGACCGGTCAGGGCCCGGGCGACGACCCGACCCACAACGGGTTCCAGTTCGTCAGCCGGTTCCAAGGCGGGTTCGGCAAGGCCGGCGGCCTCGGTGACATCGCGTACGCGGCGGCGAACGCGCCGATCCAGATCGGTAACCTCGTGTGGTTCGACGGCGACCACAACGGGATCCAGGACCCGGCGGAAGTGCTGCTGCCGGGTGCGACGATCAACCTGCTGGACGCGGGCGGCAAGCAGGTCGCCACGACCAGGACCGATGCGGCAGGCGAGTACTACTTCGGTGGGGTCGGCGCCGCCTACCAGCTCACGCCGGGTGCGAAATACACGGTGCAGTTCGACGTGTGCACCGCGGACACGAGTAAGGTGCCGAGCCGGCCTCCGGCGAGCGAGCTGCGGTTCACGCTCCCGCGGGCCGGTAGCAACCGGGCGCATGACTCGAATGTGACGCCGCCGACCACCGGTCAGTTGTGCAACGGCTACGCGCCTGTCACGGCGCCGGACAAGCCGGGCGGGGTCGATCACACGATCGACGCCGGGGTGTACATCCCGAAGGCAACCCCGACGCCGACGCCGACCCCGACCGGGACCTCGACCGCGAGGCCGACCTCGCCGCCGACGTCGTCCGTGCCGCCGTCACCCGCGCCGCCTGCCAACAACCCGGCCCCGGCCGGTGGCGACTCGGGTTCGCTGGCGCACACCGGTACGTCCGACCTGCCCGAGATGATCGCCCTCGTCGCCCTTCTGGTCGGTGCGGGCTCGGTCATCGCGTTCGTGAGCCGGAAGCGTCGCGCTCAGAAACACTGAACGAACCGAACAACGAGTGCTCTGCCCGCTCGCGGCCCGGATGGCGCGGGCGGGCAGAGCACGTCCGAGCCGGTCCGCGAGGCCGGCCATGACGTCGTCTGTCACTGGACTGCCGAAGGCCGCCGCGTCCGCACGGCGGCCGAGCGGTGTGGTGATTGAGAGGGTGAATCAGAAGAGTGTCATCGTCGAGCCGCGTGCGGAGCGTGAGAACCCAGCAGGCTCTACCAGGCCGTGCGGCAGGCCGGCGTCGATGGCTGCGGCCTCGCTGGGCGGCAGCCGTCGTCGGCGCAGCGGCCGTCGCGGTGGCCGCGTTCCTGGCCGTCGGCGGCGGCCCCGGTTCCAGCGGTCCGCGCGCACTGACCTCGGACGAGGCGAACCGGCTGGCGATCACGCGGTTCCGTAACTACGAGGCGAAGGGCCGCGCGGTGAGGATCACTGTGCCGGGCACCGCCGGCGGGCTGGTCGTCACCGGGTCCGTCGATTACCGGGGCAAGGTCGGTTACGGCGTGGTGCACGGCACCGGGCGCGACACGTCCAGCGACGGGCTGATCGAGTGGACGGCCGCCTCGGTGTTCGTCCACCCGATGGCGAACGCCCCGGCGCACGCACCCGCGGCGCCTCCCCGCTCGGGCTGGTACAGCCGTCCGCTGCAGTCGTCCGGCAGCGCGCTGGACAGTTCGCTGGCCATCGCGCTCGGTCTCGGCAGCGACCGGCCGGACAACGCCGAACTGCTGCCGCAGAACGGTGCCCTCTGGGTCGGACGGGACCGGGTGGACGGCCATCAGGTGGATGTCATGACCGGGCCCAACTCCCGTGCCAAGTCCGGCACCGCGGACGCCGTGCGCTACTGGATCGGCTCGGACGGCACCATGTACCGGGTCCGCGCCGGCGTGGCATCCGAGTCGCGGCCGGTGGTCATCGATTTCGACACCCAGAAGTACGTTCCGGTCGAGCCGGTCCCCGGAGTCACCCCGCCGCCGTAGCCGCTGCGCAGGACGCTCACGACGTCTGCACCCGCGCGCCCGCGGCGAGCAGGGACGCCGACGGCAGGGGGATCCTCGCCGCATCCGGCATGGCCGGAACGGCCGGGACTGCGGTGGCGCCCGTTGTGCCGGCGTGGGGGAACTGCGGTTGGGGACCAGGCACCGCGACCTCGGTGAACGGGATGCCACCGGGTGCCGTCGGCATCGCCCACCTGCCGTACGGCGAGGGCGAGCGGGCCGGAAGCGGACAGGACGTGGTCGTCGCGAGCCGGGAGGGCACCGTCGTTCGCAGGTCGTTGCCGCGCAGGCAGTTGCCCCGTCCCCGCGTGGCGGTGGGAAACGTCCAGCCGACGTCGACTCCGTTGGCGGTGAAGGTGTTGTCCAGGACTCGGTTGCCGTTCGGCGGGATGTCGGCCGACGCGGTGATCACCAGTCCGGCGTTGCTGTTGCCGGCGATGCGGTTGCGGATGAACTGGTTGTCGCTGCCACCGTCGATGCCGATGCCGATGCCCCACCCCCCGTCGGCCTGTTCGGGGGGTCGCCTGCTGCTGGTTGGCAGCGATCAGGTTGCCCGCCACGACGGCACCCTGCTGCGGAAGCAGCTTCTCCTGGTGATCGGAGTCGGTGGTGAGGCCGACCCGGTTGCCGACCAGGCGGTTGCCGACCACGTACATGTCCCCACTGGCGTTGGTGCCTTCGTAACCGACCGCGTTGAGTTCGGCGACGTTGTCCCGCACCACGATGTGGCAGGGCTTGCACTGCCCGACATAGATGCCCGAGTCGGCCCCGCCCGAGGCGTACGAGTGCTCGATGACACCGTTCTGCGCGGAGAACGCGTAGATCCCGTACAGGCCGTTGCGCGTCGCGGTCACGTACGAGACCAGGAACGACTTCAGGAAGGTCACCGGCTCATCGCCCGTGTCGTAGCCGCCGCTCTGCCCCGGCAGTCCGGCGGCCGCCTTCGCCGAACCGGTGACCAGAACCCCGTTCTGCGTGTTGTTCTCCACGGTCAGGTTCTCCACGGCCACCCCGGGCGCGGCGACAACGATGCCGTTCGGCTGCCGCAACCGCCCGTCGATGACGACCTTGTCCCGGGACTCACCACGAAGAGTGACGCGCG
This sequence comes from Streptomyces sp. PTL18, assembly GCF_059510295.1. NCBI lineage: Bacteria > Bacillati > Actinomycetota > Actinomycetes > Kitasatosporales > Streptomycetaceae > Streptomyces > Streptomyces sp. PTL18. The sequence continues at coordinate 328,906 of NZ_JCAJZO010000008.1, read as the reverse complement.
GCGTGGAGATCTTCACCGACTCGTGGTACACGCCCGGCGAGACCAACACCAGATCACCGGACCGAGCGAGAGACACCGCATCCGAGATCGTCGGGGCGTCCGCCGGCACTCTGATCGTCACCCGCTCACCGGACGGTCGCCGACCGTGGCTCGATCCGCCGTCGCCGGACCCGCAGCCCGCCAGGGCACATGTCAGTGTGATCAATAAGGCGAGCATCACGCGAAGGCGAAGACGAAGCATGACCTCATCCTGGCATGAAGTCGTCCTGGCACGGGGGCCGCTCAACTCGCCGTCCCCGAAACGGATATGGCATCCTTCACGCCGTGAGCCGAGCCGATTCCCATCCGTCACGCCGTGCGTTCATCGGTGCCACCGGGGCCGTGGCGGCCACCGGGCTCACCGCCGGGTGCGAATCGCATGCGGCTCAGCCGAGCCGGCCCGCTTCCCCCACGCCGACTCACCCGGTGCCGCCGACCGGCCGCCATCAGGCAGGCATCGCACTCCCGCAACCGGTCCAGCCGAACCTGCTGGCAGTGGTGGCCGACCTCGCTGACGCCGCGGCCGCCGGCCCGCTGCTGGCCGAACTCGGCGACGCGATCCGCAGGCTCACCGCGGGAACCGATCCCCGACTGCTGGGCCTTCCCCCGGGCGATCTCACCGTGACCATCGGAGTCGGCCCCCGCCTGGTGCGCACGGCCGACCCCGCCCTGCCGGGCGCGACGGACCTCCCCCGCTTCTCCCGCGAGCGGATCGCCCCGAAGGCACGCGGCGGCGACCTGTTGATGCAGATCTGCGCCGGCGACCCGCTGCTGTTACCGGTCGTCGCCGCCGCGCTCCTGGCGCAGGCCGGTGACCGGTTACGCGAACGCTGGCGGCAGTCCGGACGCCGCGGCCCGAACACCCCCGTCGGTCAGGGCCTCTCCGCGCCACGCAACCCGCTCGGTTTCATCGACGGCATCGTGGGCCCGCACACGACGGCCGAGCAGCAACGCCACCTGTGGCTGACCGGCCCGGCTCCCGTCGCCGGCGGCACCCTTGCCGTACTGCGGCGCATGGAACTCGACCTGCCACGATTCGCCGCGCTCTCCGTCGCCGACCAGGAGGCGGTCTTCGGCCGGCGCAGAGCCACCGGCGTGCCCCTCTCCGGCGGCACCACGGCCTCCGACCCGAACCTCGGCGCCAAGACACCGGACGGACGCTACCTCGTCCCGGCAGACGCCCACGTCCGCCGGGCCAACCCCAACGTGGTCGGCGTCGGCCTCATGCTCCGCCGCTCCTACAACACCGACGACCCGGCCCCCGGCCTGCTCTTCATCAGCTTCCAGAACGACATACGCACGTTCACCAGCACCCTCACCCATATGGATGACTCCGACGCGCTGCTGCGATTCACCACCACCACCGCCAGTGCGACCTTCCTGATCCTTCCCGGCTTCGATCACCACCACCCGCTCGGCGCGAGCATGTTCCGCTGAACAGGCGGCCGACGGCGCGATGGCCGTCCGCCCACCCGCCGATACCGGTCGTGCCCCTGCGCGGCGCTGTCCCGGCGCTCGCCGAGTTGCAGCCCCCTCGCCGGTCGCCGCGCCGGGGCGGAGGTCGTTCAGCCGGACCGGCAGGAGGCCGGTCTCCTCGCACCTCCGCGTCCGACGGGTTTCACCTCGCGCAACACCCGGAGGTCAGCTGTATACGTTGAATTCTGCGATCGACCACCAGTTACTCGCGACGTCGCCGGTGTTGACGACCTTGACGTAGCGAGCTGTCTGCGTCGCGAAGGACACCGGTTGCACCCGTTGGCCGTCTGTCACGGAGGAAACCTTGACCCAGTCGGTTCCGTCCGTGGATACGTACACGTCCGCGCTGCGGGCATAGTCGTCGGTGCTGCTGCCGACATCCCACACAATCGTGTCGAAAGTCTGCGCCTGCCCCATGTCGATTCGAATCCAGAGACCGTTGTACTGCCCTGTTCCGGAGCTGTACCGAGTGCCGGAGTCGCCGTCCAGCATGTTTCCGGGCGCATCGCCGGAACTTGCGTTCGAAGCCGTTGCGGTCCAACCCGTCCGCGGCAGCGCAGGACCCAGGTCTACGACGTCGAACGAAGAACCACCTGCGTCTGCTCCGCCGGCGCCGTTCACCGAGACCTTGAACGTCCCCGCTGAAAGGCCGTTCGGAACGTAGGCGCTGATGCCGGTGTCCGACCAGCTGTCTATTTCGGCATAGGCCGATCCGAAACGGACCGTACCCAGTCCCTGCGTGTCACCGAAATGAGATCCGCTGATCGTGAACTTGGAGCGCGGTATGCCCTGCTTCGGCGTCAAACCGCTGAGGACCGGCGCGGGGAAGCTCGACAGCTTGTCGGTGGTGAACATCGCGGAGGTGCCGCTCGGGAGCGTATAGGTGTACGAGCCGTCGGCGGACACCGGGAAACTCCGACTGGTGACGGTCCCATTGAATACCACGGTGACCTCCGACCCTTCCGGGCTGGTCCAGGTCTTCGACTGCAGGCCCTTGGGTACGGCTTTCGGAGCTGCGATCGAACCGGTGCCAGTCGAAGGCCCGTACACGTTGATCTCGTTGATGCTCCACCAGAAACCGGAGGCCGCGGTACAGACGATGCGAATGTACCGTGCCGTCCGGGGCGGCAACGTGACGGCTATCCTTCCTATGCCCCCAGGGCCGTTTGCTATCGCGCCGCCCCAGTCGACACCATCGTTCGACACATATACCTGGTATTTGGCGACATAGTCGAAGGAATTGTCTTCGCCGGTGGCGAAGACGATCTTGTTGAAGCTCGTGGGGCTCCCCAGATCGATCTGGAACCAGTCGCCGCTCGCCGTTCCGTGCCCGAGATTCCACCGCGTGTTGATATCGCCGTCGATCGCGTTCGCGGCCGCACCCCAGTCCGGGCTCGCGGAGGCCGTGGCGGTCCACCGACCACGACTCAGTGCCCTGCCGGGCGTCCGGATGGAAGCCCCGACCGGAAGGGAGTAGGTGAGTATCTCGTCACCGGTGCGGACGGCATTCCGATAGGACAGCAGCGCCGGATCGTACGTGACCGTGACCGGACCGGACGGCGACTTGAACGTAAAGTCATGGGTCGGGTCCGAGACATTGGCTGCCGCACGGATCCTGCCGCTCTGCGTGAGCCCCGAATAGGTGAATGTGACGGCGTCGCCGGCGTTCAGCGTGTAGTCGAACGACTGTGTTCCGTCTGCGACGCTGAAGGTTTTCGCGGAGCTCCCCGAGTTGTGTGCGATCAGGACCTTCGAGCCGTCCGGGTTCCGGAAGGCCACGCTCTCTATGCTTCCTTTCCCGAAGGTGTTCGAGTAGATCCGGTGTGCTCCGGGCCTTACGAACCTGCTGGCATGTGCGAGGGCGTGGTAGTCCACGTTGTAGGACACCTTCCCGCCGGCCGGATCAATCGTGACCAGTCCTCGGCACATGGGTATGCCGTCGGTGTCGCTGTTGAGCGGGCCCATGGCGGGGTCGAGTGCGATGTTCCACAGCATGACTCCGTTCGCCCAGTTGCGCATGCCGCCGATGATCCACGTTCCCAGCGCGTCGTTGAACGCTGTCCGTGTGCTGCCCTGCCAAAGACCTCCGGTGGCTTCCGTGATATAGGCCTCCTTGCCCGGATAGTCGTTGTGGACCAGGGTCTGGTAACCGGGATTGCCGCTGTAGATGTGCCATCCGGTTCCAGCGGCGTACTTCGAGGCCGCGGGGTCGCTGAAAATCGTCTCGGGGTACGAGGGGACATCCCAGTTGTGGTCCCACGCCAGAATCTTCGTGGAGATTCCGTTGGCCTCGAATGCCTGGCCGATCTCCTGGATCACCTGGGATTCCTGGTAGGCGGACAGGAACATGCCGGGCCAGCTGGGGGTGCCCATGGGTTCGTTCTGCGGCGTGATATAGGAGATCGGCACGCCGGCTTTGCGGTACGCCTGTACGAACGTGACGAAGTAGTCGGCCAGAGCGGAGGTGTACTCGCTCTTGAGGGTGCCTCCCACCATGGAGTCGGAGGTCTTCATCCAGCCCGGCGGGCTCCAGGGCGTGGCCAGGATCTTGATGGACGGGTTGAGCGAGAGAGCCTGCCGCAGTGCGGGCACGATGTACGTCTCGTCATGCCGGACGGAGAAGTCGGACAGCGTCGGATCCGTCTGTCCCGCCGGCATGTCGTCGTAGGAGTAGTTTCCGGAGGCGTTGAAGTCCGTGGCGCCCATGGGGCAGCGGACCATGCTGAGGCCGATGCCCGTCGAGGGATCGAACAGTTCCCGCATCAGCGTGGTTCGACCGGCGGTGGGCAGCTTGCTGATGAGCCAGGCGGCGGAATCGGTCATGGCCGCACCGAAGCCCTGGACTCTTTGGTACCTGACGCTGTCGTCGATCTCGATGGTGAGCGGGTTGGCCGTTCGCTTCGTCTGGAAGCGCACGGCGCTCTGACCGGCGACCCACTGGTCGGCCGAGACGTCTGTCAGCCACACCCGCACGGAGTTGCCGTGTGTGGCTTCCTCCCGCTGCGGGGCGGCGACGGCCTTCCCGGAAACCTGGGTCCAGGCTGTGGCGACGCCGATGGCGGTGGTGAGGAACTGGCGTCGTCCGAGACCGTACGAGCTCATCGAAGATCCTCCTTCGGACCTGTTTGTCGAGGACGGGGAAAGGCAGGTGGGGGGAGGGATGACCGACTCGGAGTCGGCTCTGTGGCGGCGTCGGCGGCGTCAGGGCCGACTACGCGGTGCCGGTGCTCGGCTCCTTGATCACGAGCGGGTGCAGCTGCCAGGCGTCGACCGCGAACCCGAGGCGGGTACCCGGTGCAGTGTGGGCCTGGAGTCGCCACGGTCCCTGCCCTGTCGGGTAGAAGCGCAGGGTGAGGACCTGGCCGGTTGTGGTCAGGAAGACCTCGGTGATGGAGTGGTCGACGACCACGCGCAGGTCCACGGGCCGGCCGGCGGGGCAGGGCATCCGATACGAGCCGCCGAGGGCCCGCGTGTCCAGTGAGGCGTGCTCGCGGTCGACGGTCAGTTCGCCCGCCTCGGCATCGAGGCGGATGTCGAGGTACTCGGCACCGTCCGGGGTGGTGAGCAGCCGTAGTCCGGCCTCTCCGCCGGGTTCCAGGCGGGCCGTCAGGTCGAAGGCCCGGCCCACGCTGCCGAGGTCCACCGGCTGCGGGCCGTGTGTCTCTCCCGAGGCGTGGACGGTGTGCTCACCGCGAAGGGCGAGCAGTTCGGCGGCGGGCTGCTGGCGCAGCGTGCCGTCGTCGTCGACACGGATCTCCCGGGGCAGGGTGAGGACGCCGGCCCATCCGTCCGCGACGGCCCAGGCCTGGTCGCGGGCTTCCCACGACCAGCCCCACAGCAGCCACCGACCGGCGGGTGCACGCAGCAGGGCGGGCGCATAGCAGTCGGGACCGTGGTCGAGGGGTACCGGTGCGCCGGCCTCGAAGCGACCGTCGCGCTCCTCGCCGATCAGGGCTGCGACGCTCATCGGACCGGTGGGTTCGGTCCACGCGCCGAAAACCAGGGCGCCGCGGCCGTCGGCCGCCGGGAGGTACTGGGGGCATTCCCAGCCCTCGCCGGTGAGTTGGGCGGTGCCGCCGACGGACTCCGGGTGGCGGGTGGCGAACGGCCCTCGGTGGGTCCAGTTCTCCAGGTCGGGCGAGTCGTAGAGGAGGGCGGCGGCGCGGCCGTCCGCGAGTGCGGCGCCGACCAGCATCCGCCACCGGTCGCCGTCCCGCCAGACGTACGGGTCGCGGTACATGGTGCAGTTCTCGGGCCACTGGGGAATGAGCAGTTCTCCGTGCGGGTGAAAGGTGCGGCCGCCGTCGTGGGAGACGGCGCGGGTGATCGGCTGGTGCTGGGGCGATACGTCCTCGCGGTGCGCGGAGTAGAAGGCGACGAGCCGGCCGCTGTCGGAGACGGCGTTGCCGGAGAAGCAGCCGTCGGCGTCCACGCCACCGGCGGTCGGGGACAGGGCGATCGGCAGCGGCTCCCAGCTCAGCAGGTCGGGACTGCGGAAGTGGCCCCAGTGCAGGTTCGCGTGGGTCGCTCCGTACGGGTTGTACTGGTAGGAGACGTGGTAGTAGCCGTCGTGGAAGGTCAGCCCGTTGGGGTCGTTGATCCAGTTGCGGGGCGGGCGCAGGTGCGCCACGGGAAAGCGCGGATCGCGGGGTTCGGTGGACACACGCGTGCCTTTCGGTGTTCCAGAGGGTCCCGCCCAGCCGGGTCAGGATCGGCTGGGCGGGGGCTTCAGCGGCCTCCGTTCGGCCTTCGCACGGCCTTCGAGCGGCATTCAGGCCCGGACGCGGAATCCCGCGCTGAGCTGCTGCTCCCGCCGTGAGCTGGGGCCGACCCGCAGTACGAACTCGCCGGGTTCGACCACTCGGCGACCGTCGGCTGTGACCAGTGAGCACTGCGAGGCAGGAATGCTGATGGTGACGTCCAGGCTCTCGCCGGGAGGGACCTCGACCTGGGTGAAGCCCTTCAGCTCCTGCTCGGCCCAGGTGACACTGGTGGTCAGGTCGCTGACGTACGCCTGGACCGTCTCCAGGGCGGGCCGGTTGCCGCTGTTGGTGAGTCGCACCGTGGCGTGGACGGTGCCGTCGGCGGGGACGTCGTCCTCGGGCACGGCAAGGGCGGAGTAGGTGACGGTGGTGTAGCCGAGGCCCTCGCCGAACGCGAACAGGGGGTCCTGGGTGAGGTCCGCGTAGCGGTCCCCGTGCTGGCCGCGCACCTGGTTGTAGAAGACCGGTTGCTGTCCGACGTGGCGTGCGAAGGAGACCGGGAGCCGGCCGCTGGGCTCGACGAGTCCGAGGAGGAGTTCGGCGATGGCTCGGCCGCCGCGCATGCCCGGGTTGAACGCCTCGATGAGCGCTGCCGCGTCCAGTGCCGAGTCGGGGAGGGTGCTCGGCTTGGACTGGAGCAGTACCACGATCATGGGCGTGCCGGTGGCGGCGACCGCGTCCAGCAGCGCGATCTGGCCGCCCTGGAGGTCGAGGGTGGCCGTGGAGCGCACCTCGCCCGTCAGGGCGATGGTGTCCCCCACGACCACGACGGCGTAGTCGGCGGCCTCTGCCGCGGCGACGGCCTCGCGGAGCTGAGCCTCGTCGACCGGGGCGGGGGTGAACACGGGGGGCTGCGGTTGTCCGTCGGGCCCGACGGTCCACTCGTCGGGGTCGAAGGCGGGGCTTTCGATGTCGGCTCCGCGGGCGTGCGTGACGGTCCAGTCGGCGGGGACGACCGCGCGAAGGCCGTCCAGCACCGTCTCCACCACCTCGCGTGGATGTCCTTCGGGCATCCACGGAACCTGGCCGGTGGCACCCGCCCAGTCGCCGAGCACGGCCTCCGTGCTGTCGGCGTTGGGGCCGATGACCGCGATCGTCCGCGGCGTGCACCCGCCTGCGGCGCGACCGGTTCCGTCCGCGGTCAGCCCGCCTTCGAGTGGCAGGATCCCCTCGTTGCGCAGCAGCACGAGGGAACGCCGGGCGGTCTCGAGGTTGAGGTCGGCGTGTTCCCGGCAGCCGATCACCTGCGCCTGCCGCTCGGGGTCGGGGGCCCGGGGGTCCTCGAAGAGTCCGAGCTCGAACTTCAGCCGCAGAACCCGCCGTACCGCGTCGTCGATCTGCTTCTCGTCGACCAGGCCGCGGGCGACCGCCTCCTGGGCGCCCTCGAAGAACGCCGGCGTGGCCATGATGAGGTCGTTCCCGGAGTTGACGGCGACCGCCGCCGCCTCGGCGTAGTCCGCGCAGGTCCGCTGGTCGTAGACCATCCGGCCGACGTTGTCCCAGTCGGTCACGAGCGTGCCGGTGAAGCCCCACTCGCCCTTGAGCACGTCGTTGATCAGCCACTGGTTCGCGGTGATGGGCACCCCGTCGATCGACTGGTAGCCCAGCATGAAGGCGCGGCAGCCGGCCCGAGCCGCTCGCTCGAACGGGGGCAGGAACCACGAGCGCAGCTTGCGTGGGCTGAGATCCGCCTCACTGGCGTCCCGTCCGCCCAGGGTCTCCGAGTAACCCGCGAAGTGCTTGGCGTACGCCAGCACGGCTGTCGGGTCGCCGAGGCCCTCACCCTGATAGCCGCGCACCATCGCCGCGCCCAGTTCACCGATCAGGTACGGGTCCTCGCCGAACGTCTCGTTGATCCGGCCCCAGCGCAGGTCCCGGGTGATGCACAGCACCGGGGAGAACGTCCCGTGGATTCCGGTCGTCGCGATTTCGGTCGCGGACGCACGGGCGACCCGCCGGATCAAAGAGGGATCCCAGCTGCAGGCCATGGCCAGCTGTGTCGGGAAGATGGTCGCGCCCGGCCAGAACGAGTGGCCGTGGATGCAGTCGTCGGCTGTCAGCAGCGGAATGCCGAGCCGTGTCCGCCGGGCCAGTTCCATGGCCTCCGGCATCCGCGCGGGAGTCACATGCAGGACCGACCCGGCCAGCTTGGCCGACACGATGTCCTCGAGGTCCCCGTGTTGCGCGTCGAGCATCAGCAACTGCCCGACCTTTTCCGGCAGGGTCATCCGGGACAGCAGGTCCTCGATTCTCGTTTCCACGGACGCGTCCGGATCCAGGTACGCGACAGGGCGGACCGGCTGTCCCACTGTGGTCTCCAGGTCATGAGTCGTTGCAGGTCAGGGAGTTGATGAGGGTGGGCGACGGAGGTCACTTCAGGCCGGTGGTGGCGATTCCGGCGACGAAGTGGCGCTGGAAGCGGAGGAAGACGATCATCACCGGCAGCAGGACGACGACGGCGCCGGCGAGGAGGATGCCGTAGCGGGTGAAGGACTGTCCGCTGCTGGCCAGGGCCAGGCCGACCGGCAGCGTGTACTGGTCCTGGTTCTGGGCCACGACCAGGGGCCACAGGAAGCTGTTCCAGGAGCCGAGGAAGGTGATGATCCCCAGGGTGGCCAGAGCCGGCCTGGTCAGCGGCAGGATGATCCGCCAGAAGATCGCCAGTTCGCGGCAGCCGTCGACCCGGGCGGCGTCGATGAGTTCGTCGGGCAGGGTGGAGATGAACTGCCGCATCAGGAACACCCCGAACGGGCCGGCCAGGAACGGCAGGATCAGCCCGAGCAGCGAGCCGGTCAGCTTCATGTTGGCCGTCAGCACGTACAGCGGTACGAAGGTGACCAGGCCGGGGACCATGAGGGTGCCGATGACCAGGCTGAACACGACACGCCTTCCGCGGAAGTCCAGCTTGGCCAGGGCGTAGCCGAGCATGGAGCAGAAGATCAGGTTCCCCGCGGTGATGGCCAGGGCCACGATCACGGAGTTCGCGAACATGCTCGTGAAGTCGAGGCTGCGGAACAGCCGGCCGTAGTTGGCGGTCGTGGGTGCGGTGGGTATCAGAACGGGCGGTACTTTGCGGATGTCGGCCTCGGGTTTGAAGGAGCCGGAGAGCATCCACAGGAACGGCGCGATCATCAGCAGGAGGCAGCCGGTGAGCGGCAGATACAGCCAGGGTTGACCCCAGTTCTGCCGGGTGCGGCGGCGCCGCAGGGCCCGGTCCGTGTCCGCGTGTCCGGTGCGGGGGTGGGTGAGGGTGCTCATGGGATCAGTCCTTGTCTCGCAGTACCCGGAACTGCAGGACGGTCAGCGCGACGATGAGGACGAAGACGACGTAGCCGGCGGCCGACGCCATGTCGTAGTTGCCGTTGCCGAACTGGTTGTAGGCGTACAACGTGGCCGACAGGGTGGAGTCCAGCGGCCCGCCGCCGGTCATCACGAACGGCTCGTCGAAGAACTGCAGGTAGCCGATGCCGGTGGTGACGGCGGTGAGCAGCAGGGCGGGGCGCAGGAGCGGGAAGGTGACCCGCCGGAACCGCTGCCAGGCCCCGGCTCCGTCGAGTTCGGCCGCTTCCATCAGGGACTGGGGTACGGACTGCAACCCGGCCAGCATGATGATCATGACGGTGCCGAGGTTGCGCCACACCGCCATCACGATCATGACGGGAAGCGCGAACCGGGTGTCCGCCAACCAGGCCGGGCCGTTGATCCCGAACCAGGCCAGAACGGTGTTCACCAGCCCCGCGCGCGGGTCCAGGAGCGTCTTCCAGACCACGGCGACGGCCACGACGCTGGTGATCACCGGCAGGTAGAAGCCGACCCGGAAGACGGCACGGAAGCGGCGGATGCCGCGGTCGAGGGCGACCGCCGCGGCGAGCCCCGCGGCCAGGGTCAGGGGCAGGCCGACCAGGACGAACACGCCGGTGTTGCGCAGCGCATGAACGAACTGCTCGTCCTCGAAGAGCCGTACGTAGTTGTCGAAGCCGGTGAACGACACGTTCAGCGGAGTACGCAGGTCGGCGCTCTGGGTGTCGGTCATGCTCATCAGCAGCGACCAGACCACCGGCAACACCATGAAGGCCGCGAAGAGAGCGAGGAAGGGCGCGCCGAGGATCCAGGCGGCCCGGGCCTGCGCGCGCGCCGAGCGGCGGAGCGCGGAGTGCCGGCGATCGGCACTCCCGTCCGGCCGCCCGGTGATCGGCTCATGGACGTCGCCCCGCCCGGGGAGCGTTTTCGTGGACATGGATGTCATCCGTCCGTAAGAGGGCTGCTGGAGGGCTGCTCACGCGCCGGCGCTCAGCGGCCGGTGCCGATGCTGGTGGCCTTGGACTGCAGGGCCTGCTGCACCTGGGCGACGGTGGCCTTGCCGAGGGACAGCTTCTCCAGTTCGGAGTCGATGGCGTCGGCGATCTGCTGCCAGGTCGTGAGGGCGGGCGGCGCCTTGCTGACCTTCAGCTGCTCCTCGAACGCCTTCTTCGTCTCGTCCTCTGTCAGCTTCCCCTCCGACCATGCGGCGGGCGCGGGGGGCAGGCTGCCGGTCGCCTTGCTGTAGGCGGCGAGGTTGGCGGGCTCGGTGAGGAACTGGGCGAACTTCCACGCCGCCTCGGGGTTCTTGGCGCCCTTGAACACCGCCAGGTCGCTGCCGCCGGCGAACCCGGCGGGCTGCTTGCTGTACGGCACCGGCATGGTCTTCCACTTGCCGTCCAGCTTCGGGGCGTCCTTGTGGAAGGCGCCGCCGGCCCAGGCGGCCTCCTGGTAGGTGGCGATCAGCCCGTCCTGGAAGCCCTGGACGTTGTCCTCCTTGTCGGTCGGCGCCAGGCCCTGCCTGGGGACGCTCGCGTAGTACTCCAGCGCCTTGGCGACCTCCGGGGTGTCGAAGGTGAACTTCTTGGTCTTGGCGTCGTAGATGTCACCGCCCTGCTGCCAGACCATCGGCACCCAGAAGATCCAGGAGTTGAAGCCCATCACCAGGCCGGTGGCATGGCGCAGCTCGGGGTTCTGCTTGCCGGCGGTGGCCTGGATGGCCTTGAGGTCCTTCAGGTATCCGTCCCGGTCGCTTGCCAGGGGGCCCTTGATGCCGGCCTTCGTGGTGATGTCGGTCCGGTAGTAGACCGCCGAGGTGTCGGCGACGAACGGGACGCCGTAGGAGGTGTTCTTGTACTTGGTGGTGTCCCACTGGCCGGGGTAGAAGTCCGACGACTTGAACGACGTCGGGGTGGCCTGGAAGGCGTTCATGGCGGCCATCTCGGCCATCCAGGTGGAGCCGATCACGGACATGTCCGGTGTGTTGCCGCCGGCGATGGCGGTGGTCAGCTTGTCGTGGGCGGAGGCCCAGGGCACCGGGGTGATCTGGACCTTGACGCCGGGGTTCTGCTGCTCGAACTCCTTGGCCAGGCTCTCCAGGGCCGGGTCGGTGTCGCCCATGGACCACATGACGACCTTGCCCGTTGCCTTGCCGCTGCCCATCTTCGCGGGTGCGTCCCTGCCGGGTCCGGAGTCGGCGCTCCGGCCGCAGCCGGTGGCCACCAGGGCTGCCGTGACGGTGACGCACAGGGCCTGGACTGTTCTGACGGTGTGACGAGTAGAGGTACGCATGGTGCGGCTCCTTGCCGTTGGGTGATGAAGGCGCGGGGGGCGGCGAAGGCTGGGGACGAGCGCCCGGATGGGTCGGCGGACGAGTGGAGACCGTCCGCGGTGACAGCGGCATCGACGGTCAGCCGCAGATCGCGGCTGGAGCGTCCGACCGGAGTGGGCTGCGGCCGGGCGGGGGTGTGCCGGGCGTGCCGTTCGGTGGGGCGGGCCGGGAAGGCGCCGACGGTAACGGCACCTCGGCGGTGGTCACGCGGGAACGGTTCCGTGTGGACGGCGGTGAAGCAGACGCACAGTCGGAACAGGCCGGTCGGGGCCGACGCGTGGGGCGGCTTCGAGTGGAGCCGGGCGACCTGCCGGCCTGCCCCGGGGCCGGTTGGGTCGGTTACACGACCGGATGGGGTCCGTCCCCGCCTGCGGGGCAGGGCAGGAGCGGCGGAGACGGACGGTTCGGTGAGACGCCGACACCGCGCGCATCGGAACGACGTGGCGTCAGTTCGGGCTCCGCTGCAACGTCGAGCCACGGGCCACAAGGCTGGTGGGGATGATGCACGAGGGGGCTGCCTCCGGCGATCCGCGCACGTGGTCCAGCAGCAGACGCGCCGCCGCCGCACCCATCTCCCTCATCGGCTGGCGGATGGTGGTCAGCGCCGGATAGGTGTACGACGCCATCTCGACGTCGTCGAACCCCACCACGGCGACATCCTGCGGTACCCAGAGACCGGCCTCGTGCAGGGCGGCGAGCACCCCGGCCGCCGAGGGGTCGTTGTGGGCGAAGACCGAGTCGAACTCCAGGCCGTCCGCGAGGGCGCCCGCGACGGCGGTCCGGCAGCGTTCGAACTGGAAGTCGCCGCAGATGACGCTGCGTTGGCCGATCTCGATCCCGGCTTCCGCGTAGACGTCGACGAAGCCGCCCAGCCGTTCCCGAGTGCAGCCGAACGTCTCGGGACCGGTCAGCACCAGGGGGCGACGGCGCCCGATGTCCAGCAGGTGCCGTGCCGCCTGCGCACCGCCCTCCCGATTGGTGGTGGCCACGTAGGGGAATCCCGGCCGCTGGAAGCGATCGTCGATCAGCACGACCGGCAGCCCCGCTTCGTGCAGTTCCGTGATGTACCCCAGGGCGCCCTCGGGCTCTATCACCAGCAGGCCGTCGAACGACTTGGCGGCGACCTGCAGGCCGAGCCTGCGCAGTGACTCCTCACCGCGGTTCCAGGTCAGCATGCGCAGTCCGAAGCCCTCGGTCTCCAGCGTTTCGACGACCGCCTGCACTATGCCGGCCCAGGCCCAGGCCATGTCAGGGACCAGCATGCCGATCATCTGTGTGGTGCCGCGTGCGAGCCCCACTGCTCCGGCGCTGGGCACATAACCGAGCTCCGATATCGCCTTGCGGACCTTCAGGACGGTGTTCTCGTTGATCTCGCCCTTGCCGTTCAGCACCCGCGAGACCGTCGTCTTGCTGACGCCGGCCCGTGCGGCCACGTCGGCGATGGTGACTCCCATGCCACCCCCTCTCCCTCCACGCTAGGGCGGGAGACGTCCTCCCGCACCGAAGGGCTGATCGTACAGACCCCTTGGAACCGGTACCGGGAGCGGTGCCGGAACCGGTTTCGGTACCGGTTCCGGCAGTGAAGCACCGAGAGGCACGCCCCGTCAACACACCGGAAACAACTCGTTCACCGGAAGGTCCTCAGCCGTCCTCGGGAGCGGAAAGCTCGCCGGAGCCGCGGGCGAGGTAGCGGGTGGGCAGCACGCGATGACGGGCGGGTCCGCCCTCGCCCTCGAGTCGCTCGAACAGCAGGCTCGCGGCCTCCCGGCCGATGGCGGCGTGGTCCTGGGCGATCACCGAGATGCCGGGGTCGAGCAGGTCGGCGAGGGGCAGATCGTCGAAGCCGATCAGCGCCACGCGGTGCTGCAGTCGAAGCTCCTGCAGGGTCCGGCGGGCCCCGATGGTCAGGAGGTTCTGGCCGGAGACGAGTGCGGTGGGCGCGCGGGTGAGGGCCAGGAGTTCGCGGGTGGCCTCCCGGGCGGCCTCCGCGCCGTGCAGGCCGCGTCTCACGAGCGAGGGGTGCAGGACGCATCCCACCTCGGCGAGCCCCTCCACGAAGCCGGCGTGGCGCTCTTCGGCGGTCCAGATCGTGCGGAGGTCACCGAGGAAGGCGATGCGCCGGTGGCCTGCCTCGTGCAGCCTTTTCACCGCCAGCCGCACGCCCGCACGGTTGTCCACCGTCACGGTGTCCACCTGCGGCGCCGTGGTGCGGCGGTCCACGCAGACGACGGGTGTGCCGGCCCGGCGGGCCGCGTCGAGGTCGGTGTCGTTCTGTCCGGTGGGCACCACGACGAGGCCGTCGACCCGGCGGGCGGTGAAGGTGTTCAGCAGGCCGCGTTCCCGGACCGGGTCCTCGTCGGTGGACCCGGCCAGGAGCAGCATGCCGTGCTCGGCGGCGGCGTCCTCCACCGCGCGGTGCAGCGCGGCGGAGAAGGGGTTGGCCGCGTCCTCCAGGACCAGGCCGAGGGTGTGGGTGCGGCGGTCGGCCCGACGCAGGCTGCTGGCCGTCAGGTCGTGGCGGTAGCCGAGCAGCTCGGCGGCGCGCGTCACCCGTTCCGCAAGGTCAGGGGTGACGGGCTTGCCGTTGACGACCCGCGAGACGGTGGCGATCCCCACCCCGGCCATGGTCGCGACGTCGCGCATGGTCGCCGGTCGCCGACCTGTGTCGCTCTGCTCGCTGGGCAACGTTTTCTCCCGGGGTTCGATGGCACCGTGCCGCCGTCTCGATCCTCGCATTCAGGAGTTTTCCTGCACAGGGTCTGGACTTCGGCGGCTTGGTGCCCGTACGTTCGGCGAAACGTTTCCAGCCACCGGCTGGAGCTGCCCGGTGCCGTGCTGCCCCCCAGTCGGCTCACCCGAGGCCTTGGACGAGGCCACGGCAAAGCCGCCGCCCGCACCCGACACGCGTCAAGCGCCACTCGTCACGCGTCAGTCCCCTACGGCTGAGCCGAAGCCGCATGCCTGCAAGGAGCGCCATGTCCAGAACCACCCGTCCGCGCCGCGGACTCCTGGCCGCGCTGGCCGTCCTGTCCGGGCTCGGCCTGGTCGCCGCCTCTCCCGCCATGGCCGACACGCTCTACCACGAGCAGTACCGCCCCCAGTTCCACTTCACCCCGGCCCGGAACTGGATGAACGACCCCAACGGCCTCATCTACTACAAGGGCCGGTACCACCTGTTCTTCCAGTACAACCCGTCCGGCAACACCTGGGGCAACATGTCCTGGGGCCACGCCGTCAGCACCGACCTGGTGCACTGGAAGCAGCTCCCGCTGGCCATCCCCCAGGACGACCAGGAGATGATCTTCTCCGGCAGTGTCGTGCTGGACAGGAACAACACCACCGGCTTCGGGACCAGGAAGAACCCCCCGCTCGTCGCCGTCTACACCAGCGCGCAGAAGGCGTCCGGCAAGCAGCAGCAGGCCCTTGCCTACAGCACCGACGGCGGCACCACCTGGACCAAGTACTACGACAACCCGGTGCTCGACATCGGCTCCGACAACTTCCGCGACCCCAAGGTCTTCTGGTACGCCCCCACCCAGCGCTGGCTGATGGCGGTCTCCCTCGCCGACCAGCACAAGATCTCCTTCTACAGCTCGGCCGACCTCAAGCACTGGACCCACCAGAGCGACTTCGGCCCGGCCGGCGCCACCGGCGGGGTGTGGGAGTGCCCGGACCTGTTCCCGCTCCCGGTCGACGGCGACACGAAGAAGACCAAGTGGGTGCTGGCCGTCAACCTCAACCCCGGCGGCATCGCGGGCGGCTCCGGCGCCCAGTACTTCGTCGGCGACTTCGACGGCAGGAAGTTCACCTCCGACGACACCGGCACGTACACCCCGCCGAGCGGCACCGTCCTGCAGGACTTCGAGTCCGGCTCGTTCGGCGACTGGACGGCCACCGGTGGCGCGTTCGGCAGCGCGCCGGCGACCGGGGCCGTGGACTGGCAGTCACAGGTCACCGGCTTCGAGGGCAAGGCCTTCGCCAACAGCTTCCACGGCGGCGACGCCTCCACCGGCACACTGACCTCCCCCGCCTTCACCGTGACCAGCAACTACATCAACTTCAAGGTCGGCGGCGGCAACCACCCGTACGACCCGGGCGCCGTCCTGGGCGACGAGCCGGCACCCACCGGCGAGACCCTCGCCGACTTCGAGGGCAGCACCTACTCCAGCCCCATCGGCGACTGGACCACCACCGGCGACGCCTTCGGCACCGGACCCGCCCAGGGCACCCTTCCCGGCCAGCAGCAGGTCACCGGCTACCTCGGCCACGGCCTGGTCAACACCTTCCTGAACGGCGACGCCTCCACCGGCACCCTCACCTCCCCGGCCTTCACCGTCGACAAGAAGTACCTGGACTTCCTCATCGGCGGCGGCTACCACCCGGCCAGCTCCGACGCCCCCACCGCGGTGGAGCTCCTCGTGGACGGCAAGGTGGTGCGCTCCGCCACCGGATCCAATGGCGAGGCCCTGAACTGGGCCTCCTGGGACCTGTCCGACCTGCAGGGCAAGCAGGCCCGGATCAAGGTCGTGGACGCCGACACGGGCGGCTGGGGCCACCTCAACCTCGACCAGGTCGTCCTCTCCGACACCCGGGCGAAGCCCCCCTCCGTCGAGACCGGCGTCAACCTGCTGGTGGACGGCAAGGTCGTCCGAAGTGCCACCGGCGCCGGCTCCGAGAACCTCGACTGGGCCTCCTTCAACACCATGGCCTACAAGGGCGAGAAGGCCCGGATCCAGATCGTGGACGCCAACTCCGGCGGCTGGGGACACGTCCTCGCCGACCAGTTCACCGCCGCCGACAAACCCGCCCTGACCACCACCCAGCGCGCCCACTGGCTCGACTACGGCGCGGACTTCTACGCCGCCAACACGTGGAACGACGCACCCGGCGGCCGCCGCGTCATGATCGCCTGGATGAACAACTGGAACTACGGGCAGGCCGTCCCCACCAGCCCGTGGCGCAGTGCCGACTCCTTCCCCCGGCAGCTCTCGCTGCAGACCGTGAACGGCAAGGTCCGGCTGATCCAGCAGCCGGTCCGCGAACTGACCACCCTGCGCGGTGCCGGCACCCGGGTGCCCGGCACACGCGTCGCGAACACCACCACCCCGCTCGCGGTGCACGGCAGCAGCCAGGAACTCCAGGCCGACCTCACCGCCGGCACCGCCGACCGCTTCGGCCTGGACGTCCGCACCGGCGGCGGGCAGCGCACCCGCATCGGCTACGACACCGCCACCGGCGAGGTCTACATCGACCGCACCGCCTCCGGCGCGACCGACTTCGACCCCACCTTCTCCGGCGTCCAGCGCGCCCCCCTCGCCCTCGACGGCGGCCGACTGAGCCTGCACGTCCTCGTCGACGCCTCCTCCGTCGAGGTCTACGCCCAGAACACACGCGGCGAACAGGTCGTCCTCACCGACCAGGTCTTCCCGGATTCCTCCAGCACCGGCGTCGACGCCTTCGCCGAAGGCGGCACCGCCACCCTCAACCACCTGCAGGCGTGGCAGCTGAAGTCCATCTGGCGGTGACGAGCATCGGGGCCGTGCGCCGGGCGGCCGGAAGCGGGCCTTTGGCGTGCGACTCTCGGATGCGCCTCCACAGCCCGGCGGCGCGCCGGCCTCGCCGCGGGGCCGACGCCAGAGGCGCCCGAGGGCGCTCCCTCACCGCCCCCGGATCACGGCCCCGAGCCGATCGGCGACGGCCCGGTCACGGTCGCTGGTCGTCTGCCGGTGCATCAGCACGGCCCGCGAGCTGCCGCGGCCCATGCGGGTCACCGATGCCCGGGTGCCCGCCCCGGCCGTCGAGGCGAGCCCGTTGCCGTGTGCCGAAGGTCGTGGAAGTGCGGCTCGGCTGTGACACCAGCAGCCTTCCGCGGTCCCTCACATGACTCAGTGGCCGGGTACCGGTGGCTGGTCGCTTTCAGGGACGCCGCTCTTCATCGCCCGGGGAGGACGTGTCCGTCCCCCTCGGGCGGGCGGGCCCGGACCCCGTGCGGTCTCCGTGATCGGAGGCGTAGGACGCGAAGACGCCGGCCGTGGCCGCCCCCGTGTGCAGGAAGCGTTCGTCCAGGATGGCGGCCAGGTCGTCCAGCGCCCTGTGCAGCACCCTCGCGGACAGCCGGACGTCGGGATGGCGAGCGCCGACCGCCCGCGCTGCGAGGCCTACGGCGTGGCCGATCTGCCGGGGAAGCGAGGTGTTCTCGTCGCCGTCGTAGAAGTAGTACGACTCGGCGTACTGGAGGAAGTCGACCGTGATGACCGAGACGGCTGAGGCCAGACCGTCCAGCAGGGCGGCGCCCCCGTCCGAGTCGAGCGCCTCGGAGGTCACCCCGCCGCGACGCACGTGGGAGAGACGCAGCGCGAGCGTGCGGCGACGGGCCAGAGCGGGGTAGATGCCCAGGATCCACGACACGGTCGCCGACAGCAGGGCGAAGCCGACGAGCGCCTCCAGCGGGCCGGCGACGCGCAGCCAGCCCGCGGTCGGTGCGATGTCCCCGAGGCCGAGGGTGGAGAGCGTGACCAGGGAGACGTACAGGGCGTCCACCGGCCCCGCATGCTCGGCCGGGACGAGTCTTGAGGAGTACGCGAAGCTCTCCGGCATGTGCGGCCAGTAGACCAGGGCCCAGCCCACAGCCACGGCCAGCGCCCACACCGCGACGACGCAGACCATGCCCAGGGGGCCGGCGAGCCCGGCCGCGCGCCACCGGGTGCGCAGGCGCGAGGAGCTGCGCCACATCCCCGTCATCACCAGCCTGCTCAGGCCGCCGTGGCGAGTCGGGTGCCAGATCGTGTGAAACACGTCCCGGAGGATGGCCATCACAAGGGCGACACCGAGGAACGTCACGAACCACGTCATGTCCTCGCCCTTCCCGCCGGGGGTGGCGGCCTCCCACAGCCGGGGGGTCTCAGCCCGTGCGAGTGACCGCGCGTCCCGAAGGGGCGGCGCGGCACGGCCGTCGCCGCCCCTTCGGGACGGCCCGTTCCCGGCCGTGCGCCGTCGCCGCCTGCCCCCCGCCTGCCCCCGCCTGGCCGTCCACACCGGCCACGGCCGACCATGACCAGCACGCGAAGGCAGTGTCTGCAGGGCCCGGAAGCAGGGCCGGACGTCCCCTCCCGCCGGCACCCGGTGGTGCGCTGTGCTGGATGGGGGCCGACCCGACGGTCCCGGCGCCGGACGCACCGAGGTACGCCATGAAGCACCGCACCCTCACCACACGGCTGCGCCACCCGACTGCGGCGGTGGTGTCGCCGCGGCTCGAAACCGTCCTTCTGGCGGTCACAGCGAGCGCCCTGATCGCCGGCGGCATCGCCTGGCTCACGGGAGCGGGCGGCCTCGCCGACCTCATCTGGGGGCTGGGCACCCTGTCGGCCGTCGTTCCTGCCGTGGGATGGGTGCTGGCCGCACTGCGGCACGGGCAGGCGGGCGTGGATCTCATCGCTGTGCTCGCGCTGGGCGGCACCCTGGCCGTCCACGAGTACCTGGCCGGTGCGCTGATCGCCCTGATGCTCGCCACCGGACGCACTTTGGAAGCGGCAGCCCAGCGACGTGCCTCCCACGACCTGCGCGCCCTGCTGGAACACGCACCCCGCTCCGCGCGCCGCCGCGCCGAAACCGGGGTGACCCAGGTGCCGCTGGCCGAGGTCGCCGTCGGCGATCTCCTCGTCGTCGGCCCCGGCGAGGTGGTCCCCGTCGACGGCCGGGTGGAGAGCGCCGCCGCCGTCCTCGACGAGTCGGTGCTCACCGGTGAGTCCCTCCAGGTCGAGCGGGCCCGCGGCGAGCTGGTGCGCAGCGGCGTGGTGAACGCCGGCGGCGCCTTCGAGCTGCGCGCCACGGCCACCGAGCGGGACAGCACCTACGCCGGGATCGTACGGCTGGCCCGGCAGGCCGGTGCCGAGTCCGCGCCGGTCGTACGGCTGGCGGACCGCTACGCCGCCTGGTTCCTCCCGCTCTCCCTCACGGTGGCCGCTCTGGCCTGGCTGATCAGCGGCTCCGCGGTCCGCGCGGTCGCCGTCCTGGTGGTCGCCACCCCCTGCCCACTGCTGCTTGCCGCCCCGGTCGCCATCGTCTCCGGCCTCTCCCGCGCCTCCCGCCTCGGTGTCGTCATCCGTGACGGCGGTGCGCTGGAGAACCTCGGCCGCGCCCGTACGCTCCTGCTGGACAAGACCGGCACCCTCACCCGCGGCCGCCCCCGCGTCCTGGACGTCATCGCCGCCCCCGACGTCAAACCCGCGGACGTCCTGCGTCTGGCGGCCTCGCTCGACCAGTACTCGCCCCACGTCCTCGCCCAGGCGATCGTCGACACCGCCCGGGAACGCAAGCTGGCGCTGTCGGTCCCGACGGACGTCACCGAGGAGCCCGGCCGGGGCGCCACCGGGACCGTGGACGGGCACCGCACGTCCGTCGGTCGTGTGGACGCCGCCACCGCCCGGCCGGGCTGGGCGAAGGCGGTCGACACCCGCGCGCTTCTCGACGGCGCGGCTGTCGCCTGGCTCACCGTCGACGGACACCTGGCCGGCGCCGTGCTGCTGCGCGACCCTCTGCGCCACGACGCTCCACGCACCCTGCGCCACCTGCGCGCGGCGGGCATCGACCGGCTGCTGATGCTCACCGGCGACCGCGCCGCACCCGCCCACGAGGTCGCCGCCGTCCTCGGCCTGGACGACGTGCGTGCCGGACTCCGCCCGGCCGACAAGGTCGCCGCCGTCCGTGCCGAACGCGAGCGGGCCGTCACCGTGATGGTCGGCGACGGCGTCAACGACGCCCCCGCCCTCGCCGCCGCAGACATCGGCGTCGCCATGGGCGCCCGCGGCTCCACGGCCTCCTCCGAAGCCGCCGACATCGTCCTCACCACCGACCGCGTCGACCGGCTCGCCGACGCCGTCGCCATCGCCCAGCGGGCCCGGCGCATCGCCGTCCAGAGCGCGCTGGGCGGCATGCTGATGTCCCTGGCCGCCATGGGCGCAGCCGCCTTCGGTCTGCTCCCGCCCGCCGCCGGCGCCCTGCTCCAGGAGGGCATCGACGTCGCTGTCATCCTCAACGCGCTGCGCGCCCTGCGCACCGGCCAGGCCGCGCGGCCGGCCCTCACCCCCGCCGCCGAGGCCCTCATCCACCGCTTCGCCGCCGAACACGACGACCTCCAGGACGTCCTGGAAGCGGTACGCGACGCGGCCGACCGTCTCTCCGACAGCCCCGGCCCGACGGCCCTGGCGGCCGTGGAGGAGACGCACCGGCTGCTGATCGAGCGGCTGCTGCCACACGAGTACGCCGAGGAACACGAGCTCTACCCGGCCCTCGCGCCGACGCTCGGCGGTCCCGAGGCCACCGCCACCATGAGCCGCGCCCACACCGAGATCGAACGCCTCTCCCGGCGCATTGCCACCCACTTGCAACTGGCCCACGCGGGAGAGGGCCTCTCCGCCGAGCAACTGGACGACCTGCGCTCCTGCCTCTACGGCCTCAACACGGTGCTGCGCCTGCACTTCACCCAGGAGGAGGAGAACTACTTCTCCCTCGCTCCATGAACGACGGCACGGGAGCGCCTGACGACAGGCCGGGGCCGGAACGCGGGGTGTCGGGGGAATCGGCCGGGGCGGGCGGATCGGGGGCCTGTACGACGGTGCGGTCGCCGGTGTGCGTCTCGACCACGCGGAGGATCCGCACGCCGCGTCGCAGCCGCGATCACTTGCTCGATGTCCGGGCGGATCGACCGCCGCCGCCGTCCGCCTGCCGCCCGCCGCCTGCCGGACGGCTGCCCGGAGACCGATGTCACGCACTCACGTGCGGGCTCGGTCCCGGCATCCGCAGCCCGAGGCCGTCTTGGCCTCGCCGACGGTGAGGGTCGGGTCGGCCGGGGATTCGTCCGGGGTGCAGCAGGCGTTGACTCCGCAGCAGGCGTCGGCCGACTCGGCGGCCCCGGAGGGGGTGTCGGCCGTCCCCGGCTTGGTGGCTCGGACGATCGCCGAGTGCATTCCGTCCGCGACGGAACGGGTCGGGGTGATCTCGATGTCCGTGAACCCGGCGGCTTCCAGCCCTGCGCGGTACTCGGCGAAGGAGAGGGCGCCGGCGATGCAGCCGACGTAGTCGCCGCGCTGGGCCCGCTGCTCGGGTGTGAGGGTGTCGTCGGCGACGACGTCGGAGACGCCGATACGGCCGCCGGGCCTCAGGACGCGGAAGGTCTCGGCGAAGACGGCGGGCTTGTCGACGGACAGGTTGATCACGCAGTTCGAGATGACCACGTCGATGGTGTTCGCGGGCAGCGGGACGGACTCGATGGTGCCCTTCAGGAACTGGACGTTCGTCGCGCCCGCCTTCTCGGCGTTGGCCAGGGCCAGGGCCAGCATCTCGTCGGTCATGTCCAGCCCGTACGCCCTGCCGGTGGGGCCGACGCGTCGGGCGGAGAGCAGGACGTCGATGCCGCCGCCGGAGCCGAGGTCCAGAACACGCTCCCCCTCGCGGAGTTCCGCGACGGCCGTGGGGTTGCCGCAGCCGAGGGAGGCGGCGATCGCCTCGGCGGGCAGGGCGTCGCGCTCGTCGGCGGCGTACAGGGTCGCACCGAAGTTCTCGTCGGCCTCGACCCGCTGCGGCCCGCAACAGTCGGTGCCCCCCTCGGTCACTTTCGCGGCCGCCGCGGCATAGCGCCGGCGGACGGTTTCACGCAGCTCGGTGGACTGCTCGCTCATGACTCACTCCCAGGTGACGGGGCATGGCGTCGCCCCGGAACGGCCTGTATTGACGTTCGTTGATGCAACCTTGCGCCCTGAATCGAAAAACGTCAACATAGAGGCATGTCGAAACAAGACCTTGGGGCGGTCGGGCAGGAAGCCGCCTGCCGCGCGGGACTGTCCGCGTCGTTGGACGAGGACCGGGCGGCCGAGCTGGCGAGGGTGTTCAAGGCTCTGGGCGACCCGGTCCGGCTCCGGCTGATGTCGATGATCGCCGCGCGTGGTGAGGGCGGCGAGGTCTGCGTGTGCGAGCTGACGCCGGCCTTCGAGCTGTCCCAGCCGACGATCTCCCACCACCTGAAGCTGCTCCGGCAGGCCGGGCTCATCGACTGCGAGCGGCGCGGGACCTGGGTGTACTACTGGGTGCTGCCCGGCGTCCTGGACCGGCTCGCCGGGTTCCTGACCGCGCCGCAGACCGCCGGAGCCACCGCGTGACCGCGCCCCTGGGTCGACGGCTGGCCGCTGAAGCCGTGGGAACCGGGCTGCTGGTGGCAGTGGTGGTCGGCGCCGGAATCCAGGCCACCGAGCTGTCGCGCGACGTGGGCGTTCAGCTGCTGGCCGACTCCCTCGCCACCGTCTTCGGCCTGGGCGTGCTGATCGCCGTGCTCGGGCCGGTCTCCGGCGCGCACTTCAACCCGGTCGTCACCCTCGCCGCCTGGTTCACCGGCCGCCGCAAGGCCGACGGCCTCACCCTGCGGGACGTGGCCGCCTACGTGCCCGCACAGATCGCCGGGGCCGTGGGCGGGGCGGTCCTGGCCGATGCGATGTTCGCCAAGCCGCTGGTCCAGTGGTCCACCCACGACCGGTCCGCCTCCCACCTGTGGCTCGGTGAGGTGGTGGCCACAGCCGGGCTGATCCTGCTCGTCTTCGGACTCGAACGCATCGGCAAAGCCTCCCTCGCACCGGTGGCCGTGGCCTCGTACATCGGTGCCGCCTACTGGTTCACCTCCTCCACGTCCTTCGCGAACCCGGCAGTGACCATCGGCCGGGCCTTCACCGACACCTTCGCCGGTATCGCCCCCGCCTCCGTCGCCCCGTTCATCGCGGCCCAGCTGGCAGGAGCCGCGCTCGGGCTGGGCGCCGTGACCGCGGTGTACGGCCGTCCCGTCCCCGTCGCGGACGAGGTCGTGGTCCCGCACGGCGAACCGGAACTCGCCTCCTCCTGATCCACTCCGCTCTCCCGAAAGACGCCTGCCATGAGCACCCCCGCCCCGCGCCCCTCGGTCCTGTTCGTCTGTGTCCACAACGCCGGCCGCTCCCAGATGGGCGCCGCGTTCCTGACCCACCTGGGCGGCGCCCGGGTCGAGGTCCGCTCGGCCGGCTCCGCCCCCGCGAACTCGGTCAACCCCGCCGTGGTCGAGGCCATGGCGGAGGTCGGCATCGACATCTCCGCCGAGACACCCAAGGTCCTCACCACCGAGGCGGTGCAGTCCTCGGACGTGGTGATCACGATGGGCTGTGGGGACGCCTGCCCGGTCTTCCCCGGAAAGCGGTACCTGGACTGGCAGCTGGACGATCCCGCCGGGCAGGGTGTCGACGCCGTCCGCCCGATCCGGGACGCCATCGAACAACGGGTACGTGGCCTGCTCGCCGAACTCGGGATCTCCGCGGTGGCCTGAGAGCCATGACCCGCTGCCGCCCCCTGCGGGGCGCAGCGCGCCCAGCCTCTTGGACCTCCAGCTCCAACCGGTGGACGTGCTCCGCGACAGTGCCGGCACCGGCGGCGGCACCGGAGCGCGTGCTGTGTACGGGGTACAGGAACCGGGCGCAGGACGAGGACGTCACAGTGGCGTGCGGCGACGTGGGGAGGCGGTTGTGGCGCTGGAACAGCAAGGACGCAGACCGGGCCGGGGGCGGCCGTGGTTCGGGGCCGCCCTGGTCGCGGTCGCCTGCCTCCTGACCGCCTGCGGAAACGGCAGCGGCGCGCACTCCGACTCGGCGCGGCCGCGCCCTGCCGCCGACCCGCACGCCGCAACGCCGTCGGCAAGCGGTACGGGGACGGCAGGTCATCCGGCCTCGCCCTCCACGTCGCCATCGGCGGCAGCACCTCCTGGGACACCGTCGTCGCCCCCGGGGGCCACCCCGACGGCCCCTTCCACGGCCGCTCGGTCGCCGGGATGCACGGCAGGCTCCGCCACGATCACCCACAGGGCCGGGGACGCCTCGGTCCAGAGCCTGTGCGTACGCTCCGGCACGACAGTGACCGTCGTCCTGGGGCCCCGCACCCACGGCTCCTGGCCACAGCCGCGCAGCAGCAACCCGATGCTGGCGCTGGTGACCTCCTCCGCCACCGACGGCGAGGGCGTCACCCGGGTCACGGTGCGTGCCGCGCGCACCGGGGCGGTGGCCGTGACCTGGGGGCCGGAAAGCGCGCCGCTCTTCACGCTTCGGCTGAGTGTGGCGGCGTATCCGGTGCAGTGAACCTGAACGCCGGACGGCCGGTGCGCCCCGGGAGCGGGACTGCACCGGCCGTCGTCGTGCCACGGACCGTACGGGTGGTGATCAGTCCTTACGGCCCTTGAGGCGCCGTACGTCGAAGGACCAGATGCCGCGACCGTGGGTGGCGGCGTACAGCTTGCCGTCGGGGCCGAGGCGGAGCTGCATGACGGCGGTGGTGGGCAGGTTGCGGCCGAGGACCAGCCACTTCGTGGCGCCGGCAGGCCGGTAGAAGGTGGCCAGGTCGGTGCCGAGGGCCAGGCCGCCGTTCGGGAGGAGCTTGAGCGTGTCGGCGGGGACGTCGGGCAGGTCGGCGGAGATGTCCGTCCAGCTGGCACCGCCGTCCTCGGACTCGAAGACGTGGCCGACGCCGGCGCCCGGCCCCTCGGTGAACCGGCGGGAGAACCCGTTGATCGCCACGTACACGTGACGGGCGTTGGCGGGGTCGATCTCGAAGCCGGAGATGTATCGGTTCGGGATGGTGCCGTCGACCGGGAGGTTCAGCTGGTGCCAGCCCGTGCCGTCGGCGTTGCCGACCGCGATGCCGCGGGTGAAGCCCTGGTTGTTGCAGGGGCCGCACCAGCCGACGTAGACCGTGCCGCCGGAGGACGCCACGGCCGTGGCCACATGGCCCTCACCGAGGTCGTAGGCGTTCGTCCAGTCCTTGCCCGAGCGGATGGCGAAGCCCTTGGTGTTCACCCACACGTGCCGGCCGCCGGCGATCCAGGTGCTGGTGTTCTTGGCGTCGGCGGTGATCGGTGCGATGAAACGGGCGCCGGCGCCGCCCTGGTCCTTGTCGGGCGGTGCGACCTCGTACTCGGTGGCCTTGGACGGGTCCGTCGTCCAGGAGCCGTCGTTCACACCGCAGTTCTGGGTGACCCACACGTCCAGGTAGACGTACTCCTCGGCGATGTTGCAGCCGTTGGCGGGATCGGTGATGGTGTCGCCGCCGTCGCCGCCGAAGTTGGAGCCCATGACCTTGTCACGGCCGCGCAGGATCGACTGGCCGTTGTCCTGCAGGCCGCCGGTCACGGAGACGCCACCGTGGGTGAGGTCCTTGCCGACGCCCACGGAGTAGTACTGGAGGGTGTCGAGGGTGCCGTCGTTGAGGGACTGCCAGTCCTTGGCGTGACCGCCGGAGTCGACCGCGCCGTTGAGCGGGCGGCGGTAGATTCCGCCGTCGTTGCCGACGTACGCCCAGCTCTTGCCCTTGTAGCTGCCGATCGCGACCGCGTGCTGGTCGGAGTGGGTGGTGGGTGAGCAGTCACCGGTCTGCTTGGCCGGGTCGATGCTCCAGCAGGGGAAGGAGAAGTTCCAGTAGGGACCCGGTACGGTCCAGCTCTGGCCGCCGTTCTTGGTCTCGAAAACCTCTTCCAGGCCGAGGTAGACATGGTCGGCGTTGGCCGGGTCGACCTGGAGGAACTGGTTGTACCAGGACTGGATGCCGGGCATGTAGCCCGCGCCCTGGAGCGCCGATCCGGACGCCTTCAGCTTGGTGTAGTCCGCGATCAGCGTCCACGGCCCGAACGGCGAGCCGTTCTTCGAGACGTACACGCCCTTCAGCCCGCTGTCCGGATTGGCGGCCATCTGTGCCGGGGACTGGTCGATGGCGTACAGGCGGGAGCCGTCGGCCGCCGCGGCGAACGTCATGTTGCCGACGTCGTCACTGCTGGTGGGCAGGTCGCCCAGTCCGCTGACCGGCTTCCAGCTGCCGTCGTCCTGCTTGGCGTACAGGCCGTTGTAGGTGTCGCCGCTGCGCCAGCCGACCGCGAGGAGGACCTTGTCCGGGTCCTTGGGGTCGACGGCGATGTCGTTGGCGATGTTCTTGTACGGCGCACTCGGGTCGTCCGCCTTCGAACCACCCGGGAGATAGTCCGGGTTGGGGGCGAACTCGTGTTTCCAGGGACCGGAGAGAGTGGTCGTGGAGTGCGACCAGACGCCGGTGCTGGTGGCCGCCCACACCTTGCTGCCGGCGAAGCGCAGGGCGTGGATGACGGTGGACTCCAGTTCGGCGCCGCCGACCCGGTCACCGGGCTGGAACTGGCCGTGTCGGGGGTCCTTCAGGACGTAGACGCCCGTGCCGGCGAAGGAGGTCGCACCCGTGTTGGACTCCCCGGTGGCGTACCAGAGCCGGTTCCTGCCGTCGAGGGCGAGCGTGCCGGTCGAGAGGGACGGCAGCTTGTCGGAGATCGGCTTCCAGTGTCCGCCGCCCCTGGTGGAGCGGAAGACGCCACCGTTGGCGCCGCCCGCGTACACATAGCCGTGGTCGTCGGCGGCGATCCCGGTGATCCGGCCCGTCACATAGCCCGAGCCACCGCTGGAGTTGGAGTTCACATCGCGGTAGCGGGGGTCGTCGGAGTTGTACGCCTTCTTGGTGACGTGGTCCCACCTGCCGCTCGTGTGCCTCATCGACTGCAGCTGCTGCCAGGCCGCCCCGTAGGCTCCGGGCGCGACCACGCCGGGGGCGGTACGGGCCTCGGTGAACTGGGCTGTCGACTCGGCGGAGTTCTCCGCCTCGTCGGCCCCGTCGTCATCGCCCTCCGCGGCGAACGCGGACACTCCATGGCCCGCGTGGACTGCCTTGATGTGCTCTCGGCCCATGGCGGCCTGGTGACGGACCTGCCACGGTCTGGGTCTGGTGTCGGTCGAGGCCGCGAACGACTGGGTGCTCACCAGTCCGAACGCGGCTGCTATGACGGTGCAGGTCATGAACCGTCGCTGGTACTTCGGGGGCACCATGCCCTCTCCTCCCTGCACCGGGCATATGGGGGTGTCCCGGCACAGAGGGGATCTTGGCGTGGCCACAACAATCCCACAAACGGCTCGCAGGAAAAATGGCGGGGTGTTTACCTTGCGCCTCGCGGCGACCGTGCCGTCCGCCTGCACGGTCGGGGTGGCGGCGCACCGGCGGCCAGGGTCGGCAGCAGAGTGCCGGAGGCGGCGAGGGCCACCAGCAGCCCAGAGGGGCGGTGGAGTTCACGAGGTCTCCGCAAGGGTGGCGGTCGGACCGGTGTTCCACCGGCCCCACCTGGGGCCTCTCCGCGCCGGCACCCGGACTCGACAGGGAACGCCCCCGAGCAACCCGTGACCGGACGCGGGAGATTGATGGGACGTCGGGTCGCACCGGCCGGACGATCAGCCGTCGCGGCACCTCACACCGGCGTCAACCGGTCGACGTTCGACTTATTGACACGGACCCACCCGGGTGCCACTTTGAGAGCGCTCTCAAAAAGGTACGGACCAACTCCCCGAGCAATCCCCCCACGGAGGTGGAGCGTGCTCAGCAGGCTCACTCACCGGCTCCTGGCACCGGCAGCGGCCGCCACGTTGCTCACGGCGTTCCTCGCCGTCCACTCGGCCTCGTCCGCCGCCGCGACGGTCCCCGACACCATCCCCCTGAAGCTGACCAACGACTCGGGCCGGAGCGAGCCGGTCCACGTCTACGACATCGGCACCCTGCTCTCGACGGGACAGCAGGGCTGGGCGGATGCCAACGGCGCCTTCCACGCCTGGCCCGCCGGCGGCAGTCCGCCGACGCCCGCACCCGACGCGTCCATACCCGGCCCCGCGGCCGGACAGTCGGCGACGATCCGGATCCCCAGGTTCTCCGGCCGCATCTACTTCTCCTACGGCCAGAAGCTGGTCTTCAAGCTGGCCACGGGCGGCCTGGTCCAGCCGGCCGTGCAGAACCCGAGCGACCCCAACCGCGACATCCTGTTCAACTGGTCCGAGTACACGCTCGACGACTCCGGCCTGTGGCTCAACAGCACCCAGGTCGACATGTTCTCCGCGCCCTACGCGGTCGGGGTGAAGCGCGCCGACGGGAGCATGGCCGGCACCGGGCACCTCGAGCCGGGCGGCTACACCGGCTTCTTCAACGCCCTGCGCGGGCAGCCGGGCGGCTGGGCCGGCCTCGTCCGGACCCGTTCCGACGGCACCGTGCTGCGAGCCCTGTCCCCCGTGCACGGCCTGGAGACCGGCGCCCTGCCGGCGTCGGTCATGGACGACTACGTGGACCGGGTCTGGCAGAAGTACGCCACGGCCACCCTCACCGTCACCCCGTTCGCCGACCGGCCGAACACGCAGTACTACGGCCACGTCTCGGGCGGCGTCATGAACTTCACCGACGCCTCCGGCGCGATCGTCACCAGCTACCAGAAGCCGGACGCCGACAGCGTCTTCGGCTGCCACAAGCTCCTCGACGCACCCAACGACCAGGTGCGCGGGCCGATTTCACGCACCCTGTGCGCGGGATTCAACCGCTCGACCCTTCTGGTCGACCCCAACCAGCCGGACACGAACACGGCGCACTTCTACCAGGACCCGGTGACCAACCACTACGCCCGCGCGATCCACGCCCGGACGGCCGACGGCAAGGCCTACGCGTTCGCCTTCGACGACGTCGGGAACCAGGAGTCGCTCGTCCACGACGGCAGTCCGCAGCAGGCGTACCTGACCCTCGACCCGCTCAACTGACCCCCAGCTCCCGAGCCGGCCGGCATCCGGCCCGGCGCAGCGCCCCGCTCGGACCAGGGCGGGGACGCCGAGCCGGGTGGGTCGTCGGCCCGGCCCACGGGACGGCCCCGGTCAGGACATCGGCTCCAGGAAGGTCAGCACGGAGGCGTCCTCCTCGATCAGCGGGGCGAGGGCGGCGTTGAACGGGGCGCCGTACGGAGCCCTCAGGTGCGCCTGGAAGGCGTCGTCGTCCCGGTACACCTCGAAGATCCAGAAAGCACGCGGGTCGGACGCCTTGGTGTAGACGTCGAAGGCGAGGTTGCCCTCCTCCTCGCGGACCTCGCGGGCGTAGTCCCCCAGCAGACCGGCGACCTCGGCCTCCGCACCCAGGCGGGCGGTGAACTCGGCGAACAGGGTCTTCTTCACGATGGCGTGTCCTTGCCTTGCCTTGTCGGTCGGCCTCTCCCCGCAGCGGGGGCCCGTACGCCGCGGAACCGTCATGTCATCGATGACCTATGTCATCGATGACATCGCGCGGACCCCAACGATGATGTGCGCAACCGCGCCCGCGCGTCAACGCCTCGCGCCCAACCGCCCCAACCGCCCCAACCGCACCGCAATCCCGCCCGCCACCAGGCATCGCCGACCGCACCACGGGACGCGGCCCTCCGTGGACGTTGCCGATTTGTGACGAGCGCAAGGCATTGACGTTGCCCCGAGCGGAGTCCATCATCCTCGACAAGCAAGCAGTGTCAACGATGACATAAGTCAACGATGACACCTGGGGACGGCATGCTTCGATGCCGGCCGCGCCGCCCGCAATCCCGCAGGAGTCGTTCATGTCTCGCACCACTCGTCTGTCCTCCTCCCTCGTCAGAGTCGCCGCCTGCACCGGCATCGCGGCCCTCACCCTGACGGCCTGTGGCTCCGGCTCCGGCTCCGGCTCGGTGAGCGCGGGCTCCGGCTCGGGCAAGGGCGTCAAGGTCGGTCTGATCACCAAGACGGAGACCAACCCGTTCTTCGTGAAGATGAAGGAGGGCGCGGAGAAGGCCGCCAAGCAGGACGGCGTCCAACTCATGACCGCCGCGGGCAAGTTCGACGGGGACAACGCCGGTCAGGTCACCGCCATCGAGAACATGGTCGCCGCCGGGGTCAAGGGCATCCTGATCACCCCGAGCGACTCCAAGGCGATCGTGCCCGCGATCCAGAAGGCCCGCGCAAAGGGCGTGCTGGTCATCGCCCTGGACACGCCGACCGAGCCGCAGAGTGCGGTCGACGCCCTCTTCGCCACCAACAACTTCAACGCGGGCACGCTGATCGGCGAGTACGCCAAGGCCGCGATGAAGGGCAAGACGGCCAAGATAGCCACGCTCGACCTCGCGCCCGGCGTCTCCGTCGGCGTCCAGCGGCACAATGGCTTCCTGAAGGGCTTCGGCGCCACCGACAAGGACGTCGTCTGCGCCCAGGACACCGGCGGCGACCAGGCCAAGGGACAGACCGCCATGGAGAACTGCCTGCAGAAGTCCCCCGACATCAACCTCGTCTACACCATCAACGAGCCCGCGGCGCTCGGCGCGTACACCGCGCTGAAGGCCAAGGGCCGGGAGAAGGACGTGCTGATCGTCTCCGTCGACGGCGGCTGCACCGGCACCCAGGCGGTCAAGGACGGCAAGATCGCCGCGACCTCGCAGCAGTACCCGCTGAAGATGGCGGCCGAGGGCGTCAAGGCCGTCGTGGACTACGCCAAGACCGGCAAGAAGGCCTCCGGTTACACCGACACCGGCGTCACCCTGATCAGCGACAAGGCGCAGGCCGGGGTCACGTCCAAGGACACCGGGTTCGGCCTGCAGAACTGCTGGGGCTGAGCCGCCCCGAGGTCCGTTCGACACCGCCTCTTCCCTCAGCGGGGCGGCCGGCCCCACCCCTCCCCGACCGTGGGACGGCCGCCCCCGTGTCCTCCGACAAGGACTTCTGTCCTCCGACAAGGACTTCTGTCTTCCGACAAGGACTTCGCATGACCGCCACGTCCACCACCACGCCGTACGCCGAGCTCAAGGCACCGACGACAGCCCGCAGACTGCTGACGGCACCGACCACCGGCCCGCTGGCCGCACTCCTTCTGGCCTGTGCCTTCTTCTCCCTGACGACCGACCAGTTCCTCTCCGGCGGGAACTTCTCCCTGATCGTGCAGCAGGTGATGGTCGTCGGCACCCTCGCCATCGGACAGACCCTGATCATCCTCACCGCGGGCATCGACCTGTCGTGCGGAGCCGTGATGGCGTTCGGCAGCATCGTGATCGCCAGGATGGCGGCCGCCGGCACCCTGCCTCCCCTGCTCGCCATCGCCCTGGGCGTGGTCGTCTGCGGCGGATTCGGCCTGGTCAACGGACTGCTGGTGCAGAAGATCCCACTGCCGCCGTTCATCGTGACCCTCGGCATGCTCAACGTGGCGTTCGCGCTGACCCACATCTACTCCCAGGAGCAGACCGTCACCAACCTGCCCGGACCGCTGACGGCCCTCGGGCAGACCTTCCCGCTCGGGAAGACCGACATCACCTACGGCTCCCTGGTCACCATCGCCCTGTTCCTCCTCCTCGCCTACGCGCTGAGCAACACCGCCTGGGGCCGGCACGTCTACGCCCTCGGCAACAGCTCGGAGGCCGCCCGCCTCAACGGCATCCGCAACTCCCGCCTGACCATCGGCATCTACACCGTTGCCGGCCTGCTCTACGGGATCGCCGCGCTGCTGCTCATCTCCCGCACCGGAGTCGGCGACCCCCAGGCAGGACAGACCGACAACCTCGACAGCATCACCGCGGTGGTCCTCGGCGGCACCAGCCTCTTCGGCGGACGCGGATCGGTGCTCGGCACGTTCATCGGCGTGCTCATCGTCGGCGTCTTCCGCAACGGCCTGCAGTTGATGGGCGTCGCCTCCATCTACCAGACCCTGATCACCGGCGTCCTGGTGATCCTCGCGGTGACCGTCGACCAGATCTCCCGGAAGAAGGCCCGATGACCGCCACCACGTCCCCCTCTCCCGTTCTGCAGGCCCGCGGCCTGGTCAAGCGCTACGGTCACGTCACCGCCATCGACGGCGCCGACTTCGACCTGCTGCCCGGCGAGGTCCTCGCGGTCATCGGCGACAACGGCGCCGGCAAGACCAGCCTCATCAAGGCCCTCACCGGCGCGGTGATCCCGGACGCGGGCGAGATACGCCTCAACGGCGAACCCGTCACCTTCTCCGGTCCGCAGAGCGCACAGGCCCACGGCATCGAGACCGTCTACCAGGACCTCGCCGTGGCCGCCTCCATGGACATCGCCTCCAACATGTTCCTCGGCCGCGAACTGCGCCGCCCCGGCGTCCTCGGCAGCGCCTTCCGCATGCTCGACAAGAAGCGGATGCGCCAGGAGGCCGCCGAGCACATGGCCGACCTGAAGATCGGCCTGCGGTCGCTCACCCAGGCGGTCGAGACCCTCTCCGGCGGCCAGCGCCAGGCCGTGGCCGTCGCCCGCGCGGTCGCCTGGGCCCGCACCGTCGTCGTCATGGACGAACCCACCGCGGCCCTCGGCGTCAAGGAGTCCGGCCAGGTCCTCGACCTCATCCGCCGCGTCCGCGACAAGGGCATGCCGGTCGTCCTGATCAGCCACAACATGCCCCATGTCTTCGAGATCGCCGACCGGATCCACGTCCACCGGCTGGGCCGTCGCGCCGCCCTGATCAAACCCTCCGACTACTCCATGGCGGAGGTCGTCGCCATCATGACCGGCGCGCTCACCCTCGACGACGCCGGCGGTACCGTCGTAGCGGACTCCGAGGCGGCCAAGGCCGTCGGGGTCCAGGCCAACTGACCGAAAACTCTTGACGGTTCCGGCCGGTCCAGCGGCCGGAACCGACGAGCCCGCACGGAACGGTCCTCCATGGCAGCGAACCGCCGCCCCACCCTGGCCGACGTCGCCCGAGAAGTCGGCGTCAGCGCCAAGACGGTCTCCCGCGTCCTCAACGAGGACGGACCCGTCTCGGACCGGACCAGACAGCAGGTGCTCGCCGTCGTGGCCCGGCTCGGCTTCCAGCCGAACCTCATGGCGCGCAACATCCGCGTCGGCGGACCCGACACCACCATCGGACTGGTCGTCCCGGACCTCGGCAACCCGTTCTTCGCCGCCGTGGCCGGCGGCATAGAGGACGCGGTGCGCGAACGGGGTCTCACCCTGCTGATGGGCTCCTCCGCCGACGATCCCGTCCGCGAGCAGGCGCTCACGGACAAGTTCCTCGCCCGGCGCGTCAGCATCCTGATGGTCGTACCGTCCGTCGGCGCCGACCACTCCCCCCTCAAGGCCCACCGCGCCGCGGGGCTGCCCGTCGTCTTCGTCGACCGTCCGGGATCGGGCCTGTCCACGGACAGTGTCGTCAGCTCCAACCGTGCCGGCGCCCAGGAGGGCGTCACCCATCTGATCGCGCACGGCCATCGCCGCATCGGCTTCGTCGGCGACCTGCCCGTCAGGCTGTACACACGCCGTGAACGCCTGGCCGGATACCGCTCTGCCCTGAGAGAAGCAGGCCTCGCCTACGACCGCGCCCTGGTCACCAGCGCCCACGACCCTCAGGGGGCCGCCGTCGCGACCTCCCGGCTGCTCGACCTGGCGAACCCGCCCACGGCCCTGTTCGCCGGCAACAACGTCGTCGCCCTGGGGATCGTCGCCGAGCTCTCCCGCAGCAAACGGAAGGACGTGGCCGTCGTCGGCTTCGACGACCTGCCGCTCGCCGAGGCACTGGAACCGGCCCTCACCGTCGTCACCCAGGACCCCGAGGAAGTCGGCAGGGCGGCCGCGGCCACCGCCCTGGCCCGACTCGACGGCGACCGCTCCCGCGCCCGCACCATCGTCGTCCCCACCCGACTGATCGTCCGGGGATCGGGCGAGGGACCGGCTCCTGCGCCGCAGGGCCCGTGATCCTCGCCGGTCCGCAGAAGGACCGTGCCGGGCGCCCGAAGAACCGAAACCGTCCCGGGGTTCAGCCGGTGAAGAACCGCTCGTCGAGCGCGATGGCCACCAGCTGATCCATGCTCAGCGCCGGCTGCGGTCGCGTCACCGCTGCGCTCTCGGCGTACGAGTTGACCTCGCGCACCGTCACCCGGCGACCGTCCTTCCGGAGCGTGTCGACCAGCCACACCGCGGCCGAACCGCCCTTCTCCGAACGGCCCTTGACCTTCTTCACCCGGGTGCCGTCGGCCAGGGTGACGGCCTCGCACCCCCCGGAGACGTCGGTGCACCCCATGAGCCCGGCCAGGTCCTCGGTCCGGTGGTACTGCACGTCGACCTCCACCATGTTCTTCCCGTGGCCGTCGTCGTAGACCAACTGGACCAGCGACTCGTCGGCGTTCACGTCGGACACGGTCCCGCCCCGGGGAAGGTGCGACTTGAGCACCTCGGTCAAACGAGGACCCGGGACCCGGTTGTCGCTGTTCGAGGAAGTGGCGGAGGGAGCCCCTTCCGGGGCCGGCAGCGCCGCGATCGCCTTGCCCCAGGCCGGGCTGCGCACGATGGAGGTCAGCTGGTCCATCGACAGCACCGGGTCGGCCCCGCCGGACGAGCCCTTCTCACCGCCGCCGCCGAACTCCTGCAGCACCAGTTGCGCCCCGTCCGAGGTGGTGAGCACCACATACCAGCGCTTCTGCCCGGTGTCGCTGCTGGGGTAGGTGAACGACTCGGTGGTGTACAGCACCGCGCCGCCCGGGAGCTTTTGGGTGATGCACTTGTCGTACGGGCGCACCTCCACCGGAAGGCAGCCGCCCTGGCCCTGCCGGTCCCCGGAAGCCAGCCGGGCGACGGCGATGTCGATGCCGGAGGAGCCGTTCGCGGTGGAGTAGGTGAGCCTGGCGGTCGGCCAGACGACCGGGCCGTCCCCGTCAGAACCCCTGCCGGAGGCCGCGGAGACGGTGCCGCCCGGCGGCAGCAGGCCCTTCAGCGTACGGACCATCTCCTGCGCGCTGATGGACGACGGCGCCCGGGAGGGGGACTGCTCGATGGAGTGCGCGGGGCCGCCGGGCCTCGACAGCCCGGGCGATGCGCCGCCCCCGCCGCCGAAGGCGTCCGTGGCCATCAGGATGCCGCCTGCGGCGACCGCCGCGAAGGCGGCCGTGGCGGTGGCGACCTGGGTGGCGCGGATCATCCGCATCCGCCGGCCCCGGGCGATGGAACGCCGCACCAGGTCTGCGGAGTGGGGCGGGAACTCGCTGGTGGCGCGGCTCATGGCGCGGGTCAGCCGTTCCTCGAGGTCCTCGTCGAGTGGCATGGGGGATCTCCGTTCGTCTGGGCGTCGGTCGGGGCCCGGGGGCGAGGGGCGTGCCGCGCCGCCGGGCCGGGCTCCTCATGCGGCCAGGTCGGCCAACTGATCGCCGAGCAGAGCCCGCAGCCGCTGCAGGGCGCGCAGGCTCTGGGCTCGCACGGCTCCCGGCGACAGATGGAGCACCTGGGACGTCTCCTCCACCGAACGGTCCTCCCAGTAGCGGAGCACCAGCACGGCACGGTCCTTGGCGGTCATCCGGGCCAGGCCGTCCAGCAGGGCCATCCGCAACTCCGCGTCCCGCCCCGGGCCGGCCGCCTCGGGCAGCCGGTCGCTGGGGCGCTCGGTGGAGCTGCGGCGGCGGCGCTGGGAGAGGAAGGTCCGCACGAGCACCGTGTCGGCGTAGGCCACCGGGGATTCCGCCCGGCTGATCCGCCGCCAGGAGCGGTACATCTTGGCGAGGGTCTCCTGAACCAGGTCCTCGGCGAGGTGCCAGTCGCCGGTGAGCAGGCAGGCGGTCCGGAACAGAGGGCCGCTGCGGGCGGCTGCGAACTCCAGGTAGTCCGCGGGTGCTTCCCTCACCGTGTGTCCTTTCGTGGTCGGACGTCATCTCTTACACGCGGTGGGGGTGGTGGCGCGTTACGGCCGTGGAGGCATCCGCGTCGTGGTTCCGGCGAGGACCGCTCCCGGTCGCGTGGGATGCGCCCGGCCTCGGGTCATGCGGTAGTTCGCCAGATGGTCCCGCAACGTCCGAGCTCGCCGTCCGGACCGGGACCTTCGCTGTTGCGGGGGGGGGCGTCGCCCGGATCGACCCGCGCACCGGGGCGGACGGTCGCCCGGGGCCGTCGCGCGGATCGGTCACCCATACGTCGCATGTTCGTCCGCGACGGCCCGGACCCGCCACTGGGTTCTCCGCTTCGAGGTCACGCCCTGGGGGTATCAGGACGGGAGCGTCGCGGACGCCGGCCTGGTTCTGCCCATCGCGAAGACCTCCGATGTGGTGGAGCTGTCCGGGAACGCACCGCACGGAGGTCTTCGTGTCCCACCGTAATGCCCGGCCGACCGCCTTCGGCAGGCGGCCGCCCGTCACCCCTGCGCATCACCCGGCACCCCGCCGGCGGGTCGGACACGCCCGCCCTCCGGAGGCCATGGCACCGTCGCGGTGACGGACATAATCAGGGCATGGCCTCACCCCTGCCCTCCGCTTCCGACAAGTTCCCGGTCGAGGTGGCGTGAAGCTCGCCGAACCGCATCGACGGCTCCTGGCCGACGTCCTCGCCGTCGGTACACCGTACGTCCTGGCGCTCGCCGGTGGGGACGCGGTGCGGGCGCACGGGCTGGTGGACCGGCCCAGCCGGGACGTGGACGTCGTCACGGAGAGTGCCGTCCCGATGGAGGAGATCGCCTCAGCCGTCCGGGCCGGCCTGGAGGAACGAGGCTGGGCCGTTCGCCCGCTGGGGACGGACCCCCTCGCCGCGCGCTTGGTCGTCACCGAGCCCTCCAGCGGTGAGCAGTGCGAACTCCAGGTGCTGAAGGAAGCGCTATGGCATCCGCCCGTCGTCACCGAACTCGGCCCGACCGTCTCCCTCGAGGACGTCGTCGGCATGAAGGTAGGGGCCCTGGCCGACCGCGGTTTCGCCCGCGACCTCATCGACGTCCACGCCGCCTCGGACCGCTTCAGCCACCCGGAACTCGAGGAACTGGCCCGCCGCCACGCCGGTGACACCTTCGACCTGTCGGATCTGCAGGCCCGCCTGACCGGTGCGGAGTGGCTCGACGACGCGCAGTTCGCGGCGTACGGACTCGACGAGAGCGCGATCGCCGGCCTCCACCGCTGGGCCCAGGAATGGGCGGACGACATCGCGGAGCGGCTCGTGGAGGGTGGGCCGCCCGAGGAGGAGTGACAGGTCGCCGACGCGTCTGCGCGTGCCGGGGCGGCGCAGGTGTCGTGCGGCCCCCTCCTGCGCCTCCGTTTCCGGCGTCGCCGGGGGCCGTCGGCGGCGGGTCGCGGCCAGCGCCAGTGTCACCGACAGGGACGTCGCCGCCATCACCGTCATCGCCGGGCCCGGCGAGATCAGTTGAGCCACCGTTCCCGCCAGAGTCGCGCTCACGCCCTGCATCGTGAGCATGCCCGCCGAGTGCAGGCCGAGGGCGTGGCCGCTCAGCTCCGGTGGGGTCAGGGTCATCAGGTGCTCCTGCTGGACCAGGCCCGCCGCGAAACCGACCGACGCCAGGGCCGCGCAGGCCGCCGCCACCGGCACCGCGGGGTGCAGGGCGTACGGCAGGTACGGGGTCGCGAGGAGCAGCAGGAACGGGATGCCGAGGCGGCGGCGCAGCGCGGGCGGGAGCAGACGGCCCGCCGTCACGTCACCGACGAACATGCCGAACGCCGCACACGCGAACAGCACGCCCGCGTGGTCCGGTGCGTAGGGGACGTAGAGCGATTCGCAGCCCACCACCAGGCCGTTGGGGATCCACAGCAGGAGATAGGTCGTCCGGCGCTCCGGGGACGACCACAGCAGGGCGTTGGTGCGCCAGGTCTGCGCGACGGAGGGGCGGCCCGAGGTGCGAGGGGCCCGGCGGGTCAGGCCGAAGCGGGCCGTCGCGGCCGCCGCCAGGTACAGGGCCGACGCCGCCGGCAGCGTCGTACGCGCGGACAGGACCACCACCAGGACGCCGCCCGTCGCGTAACCGGTGATCTGTGTCAGCCCGTTGACGACGTTGAAGGCGGAACGGCCCAGGAGATAGCCGTCCGTGGACAGAATCTCGTTGAGCAGGCCCCAGCGGACGCCGCCGCCGAGCGACTGGACCAGGCCGAGGAGGAGGATCAGCGCGAAGATCGCCCCCAACGGCAGGCCGGGCGTCGCCGTCACGGCCGTCCCGACCGCGAACGCGCACGCGATGCCCGCCGTCGTCGCGCGCGGCGGCAGCCGGTCGGCCGCAGACAGCAGGGTCGTCGCGCCCACGACCTGGGCGAGTTGCGGGCCGAACATGCTCACCGCCGACAGCAGCGGCGAGCCGGTGGACCGGTAGACCAGCGTGCCGAGCGCCAGGCCGCCCAGCGTCGAGGCGGCCGTCTGGAAGGAGGAGGACAGGAACAGCGGGGTGAACTCCCGCGTGCGGAAGAGGACGGTGTAGCTGCGCATGCCGCGCAGTGTGGGCAGGTGTCCGAGGCCGTCGTTATTGTTTCGCGTACGGGCGAAAGGTGTGCCCGAGGTTCTCCTCAACGAGTCTCCTACGAGTGCGAAGGCGCCCATGGGTCTCTGGTACGTCAACGCCGACACCCTTGCCGGAAGCCGGTTCCTGCTCTCGCCGCTCGCCGAGGTGTTCGCCGCTCTGAAGCAGCTGCACGCCGGCACCGCGTCCCATCCCGGGGAACGGGCCTGGCTGGACGCCCATCTCCCCGGGTACCGGGCACGGCTGTCCGCCGACCCCGTCACCGCGCTGCTGGTGAGCAGCGGCCTGGGCCCGGAGTGGATCGCCGACTTCCTCGCGCCCACGCCCGGGGACGGGGAGACCTTCGAGGAGGGCGTGGCTCGCGTCCGCTCCGCTTCCCCCGCCGGTGCCCGGGCCGATCTCACCGTCTCCCTGCGCGGCCCGCTCCCTTCCGCCCTCGACCGCGACGACCTGCCGGAACGCGCGGCCGACCTGCTCACCCACGTGTGGACACAGACCGTACGGCCGTACTGGGACCGGCGGCGGCGCGTCCTGGAGGCCGATGTCGTCGCCCGGACCGCGCGGCTGAGCCGGGGCGGCTGGGCGGCCGCCCTGGACACCCTGCGGCCGGGCCGGACCCGCTGGCTCGGCGGGAACCGTCTCCAGGTCAACCTCCACGCGTACCCGCCGCGCGAGATCTCCGGCGCCCAGTTGCTCTTCGTCCCCGTCACCCCGCAGCGGGCCGGCTGGGTGTCCTGGGAGGAGCCCGACCGGTACGCCCTCGTCTACCCGTGCGCGGGCGTGCTGGCGGGCGGGGCGCGCACCGGGGTCCCGGAGAGCCTCGGCGCGCTGCTCGGTCCCGCCCGGGCCCGGGTGCTGGTGCTGCTCGGCTCGCCGATGAGCACCAGCCAGCTGGTCGCCGTGACCGGGCAGGGGCTCGGCTCGGTCGGGCGGCACCTCAAGGTGCTGCTGGACACGCGGCTGGTGGAGCGGCGACGCGCGGGACGGTCGGTGCTGTACTCCCGTACGGCGGCCGGTGAGGTCCTCGTCACAGCGCAGCGCGGCCGACGGGCGCGTCATCCGGGGGCGACGGCGGCGGAGTTAGGCTCCGCCCATGACGACTACTGACAACAGTGCGGGCGCCTCCGTCCTCGATGTCCCGATCGGTGCGCTGCGGGGCGGATCCGCGGACCTGTCCCAGTACGCGGGCAAGGTGGTCCTGGTGGTGAACGTGGCCTCCAAGTGCGGGCTGACGCCGCAGTACGCGGGTCTGGAGCGG
Organism: Streptomyces sp. PTL18; assembly: GCF_059510295.1. Taxonomy (NCBI): domain Bacteria; kingdom Bacillati; phylum Actinomycetota; class Actinomycetes; order Kitasatosporales; family Streptomycetaceae; genus Streptomyces; species Streptomyces sp. PTL18. The sequence goes on along the minus strand of NZ_JCAJZO010000008.1, from coordinate 288,672 downwards.
TTGCAGGAGCGGTACGCGCCGCTGGGTTTCACCGTGCTCGGGGTGCCCTGCAACCAGTTCCTGGGGCAGGAGCCCGGCAGTGCCGAGGAGATCGCGGAGTTCTGCTCGGCGACCTACGGCGTGACCTTCCCGATGACGGAGAAGATCGAGGTGAACGGGGAGGGCCGGCACCCGCTGTACGAGCGCCTGGCCGAAGTCGCGGACGCCGAGGGGCACAGCGGGGACATCCGCTGGAACTTCGAGAAGTTCCTGATCGGGAAGGACGGCAAGGTCGTCGCCCGCTTCTCGCCGCAGACGGAACCGGAGGCGGCCGAGGTCGTGGCGGCCATCGAGGGCGAACTCGCGTAGGCGGGGGCGGGCCCTCCCCTGGGGGGCAGGGACGAGCCTTCTCCGTCACCGGGCGAACGGCGCCCGGTGACGGAGGCGCGCCGCCTTGAATCGTGGGCCGACCGGGGCCCTGCCGGGAGGTGTACTTCGCGGGCTGGGAGGCCTCGGGACCGGAGGACGCGATATGTGACGTGGCGTTTCCCTTCCGGTGGGGTGACGCCGGGCCGTTCCTGGCAGACGGGTGGGGCTCGGCCGTCGTCCCCTGCCCGGGGGCCGGTCCTGCCCGCACTCGTCGTCCTGCGGGCGGGCTCCCTCCCGGTTCTCGGCAGGCGGTCCGGCGAGGCAGGCCGGGCACATCCGCCCGAGCCGCCGACCGTCGGCTCCGGCCGCCCCACGAGATCACGGTCCGAGTCCCCCCTTCCGGGAGGGACAGGAACGTTCACTCAACCGTCGGACGGCTGGTCGCTCCCCTTCAGCTCCTCCGGGCACGCCGTCCCCCGCGGCAGCTGGTACGGCGCCGCCATGCGGTAGGTGCCCGCTCGGGGGGCCAGGAGCTCTGTCCACTTGTCGCCCCAGATGTCCTCGGGGGCCTCCATCAGGCAGCCGTTGAGGTTCTGGTACGTCTTCGGGGTTCCCTGGGCGCGACGCTTGGAGGCCTGGGTCTCCTGCGGGGGCTTGACGCCCTTGCCCTCGGCGTCGACCAGACCCAGCCACGGGGAGTAGGGGACGCGGATGAGGACGCGGCCCGCCTGCTTCACCTGGATGGTCAGTTCGCCCTGCTCCGCCCGGTCGACCACCGCCGGTGGATCCGCCAGCGGGGTGGGGTCGGTCACCGCGAACAGCTGCCAGTTGGCGTCGCCCCAGATCTGCCTCAGGTACGGCATGCCCCGCTGCACGAGCTGACGTTCGCGTTCGCCGCCGTTCCCGTCCGGCTCGCCCTTCGGCAGCACCACGTAGTGCACGGCCCAGCGCTGCAGCCAGGCGTGGTAGTTCGCGGAGTTCAGCGTGTCGTCGTAGAAGAGCGGGTTGCGTTCCATGTCGGCCTGGCGGTTCCAGCCGCGGGCCAGGTTGACGTACGGCGCCAGTGCGGAGGCCTCGCGGTGCGAGCGCGCCGGGACCACCTCCACGCGGCCCTTCTCCGCGCCGACCACCTGGAGCTGGTGGACCAGCGGCGCCAGCTCGTGCGCCCAGGACGCCGCGGGGGTGGTGTGGATGATGTCGTCCACCGTCTTGACGCCGATCCAGACGACGAATCCGGTGATCGCCACCACGGTGGCGTACCACTTCCGGCTCCGCGGCACCGTGAACGGCAGCGCCGCGACCAGCGCCACCCCCGCGAACAGCATGGCCAGGCGCGTGATGTTGGAACCGATCTGGGAGCTGATCAGCCAGACGAGCAGGACCGACAGCGCGTAGACCGCCGCCGTGATCCGTACCGTCCTCCACTCCGTCGGCACCACGAGCCCGATCAGCGCCGACAGGAGGAGGGGCAGGATCGTCGACGCCCAGGTCATCGGCTGCGTGCCGGAGAACGGGAACAGCCACGCGGACAGGGCCACGACGGCCGAGGGGGCCAGGCCCAGTGCCCACGCGCCGGGGCGGCGCTTCTGCAGGAACAGCGCCACCGCGACCAGGCCCACGAACAGGCCCGCCACCGGGGACGACATCGTGGCCAGCGCGGCCAGCGACGCCGCGCTGAGCGCCTTCGCCCAGCGCTTGTGGCGCCAGCGGTGGGGCCAGCAGAACACGGCCGCCGTCGCGCCCAGCGCGAACACCGTGCCGAGGCCGAACGTCACACGGCCCGAGATGGCGTTGCAGAGCAGTCCGAACACCCCTGCGAGAGCCGGCCACCACGGCTCGCGGACCACGCGGCTGCGGATGAGGATCAGGGTCAGCAGGCCGGCCGAGGCCGTCCCGGCGATCATCATCGTCGTCCGGACGCCGAGGAGCGACATCAGATACGGCGACACGACGCTGTACGACACCGGGTGCATGCCGCCGTACCAGGCGAGGTTGTACGCCGAGTCCGGGTGCCGGCCGACGAACTCCGCCCAGGCGTCCTGCGCCGCGAGGTCGCCACCACTGTTCGCGAAAGTGAAGAGCCAGATGAGGTGCAGCACTCCGGCGAGGGCCGTGACGGTGAGGGCGGGATGGCGGCGGGCCAGGTCGGCCGCGCGGGAGGAGCTCAGACGGGAGACCAGGGCGCGGAGGCGCCCCGGGGCCTTCGGAGCGTCCTCGGCGGGGGGTTCGGCGGCGGAGGCCGGGGGTGCGGGAACCACGGGTGCCGTCGGGGCCGGGGCCTGGGCGGCCGGTCGGCCCGGGGAGTCAGGGACGGGCGCGCGCAGCGGTATTCGCGGTCCGGAGGGTGACCCGTCCGGGCGACGTCCCCGGTCGGCGTCGTCGGCGTGTGTCGGCTCCGCTGTGGCCACCTGAAGGTACTCCCCGTGTCCTGTCTTCCGTTCTCGGTCGCGTCCCGTTCGCTCCCGCTTCACGGTCGCGCCTCCGCGACCGGCGACCTGTCCCGATTCGCGACGCTAGCACGCACCCCGCCACGGGGCCCCGGGGTGGGGCTCCGCGGCGGGGTGCCGGGTACCACTGTGGGCGGGGTACGCCCGGTTCAGCCGAGACGGGTCAGTTTGTCCGTGAAGCCCGGTTCGGCGAGGTCCTTCTGGAGGGCCACCGGGACCGCCACGGCGTGGCTGGAGCCGTCGCCGACCGTGAGTTCACCCACGACTTTCCCGGCCTTCGCCTGGTGCGGAGGTACCGTGCCGCCGTCGCCGATCGACAGCTTGGTCCTCAGGCCCGGCCAGCCGAGGGCCGTCAGGTTCTCGGTGGCGACCACCGGCGTCTTCCCGCCGAGCCGGTCGTCCACGTACCCGACGACCTCCCCCTTCTTCACCACGGTCGCGGTGGCCAGGCCCTGCTGGATGGCGTTGATGAGCTTCTGGCTGTTGGTCAGCGCCAGGTGCAGGCTGTCCCAGACGCGGCCGGTGTGCGCGTCCTGGTTGAGGACGGCGCCGTAGATCGTCCGCTTCTTGCCGCCGACCACCTTCGTCGCCGCCCACACCAGGTTGCCGCCGGCCGGGGTCGACGAACCGGTCTTCAGGCCGATCACGCCGACCTGCTCCACCAGCAGGTCGTTGTTGTTGTATATCGGCTTGTCCAGGCCGGGGATGTCCGCCTTGGCCATCGCGACGATGCTGCGGAACGCCTCGTTCTGCATGACGGCCTTGGCCAGCTTCAGCTGGTCGACGGCCGTGCTCACGGTCGTCTTGTCCAGACCGCTCGGGTCCGTGTACGTGGTGTGGGTCATACCGAGCTTCTTCGCCGCGGCGTTCATCTTGCCGACGAAGGTGCTGCTGTCGGAGTCCCAGCGGGCCAGCAGCCGTGCGACGTTGTTCCCCGACGGGATCATCAGCATCTGCAGCATCTGCCGCTCGGAGAACTTCTGGCCCTTCCTGATGGCCGCCGTCGACTCGTCCTCCTTCTTCGAGTCGTCCTCGGCCTGCTGGTCGGCGGTGATGGTCGGGCCGCCCTGGTCGCCCTTGAGCGGGTGCTCCCGGAGCGTGACGTACGCCGTCATGATCTTGGTGACGCTCGCGATGGGCTTCGGGCTCTGCCTGCCCTCGGTCCCGACCATGCCGACGCCCTCGACCTCTATGGCGGACTGGCCCTGACCCGGCCAGGGCAGGGCGAGCCTGCCGCCCTGGAAGGTGTACGTCTCGGCGGCCGTCAGTGCGAGGATCGGCGTCGGCAGCGGACGGACCGCCTGCGCGATCGCAAAGACGATCACCAGTAGGACGACCAACGGCGACCAGATCTTGATGCGCCGCAGCACGGTGCGGACCGGAGTCTCCGGGGGCGGCGGGGTGTTCGTCAGCTCGGCGAGCAGATCCAGCGGCGGCTTGGGCGGGATCGGCTGCTGGGCGGTGCGCTCGGGGCCGACCTGGGGCATGGCGGTGGTCGCGTCGGCGTGGTCCGCGCCGGGCTTCGGCTCCGTGGACGCCGGCTGCGCGGGCCGGGAATCGTCGAGCGACTTCAACGGGACGAACGTGCTGGTGCGTTCGACTACGGACCCGGACTTGTCGGACTTACCCGACTTGTCGGCCCAAGAGGGGCCGGACTTGTCGGCGGGGGGCTTGGCGTCGCCCACCTTGAGCGTGGTGGTGGGCTGGTCGACGGCAGGCGTCCGCACGGCCTTGAAGACGGCGGTGGGCTGGTCTACGGGGGGGTCGGCATCCTTCTCGTCGCCCTCTTCGGCGGGCTCGGCGTCACCCTTGCCGGCGGGCTCGGTGTCACCCTTGCCGGCGGGCTCGGCGCCGTCCTTCCCTCCCCCTTCTCCCCCTTCGCCGGCTGCTTCGGCCCTCTCCTCCCGTTCCTGCTTTTCCTGCTTTTCCTGCTTTTCCTCTGACTTGAGGGTTTCTGCGACCTTGTTCTCGACCTCGGTGGCCACGGGCCCGGCGTCGACCTCGGCGTCGGCGTCGGCGTCGGCGTCGGCGTCGGCAGGCTCCTCGGCTTCCGCGGTCGCCGCTTCGCCCTCACCCTCGCCCCCGTGCTCGCCCTCGACCCCGTCAGCCGCATCCTCGGGCTCGGCCTCCGGCTCCTCCTCGGCCTCGCCCTCCTCCGCGCTCCGCACCCAGGAGGCCAGCGACGCACGCTCCTGTGCCTCGTCTCCGGTGCCGTTGTCGCCGAGGCCCGCCGAATCCGCCGAGTCCGCAGGATCCGTGCCCTCCTCGGCCGCCTCAACGGCCGTACCGGCGGAGCCGCCACGCAGCGACTTGGTCGAGAGCACCGTCGTAGCCTGGTCGACCCGAACCTTCTCGCCGGTCATCGCGAGCCCGGGGTCAGCTCCGGCTTTGGCCGGGACGGGAACCGGAGCCCCGCTCCCCGACGTCGCCTCCGCCGACGACCCGTGCTCCTTCGACCTGTCGGGGGACTCGCCCGCCACCGATGCCTCCTCCGTGCGCCGCGCACCCGCGTGCGCGCCTTGCCGAACCGTGAACCGCCGCCCGGACACCGCTGCCCGAACCATGTACCAGTGTCCTGTGCGAGGGGTTGACCCCTGGGCTAGACGAGAACGACATACCTACTGGTTCCACTACATTCCGGTCACGCACCCTCGACAGACCAATGTGAGAGGGGTCACCCTGTCTCTCATCCACGCGGGGAGGCATGGATGGGCAGGAGCCGCAGAACACTTCCGGAGGAGCTTCTGCTGCTGGCACTGGACCCGGCCACGGGTACCACTGCACAGCCGCAGTCGCTCGACCTCGGTCTGGCCGGAGCACAGCTAGTGGAGCTGGCGCTGGCCGGACGGATAGCCCCAGACGGGGATCGTATCGCCGTGGTGGTACCACGGCCGACTGGAGATCCGACTTTGGACAGTGCATTGGAGTTGCTGCGCAGGCGCGGCGCTCCGGTGCGGGCCGTCCACTGGATCGGCGGGCCACGTCTCGGGCTCCGCCAGATCTATCTCTCGCATCTCGAGCGGTGCGGCATGGTCCACGCCGTTCCGGGCCAGATGTGCGGAGTGCTGCCGACGACTCGCTACCAGGCGACGGACACGGCCATCAGCCGGGAGATCAGGTCCCGGCTGGATTCCGCGATCCGTACCGGCGTTCCGCCGGACCCACGGACCGCGGCGCTCGCCGCGCTGGCCCACGCGGTCGGTCTCGGCAAGCACCTGTATCCGGGCAACGAGGGCCGCTCGTCCCGTTCCCGGCTGCGGGACCTGATCCGGCACGACCCCATGGGCGGCCTCGTGGCGCACGCCGTGATGGACGTTCAGAACGGCGTGGGCGCACAGGCGCGCCGCAGCCCGGCCGCCGGCGCCAGGCCCGCACCGGAACCCGCCCGTGGTGTTCCGATGCAGCCGCGCCACGGATCCATGGCGCGCGTCGTGGCCCACTGAGCCGAGGCCCCACGGCTCAGCGGCACCACCGCACGCCCCCTGCCGCACCGGCAAAATCGGTACGGCAGGACAGCGGGACCGCACGACGAGGCACCCGCAGCACCGAGACCCGTTCGGGAGCCGCCCGGCCGCGCGGGGTGGCAAGGCCGTACGTCCGCAGGCGACGACACGGCCGCGCCGCCCCGCGCGGCCGCATGCGTACGCCACCCGTGCCGCGACGGGGCCGCATCCGGGGCAGGAGCCACCCAAGTGGCTTGCGATCGGCGCATATCCGCGGTTTTCCAGCGGTAGGAAGCACCTTGGTGGCAATCTGCTCAACAGCAGATACGCAAAGTAGAGGCACGCAGCCGGAGGTGCACGTCCGTGGCATCGAATGTCAATCCCACCGTCCGGCGGCGCCGGCTGGGCCAGGAGTTGCGCCGGCTCCGGGAACTGAAGGGCATGACGGCCGAAGAGGTCGCCGAGCGGCTGCTGGTGTCCCAGTCGAAGATCAGCCGCCTGGAGAACGGCCGCCGCAGCATCAGCCCGCGTGACGTCCGGGACCTGTGCGGAGTCTACGAGGTCGAGGACCAGCGTGTCGTCGAATCGCTGATGGAGATGGCCCGCGACTCCCGCCAGCAGGGCTGGTGGCACGCGTTCGGGGACATTCCCTACAGCGTCTACATCGGCCTGGAGACCGACGCGGAGTCGCTGCGCGTCTACGAACCGCAGATCATCACCGGCCTGCTGCAGACCCGTTCGTACGCCGAGGCGCTCATCCAGGGCGCGCTGCCCGAGACGTCGCCGGCCGACATCGAGAAGCGCGTCCAGGTGCGGATGCGCCGCCAGGAACGTATCTCCGCGGAGAACAACCCGCTGCGCCTGTGGGTGGTGCTCGACGAGGCGGCGCTGCGCCGGCGCGTGGGCGACAACCTGGTGATGCGGGAGCAGTTGGAGCACCTGGCGGAGATGTCCCGGCTGCCGCACGTCACCGTGCAGGTGCTGCCGTTCGAGGTGGGGGCGCATCCGGGCCTCAACGGCCAGTACGCCATCCTGGAGTTCGCCGACGCGGCCGACTCGAGTGTGGTGTACCTCGAGGGCGTCACCAGCGACCTGTACCTGGAGAAGGCCCAGGACGTGCAGAAGTACGCCGTGATGTACGAGCACCTGCGGGCGCAGGCCCTCAATGTGGAGCAGTCCCGCAAGTTCATCGAGGACGCGGCCAAGGACTACGCCTCCTGAGGCCTGTGTCCGGCGAGCGGCGGATCTTACACCCGTGGGCGACTCGGGCGTAAGACTCCACTGGAATATGCCACCCGAACGAGTGAACGGCTCCTCCGGACAGGGGGGTTGCCGAGTAGCGTCGATCACGCCACCAGTCAACAAGTTGGCGCGATTCGCATCGCGGAACCCGTGAGGGCCCCCCGCGTCGCGGTCACAGCAACTCAGCAACTCGTACCGGAGTGAACATGGCTGTTCTTCAGGGGGCCACGGCAACGTGGACCAAGTCGTCGTACTCGGCCGGAAACGGCGCCTGCGTCGAGGTCAAGTCGCCCCTTCCGTCGGCCCTGCTCGTGCGGGACTCGAAGGTCGTCGAAGGACCCGTCCTGGCCTTCCCCGCCGACGCCTGGAGCACGTTCGTGGCGTCGATCAAGTAGTGCCGCACGGCTCCACCCCACCCACAACAGAGCCCTCTCGACTGGCCCGCCGTCCCGGCCGAGGGGGCCGTATTCTGCAGGCCCTCAGCGCAATCGGTCCACATACCGGTCCGTTCCCGGCACCGTGGGAATGAACGGCGCCACCAACTCCACCCCGCCCAGCCCGGCTTCCGCGACCGCGCCGTCCAGTCCCGTGAAGTGCTCGTCCCAGCACTCGCGGGGGTCCTCCTCGAGGAACCACAGCAGGGTCAGCCGCGTGTCCACACCCTCCACCTGGGGCACGTAGGTCATCCGGTCGCCCGGCAGCGGCGTCGGGCGGAAGACGGTCACCATGGCCGCCGGGGAGCCCGCCAGACGCTGCGGCAGATGCCGGGTGCGCAGCCACTCCAGCAGACCGGCGCGCTGCTCGGGGCCGTCCGCGTCGACCACCTCGAGGACCAGGCCCGCGTACGGGTGGTCCAGGGCGTGGAAGTCGCGCGGTCCGGCTGCGCCGTCCCGGTAGACCGTCGTCTCATGGTCCTGGAACGCCGTGAAGACGTGGGTACGGTTGCGGTGGACGCGTGCGTCGCGGTTGAGCCGCCTGTTGATGGCGACCGTCCAACGCATGTGGTCGTCGTAGCGGCCCTCCGTGATCCAGTACGTCGACAGATAGCAGCCCGACGTGACCGGTTGCGCGACCGCCGACTTCCCGGGACAGCGCAGGAGTTGCAGATCGCGGGTGGCGACCCAGCGGCGGCCCGCGTACATCCACGGCATGGCCATGGCGCCGGCGTAGTAGTGGTCGTCCTCGTACCAGCGGTTGTACGCGTACTCGTGCCCCGGATGGGGTTCCACCATGGTGATCAGCGCATGGCCCGGACGGACGCCGTAGGGCCCCACGGCGGCCAGCTCCGCGTACACCTCGCTGCGCGTGTCCTCGCGGTTCTCGCGGTTCTCGCCGTGCTCACCGTGCTCACCGTGCTCACCGTGCTCGGTCATACCGCTTCCCCTTTCCCCTTCCCCCCTCGGCCGGACGCCCCTACTCTGACGCTCCGTCAGGTAGACCGCCATAGGGCGAACGAGCACGGAAGGGGGAGGCGCCCGATGTCACTGCTCCAGGGCAGGACCGTCGTCGTGTCGGGGGTCGGCGCCGGGCTCGGCCACCGGGTCGCCGCAGCCGTGGTGCGCGACGGCGGCAACGCGGTGCTGGGGGCGCGCACGGAGGCGAACCTCGCCAAGACCGCCGCCGCGCTCGACCCGGACGGCGTGCACACGGCGTACCGGGCGACCGACATCACCGACGAGGCGCAGTGCGAGGCGCTCGCGGGGCTGGCGGTGGAGCGGTTCGGGGGGATCGACGCGGTCGTCCATGTCGCGGCCCGGGACAGCTACTTCGGGGGCCTGGAGGACGCGGACTTCGCCACCTGGCAGTCGGTCGTCGACGTCAACCTGCTCGGGACGCTGCGCATGACGCGGGCGTGCCTGCCGGCGCTCAGGACGTGCGGCGGCTCGGTCGTCTTCATCGGCACGCAGTCGTCGGTGGCCGCTCCCTCCCAGGTGCGACAGGCGGCGTACGCGGCGTCGAAGGGGGCGCTGACCAGCGCCATGTACTCGCTGGCACGAGAGCTCGGCCCGTACCGGATCCGGGTCAACACGGTTCTGCCCGGCTGGATGTGGGGTCCGCCCGTCGAGGCGTACGTGCGCTTCACCGCGCACACCGAGGGCGTACCGCAGTCGGAGGTGAGAAGACGGCTCACGGACCGCATGGCCCTGCCCGATCCGGCGACGGACGGCGACGTGGCGGACGCCGTGGTGTTCCTGGCCTCCGACCGGGCGCGCGCGATCACGGGCCAGTCCCTGCTGGTGAACGCGGGTGAGCTGATGAGATGACCCGCACCTGAAGCAACCGCCTGAACGGAGGTGTGCGCACCCGGCCGGAACCAAGCGCCCCTGGGTTCGTCGGGGAGCCCCCGGGCGGCGGTCACGCCCGGGGGTACCGCTCCAGCCAGCCCGGCGAGGACCCACCCGGCCCGTGCAGTGCGGCGCCCTGCGTCATCTCCATGGCGAAGTCGTCCGCCAGGACCAGCATCGTGGGACGGCCCTCCAGCTCGGCCAGCCAGCCCGGCGGGAGGGCCGTGTCGCCGTGCAGCGCCCCCAGAAGGCCACCGGTCAGGACCGCAGCGGCCCCCGAGGGACCGCCCTGGTTCACGGCGAGGCACAGCGCGTGCGGGACGTCCTCCCCCACCAGTGCGCAGTACACGGCGACCGCGAGCACCCCGGCCGCCGTACCGTCCCCGGCCAGCTCCTCGATCCGGTCGGGAGTCGGCACACCCTGCCGTACCGCTCCCAGGGCGTGCTGCAACGCGTCCGCGACCTGCTGCTGCCCCGGTCGCGGGGCGAGCAGCGCCAGGGCCCGCTGCACACCCGCGTCCAGGCCCTCCGCGCGCGCCAGCCCGTGCAGGATCACGGCGTACGCGCCCGCCGCGAGGTACGCCGTGGGGTGCCCGTGCGTCTGCGCCGCGCACTCGATCGCGAGTTGCAGCACGAGTTGCGGATCCCACCCGACGAGCAGCCCGAACGGCGCGGAGCGCGCCGCGGCCTCGGGCCCCTGATCGCCCGGATTCTTCGGCGCGTCCAGCGTGCCCATGGTGTCGTCGCCGAGTCCGAGCAGACACGCCCGGGCCGGTGAGCGCCGGGCGTACAGCCACTCCTCGCGGGCCAGCCAGCCGTCCTCCTTGCGCCGCTCGTCGGGCCCCCAGTCCCGCTGGGTGGCCGCCCAGCGCAGATACGCCCGGTGCAGATCGGTCGGCGGATGCCAGGCGCCGGTGTCACGGCGGACCTGGGCGCGGATCAGCCCGTCCACGGAGAACAGGGTGAGCTGGGTGTGGTGCGAGATCGCGCCACGCCGGCCGTGCCCGAACGTCAGGTCCGTCAGCCCCAGGGGCCCGTGGGCCTGCCGGATCTCCTCCAGCGTGAGTCCGTCCACCGGCGCGCCCAGGGCGTCGGCGACGGCCACCCCGAGCAGCGTGCCCCGAACCCGGCTGCGGAAGTCCTGCTGCTCGGTGCGCCCCCAGACGGTACCGGCTGTCGCACCCACCCCAGGCCTCCCTCACGGCACCGCACGCACGTCGACGCGCAGCACTGTAATCGAGCCGGAGCGGTCGGCTCAGGGCTGTGGAGCGTCATGCACACCACACGTGCGGGACCGCCCGAAAATCCCCTGTGAGCGACCGAAAGCCGTCTCCATAGTTGGATCATGGCCGAAACCACGAGAAGCCCCCGCACCCCGTCCGCGCTCCCCCTCGCCGCGACCCTCCTCACCGGCACGGTCGCCCTCTACATCGCGCTCGTCGCGTTCGGGAACATCACCGACTTCGGCACCAACCAGCAGTTCGTCCGGCACGTCCTCGCGATGGACACCACCTTCAAGGACGACGACCTGATGTGGCGCGCCATCACCTCGCGCGCCTGGGAGGACGCCGCCTATGCGGCGATCATCGTCTGGGAGACGGCGGCCGCCCTGGTCCTGATCGCCGCGACCTGCCTGTGGGCCCGCCGCCACCCGCGTGCCCGGTGGCTGTCCGACATCGGTCTGCTGATGCTCCTGCTGCTCTTCGGTGCCGGGTTCGTCGCGATAGGCGGCGAGTGGTTCGCGATGTGGCAGTCCAAGACCTGGAACGGCCTGGACGCGGCTGTGCGGGTCATCGTCCTGGCCGGGGTGGTGCTGCTGGTGACGCATCTGCCGGGAGCGGCCCGGGAAGAGGGCTGAACGGCCCTGGGGGACCCGTGGGGCGAGGCCCCCGGCACATGACGCGCGGCGGCGCTCAGCTCTCCAGCACCGGCAGCAGCTCCGGCAGGTGCCCGTCCGAGGCCGCCGCCGCCCGCTGCCGTTCCTCCGGGACCTCGCCGTACAGCGTCGTGCGCGGTTTCGCGGGGCGGCCCGCCGCCTCCGCCACCGCGACGAGTTCCCTGACCGACTTGTACGAGCCGTACGACGAGCCCGCCATGCGGGAGATCGTCTCCTCCATCAGCGTGCCGCCCAGGTCGTTCGCGCCGGAGCGGAGCATCTCCGCGGCGCCCTCCGTACCCAGTTTCACCCAGCTCGTCTGGATGTTGGGGATGTGCGGGTGCAGCAGGAGGCGCGCCATCGCCGTGACCGCGCGGTTGTCCCGCATCGTCGGACCGGGGCGGGAGATGCCCGCCAGGTACACCGGGGCGTTGGTGTGGATGAAGGGCAGGGTGACGAACTCCGTGAAGCCGCCCGTCCGTTGCTGGATGCGGGCGAGGGTGCGCAGGTGCCCGAGCCAGTGGCGGGGCTGGTCGACGTGGCCGTACATCATCGTCGACGAGGAGCGGATGCCCAGTTCGTGCGCCGTGGTGACGACCTCGACCCAGGTCGCGGCCGGCAGCTTGCCCTTGGTCAGGACCCAGCGGACCTCGTCGTCCAGGATCTCCGCCGCCGTGCCCGGAATGGTGTCCAGGCCGGCCTCCTTCGCCGCCGCGAGCCACTCGCGGATCGACAGGCCGGTACGGGCCGCCCCGTTGACCACCTCCATCGGGGAGAAGGCGTGCACGTGCATGCCGGGGACGCGGGACTTCACCGCCTTCGCGATGTCGAAGTACGCCGTCCCGGGCAGGTCCGGGTGGATGCCGCCCTGCATGCACACCTCGACCGCGCCCACCTCCCAGGCCTGCCGGGCACGGTCCGCGACCTGCTCCAGGGAGAGGGTGTAGGCGTCCGCGTCCGTGCGGCGCTGTGCGAAGGCGCAGAAACGGCAGCCCGTGTAGCAGACGTTGGTGAAGTTGATGTTCCGGGTGACGATGTACGTCACGTGGTCGCCGACCGCCGACTTGCGCACGTCGTCCGCGATGCGGGTGAGCGCGTCCAGTGCCGGGCCGTCCGCGTGCAGCAGGGCCAGGGCCTCGTCGTCGTCGAGCTTCGCCGGGTCGTCGGCCGCCGTGCGCAGCGCCGCCCGTACGTCCGCGTCGATGCGCTGCGGTGCCATGCCGGGCGCCGCCGCCTCCCGCAGCGCCTCCCAGTCGCCGTACACCTCGTCGAAGTCGTCCCGTCGGTCGCCCGTGCGGCCGTCGGTGTCGATCGTGCGGTGCAGGTCGGTGCGTCCGGTGGCGACGAAGACCTCCTCGGGCTCCTGCCAGGGGTGCCCCTCGACCACCGCGTCCTCGCGGGCCAGGCCCGTCTCCGGGTCCGCCAGAGCCGCCACGTGCGGGCGCAGCCGGGGATCCAGCCAGGGCTCGCCGCGCCGTACGAACTCCGGGTAGACGCACAGGCGTTCGCGCAGCGTGAAGCCCGCCGCCGCGGAACGCTCCCGCAGGCGCTCGATCTGCGGCCAGGGCCGCTCGGGGTTCACATGGTCGATGGTCAGCGGTGAGACCCCGCCCCAGTCGTCGATGCCGGCGCCGATCAGCCGCTCGTACTCGCCGTCGACCAGGTTCGGCGGTGCCTGCAGGCAGGCGGAGGGGCCCATGATGTGCCGGGCCACGGCCACCGCGGCGACCAGCTCGTCCAGTTCGGCGTCCGGCATCCCGCGCATCGCCGTGTCCGGCTTGGCGCGGAAGTTCTGGATGATCAGCTCCTGGATGCCGTGGTGGGCGCGGGAGACCTTCCGCAGCGCGAACAGGGACTCGGCGCGCTCCTCGTAGGTCTCGCCGATGCCGATGAGGATGCCGGAGGTGAAGGGGACGGAGGAGCGGCCGGCGTCCTGAAGGACGCGCAGCCTGACCGCGGGTTCCTTGTCCGGGGAGCCGTGGTGGGGGCCGCCCGGCTCCGACCACAGCCGCCTCGCCGTCGTCTCCAGCATCATGCCCATCGACGGGGCGACCGGCTTGAGCCGCTGGAAGTCGGTCCAGGACATCACTCCCGGGTTGAGGTGCGGCAGCAGGCCGGTCTCCTCCAGGATCCGGACGGAGACGGCCCGTACGTAGGCGATGGTGTCGTCGTAGCCGTGCGCGTCCAGCCACTCGCGCGCCTCGGGCCAGCGGTCCTCCGGCTTGTCGCCGAGGGTGATCAGGGCTTCCTTGCAGCCCAGGGCGGCGCCCTTGCGGGCGATGTCGAGGACCTCGTCCGGGGACATGAACATCCCGTGCCCGTCGCGGCGCAGCCTGCCCGGCACGGTGACGAAGGTGCAGTAGTGGCACTTGTCGCGGCACAGGCGGGTCAGCGGGACGAAGACGCTCTTGGAGTACGTGATGACGCCGGGCCGGCCGGCGGCCTCCAGGCCCGCGTCGCGCACCCGGGCGGCGGACGCGGCCAGGTCGTCGAGGTCCGCGCCGCGGGCCCGGAGCAGCACCGCCGCCTCCGCCACGTCGAGCGCGACACCGTCCCGGGCGCGTTTGAGGGCGCGACGCATGGAGTTCTCGGTGGGGCCGGTTCCAAAGGTCGCGGAAGTCGTCATCCCTCGAGCATACGGAGGCGGTGACCGGGCCATACAGGGCGTACTCGTGTCGGCGGGGCGGCTCGGCCGTTACAGGGTGTCACTGGCGCCGTGTCCATCCGTTGTTCCGCCGAACGTGGCTGCCGATCGGCTTCCCGTGCCCGGGAGTTCACAGCCGGACCCCACAGTGGTGTGCGCCATCCCTGCACCACCCCCGTCATGCGACACGTTGGGAGCAGCAGCATGTGCGAGGACGACCGGGGCAACGGCATGGGAAGACGCGCACTGTTCGTGACGGGCGCGGCCGCCGCGCTTACGTTGGGAACCGTGAGCTTCTCCCCGGGCCCCGCCGCCGAGGCGGCCGACAACCAGGAGACGAGGACGGTGCGCGGCACGCTGCCCACCGGCTCTCCCGACTTCGTGTACCTGCCCGTCGACGTCCCCGAGGGCGTCCGTGAGATCAGGGTCGCCTACACCTACGACAAGCCGTCCGTCCCGGCCGGCACCCGGGGCAACGGCCTGGACATCGGCATCTTCGACGAGCGCGGCACCGAGCTGGGCGGCGCGGGGTTCCGCGGCTGGTCCGGCGGCGCGCGCAGCGAGTTCTTCCTCCGCGCGGACGACGCCACCCCCGGCTACGTCCCGGGCCGCATCCGCTCCGGCACCTGGCACATCGTGCTGGGCCCGTACACGGTGGCGCCGCAGGGCCTGACGTACGAGGTGACGGTCACGCTCACCTACGGCGCGCAGGGCGAGACCCCGAAGCCCGTGTACCCGCCGTCCCGGGCGAAGGGCCGGGGCCGCGCCTGGTACCGCGGGGACTGCCATCTGCACTCCTGGTACTCCGACGGCCGCCGTACACCCGCCGAGATCGCGGCGCTGGCCCGGGCGGCCGGTCTGGACTTCATCAACACCTCCGAGCACAACACCCACTCCTCGCACGCCCACTGGGCCGACCAGGCGGGCGACGACCTGCTGATCATGACGGGCGAGGAGGTGACGACGCGCAACGGCCACGTGCTCGCCTTGGGCGTCGACCCGGGCACGTTCATCGACTGGCGCTACCGGGCCCGCGACAACCGCTGGGCCCGCTTCGCCCGGCAGATCCGCAGCGCGGGCGGTCTCGTCGTCCCGGCGCATCCGCACGCCACGTGCGTGGGCTGCGGCTGGAAGTTCGGCTTCGGCGAGGCGGACGCGGTGGAGGTGTGGAACGGCCCTTACACCCCGGACGACGAGGTGACGCTCGCGGAGTGGGACAACACGCTGGTGGCGGCGGTCCGGGAGGGCCACGGCCGGTGGCTGCCGGCGATGGGCAACAGCGACGCGCACCGCGACCCGGACGCTGTGGGCAGCCCGCAGACGGTGGTCCTCGCCGACGACCTGACCCGCGAGGCCGTCCAGGAGGGCATCCGCGCGGGCCGCTCGTACGTCGCCGAGTCCAAGAACGTCTCCCTGACCTTGACGGCCTCGGGCAGCCGCGGCGAACACGCGGGCATCGGCGAACGGCTGCGGGTGGACCGCGACACCCCGGTCACGGTCCGCCTGGAGGTGCGGGGCGCCCCGCGCTGCACGGTCCGCTTCGTCACCGACCAGGGCGTGCTGTTCTCGAGCCCCCCGCTGCCGGTGACCGGCTCGGGCACGGCCGAATGGCGTACGACACCGGCGTACGCGGCCTACGTCCGGGCCGAGCTGCGGCACGAGGCGGCGGCGGGCCCGGTGCCCGGGGCGCTGGCCGCGTTCACCAACCCGATCTTCCTGGGCGGGGCGTAGTCCCTGCCGGGGCGTGGACCCGCCCGTTGGGGCGCGCGGCCAATCCCCGCGCGCTCCGCTCCCGGGTCTGCGAGACTGCGCGAAGCGCCCAGCACTTCCCGCCGTCAAGGAGAGCGAGGGACGATGCCGGAATTCGCCGATCGCAAGCAGCGGGTCGTCACGGCTTGTCAGCGCCACGTCGTCAACCCGCTGCTGCGCCGCCTGCCCCTCCAGACGGTCCTGGAGACGACGGGCCGTGTGTCCGGGCTGCCGCGCCGGACCCCGGTGGGCGGCCGCCGCGTCGGCGACTCCTTCTGGCTGGTGTCGGAGTACGGCGAGAAGTCGCAGTACGTCCGCAACATCCAGGTGGATCCCCGCGTCCGGGTCCGCATCCTGGGCCGCTGGCACACGGGCACGGCGCACCTGCTCCCGGAGGACGACCCCCGGACCCGCCTGAAGAGCCTGCCGCGCATGAACAGCATGGCGGTACGGGCGTTCGGGACGCGGCTGCTCACGGTGCGCGTGGACCTGGACGGCTGAGACGGAGGCCGGGACCGACGGCCGGGATGGGACGGACGGCCGGGACGGACAGCCGGGACCGACGGCCGGGACCGACCGCAGCCGGGACCGGCGGCCGGGTCAGCCCGGCCACACGATGGCCTGCAGCTCGCTGTACGCCTGCAGGGCGTAGGAACCCACGTCGCGGCCCACCCCGCTCTTCTTGAAGCCGCCGAACGGCGCCTCCATGTTGCGGCCGACCGTGTTCACGCCGACGCCGCCCGCGCGCAGCCGGCGCGCCACGCGGAAGGCGCGGGCCACGTCACGCGACCAGACGTAGTCGATCAGGCCGTAGTCGGAGGCGTCGGCCAGGTCGATGCCCTCCTCCTCGTCGTCGAACGGGAGCACCACGACCACCGGCCCGAAGATCTCCTCCCGGACCACCCGCATCCCGGGTGTGCAGTCCGCGAGGAGGGTGGGGGCGACGTAGAAGCCGCGGCCCCGCGGAGGCCGTTCACCGCCGGTGACGAGGCGCGCGCCCTCCTTGCGGCCCAGTTCGACGTACGCCTCCACGCGGTCCCGGTGCGCCGCCGAGATCAGCGGGCCCACGACGGTGTCCCGCTCGCGCGGATCACCGACCTTCAGGCGGCGGGCGTACGCCGCCAGTCGGGAGACCAGCCGGTCGTACACGCCGCGTTGCGCGAGCACCCGCGTCGGCGCCGTGCAGATCTGGCCGCTGTAGAAGGAGAACGTGGTACCGATTCCGGCCACCGCCGCGTCCAGGTCCGCGTCGTCGAAGACGAGCGCCGCGCCCTTGCCGCCCAGCTCCATCAGCTGCCGTTTCATGGACCGGCCGCACACCTCGGCGATGCGCTGCCCCACGGCCGTCGATCCGGTGAAGCTCACCATGTCGACGTCCGGGCAGTCCACGGCCGCCTCGCCCACCTCCGGGCGCGCACCGCCCACCACGTTCACCACGCCCGGCGGCGCTCCCGCCTCCTGGAGCGCCTCGGCCATGCGGTACACCGACAGCGGGTCCTGCGGGGCCGGCTTCACGACCACCGTGTTGCCCATCGCGAGCGCGGGGGCCACCTTGCCGGCCGGGTTCGCCCAGGGGTTGTTGTACGAGGTGACGCAGGCGACCACGCCGACCGGCCGACGCACGGCCAGGGCGCCCACGACGCCGGCCGGGCCGAACGGCCCCGCCTCGTTGATCTGCGGCGGCAGCGGCTGCTCCACCGGTTCCACCCGCGCGTACCGACGGAAGCGGGCCACCGCGACCCCGACCTGCATCCCGCGGGCCGTCCCGGTCGTCGCGCCGCTCTCCGCCTGCGCCAGCTCGGCGTACGGCCCCAGCCGGCTCTCGATGATGTCGGCCGCCCGCGCCAGCACCGCCGCCCGTTCCCGGGGCGGCGTCCGCGACCACGGCCCGAACGCCTCGCGGGCCGTGGCGCAGGCCGCCCGCACCTGGTCCCGCGAGGCCTCCGGCGCCCACCCGACGATCCCCTCGGTCGCCGGGTCGGTCACCCGGTGGTGGCCGTCGTCCGGCTCCACCCACGCGCCGCCGATGAACAGCCGCTGCCGGTCGGTCACGTGGTGCTCACCGTCCTGGTGTCCCGCCCGGAGCGCAGCACCTTCCCCGGTACGGCCCCGGTCACCACGTCGTCCCGGATCGCCTCCACGCCGTTGACCCAGACGGCCCGTATCCCGATCGCCCGCGAGTCCAGCCGCGGGCTGCCCCCCGGCAGGTCGTGCACCAGGGTGGCCTGTCCGGCGTCGATGCGCTCCGGGTCGAAGAGGACCAGGTCGGCGTGGAAGCCCTCGCGCACCCGACCGCGCTCCCGGAGCCCGAACAGCTGCGCGGGGTCGTCCGTCAGCATCCTCACCGCCCGTTCCAGCGGCACCAGCTTCCGGCCGCGCAGACAGTCCCCGAGGAACCGGGTCGTGTACGGCGCCCCGCACATGCGGTCCAGGTGGGCGCCCGCGTCGGAGCCGCCCAGCAGGACGTCCTCGTGCCGCCAGGTCTCGGCCCTCAGGGCCCAGGAGCCGGGGTCGTTGTCGGTGGGCATGGGCCACAGGACCGTGCGCAGGTCGTCGTTCGCGCAGATCTCGACCAGGCACGCGAAGGGGTCCTGGCCGCGCTCGGCCGCGATGTCCTTCACGACGCGCCCGGTCAGGCCCTCGTTGCGCGGGCTGAAGGTGTCGCCGATGACGTAGCGCCCGAAGTTCGTCAGGCGCCGGAAGACGCCGGCCTCCCGGGAGTGCGCGCGGCGCAGCATCCCGGCCCGGACCTCGGGGTCGCGCAGCTTCGCGATGCGCTCGGGTACGGGCAGGCCGAGGACCGGTCCCCAGCCGGGGATCAGGTTGAGGGCGCAGAAGGTGCCGAGGGACATGTTCATCGGCGTGAGGATGGGCATGGTCAGGGCCACCACCCGGCCGCCCGCCTTCCGGGCCCGCTCGCTCGCCAGGAGCTGGCGGGGCACACGTTCGGGGACTGCCGCGTCGATGGTGAGGACGTTCCAGTTCAGGGGCCGGCCCGCCGCCGCGCTCAGCTCCACCAGCAGGTCGATCTCCGGGTCGCTGAACCGGTCCAGACAGCCCGCGACGATCGCCTCGATCTGGGTCCCCTCGTGCTCACCCACCGCCTCGGCGAGCGCCAGCAGCTCAGCCGGCCGTGCGTGCCGGGAGGCGACCGGCTTCCCGTCGCCGTCGGAGTGGGTGGAGGACTGGGTGGTGGACAGCCCCCAGGCGCCCGCGTCCATGGCCTCGTGGAACAGCCGGACCATGGCGTCCAGCTGCTCGTCCGTCGGCTGCCCGCCGACCGCCTCCGGGCCCATCGCATATCGACGCAGCGCGCAGTGCCCCGCCATGAAACCGGCGTTGACGGCGATCCGCCCCTCCAGGGCGTCCAGGTACTCCCCGAAGGAGCGCCAGGTCCAGGGCGCCCCCTCTTCCAGGGCGACCAGGGACATGCCCTCCACCTTGCACATCATCCGCCGGGTGTAGTCCGCGTCCTCGGGCCGCGCCGGGTTCAGCGGGGCGAGCGTGAACCCGCAGTTGCCGGCCACGACCGTGGTGACCCCGTGGTTCAGCGACGGGGTCGCGTACGGGTCCCAGAACAGCTGGGCGTCGTAGTGGGTGTGCGGGTCGACGAAGCCGGGGGCGAGGACGAGGCCGTGCGCGTCTTCACCGGTGCGGGCGTCCTCGGTGACCGTGCCGACGGCGGCGATCCGGCCGTCGCGTATGCCGACGTCCGCGGTACAGGCGGGGGCGCCCGTACCGTCCACGACGGTCGCGCCCTTGATGACGTGGTCCAGCATGCGCCGCACCCCTCAGGCGGCCTGACGGAACCGGCTGGTCCGGTGCACGGGATCCGTGTCGATCTTCGGGATCACGTGCTCTCCGATCAGCCGTATCGTCTGGAGCGTCTCCTCCTTCGGTATCCCGACCGGCAGCCCGAAGCTGAGCTGGTCGGCGCCCGCCTGCTCCCACCTCTTGCACTGCCGCAGCACCTCCTCCGGGTCGCCGCAGATGAGCAGTTCCTCCTCGATGAGCAGTTCGAGGAACTCCTCGGTGTACTCGGGGAGCGTCTCCGGCCACACGGGGAAGCCCTCGGGACGCGGGAAGGTGTCGTGGTAGCGGAAGACCAGGGACGGCAGGTAGTGCAGTCCGCCGTTCACCGCGATGCGGATCGCCTCCTCGTGCGTGGGCGCGCAGATCGCGGTGCTCGTCACCATCACGTTGTCGTTGACGAAGTCCCCGACGGGCTCGGCGTCCACGATCGCCGTCTTGTACTGCTCCAGCACCCACTCCATGTCGGAGACCTTCTGCACGCTGAAGCCGAGCACCCCGAGGCCCTTCTTCGCGGCCATGGCGTACGAGGACGGGGACCCGGCGGCGTACCACATCGCGGGGTGCGACTTCCCGTACGGCTTGGGGAGCACCGTGCGGGGCGGCAGCGACCAGTGCTTGCCCGTGAAGCCCTGGTACTCGTCCTGGAGCCACATCTTCGGAAACTCGGCGATGGTCTCCTCCCAGATCTCCTTCGTGTGGTTCATGTCGGTGATGCCGGGGAGGAAGCCGAGGATCTCGTGGGAGCCGGCGCCGCGTCCGCTGCCGAACTCGAAGCGGTTGCCGCTGAGGTGGTCGAGCATGGCGACCTTCTCGGCGACCTTCACCGGGTGGTTGACCGGGGCGAGCGGGTTGAAGATCCCGGAGCCGAGGTGGATGCGCTCGGTGGCGTGGGCGAGGTAGCCGAGGAAGACGTCGTTGGCGGACAGGTGCGAGTACTCCTCCAGGAAGTGGTGTTCGGACGCCCACGCGTACTTGAAGCCGGACCTGTCCGCCTGGATGACGTACTCGGTCTCCTCCATCAGCGCCTTGTGTTCCGCAAGCGGGTCGGTCTCGGCCCGCTTGCCGACGTATCCCTGTACGAAGAGCCCGAATTCCACGGAGGTCACCGTCCCCACGAGTCTTATCTGACACACCGTCAGATTGGCTTGCCGCCGACTGTCGCACCACCCCGTCGGGCCGTCAATAGCCGACGGACGGTCGGATCACGGAGTCGGACGACTCCTCAGACGACCGAAACGCCGGCCAGCCACCCACCGTCGATCACGAACGGCTGCCCGGTGATGTACGAGGAGTCGTCCGAGGTCAGGAAGAGGGCGAGTTGCGCCACCTCCTCCGGCTTGCCGATGCGGCCGAGCGGCACGAGCCTGCCGTACACCTCGTCGAGCGCCCTGGACGTCTCCTCGGCGTCCGCGTCCGGGTCCAGCCGGGCCGGATTGGCCATCGCGGTGTCGATGGCGCCGGGGCACACCGCGTTGACCCGGATCCCCTCCGGCGCCAGCTCGATCGCGGCGACCCGGGTGAGGCCGAGCACGGCGTGCTTGGTCGCCGCGTACGCCCCCACGGCCGCCATCCCGGTCATCGCGGTGTAGGAGGCGGTGTTGACGACGGTGCCGCCGCCGGCCGCCGCGATCTCGGGAGCGACGGTCCTCATGCCGAGGAAGCAGCCGACCTGGTTGACCTGGACGACGTTCATGAACTCGTCCAGGGGCGTGTCACGAAGCGCGTTGAACCGCAGGATGCCCGCGTTGTTGACCAGCCCGTCGATGTGCCCGTACGCCGCCTTCGCGGCGGCCACGGCGGTGGCCCAGTCGGCCTCGCGGCCCACGTCGAGGTGGACGTACGACTGCCCCAACTCCTTGGCGAGCGCCTCCCCCTGGTCGTCGAGCACGTCCGCGAGGACGACCCGGGCCCCCTCGGCCGCGAACAGCCGCGCCTCCTGCTCGCCCTGCCCGCGCGCCGCCCCGGTGACGATGACGACGCGCCCGTCCAGCTTGCCCATGGGACCTTCCTCCTCAGTCCAGGCGGGGCGCGACCTCGGCCCCGAACGCGGTTATCTGGTCGGTGAGTTCGGTGCGGCTCCGGCTGCGGAACCGCACCTGGACCTGGTTCACGCCCATCGCGCGGTAGGCCCGCAGGGACTCGGCGATCGCCTCGGGGGCGCCCCCGATCGTGCGCGACCCGACGTCCCAGCGGGGGTGACCGATGTACAGGGGCTCGGTGATGGCGCCGACGGTGAAGGGGCCGCTGAGCCCCGCCTGTTCACGGAGCTGCCCGATCCGGGCGATCTGCGCGGGCAACCGCTCGCGCGGGTCACCCTGCGGCAGCCAGCCGTCCCCCTTGAGCGCGGCCCGGCGCACGGCGGCGGGCGAGGAGCCGCCCACCCACAAGGGGACGCGCGGCTGAGCGGGCCGGGGCCGCTGACCGAGCCCTTCGAAGTCGTACGCCTTCCCGTGGTGGACCGGGAACTCCTCGGGCCCGAGCGCCGCCCGCAGCGCGTCGATCGCCTCGTCGAGCAGCGGCCCGCGCCGCCCGAAGTCCACCCCCAGCGCCTCGAACTCCTCCCGCACGTGCCCGGCCCCCACCCCGAGGACGAGGCGCCCGCCGGAGAGGTGGTCGAGGGTCGCGTACTGCTTGGCGGTGACGAGCGGGTGCCGCAGCCCCACGATCGCGACATGGCTGAGGAGCCGTACGCGCTCGGTGGCGGCTGCGAGGTGGGCGAGTGTGGCCACCGGGTCGTACCAGACCGTGCTCATGGCGGGGGCGAGCCGACGCGGAACGGCGACGTGGTCGCAGCAGGCGACGTAGTCGAACCCGGCGGCGTCGGCGGCGCGGGCGACCGCGACCAGGTCCCCCGGACCGGCCCCGGCTTCCCAGGGCTCGGCGTAGAGCGTGGACTGCGACTGGACGGGAAGCTGCATCCCGTACCGCAGGCTCCCGCTCAACGCCTGCCGCCCGGCCACAGTCCGTCCTCCGTGAGCCCCAGCAGCTCGATGGCGTTGCGCCGCACGATCCGCTCGACGACGTCCGGGTCCAGGTGCGCCATCTGCGCCTCGCCGACCTCCCGGGACCTGGGCCAGGTGGAGTCGGAGTGCGGGTAGTCGGTCTCGTACAGGACGTTGCCGACACCGATGGCGTCCACATTCCGCAGCCCGAAGGCGTCGTCGAAGAAGCAGCCGTAGACGTGCCCGGCGAACAGCTCGGACGGCGGCCGGTGCACCTTGTCGGCGACGCCGCCCCAGCCGCGGTTCTCCTCCCAGACGACGTCCGCGCGTTCGAGGATGTACGGGATCCAGCCGATCTGCCCCTCCGCGTACATCACCCTCAGGTTCGGGAACCGCTCGAACTTGCCGCTCATCAGCCAGTCGACCATGGAGAAGCAGCAGTTGGCGAAGGTGATCGCGGAGCCGACGGCGGGCGGTGCGTCGGCGGACGTGGACGGCATCCTGCTGCTCGACCCGATGTGCATGGCGACGACCGTGCCGGTCTCGTCGCAGGCGGCGAGGAAGGGGTCCCAGTCGTCGGTGTGGACGGACGGCAGGCCGAGGCGGGGCGGGATCTCGGAGAACGCGACGGCGCGGACCCCTCGTTCGGCGTTGCGGCGCACCTCGGCGGCCGCGAGTTGGGCGTCCCACAGGGGGATGAGGGTCAGGGGTATGAGACGCCCCTGCGCCTGGGGCCCGCACCACTCCTCCACCATCCAGTCGTTGTAGGCCCTGATGGACAGCAGCCCGAGCTCGCGGTCCTTGGCCTCGGTGAAGGTCTGCCCGCAGAAGCGCGGGAAGGTGGGGAAGCAGAGGGCCGACTGGACGTGGTTGACGTCCATGTCGGCGAGGCGCCGGGGGACGTCGTACGAGCCCGGGCGCATCTGCTCGTAGGTGATCACCTCGAGCCTGATCTCGTCCCTGCTGCAGCCGACGGCGGTGTCGAGGCGGGTGAGGGGCCGGTGCAGGTCCTCGTACACCCACCAGTCGCCGAGCGGTCCGTCGTCGCCGGGGGCGCCCATGACCGGGGCGAACCTGCCGCCGAGGAAGGTCATGTCCTTCAGGGGTGCGCGGACGATGCGGGGGCCGGTGTTCCGGTACTTCGCCGGGAGGCGGTCCTGCCAGACGTTCGGGGGCTCCACGGTGTGGTCGTCCACGGAAATGATCTCGGGGAAGGCGGCGCCGGCCGCCGCTGAGGTCTCCATGCCGCTCAAGGTAGCGCCGATCTGACGCTCCGTCAGCTGCTGCGGACGGGCGCTCCCGATATGAGGAGAGCGTGTGGGGACCTCGTGACGCACCGCACACCGGCTTGTGATCGCCGTCTCCCACGGCTGACGCATCCGCCATGAACAAGGCAAACTGGCCTCTTGGTCGTGGACGGTTCGGCAGGGGGCCAGGGGGCAACGATGGACGGTGTGCCGCGAGTACCTGAGCAGCGGGGTCCCGAGGATTCGGCGGCACTGCGCTTCGGTGTGCTCGGACCGGTGCGCGCCTGGCGCGGGAAGGAGCTGCTGGCCACCGGCTCGCCGCAGCAGCGCGCCCTGCTGGCCGCGTTGCTGATGCGCGAGGGCCGTACGGCGACCGCGTCCCAACTGATCGACGCGCTGTGGGGTGACGACCCGCCCCCCCGGGCCCTGGCGGCGGTCCGCACCTACGCCTCCCGTCTGCGCAAGGTGCTCTCGCCGGGTGTCCTGCTCAGCGAGTCGGGCGGCTACGCGGTGCGGCTGGGCGAGCCCCGCTCCCTGGACCTGGCCGCCGCCCAGGAGCTGGCAGCGGAGGCCGAGAAGGCGAAGAACTCCGGGGACCTGTGCCATGCCCGGCGCGTCCTGAACGAGGTGCTGGCGCTGTGGGACGGTGAGCCGCTGGCCGGGGTGCCCGGCCCGTACGCGGAGGCCCAGCGCGCCCGCCTGGAGGAATGGCGGCTGCAGCTCCTGGAGTCACGCCTCGACATGGACCTGGAGCAGGGCTGCCACGCGGAGGCGGTCTCCGAGCTCACGGCCCTGACGGCCGCGCACCCCCTGCGCGAGCGCCTCCGGGAGCTGCTGATGCTGGCGCTGTACCGCTCCGGCCGCCAGGCGGAGGCCCTGGCGGTCTACGCGGACACGCGGCGACTGCTGGCCGACGAACTCGGGGTGGACCCCCGGCCCGGCCTGAGGGAACTCCAGCAGCGCATCCTCCAGGCCGACCCGTCCCTGGCCGAACCCTCGGCACCGGCGCCCGAGCCGTCCGCCGCCCCCGTACGCCCGGCGCAGCTCCCGGCCACCGTCCCGGACTTCACGGGCCGCGCCGCCTTCGTCGCCGAACTGAGGGAGGTGCTGGCGTCGGCGGAGGGCCGGGTGATGGCGGTGTCGGCGATGGCGGGCATCGGGGGCGTGGGCAAGACGACCCTGGCCGTGCACGTGGCCCACCAGGCACGCACCGCCTTCCCGGACGGCCAGCTGTACGTCGATCTGCAGGGCGCGGGCTCCCGGGCGGCGGAACCGGAGACGGTCCTCGGCTCCTTCCTGCGTGCCCTGGGCACGGCGGACTCGGCCATCCCGGACTCGCTGGAGGAGCGGGCGGCCCTGTACCGGTCGGTGCTGGACGGCCGCCGGGTGCTGGTCCTGCTGGACAACGCGCGCGACGCCGCCCAGGTACGCCCGCTGCTTCCCGGCACCGAGGGCTGCGCGGCCCTGGTCACCTCCCGGGTCCGCATGGTCGACCTGGCGGGAGCGCACCTGGTGGACCTGGACGTGATGTCGCCCGACGAGGCCCTGTCGTTGTTCACGAAGATCGTGGGCGAGGAGCGGGTCGCCTCGGAGCGGGAGGCGGCACTGGACGTGGTGGCGGCGTGCGGCTTCCTGCCGCTGGCGATCCGCATCGCGGCGTCGCGCCTGGCCTCGCGGAGGACCTGGACGGTCTCGGTACTGGCGGCGAAGCTGGCGGACGAACGACGGCGGCTCGACGAGTTGCAGGCCGGCGACCTGGCGGTGAAGGCGACCTTCGAGCTGGGCTACGGGCAGTTGGAGCCGGCGCAGGCGCGGGCGTTCCGGCTGCTGGGGTTGGCGGACGGGCCGGACATCTCGCTCGCGGCCGCCGCCGCGGTACTGGACCTCCCGCCGGAGGAGACGGAGGACCTGCTGGAGTCCCTGGTCGACACGTCGCTGCTGGAGTCGGCGGCGCCCGGCCGCTACCGCTACCACGACCTGGTCAGACTCTACGCGCGTGCGTGCGCGGAACGGGACGAACACCCGCCGAGCGAGCGGGACGCGGCGATGTCGCGGTTGCTGGACTTCTATCTGGCCACGGCGGCGGGGGTCTATGCGATCGAGCGGCCGGGGGACCGGCTGGTGGATCACCTGGAGGCCACGCAGTATCCAGGCCTGACGTTCGTGGACCGGCACGAGGCCCGGGACTGGTTGTACGCCGAGGCACACACGCTTCTCGCGTTCGTCCAGCAATGCGCCAGACGTTCGACGCTGCGGCGTGCGGTGGACCTGCTGTGGGCGGCGAAGGACCTCGCCGAGTCGGGCGCCAACTCCAAGCAGTACGAGGTCGCAGCGCACGCTCTCCGAGACGCGGCCGACCAGGCGGATGACCCCCGGGCACGGAGCCGCGCGCTCACCACCCTGACCAACGTGCACCTCGTGGCCGGGCGCTTCAGCCAGGCGGACGAGGAGGCACGCATGGCGATGGAACTCGCCCATCTCGCAGACGACCTGGCGCCCAGCTGCTGGGCCGCCAACGACCGGGGCATCATCGCTCTCTACCAGAACCGTCATTCCGACGGAGAGGCGTACCTGCGACAGGCCATCGAGAGTTTCCGGCTGGACGAGAACCACGCCGGTGAGGCCAGCGCGCTCTGCAACCTCTCCCGTATCCAACTGGCCCTGGGACAGGTCGGCAGCGCCGTCGAACTCGCACAGCAGGGCATCGTCATCTACGACCGACTGGGGCACACGTTGCGAGGCGCCAACGGCCGCTACGCCCTGGGGCTTGCGCTGACCGGCAAGGGCGAACTGGACGCAGCTGTCGACCGGCTGACCGAGGCGCTGGAGGTGTTCCGAGACAGCAGGCAGCGCCTCTGGGAAGGGATGACGCTGTTCCGGCTGGCGGAGGCGCATATAGCGGGGCAGCGGCCGGCCAAGGCAGCGGCCCTGGCCGAGCAGGCGCTCGCGGTCCTGCGGGGAATCGGAGGCGAATGGCGGCGAGGCAACGTACTGACCGTCCTGGGCCGTGCCCTCAACGGCCTCGGCCAGACCGGTCGGGCACAAGCCTGTTGGCAGGAAGCCCTTGACATCTTCGATCAACTCGGCTCACCGGAGGCAACGGACGTGCGGCTCATGCTCGCCCCCGCCGCAGCCGCATAGCCTGCGGCAGCGCGTTCATCGTTCGTTTATCGCGACAGGGCACTCTCCTTGTTGTCGATCCGTCGCGTCGGGGGGCCCACGGGTCAGCGGTGATCGCTACCGCTAGGGTGAACGGCCCTGATACGCCTGTCCGGCGGCCCTCGGGGGAGTCGCCGGGCAGGCATCGCCCATCAATGAACGGGAGTTGCACGTCCATGAGCGATGCCAAGAAGGACTTCGTGGTCAAGCCGCTCGACAACCACGCCACCGACATCGAGAACGTCACCACGCTCGACAACCACGCCACCGACGGGGAAATCACCACGCTGGACAACCTCGCGACGGGTGGCACAGTGACTCCGCTGGACAACCACGCAACGGACGAGAGAGCCTGACACACCTGTCTCCACACGGGGATCGGCCGCGGCGGCACGGAGGGGGAGCCGTCGCGGCCGAAGTGCGTCCGGCCTACGTCGGCACCACTCCGTCGTGCCTACGTCGTCCCCGAGCGCTGTTGCGTGCGCCCCCGCAGCGTCCCTTTCAGCACCTTGCCGCTCGCGTTCCTCGGCAGGACCTCGACGAACTCCACCAGCCTCGGCACCTTGTAGTTCGCCATCTCCCGGCGGGACCAGGCGATCAGGTCGTCCGCCGTCAGCACCGCCCCGGGGCACCGCACCACGTACGCCTTGCCCACCTCCCCCAGCCTCGCGTCCGGTACGCCGATCACCGCCGCCTCCGCCACGTCCGGGTGCAGGGCGAGCAGTTGCTCTATCTCCGCCGGGTACGCGTTGAAGCCGCCCACGATGTACATGTCCTTCAGCCGGTCCGTGATCCTCAGGTTGCCCGCGTCGTCCAGCACGCCCACGTCGCCCGTGCGCAGCCATCCCTCAGCCGTCAACGCCTCCGTCGTGGCCGTCTCGTCCTCGAAGTAGCCCTGCATGACGTTGTAGCCGCGGACCAGGACCTCGCCCGGAACTCCCGCGCCGAGCGGTTCGCCCTTCGGGTCCACCACCCGTACCTCCACTCCCGGGATGGGGCGGCCCGACGTCGTCGCGATCACCTCCGGCGCGTCGTTCCTGCGGCACATGGTCACGAAACCGCTCGCTTCCGACAGGCCGTACGCCGTCAGCACCGTTTCCACGCCGAGTTCCCCGCGCAGGCGTTCCACCAAGGGCAGCGGCACCACCGCCGCCCCCGTCACCACCAGGCGCAGGGCGGAGAGGTCGTAGGAGGCTCGTGACGGGTGGTCCAGCAGCGCCTGGTGCAGGGTCGGTGGGCCCGGCAGGACCGTCACCCGCTCGGCCGCCGTGTTCGCCAGTGCCGTGTCCACGGTGAACACCGGCTGCGGGATCATCGTCGCGCCCCGCATCAGGCAGGCCAGAACGCCCGCCTTGTAGCCGAACGTGTGGAAGAAGGGGTTGACGACGAGGTAGCGGTCCCCTTGCCGCAGGCTCGTCAGATCCGCCCAGGTCTCGTAGGCCCGCAGCGTCTGCGCGTGGGTGATCACCGCGCCCTTGGGGCGGCCTGTCGTGCCCGAGGTGAAGATGATGTCCGAGGGCCGGTCGCCCGTCACGGCCGACGCCCTCCGCCGCACCACCGGCTCCCCCACCCCCTCGCCGCTCGCCAGGAAGTCCTTCCAGGTACGGAAGTCCGCCGGGGCGTCGTCCGCGAGGACCACCACCTGCTCCAGGTGCGGCAGACCCGGCAGCGGACCGCCTCCGGGCCCCTCTCCCGCCGCCCTCCGCAGCGCGGCCACGTACGACGTCCCGAGGAACGCCCCCGTCACGAACAGCAGCTTCGCCCGGCTGCGCGCCAGGACGCAGGCCGCCTCGGAGCCCTTGAAGCGGGTGTTGAGCGGCACCAGGACCGCGCCCGCGGACACGGCGCCCAGAGCGGACACGATCCAGTCGAGCGTGTTGGGTGCCCAGATCGCGACGCGGTCGCCGGCGCCGGCGCCGTTCGCGATGCAGGCCGCCGCCGCGCGTTCGACGCGGGCGCCCAGTTCGGCGTACGAGATCCGGGTACGGGCCTCGACGACCGCCTCCGTGTCGCCGTAGCGACGGGCCGCGCTGCGCACCAGTTCCGCAATGCTGCCCCACTCCACGTCACCGCGCACGGCGTCCTCCCCACAGCACGCACTGCCGAACACCCATAGCTGACTCTCCGTCAGATTAGCGGTAACCTGACGCACTGTCAGCCGAGGTACGTCCGCAGAGGTGGTGCACCATGGCAGGGTTCAAGGACGCGACCGCCGTCGTCGGCATCGGACAGACCGCCTTCGCCAAGCGGCTCCCGGAGTCCGAGAAGGCCCTGGCCTGCCGTGCCGTCCTCGCCGCCCTCGACGACGCCGGGATCGCGCCCGGCGAGGTCGACGCGCTCGCCTCGTACACCATGGAGGAGACCGACGAGGTGGAGGTCGCGAAGGCCCTCGGACTCGGGGATCTCACCTTCTTCAGCAAGGTCGGGTACGGGGGCGGCGGTTCCTGCGCGACCGTCGCGCACCTCGCCGCCGCCGTCGCCACCGGTCAGGCCACCGTCGGTGTCGCCTGGCGGTCCCGCAAGCGCGGCAGCGGGCCGCGGCCGTGGCGGAACACGACCGCGCAGCTCCCCACTCCCGCCCAGTGGACCCGGCCCTTCGGGCTCCTCAGGCCCGTCGACGAGATAGGGATGCTCGCACGCCGGTACATGCACCGGTACGGGGCGACCAGGGACCACCTCTTCAACGTCGCCCTCGCCTGCCGGAACCGGGCCAACCAGAATCCCGCCGCCCTCATGTACGAGCGGCCCCTGACGAGGGACATGTATATGACCTCGCGGTGGATCAGCGAGCCGCTCTGCCTCTTCGACAACTGCCTGGAGACCGACGGGGCGTTGGCCTGTGTGGTCGTCTCCCGCGAGCGCGCCCGCGACTGCCGGCGACGGCCCGTCTACGTCCACGCCGCCGCCCAGGGGCTGCCCGCCCAGCACCACGGCATGGTCAACTACTGGAACGACGACCCGCTCACCGGCCCGGCCTGGACCGCCGCCCGGCACCTGTGGAAGCACGCCGACTTCACCCCCGACGACATCGACGTCGCCCAGATCTACGACGCGTTCACCCCTCTCGTCCTGCTCTCCCTCGAGGGCTACGGCTTCTGCGGCCGGGGCGAGGGCGGGACCTTCACGGAGGGCGGTGCGCTGGAGACCGGTGGACGGCTGCCGCTCAACACCGGGGGCGGTGGGCTGTCCGAGGCGTACGTCCACGGGTTCAACCTGATCAACGAGGGGGTCAAGCAGCTGCGCGGCACCAGCACCGCCCAGATCCCGGGCGCCGCCACCTGTCTCGTGACCGCCGGCGAGGGGGTCCCGACCTCCGCCCTTCTGCTCAGGAACTGAGGAGCGTGCCATGTCCCCCGAGTCCCTCCCCGCCTTCCTCTCCCCCGTCCCCGACGACGACGGCGCTCCCTTCTGGGAGTACGCCGCGCGCGGCGAACTGCGCGTGCAGGCCTGTGCCGAGTGCGGGGAGACCCGCTTCCCGCCGCGGCCCTGCTGCCCGCGCTGCCGGTCCTTCACCGGCGAGTGGCGGCGGATGAGCGGGAAGGGACGGATCTGGTCCTACGTCGTTCCTCATCCGCCGCTGCTTCCGGCCTACGCGGCACAGGCCGGGTACAACGTGATCGTGGTGGAGCTCGCCGAGGCGCCGCGCATCCGGCTCGTCGGGAATCTCGTCGCCGGGCCGGACTCGCCCCTGAACTCCGTGCCGCCCGAGCGGATCCGGATCGGCGCCAGGGTGCAGGCCGTCTTCGACGGGGACGGGATGCCCCGGTGGGTGCTGGAGCGGTCGTGAGCGCGGAAACCGGAGGGGGCGCAGGGCTGCGGATCAACGCGGACGAGGAGACCGGGGTCGCGGTCGTCACCCTGGACCGGCCCGGGAAGCTCAACGCCGTCGACCTGGACATGGCGGCCCGGCTCGCGTCCTGCTGGCGCGCGCTGCGGTACGACGACTCCGTACGGGCCGTCGTCCTCACCGGCGCCGGGGAGCGGGCCTTCTGCACCGGGCTCGACCGGGACACGGACGTGCCGCAGCCGGAGTCCCCGTACATGCTGGACGATCCGCTGCTGAGCATCGGCCCGAAGGCGAACGACCTGTGGAAGCCGGTGATCGCCGCCGTGCGGGGCATGGCCTGCGGCGGGGCGTTCTATCTGCTCGGCGAGAGCGAGTTCGTCGTCGCGGACGAGACGGCCTCGTTCTTCGACCCGCACACCACCTACGGGATGGTCAGCGCGTACGAGGCGGTGTACATGGCGCACCGGATGCCGTACGGGGAGGCCGCCCGGATGGCGCTGATGGGGACCGCCGAGCGGATCTCCGCGCGGCGGGCGTACGAGATCGGGCTGGTGTCCGAACTCACCGGGCCCGGCGGCGCCTTGGAGGCCGCGGTGCGCTGTGCCGCCGTTCTCGCCTCCTACCCGCCAAAGGGCGTGCAGGGCACCGTGCGATCCCTGTGGGCGGCCAAGGAGGCGGCGCGGGCGCAGGCCTTCGCGCAGGCGCCGGCGCTGATCGCGCTCGGGAGCCTGCCGGTGGAGCGGCAGGCGGAACTGTTCGCGGGGCGGCGGAAAGGTGGGTTCCGGGTGCGGTGAGGGACCGCACGGGTCCCGTCCGGGCCGCCACCGTATGGCACGGCCCGAGCACAGCACATAGCGTCAGGGGGACGGCCGCCGTCCCGAACCCCTTCCGTCCGGCCCGGTACGACGGCCGTCTCCACCACGCCTCAGACCGCCCGGGCCGGCACGACAGCCGTCCCCACCCGCACCCCGGACCGCCCCGGCCGGCACGACAGGCGTCCCCCCTCGGACCGGCACGACAGGCGTCCCCACCCGGGCCCCGGACCGCCCCGGCCGTCGCCACGACCAGTAGGACGACCGCCCGTCCTCACGCCGTCCGCGCCGTGCCCGTGCCCTTCTCCGCGTCCAGTGCGTACACGCAGCGGTCCTTGCTGCACGCGTACACCACGCCGTCCTTGACCACGGGGGCGCCGGTGATCTCGCCGCCGGTGGCCAGCTTCCAGCGCAGGCGGCCGTCGTCCGCCTTCAGGGTGTACAGCAGGTGGTCCGTGGAGCCGAAGTGGATGCGGCCCTCCGCGACGGCCGGGGAGCCCACGATGTCGCCGCCCGCCTGGAAGCGCCACTTGGGGGTGCCGGTGACCGCGTCCAGGGTGTAGAGGCCCTTGCCACTGCCCACGTGGACGTGCCCGGCGGCCACCAGCACCGGGTCGATGGCCGCCCGGGACTCGGTGGCGATGCGCCAGCGGTCGCGGCCGTCCGCCGCGTCGAGGGCGTACACCGTGCCGAGGTAGTCCGCGAGGTAGATGCCGCCGCCCGTCACCGCCGGGCCCGGCGCGAAGGCGGGCGGGCTGAGGAAGACCGCCGGCGCCTCGAAGTGCCAGCGCACCATGCCGCTCGCCACCTCCAGGGCCAGGACCCGGGTGCCGGCGCAGACGTAGACGCAGCCGTCGGTCGCGTGGGTGAGGCGTAGGGGGACCTGGCCGCAGGAGGCCACGTCCCCGATGGGGTACGACCAGCGTTCCTCGCCGGTGCGGGCCTCCAGGGCGCGCAGCCGGGCGTCCTGCCAGACGTACACCGTGCCCTCGTGGAGCGCGGGACCCGCCTCGGGGGTCTCGAAATCGGTCTGCGCGCCGGTGATCTCCCACAGCTTCCGGCCGCCCGTCGCCTCCCAGGCCTGGACGCCGCCGCCGCGGGTCGCGGTGACGACCGTGCCGTGGCCGGCCTTGAGGGAGTACACCCAGCCATCCGTCTGCAGCCGCCACAGATCGGTGCCCTCGCGGGCGTCCAGGGCGAAGAGGGTGGGCCCGTCGGAGGCGTGGACCCGGCCGTCCGCGACCGCCGTCGACCAGGCGACGTCGCGGGTCTTGAAGCGGCGGCGACCGGTCGCCACGTCCAGCGCGTGCACCTCGAAGGAGGTGACGTAGACCAGGTCGTCGGCGACGGTGGGGGTGCCCCACACATCGTTGGACATGCGGAAGCGCCACGGACGCCAGCCGGAGGCGGTCTCCGGGGGCGCGGGCGGCGCGGTGACCGCGGGGACGGCTCCCCCCGCGCCGTTGACCCCGGCGCCCGGGCGGGACCAGGACGCGGCGAGCGCGGCCTCGGGCGGCGGCGCCTGCAGCGCGGCGGCCCGGGCGTCGGCGACCCGCGGCCCGGGTCCGATCGGCACGGAGGCGCCCGCGAGCCGCACCGGCCCGGCGTCGGGCGCGCCGACCGGCATGGGCACCGGGTCGTGGGACGGCGGGGGCGGAAGTGCGGGGCGCGCGCCGCCGCCGCTGCGGTTGCCGGAGGGGGAGGGCCTGGTGGCCGGACGTCCGCCCCTGCGGGCCTCGATCAGGCCGACCGCCTTCTCGGGCAGCCAGGCCGAGGCGGTACCGCTGTCGTCGGAGCCGGAGCCGAACAGGTGCGGGGCGAGCTGGGCCTGGAGGTCGGCCGGGTTGGGGCGGGCGGTGGGGTCCATCTGCATGCAGGACTCGATGAGCGGGCGCAGCTCGTCCGGCAGGCCGGACAGGTCAGGGCCCTCGCGCAGCAGCATGAAGACGGTCTCGACGGGGTTGGCGCCGTGGAAGGGGGGATGCCCGGTGGCCGCGAAGACGAGCATGGAGCCGAGCGAGAAGACGTCGCTGGCACCGGTGACGCTGCGTGAGTCCTTGGCCTGTTCGGGGGACATGTAGGCGGGCGTGCCGACGGCCACATTGGTCATGGTCAGGCGGGTGTTCGATACGCCGGAGGCGATGCCGAAGTCGATCACCCGGGGGCCGTCCTCGACGACGAGGACGTTCGACGGCTTCAGGTCCCGGTGGACCAGGCCCGCCCCGTGGATGGACTGCAGCGCCTCGGCCACGCCCGCCGCGAGCCAGCGCACCGCCTGGGCCGGCAGCGGGCCGCACTCGGTCACTATCTCCTCGAGGGAGGGCGCGGGCACATAGGCGGTGGCGAGCCAGGGCACGGCCGCACGCGGGTCGGCGTCGACCACCGCCGCCGTGTAGAAGCCGGAGACCGCGCGGGCGGCCTCCACTTCCCGGGTGAAGCGCACCCGGAACAGCTGGTCCTCGGCCAGTTCCGTGCGCACCGTCTTGATCGCCACGCGCCGGCCGGACGCCGAGCGCGCGAGATAGACCAGCCCCATGCCGCCGGCACCCAGCCGTCCCAGCACCTCGAACGGCCCGATCCGCCGCGGATCGTGCTGCGTCAGCTGATCCACCACTTGCCTGCCACCTCCCCGTACGGGTCGCGTCATCCGCCTCGTGCACGCGACCCCGTGCAGCGTCTCACCACCGCACCGCCATGGCGGCACGCACCCCGATTCTTCCTGTCCGGGCGTGTGGAAGCTAACCCGGGGGCGGAACGGGGTGTCTCAGGACAAAAACATGCCGCACGGTGGTACGGGAAGCGGGCGCCCGCATGGTGGAACAGTGGCCTGCGGGGAGGCGTCAGCGCTGGAGCAGCGCGAAGGACGCCCCTTGGTCGTCGCTGACCACCGCCACCCGTCCGTACGAGGTGTCGAACGCGGGTACCTGTACGCGCCCGCCCAGCCGGGCCACCGCGCCGAGCGCCGCCGCGCCGTCCCGGACGCCGAAGTGGACGAGGAAGTGGGGCGGCATCTCCGCCGGGAAGACGTCCTCGAGCGGGGCCCGCCCGAAGTCGGGGGCGGCGCCGGGGCCGAACAGGGCGTCGTGGAAGAGGCCCGTGTAGAAGGTGTTCGCGGCGGCGGTGTCCCGCGTGTACAGCTCCGCCCAGGTGAAGGAGCCGGGCTCGTGCCGCTTGCCGAAGCCCGCGTGCGCACCGGGCTGCCAGAGCCCGAACACGGCACCCTCGGGGTCGGCGGCCAGCGCCATGGTGCCGAGGCCGTCCACGGGGTCGGGCAGGGCGACGACCTGGCCGCCGGCCGCCTGGATCCGCCGGGCGAGCGCGGTGGCGTCGGGGGTGGCGAAGTAGACCGTCCAGACGGTGGGCATCCGCCCGTCCACCTTGCGGGTCAGCGCGGCCACGGGTGCACCGTCGAGGTGCGCCCACACGGAGGAGCCCGGCGCCTCGGCGAAGCTCCACCCGAAGAGCTCGCCGTAGAACCGCTTGCCCGCCTCGACATCGGGCAACTGCGCGTCGAGCCAGCACGGGACGCCCTCCGGGAAGGGGCCGCTGCGCGAAGACGATGGCGGATTTTCGGCCATGCTGCCAAGCTAGCGTCACGACCCGTGGCGCGCTCGCGGGCGTACTCCCTCTTCACCGCCCCCCGAAGCGGGTGCAGGCCCCTGTACTCCCCATTTGCAGTCGGCCGAATCGCGCTTCGATCACCCCTCGGTAAGCTGACGGCATGACAGGACAAGTGCGTACCGTCGACGGCCGCGTGGCCGGTCGACGCGGGCAGGCGACGCGGCAGAAGCTGCTCGACTGCCTCAGCGAGATGCTCAGCTCCTCGCCCTACCGCGACGTCAAAGTCATTGATGTCGCCCGGAAGGCGGGGACGTCACCGGCGACCTTCTACCAGTACTTCCCGGACGTCGAGGGCGCCGTCCTCGAGATCGCGGACCAAATGGCCGCGGACGGTGCCGGGTTGACCCGGCTGCTGGAGGGCCGCTCCTGGGCCGGGAAGGCCGGCTGGCAGACCGCGCAGGAACTCGTGGAGGGCTTCCTCGAGTTCTGGCGCAAACACGACGCCATCCTGCGGGTCGTGGACCTCGGCGCGGCCGAGGGCGACAAGCGCTTCTACAAGATCCGCATGAAGATCCTCAACGCGGTGAACAACTCCCTCGCGGACTCCATCGCCGAGCTGCAGTCCAAGGGCAGGGTCGACAAGGACGTGAACCCGGCGGCCGTGGCGGGCGCGCTCGTGGCGATGCTCGCGGCCGTGTCCTCCCACCAGAAGGGCTTCACGTCCTGGGGCGTCAAGCAGGCCGAACTGAAGCCGAACCTGGCCCTGTTGGTGTACCTGGGCGTCACCGGCAGGAAGCCGACGAAGTAGCCCCGCGGGCGGCACTCGCCGACACGGCGCCAAGTCCTGTCATCCAGGCGGCGGTTCACCCGAGTGGACCGCCGCCCGCGGCGCCGTCCGGCCCCCGCGCCGGAGCCGGTCTTCCGCGCCCGAGCCCGTTTCCCGCGTCGAATCCCCGCGGCCGGGGCCGCGGTCACCGCCGCACGAGGGTCACCACCCCCGAGGGTCACCGCGGCACAAGGGCCACCCCCGAGGTCACCGCCGCACAAGGGCCACCGCCCCCCAGGGTCACCGCGGCACGAGCCGGAAGATCCGGATCTGCCGCTCCACCCGCTCCTGGTAGGTGGCGTACGGCGGCCAGAACGTCAGCACCGCCTTCCACGCGGCCTCCCGCTCCTGCCCCCGCAGCAGACGGGCCGTGACCGGGATGTCCTCGCCCTTGAAGCTGATCTCCGCGTCGGGATGGACGAGGAGGTTGTGGGTCCAGGCCGGATGGCCGGGCCGCCCGAAGTTGGAGCCGACGAGGAGCCAGCTGCCGCCGTCCTCCGGCATGCACGCGAGCGGCGCACGACGCGGAAGGCCGCTCCTCGCGCCGGTGGACGTGAGGATCACACCCGGCAGCATCTGCGCGCTGAGCAGCACCTTTCCACGGGTCAGCCGGTGCACGGCACGATCCAGGGCGGGTACGACGTGCGGCGCGGCCCTGGCGAAGGCCCGCGTGGAGGACACCTTCTGGACGATCCGTACGCCGAGGGCCGTCACACGGCCACCTCCC
The DNA here is from genome assembly GCF_059510295.1 of Streptomyces sp. PTL18. NCBI lineage: Bacteria > Bacillati > Actinomycetota > Actinomycetes > Kitasatosporales > Streptomycetaceae > Streptomyces > Streptomyces sp. PTL18. The sequence goes on along the minus strand of NZ_JCAJZO010000008.1, from coordinate 251,764 downwards.
TCTGGTCGAAGAGCCCCGCCGCGTCCGCCGCGCGGGCCCGCAGCCGGTGCACGGGCCCGAACAGCAGCTCGTCGCCGGTGGCCCGTTTGAAGTAAAGATGCGCGGGGTGCTCCCAGGTGAAACCGATACCGCCGTGCAACTGGATCCCCTCGGCCGCGGCGGCCCGCAGCGCCTGAAGGGCCTGGGCGAGCGCGAGCCCGCCGGCCCGGTCCCCTTTCACACCGGCCCACGCCGCGTAGTACGCCGCCGAGCGCGCCGCCCGCACCCGTACGTACACGTCGGCCAGCCGGTGCTTCACGGCCTGGAAGGACCCGATGGGCCGCCCGAACTGCTCCCGCTGTCCGACGTACTCGACGGTCCGCTCCAGCACCCGGTCGGCGGCACCCACCGCCTCGCAGGCGAGCACGGCGGCGGCACGGTCCCCGACGGAGGCAAGTACCCCCGCCACATCGGCACCGTCCTCCCCGAGCAGGTCGGCTTCGGTGTCGCGGAGTTGGATCCGGGCGCAGGGCCGCGTCCCGTCCAGGGAGGTCTGCCGGGTACGGACGGCGCCGTCCCGTACGAGGAACAGCAGTGTCCGCGACCGCGCGAACCCCCCGGCGTGTGCGGCGACGACCAGCAGCCCGGCGCTGTGCCCGTCGAGCACCTGCGCCGCCTCCCCGTACAGCCGCCAGGTGCCGGCCGCCCGCCGCGCCTGAACGCCGCCGGCGCGTCCGCCGCCCGCCCAGTCGCCCCCGTTGTCCCCGGTGAGGGCGAGGGCGGTGGCGAGGGCGGGGCCCGGCACGGCGAGGGCGGCGGTCAGCTCCCCGGCGGCGATCCGGGGCAGCAGTGCGCTGCGCTGGGTGTCGGTGCCCAGGGCGAGCAGCAGGGGCGCGGCGAGCACCGCGGTGGCGAGCAGGGGGGAGGGGGCCAGGGCACGGCCCACCTCCTCGCAGGCCAGCGCGAGTTCGGTCGTGCGGCAGCCCGCGCCGCCGTAGGCCTCGGGCAGCGCCAGTCCGGGAAGGCCGAGTTGTCCGGCGAGGGTGGCCCACAGGGCGGGGTCGTACCCGGCGGCGGTCCGGGCTGCGGCGCGCACGTCCTCGGGGTCACAGTGCTTGGCCAGCACCCCGCGCACCGTACGGCGGATCTCGTCCTGTTCGGTGGTGAAGCGGGCGTCCATGCGCGAACCGTCCCTCCGCACGGTATCTGATGGTGCGTCATATTAGGTCAGCGGTCTTCGCCCGCACAGGCTCCGCACTCGACTTATCTGATGTACCGTCAGATCCATGGCACCCAGATCCGGTGAACGTGCCGCGATCGTCGGCGTGGCGCTCTCCGACTGCGGGCGGGCCGACGACGCGACCCCCTACACCCTCCACGCCCAGGCCGCCCGCCGCGCCCTCGCCGACGCGGGCCTGGACCGTGCGGTGGTCGACGGCTTCGCCTCCGCCGGGCTCGGCACGCTGGCGCCGGCGGAGGTCGCCGAGTACCTCGGTCTGCGGCCCACCTGGGTCGACTCCACCTCCGTCGGCGGTTCCACCTGGGAGGTCATGGCGGCGCACGCGGCGGACGCGATCGCGGCGGGCCACACCCGGGCGGTGCTGCTGGTCTACGGCTCCACGGCCCGCGCGGACGTCCGGGCGGGCCGCCGCACGGGCACCCTGTCCTTCGGCGCCCGCGGTCCCCTGCAGTTCGAGGTGCCGTACGGCCACACACTGATCGCCAAGTACGCGATGGCGGCCCGCCGCCACATGCACGCCCACGGCACGACGATCGAGCAACTGGCCGAGGTGGCGGTGCAGGCGCGGGCCAATGCGGCGGCCAACCCGGAGGCCGTGTTCCGGGACCCGATCACGGTCGGGGACGTCCTGGCCGGGCCGGTGATCGCGGACCCCTTCACCAGGCTGCACTGCTGCCTGCGCTCCGACGGCGGAGCGGCGGTCCTGCTGGTGGCCGGGGAACTGGTACGGGACTGCCGTACCCGGCCGGTGTGGGTGCTCGGGACCGGAGAGCACGTCTCGCACACGACGATGTCCGAGTGGCCGGACTTCACGGTGTCGCCCGCGGCGGTGAGCGGCCGTCTCGCCTTCGAGCGGGCCGGGGTGCGCCCGGAGGAGATCGACTTCGCGGAGATCTACGACGCCTTCACCTACATGACCCTGGTGACGCTGGAGGACCTCGGCTTCTGCGGGAAGGGCGAGGGCGGGGCCTTCGTCGAGAAGGGGCGGCTGCTGGTGGAGGGCGGGGCGCTGCCGGTGAACACGGACGGGGGCGGACTGTCCGCCCAGCACCCGGGAATGCGGGGACTGTTCCTGCTGGTGGAGGCGGTACGGCAACTGCGGGGCGAGGCCGGGGCGCGACAGGTCCGAAGGAGCGGTGGACGGCTGCCGGAGCTGGCGGTGGCGTCGGGGACGGGGGGCTGGTTCTGTTCGTCGGGGACGGTGGTGCTGGGGCGGGGCTGACAGAGCCGCCGGCCGGGCGATACTCGGGGCATGGCGACGGATCTTCACGAACTGCTCAGGTCCCTGCGGGTGTGGGACCCGGCCACCACCCAGCTGGCCGCCTTCGACCCGGCGGCGGCGCCCGAGGAGCCGCTCGCGCTGTTCACCGAGTGGTTCGCGCAGGCGGTGGCGGCGGGGCAGCCCGAACCGCACACCATGTCGCTGGCGACGGCGGACGCGGACGGAACCCCGGACGTCCGCATCGTGATGCTGCACGGCGCGGACGCGGACGGCTGGTCGTTCGCGACCCACCTGGACAGCCGCAAGGGACGGCAGCTGGCCGCCCGGCCCCAGGCCGCGCTCTGCTTCTACTGGCCGGTGCAGGCCCGCCAGGTCCGGCTGCGCGGCCCGGTCACGGCGGCACCGTCGCAGGAGGGCCAGGCGGACCTGCACGCCCGCTCGACCGGTGCGCTGGCGGCGGCGCTGACCGGTCGGCAGAGTGAGGTGCTCGGGTCGCTGGAGGAGCTGGCGCGGGCGTCGGAGACGGCCTGGGAGCGCGCGGGGCGCGAGCCGGACGCCCCGGTGCCGTCCTGGACGCTGTACCGCCTCCGGCCCGAGCAGGTGGAGTTCTTCCAGGGCGACGCGCGGCGCCGGCACGTGCGGCTCCACTACCGCCGGGCGGAGGGCGGCTGGTCGCGGCAACTGCTGTGGCCGTGAGCGGAGAGCGTCAGGCGTCCCCGAACTCGTACACCGCGAAATCCGCCACCGTCCGGTAGCCGAGCCGCCGGTAGAGGCCGTTGCTCGTGGGGTTGGCGAGGTCGGTGAACAGCAGGACCTCCTTGGCACCCGCGTCGAGCGCGGCCCGGCTGACGGCGGCGGTGGCGGCGCCCGCATAGCCACGGCCGCGCAGCGGGGCGGGGGTGTAGACGGGGGCGACGCGGATCTGCCCGGCGACCTCGGGGGCGACCCCCGCCATCGAGACGGGGGTGCCGTCGGGGGTCTCCCACAGCGTGACGCCGCCACGGGCGATCCGGGTCCCGGCCCAGCGCTCCGGGTCCTGCCCGGGAGGCTCGCCGACGTCCGCCGCGAACTCGGCGAACCACCGCGCGGCCAGTTCCGCGTCGTCCGCCCCCGCGACCCGGGCACGGCCCGGCGGTGCGGGGTCGGGCGGGGTGAGGGTGCCGAGGCGGTAGAGGCGCCGGCTCCTCGCGAGCCGGGCGGCGGCTCCGGTGCGGCGCTCCCAGGCGGCCGCGAAGTCGGCGGCCGCATCCGCGGGTCCGAAGGCCGACGGAAGCGTCCGGTCCTCCTCCGCGAGCCGTGCCGCCAGCGCGTCGGCGGCCCCCTCGGGAAGGGCGCCGACCTGGAGCTGGAACGGGGGCGTGCGCAGGGCGGTGGCGCGCACGGTGCCGTCGCCGTCCACGAGGTGACCGAAGTACGGCGCCTGGTCGCCGTAGGTGGCGGGGCCGTTTCTGCGCAGGGTGTCGGTGACCGTCAGCTGGACGGTGTGCAGCGCGGGCTCGGACCGCAGGAACGCCCCGGCGCGGTCGAGGAACCGTTCGAGATCGTCGGTCAACTGCCAGTCGTACGCGTCCGAGTCCATACGCCAGGTTCTCGTGCAGCCCCCGGGCACGCACGCGATTTACGCACCCGGGGGCCGCGACGGAGCGAACGTCGCCTGTCGGGGCACTGGCTGGGAGAGCACCGGCTCCGGGTCGCTCGCGATGCGGGCATGCAGATGTTCGTCCCGGAAGAGGTCGAACCGCCCTTCCCCAGGCATCGCGCCCCGTCGTGTCCCCTCGTACCGGAAGCCGCAGCGCTCGGCGACCCGGCAGGAGATCTCGTGACCCAGGGCGTGGCCCAGCTCCAGCCGGTGCAGCCCGAGGTCGCCGAAGGCCCAGTGGGCGGCGAGCGCGAGGGCGCGGGTGGCGACCCGACGGCCGCGGGCCTCGGGCAGCACCCAGTAACCGACGTGAGCGGCGCGCATGACGGCGTTGATCTCGTTGAGACTGAGGCAGCCCAGCGTCGCACCGCTCGCCGCGTCCGTGATCCGGAACGTCAGGCCCGTCCCGTTCCCCGCGGCCTCCACCTTCGAGCGCAGCGACTCCCGTGCGCTGTCCCTGTCCCGGACCCGTCTCAGCGGCGTGTTCCAGCGCAGGAAGTCCGGATCGGTCAGGCCTCGCAGCCACAGGCCGACATGCTCCTCCGCCTCGACGTCCCAGGAGGTGAGCCGCAGGCCATGGCCGTGCACTTCGGGAACGGGCAGCAGGGAGGAGTGCTCTCGTATGGCAGCCATCGGGCCATTCAACCAATGTCGGCGCCCGATCACCGGCTGAACGGCCGGAACACCGGTACGCCCTCCCGGAACGCCACATCCAGCTCCATCCCCACCCGCAGACCGCTGCCGTGCCCGCAGTCCACCACCTCGGTCATCATGCGCGGCCCCTCCGCGAGGTCCACGACGGCCGCGACGTACGGGATGCGCTCGGTGAAGGGCGGCAGGTCGTTGCGGTGGACGACGGACCAGGTGTAAAGGGTCGCCCGGCCGCTCGCCGGCTCCCAGGTCACCTCCTCACTCCAGCAGTACGGGCAGAACTCGCGCGGGTAGTGGTGCGCACGCCCGCAGGCCGCGCAGCGGCGGACCAGCAGCCGCCCCTCCGCCGCCGCGTCCCAGTAGGGGCGGGTGAAGGCGTCGGGCTCGGGACGGTCGTACCGCGGCCGCCCACCCGCCGCCCCTCTCACCGGAACAGCCCCAGGGCGCCGTCCACCGACCAGGCCTGCCACGACATCCCGAACAGACCCACCACCGAGATCAGCGCCATCATCGAGTTCTGTCCCTGCTCGGCCCAGTCGTGGATCATGAGGACGAAGTAGAGGGCGTTGAGCGCCAGTCCGCCGGCCAGGGCGACCGGCGTGAGGAAGCCGACGATCAGGCCGAGCCCGAGGGCGAGTTCCGCGTACGCCACCACGTACGCCATCGCCCTGGGTCTGGGGGCGACCACCGCGTCGAAGCCGCTGCGCACCGCCGCCCACCGGTGCCGGGCGGCGATGTCCGCGGCCCACGCGATCCCGGTTCCCCGCTCGAACCACGCCTTCTTGTCCTTGTGCCGCCAGCTCTCCAGCCACCACAGGCCGAGCCCGATCCGCAGCACGGCGAGCCACTCGGCGCCGGTGAGCCAGATCGTGTCCATACCCGCCTCGCTTCCCACCGACCGGGTGCCGGCCACCGCATATCTGACGGTACGTCAGTTCAGCGCACCCGCCGGAGTCGCGCAAGACTCCCCACAAGCGGGCCGCCCCGTCACGATTCCCACCCACTCCCCCTACAGTCGTGATCGATTCGCAACCGATTCCGGTCTTGACCGAGACCCATCAACGGATGACGCGGTTACGCTCCCGCTCATGGCCGACTTGTCTGCTGCTTCGCCGCGCGCCGTGGTGCCCGCCCACGAGGACCGACCGGTGTACGTCGTCGGCGGCGGCCCGGGCGGGCTCGCCGCCGCGTACGCGTTGCGCGCCCGGGGCGTACGAGCCGTCGTGCTGGAGAGGTCCGACCGGGTGGGAGCGTCCTGGCGGCGCCACTACGACCGGCTGCACCTGCACACCACGCGGCACCTGTCCGCCCTCCCCGGGCTGCCGATGCCGCGGCCCTTCGGGCGGTGGGTGTCGCGCGACGACGTGGTGCGCTACCTGGAGAAGTACGCCGAGCACCACGAGCTGGAGATCGTGACCGGCGTCGAGGCCTCCCGCATCGATCCTGCCCCCGACGGCACCGGCTGGCTGCTGCACGCCACCGGCGGCCGCGAACTGACGGGCAGCGCGGTCGTCGTGGCCACCGGCCACAACCACACCCCGCGCGTGCCCGACTGGCCCGGCCGCGACGCCTTCACCGGCGAGCTTCTGCACGCGGGGGAATACCGCAACGCGAAGCCGTACGCGGGCCGCGACGTCCTCGTCGTCGGGGCCGGCAACACCGGCGCCGAGATCGCCGTCGACCTGGTGGAGGGCGGCGCCTCACGGGTGCGGCTGTCGGTGCGAACGGCGCCCCACATCGTGCGCCGGTCCACCGCCGGATGGGCCGCGCAGTACACGGGCGTGCTCGTACGGCGGCTGCCGGCGGGGCTCGTCGACCGGCTGGCCCGGCCGGTGGCGAGGCTCAGCGTGCCCGACCTGTCGGCGTACGGGCTGCCCCGGCCCGACACCGGGCTGTACAGCAGGGTCAAGGACGGCGCCATCCCGGTGCAGGACGTCGGGCTCATCGACGCGGTGCGCAAGCGGCGGGTGGAGGTGGTGGCGGCCGTCGAGGCCTTCGAGGGCGGCAAGGTCGTCCTCGCCGACGGCGGCCGGATCGAACCGGAGGCCGTGATCGCCGCGACCGGGTACGTCCGCGCCCTGGAGGGCCTCGTCGGGCACCTCGGCGTCCTCGACGCCCGTGGCAGACCGGTCGTCCACGGCGCCCGCACCCCGCGCACGGCCCCCGGCCTGTACTTCACCGGCTTCACCAATCCGATCAGCGGCATGCTCCGCGAACTCGCCATCGACGCCCAGAAGATCGCCAAGGCGGTGGCGCAGCACACCGAACGCACCCGCGCGGCCCGCCGACACGGCTGACACGAACCGGCACCGCACCCGGCAGGAGACCCGGCAGGGACCCGTCGCAGCCCCGCACCGCACACCCCCTTCCTGACAAAGCGTCAGTTCAGTAACCTGACACTGCGTCAGCTACAGGCTGTCCGTTGCCGGAGCCGTCACACAGAAGCGGGCGGAGCGATGCTTGGATCAACCCATGGCACCCTGACCACCGACTCCCGCCGGGCCCGCGTCGCCGCCTGCGGGGAACCGCATTCGCCCGTGGTGCGGGGCCGGGCCGCCGACACCGGTGACCTCGATGTCAGCGGGCGGCCGCTGCATGCCGACGTGCCCGACCTGGACCGGTTCTTCCGGCCCGAGTCCGTCGCCGTCATCGGCGCCTCCGACGCCGAGGGGCGCCCGAACGCCGGCATCACCCGGCAACTGCTCGCCTGGGCCGAGCGGGTGGGCGCCCGGCTGCACCCGGTGCACCCCACCCGTCGGTCCGTCTTCGGCCTGCCCTGCTCTCCTTCCGTCGCGGACCTGCCCGAACAGGTCGACCTCGCCGTGCTCCTCGTCTCCGACCCACTCCCCGTCCTGGAGGAACTGGGCGCGGCCAAGGCGAGGTTCGCCGCCGTCTTCGCCTCCGGGTTCGCCGAGACGGGCGAGGACGGAGCCGCCGCCCAGGCCGGGCTGGCCGCCGCCGCCCGCAGGGCCGGGGTGCGGCTGCTCGGGCCGAACACCAACCTCAACGCCTTCGAGCGGTTCCGGGACGACCTCGACGGGCCGGCCATCGCGCTCATCACCCAGTCCGGACACCAGGGGCGACCCGTGTTCGCCCTGCAGGAACTCGGCATACGGCTCTCCCACTGGGCTCCCACCGGCAACGAGGCCGACCTGGAGACCGCCGACTTCCTCTCCTACTTCGCCGAGCAGCCCGAGGTCGGCGCCATCGCCTGCTACATCGAGGGCCTGAAGGACGGCCGCGCCTTCCTGCTCGCCGCCGACCGGGCCGCCCGGCGCGGAGTACCGGTCGTCGCGGTCAAGGTCGGCCGCACCGAGGCCGGCGCCCGCACCGCCGCCTCACACACCGGCAAGCTGACCGGCGCGGACGACGTGATCGACGCGGCGATGCGGCAGTACGGGGTGATCCGCGTCGACGGGCTCGACGAACTCCAGGACACCGCGACGCTGCTGGCCCGGGCCCGCACCCCGCGCGCCGACGGTGTCGTCGTCTATTCGATCTCGGGCGGCACGGGCGCGCACGTCGCGGACCTCGCGGCCGGGGCGGGGCTGCGGCTGCCGGTGCTGTCCGAGGCCAAGCAGGCCGAGCTGCACCAGTGGATCCCCGCCTACCTGAGCGTCGCCAACCCCGTCGACAACGGCGGTCACCCGGTGGGCGACGAGCGCGGGCGGAAGATCATCGACGCGATCCTGGACGACCCGGAGGTGGGCGTGCTCATCTGCCCGGTCACCGGGCCCTTCCCTCCGCTGAGCGACAAGCTGGTGCGGGACCTGGTGGACGCGGCGGAGCACACCGACAAGCTGGTGTGCGTGGTGTGGGGGTCGCCGGTCGGCACCGAGGCCGCTTACCGCGAGACGCTGCTCGGCTCCTCGCGCGTGGTCACCTTCCGCACGGTCGCGAACTGCGTCGTCGCCGTCCGCGCCCACCTCGAGCACCAGCGCTTCACGCGCGGCTACCGCTCCCCCTTCGACGAGGCACCCCGCACCCCCTCGCCCTCCTGCCGCAAGGCACAGGCACTGGTGCAGGCCGGTCAGCAGCTGAGCGAGCACGCGGCGAAGCAACTTCTGCGGGCGTACGGCATCCGCGTACCGCGCGAGCAGCTGGTGACCAGCGCGGCGGCGGCCGTGCGCGCGGCGGGGCTCGTGGGCTACCCGGTGGTGATGAAGGCGTCCGGCGCCCGGATCGCCCACAAGACGGAGCTCGGTCTTGTGAAGATCGGGCTGACCTCCGCCAGCCAGGTCCGGGACGCCTACCGGGAACTGACCGACATCGCGCGCTACGAGGGGATCGAGCTCGACGGTGTCCTGGTGTGCCAGATGGTCGAGCGGGGTGTCGAGATGGTCGTCGGCGTCTCGCACGACCGGCTCTTCGGACCCACGGTGACCGTGGGACTCGGCGGTGTGCTGGTCGAGGTGGAGCGGGACGCGGCCGTGCGCGTGCCGCCCTTCGGCGAGGAGCAGGCGCGGGCCATGCTCTCGGAACTGCGCGGGCGGGCCCTGCTGGACGGGGTGCGCGGGCGCCCCCCGGCCGACATCGACGCGCTCGTCGAGGTGGTGCTCCGCGTCGAGCGCATGGCGCTCGAACTCGGGGACCGGATCGCGGAGCTGGACATCAATCCGCTGATGGTGCTGCCCAGGGGGCAGGGGGCCGTGGCGCTGGACGCGCTGGCGGTGTGCCGCTGAGGCCCGGATCGGCCGACTCACGAAACGGAACATCATGACGTCCTCCCCCGAAGACTCCGTGGACAGCGAAGATCCCGTCGAGTCATTGGTACTGCACACCACTGACAGCCACGTCGCGCAGCTCACCCTCAACCGCCCCGGCTCCCTCAACGCGATCACCCCTGACCTGCGCGAACTCCTCATCCGGAAACTTCTCGACGCCTCCGCGGACCCCGATGTGCGCGCCGTGGTCCTCACCGGCGCGGGACGTGGTTTCTGCGCCGGGGCGGATCTGCGCGGCGGGGCGGGGGCCGGTGAGCGGATCGCCGGCGACGTCGCACGGACCATCCGCCGGGGCGCCCAGCGGCTGATCTCCGCGGTCCTCGACTGCGAGAAGCCGGTGATAGCCGCCGTGAACGGGACCGCCGCCGGACTCGGCGCCCACCTCGCGTTCGCCTGCGACCTGGTTCTCGCGGCCGAGTCGGCGACGTTCATCGAGGTGTTCGTGCGCCGCGGCCTGGTCCCGGACGGCGGCGGGGCGTATCTGCTGCCCCGGCTGGTCGGCCCGCAACGCGCCAAGGAGCTGATGTTCTTCGGCGACGCCCTGCCGGCCACGGACGCGGAACGCCTCGGCCTGGTCAACCGCGTGGTACCGGGGCACGCCCTGGAGAAGACCGCCCGCACGTGGGCCACCCGCCTCGCCACCGGCCCCACCCGCGCCCTGGCACTCACCAAGCAGCTGGTCAACGCCTCCCTGGACACCGACCGTGCCGCCGCCTTCACGGCCGAGGCCACGGCCCAGGAGATCAACATGACGACGGCGGACGCCCGCGAGGGCGTGACGAGCTTCGCGGAGCGGCGGGAGCCCGGCTACCGCGGCCGCTGAGCACCGTAAGGGGCCTTCACCCGCCCCTTCACTTCTGACGTTCCGTCAGTTTCAATGGCGGTGTGATGGGACACGCAGGGATGGCGGCCACCGCCGTCCGCTACCTCAGGTCCATCGGGGCACGCGCGGACGCGGGTCCCGTCGAAGCGCTGCCGCGGCCGGAGTTGCGGGCCGTGCGGGAGGACGAGCGGGCGCCCGTCGACCCGGCCGAGTTCCGGCGCGTCCTCGGGAACTTCGCCACCGGAGTCACCGTTGTCACCGCGCCGGCGGGGGACGGCGAGGCGAGCCCCGCCGGCTTCGCCTGCCAGTCGTTCTCGTCCCTCTCCCTGGATCCGCCGCTGGTCGCCTTCATGGTCGGCCGGACCTCCGGCACCTGGCCGCGCATCGCCCGCGCCGGGGTGTTCTGCGTGAACGTCCTGGGCTCCGGCCAGGGCGAGCTGTGCCGGGCCTTCGCGGTGAGCGGCGCCGACAAGTTCGCCGGCGTCGCCCACGACACGGCCCCCGCCTCCGGCTCCCCCCGCCTCGCGGGCGCCCTCGCGTGGATCGACTGCGCGATCCACGCGGTCCACCCGGGCGGCGACCATCTCATCGTGGTGGGGCGGGTGGAGGCCCTGGGGACCGGCGACGGGAACGACGCTCCGCTGCTGTTCCACAAGGGGCGGTTCCTCTAGGGCCGGCCCTGCCGGCACAGCCGGCCGGGGTCAGGCCGGAGCCGGTACCACCGCCGGACGACGCCGGATCACCAGGGCCATCAGGGCCGCCGCCGCACACAGGGCACCCGCCGCGTACCAGACCACGTCGTACGAGCCGAAGGTGTCCCGTGCCACGCCGCCGAGGAACGCGACCAGGGCGGCCCCGACCTGGTGGGAGGCGAGGACCCAGCCGAAGACGATGGCGCTGTCCTCCCCGTACTGCTCCCGGCACAGCGCCAGCGTGGGTGGGACCGTGGCGACCCAGTCCAGGCCGTAGAAGACGATGAAGAAGATCATCGGCGGATGGACGGACGGGGCCAGCAGCATGGGCAGGAACAAGAGCGAGATCCCGCGCAGGGCGTAGTACACGGCGAGCAGGCGGCGTGGCTCGAAGCGGTCCGTGAACCAGCCCGAGGCGATGGTGCCCGCCACGTCGAAGACTCCGACGACCGCGAGCAGCGAGGCCGCCGCCGTGATCGGCATGCCGTGGTCGTGGGCCGCGGGGACGAAGTGGGTCTGGACGAGGCCGTTGGTGGAGGCACCGCAGATCGCGAAGGTGCCGGCCAGCAGCCAGAACGGGCCCGTGCGCACCGCCGAGCTCAGCACGGTGACGGCGCGGCGGGCGGCGCCCCGCGCGGGTTCCGGCTTCGGTGCGAACTCCTCGGCACCGTAAGGGCTCAGGCCCACGTCCGCCGGGTGGTCTCGCAGCAGCAGCCAGACGAAGGGGACGACCGCGAGGGCGGCGAGGGCCACCGTCACCGCGGCCGGGCGCCAGCCGTGGTGCTCCACCGTCCAGGACAGCACGGGCAGGAAGATCAGCTGGCCGGAGGCCGAGGCGGCGGTGAGGATGCCGCTGACCAGGCCACGCCGCGTGGTGAACCAGCGGTTGGTGACCGTCGCCGCGAAGGCCAGCGCCATCGATCCCGAGCCCAGGCCGACCAGCAGACCCCAGCAGAGCAGCAGTTGCCAGGGCGCCGTCATCCACACGGTCGCGCCCGAGCCGAGTGCGATCACCGCGAGGGCCACGGCGACCACCTTGCGGATGCCGAAGCGGTCCATCAGAGCGGCGGCGAACGGGGCGGTCAGGCCGTACAGCGCGAGATTGAGCGACACCGCCGCGCCGATCGTGCCGCGGGCCCAGTGGAACTCCTGGTGCAGCGGATCGATCAGCAGGCCCGGCAGCGAGCGGAAGCCCGCGGCGCCGATGATCGTCACAAAGGTGACGGCGGCCACGAACCAGGCGCGGTGGACGCGGGTCGTCCTGGTCGGTTGTGGTTCTTCGACAGTGGGTGCGCTTGCGGTCGTCTGGGTCACGTCATAGAGCTTCGGGCCTGGCAACCTCGCGATCGAGTGGCCCGAGGGACAGCATTCGCTAGGATCGGGCCATGACCCGTGAGTCCGCGTTCCGGCCGCACCGTGTCGTCGTCCTGGCCCTCGACGGTCTGCTGCCCTTCGAACTGGGCATCCCGCACCGGATCTTCGGGCGCCCCAAGGACGCCGAGGGCCGGCCGCTGTACGAGGTCGTCACCTGCTCCGTCCGGCCACCGGGCCCGGTGGAGACGGACGCCGACTTCTCCATCCGCGTGGAGAACGGCCCGGAGGCCCTGGCCACCGCCGACACCGTGATCATCCCGGCGTCCTACGAGCTGGGGCCGGTCTTCGACGAGGGTGTGCTGACCGACGAGCTGGCCGCCGCGATCGCCCGCATCCGGCCCGGCACCCGGCTCGCCTCCATCTGCACCGGCGTCTACGTCCTCGCCGCCGCAGGCCTTCTCGACGGGCGCCCCGCCACCACGCACTGGGCGGAGGCCGAGCACTTCCAGCGGCTCTTCCCCCGCATCGAGGTCGATCCGGACGTCCTGTTCATCGACGACGGCGACATCCTGACCTCCGCGGGTGTCGCGGCCGGGATCGACCTGTGCCTGCACATGGTGCGCCGCGACCACGGCAGCGCCGTCGCCAACGAGGTGGCCCGCCGCACGGTCGTCCCACCGCACCGCGACGGCGGCCAGGCGCAGTACATCCACCGCCCGGTGCCCGAGCCGCAGCTGGCGACCACGACCGGCGCCCGCGCCTGGGCGCTCGGCCGCCTCCACGAACCGATCCAGCTGCGCGACATGGCGGAGCAGGAGGCCATGTCCGTACGCACGTTCACGCGCCGCTTCCGCGAGGAGGTCGGCATGAGCCCCGGCCAGTGGCTCACCCAGCAGCGCGTCGAACGAGCGCGCCATCTGCTGGAGTCCAGCGACCTGTCGATGGACCGGGTGGCGCGGGACGCGGGTTTCGGCACCGCCCAGTCGATGCGGCAGCACCTCCAGGCGGCCCTCGGCGTCACCCCCAGCACGTACCGGCGCACCTTCCGCACGGAGGTCGCCGATCCGGCCGCCGTGTCCTGACGTCCCGCAGAACCGAAGCCGCGGGTGGGGCGAGCGGACCGCCCCCGTCAGAACGTCAGTACCGCCCTCGCCACCCGCCCCGCCTGCGCGTCCGCCGCCGCTTTCTCGAAGTCCTCCACCGGGTACGTCGCCGTCACCAACTCGTCCAGCAGCAGGCGGCCTTCGCGGTACATCCGGGTGTAGCGCGGGATGTCCCGCTGAGGGCGGGAGGAGCCGTAGCGGCAGCCCAGGACGGCCTTGTCCAGGTACATCGACGAGACGAGGAAGGACGCCTCGGCCGTCGCCGGCGGTACGCCGAGGAGCACCGCCTGGCCGTGGCGGTCCAGGGCGTCGACCGCCGCGCGGATCAGCTCCACCCGGCCCACGCACTCAAACGCGTGGTCGACGCCGGTGGGCAGGACGTCCTTCACCCCGTCCGTCGAGGTCAGGAAGTCGGTCGCGCCGAACCGGCGGGCCACCGGCTCCTTCGCCGGGTCGGCGTCCACCGCCACGATCCGCGACGCTCCCGCGATCCGCGCGCCCTGGATGACGTTCAGGCCGATTCCGCCCGTCCCGATGACGAGGACCGTCTCGCCCTGGTCCACCCGGGCGCGGTTCAGTACGGCGCCCACACCGGTGAGGACGCCGCAGCCGATCAGGGCCGCCGAGGGGAGCGGGACGTCCTCGGGGATGCGGACCGCCTGGACGGCCCTGACGACCGTGCGTTCGGCGAAGGCGGAGGTGGACGCGAACTGGTGGACCGGCCCGCCGCCCCGCGTGAACGGGCGGCCGGGGCGGCCGATCGCCTGCCGGCACATCGTCGGGCGACCGCGGTCGCAGTCCGCGCACGTCCCGCAGTTGGCCAGTGTGGACAGCGCCACGTGGTCGCCGGGCCCGACGTGCGTGACGCCCGCGCCGACGGCTTCCACGATCCCCGCGCCCTCGTGCCCGAGCACCACGGGAGAGGGGAAGGGGATGGTCCCGTCGACCACGGACAGGTCGCTGTGGCACAGACCCGCCGCACGGATCGCCACGCGGACCTCGCCGGGTCCGGGGTCCCGGACGGCCAGATCGTCCACGACCCGGGTCCGGCTGCCGTCGTAGATCACGCCTCGCATCGCGACTCCCTCAGTCCTCGTTTCCCCGGGGTTCCTTCGGCAGGCCGAGCACACGCTCGGCGATGATCGTGCGCTGGATCTCGTCCGAGCCGCCGTAGACGGTGTCGGCCCGGCTGAAGAGGAACAGGTGCTGCAGCGGGTCCAGCTCGTACGGTGCCGTGGGCGACCAGTCGGCCGGGCCTGCCGCGGCTGCCGCGCCCCTGACCTGCATGGCGAGTTCGCCCAGACGCTGGTGCCAGCGGGCCCACAGCAGTTTGGCCACGCTGGGGGCGGCCGGGTCCGCCGTGTCGCCGAGGGTGCGCAGGGCGTTCCAGCGCATCGTGCGCAGTTCGGCCCACTGGGTGACGAGGTGGTCGCGCAGGACGGGGTCGTTCGCCGCGCCGGTGGCCACGGCCGTGCGGACGACCTCGGCGAGTTCGTTCGCGAAGCCGATCTGCTGGGCCAGCGTGGAGACGCCGCGTTCGAAACCGAGCAGGCTCATCGCGACCCGCCAGCCGTTGCCCTCGCCGCCGACGACGTGTTCGGCACGGGCCGTCGCGCCGTCGAAGAAGACCTCGTTGAACTCGCTGGTCCCGGTGAGCTGGCGGATGGGGCGGACCTCGATGCGGCCGGGCTGGTCCATCGGGACGAGGAGGAAGGTCAGGCCGCGGTGACGGTGGGAGGTGGGGTCGGTGCGGGCGAGGACGAAGCACCAGTCCGCCTCGTGGGCCAGGGAGGTCCAGATCTTCTGTCCGGTGACGCGGTAGAAGGCCGGGGTGTCCCGTACGGCGGTGGTGCGCAGGCCCGCCAGGTCGGAGCCGGCGCCGGGTTCGCTGTAGCCCTGGCACCACAGTTCCTCGCCACGGGCTATGGGGGGCAGGAAACGGGACTTCTGGTCCTGGGTGCCGTGGGCGAGGAGGGTGGGGGCGAGGAGGTTCTCCCCTATGTGGCCGGAGCGGGGCGGTGCCTGGGAACGGGCGTACTCCTCGGCCCAGACGACCTGTTGGGTGAGGGTGGCGGTGCGGTTGCCGTACCCGCCCTCGGGCCAGGACAGGCCGATCCAGCCGGCGCGGCCGAGGGTGTGTTCCCAGGACCGGCGGGTGCGGGGGGTGCCGAGGTGGGCTTCCAGCCAGGTGCGGGCCTGGATGCGGAAGGGTTCGTCCTGCGGGTCGGGGTCGAAATCCATGGTGTCCGCCTTGTGTTGTGGGCCGGCGATGCGCGGTGCGGGCCGGAGGGTTCTCGCCTCGCCGCCCTTCCGTCCCCGGGGGCCACGCCCCCGGACCCCCGCTGTCGGCCTTCGGGCCCGTCCTCGAACTCCTCCCGTTCTTCACGCAGGGGAAGCCCCGGACGGGCTGGACATGGCGGGCCGCGCTCCGCCATCAGGGGCGCGGGGAACCGCGCGACCAGCCACGACGAACCCGCAGCCGCCGACAGACCGGCGGCCCCGGGTTCTACCGCGCTCCGCGTGGGCTCAGCGGCCGCGGCGGGCCGCCCGCTCCATCGCCTCCACCTGCTCCAGCAGCGGCATCGGGTCGATCCCGACCGTTCCGGGCAGGAAGTCCGCGATCCTCTCCGGGGTCCACGCGCCCTCCGCGTAGGCCGCCCTCAGTTCCCTCGGCTGGGCCCAGACCGCGAGTTTGGGGCCCGCGACGGTGTACACCTGGCCCGTGATGCCCGCCTGCTTCGCGCGGTCGGACAGGAGGTAGACCACCAGCGCCGCCACGTCCTCGGGGTCGCCGATCTCCTTGAGTTCCATGGGGACGTTCGCCGACATCCGGGTCCGTGCCACGGGGGCCACCGCGTTCGCCGTCACCCCGTACTTGTGGAGCCCCAGGGCCGCGCTGCGGACCAGGGAGATGATGCCGCCCTTCGCCGCGCTGTAGTTGGCCTGGGAGACCGAACCCTGGTGGTTGCCGCTGGTGAAACCGATCAGCGTGCCCGAGCGCTGCGTGCGCATCACCGCCGACGCCGCGCGGAACACCGTGAACGTGCCCTTCAGATGGGTGGCGACCACGGGGTCCCACTCCTGCTCGGTCATGTTGAACAGCATCCGTTCGCGCAGGATGCCCGCCACGCACACCACCCCGTCCAGGCGGCCGTACGCCGCGAGCGCCCGGTCCACCACCCGCTCGCCGCCCGCCATGGCCGAGATGTCGTCGGCGGCCGGGACGGCCTCCCCGCCGGCCGCCTCGATCTCCTTGACCACGGCGTCGGCGACCTCGCTCGTGGGCGAGGCCCCGTCCACCGAGACCCCGTAGTCGTTGACGACGACCCGCGCTCCCTCGGCCGCCGCGGCCAGCGCCACCGCCCGCCCGATACCCCGGCCCCCACCCGTGACGACGACGACCTTGCCCGCCAGGAAGTTCGCCATGCTCAGCCCCTCCCGTTTCCCTTCCGGAGTTTCTGACGGTCCGTTAGGTTCGTTCCAGTCGGATTTTACGGGTCGTCAGATACTCCGGCACAAGCCCCGGGGAGGGCCGATGTCACTGCCCGCCGAGTTCCACAAGATCGCGGACCGCGTGAACAACTGGGGGCGCTGGGGCGCGGACGACGAGATCGGGACGCTGAACCTGGTGACCGACCAGGTGGTGCGCGAGGCCGCGGCCTGCGTGCGCAGCGGGCGGCGCGTACCGCTCGCCCTTCCGCTCCGGCAGGACGGTGTGCAGACCGGCGTCATCCCGGGGCGGGTCAATCCGCTGCACGTCATGGTGCAGGTCAACCAGGAGCTCTTCGGCCCGGGCACGGTCGCGTGCAGTGACGACGCCGTGACCATGGGCCTGCAGGCGGCCACCCACTGGGACGCGCTCCCGCACGTCTCGCACTCCGGGAAGCTCTACAACGGCCGTCCGGCCGGCACGGTGACACCGCACGGCGGCGCCGCGTACAGCGGGATCGACAAACCGCGCCACATCGTCTCGCGGGGGGTGCTCCTCGACGTTCCCCGCGCACTGGGCCGGGAGCGACTCGAGGGTGCGTACGCCGTCACACCCGAGGACCTGGACGCGGCCGAGGAGTTCGCCGGCACACGGGTGCGGGCCGGCGACATCGTCCTGGTGCGGACCGGACAGATCCGCACCTACCTCTCGGGCGACAAGCAGGCCTACGGGTATCCGTCGCCGGGGTTGTCCGTGCGGACCCCGGAGTGGTTCCACGCGCGCGATGTGGCGGCCGTGGCGAACGACACGCTCACCTTCGAGGTCTTTCCCCCGGAGATCGAGGACCTGTGGCTGCCCGTGCACGCCCTCCATCTCGTGGAGATGGGGATGCCGCAGGGACAGAACTGGAATCTCGAGGAGTTGTCCACAGCCTGTGGAGAAGAGGGGCGCTACGCCTTCCTGCTGTCCGCGACACCCGAACCGTTCGTCGGCGGCACCGGAAGTCCCGTGGCGCCGGTGGCCGTCCTGTGACGCGGACGCCGACCGGTGGCACCTCTCCCCCGCCTCTACTGCACTCGAGCGGGCGGTCCCCCCACCTCGCCCCGAGTGCGGCACGGCGCCACCGGCCGGTTCGGCGTACCCGCCCGCTCCCGGACGGCCCCTCAGGACCGCCCGGCCCCGCAAGGAGCCGGCGCCGAAGCGCGATCCGCACTCGTCGAGGGCTCCCGTCACCCGAGGCCTCGGCGTCCCCTCACAACGGATCGCCGAACACCAGCGTGATCAAACAGCCACACGGCGTCAACAGCCCCCCGGCGATTCCTTACGTACGCCCTTTTTGTGACGGCGCGTACGGAAGCAGACCCCGGCGCATTCGCGGTTCGTCACATCACGCCGTACGCGAACCGAGGCGTCGCCTCCGCCCCGCAGGACACCGCGTCGGCGTCGCACACCGTCGCCCCGGCTCCGGCAGGCGCCGTACACCGGTCCACCTCGCACCAGATGCGCTTTCCCGCGCCCTCCGCGTCCCAGCCCCAGCGGTCGGCGAGCCCGTCGACCAGTTCCAGGCCGCGGCCTCCGGTCTCGTCGCCCCCCGCGTGCCGGGGCTGCGGCGGGCGGGCGCTGGCGTCGGCGACCTCCAGCCGGACGGTCCCGGCGGGCGCGCCGGACGGCGCGTCGCACACGCCGGTCAGCAGCAGGCGCAACACGGCGGGGCAGCCGGTGTGCACCACGGCGTTGGTGACCAGTTCCGAGACGAGCAGGATCAGCGTCTCGGCCAGCGGTTCGTCCGCCGCTATGCCCGACCCGGCGAGACGCGAACGCGCCCACCGCCGGGCCCGACCCACTTCAGCGGGGTCGGGCCGGATCTCCAGCTGCACTTGAAGCACCTGCACCGCTCACACCATCCGAACCGGCGGACACATCGCCTCGCGCCTCGAAAGGGCCACGATCGTGGTCATCGTCTGCATGGCAGGAACCAGGATCACGGACCGTGATTCCCTTGCATGACAGCATGGTTGACGTACAGTCACCCCAACAAGCGCTTCGGGCATATTCCAGCGCGAAGGAGTACCCGTACGCCATACTGTGCGACGCTTGCCACGGTGAGTCGAACAGGCGGGCATGACGGCCCACCCTGCCCCACGAACGGCACGCATCGCCGGATCCGGCGCCGCCGCAGGGGCCGCACCGTGGTGGATCGGGGTCAGAACCGCTCGCATCCCACACAAGGTACCGGAGCCCTCCCGCGACTCCGGCTCGTGACAAGTCACGCGTAGGACACAACCCGGTATCGACGCTCCGTGATTACGGAGTGCCACAATCCGCGACATCAGGGGCCCCAAAGGCGAAGATGCCCTGCTCAGGGCCTACTGCACCAGCCCCGAGAGCAGCTCCGCCGCCAGCCTTTCCTCACTCTCCGCACTCGAACCCGTACGCTGGGTCCGTACCCATGCTCGTTTCAGGTACAGGTGCACCTCCGCCTCCCATGTGAAGCCCGTACCGCCGTGCACCTGGAGGCAGTCGCGGGCGCAGCACACGGCCGCCTCGTCGGCGAGCAGACGGGCCGCGGCGATGTCCAGGGGGTCGGCGGTGACGGCGGCGGCATACACCGCGGCGCGTGCCGTCTCCACCCGCACCGAGCTCTGCGCGCACAGGTGTTTGACCGCCTGGAAGGCCCCGATCGGCCGGCCGAACTGCTCCCGGGTCCGGGCATGCTCCACCGCCAGCTCGCAGGTCCGTGCGGCGCCGCCGAGCTGTTCGGCGGCGGTGAGGAGGACGGCGACGGGGTCCGGCGGCCCGCCTTCGCCGGCCGCGGCGGCCCGGTGCAGGGGCGTCAGCGGGTCCACCGACGCCAGGGGCACGGCACCGGTCGCGTCGCCCCGGACGGCGTCCGCCTCCCCCAGCCACTCCACGAGGCCGCCGTACACCGCCGTGACGACCGTCTCCCCGCTCGCCGCGCCCGGCACCTGCCCGGCCGCGAGGTGGGTGGCCAGCAGGGGGCCGGGCAGCAGCGCCCGGCCGGCCTCCTCGAAGGCCAGGACCGCCTCGGGCAGGCCGAGTCCCACCCCGCCCTCCGCCTCCGGCAGCCGCAGCGCGAAGAAGCCCGCCTCGCCCAGTTCCCGCCACAGCACACGGTCGAGCGCACCGGACCGGTCCACGGCGGCCCGCAGCGCGTCCCGGCCGAAGCGGCGCTCGAGCAGGCGGCGCACTCCCGCCCGCAACGCCCGCTGGTCATCGGTCGGCTGGAGGCGCACGGCCGCGTCACCGTCCCTTCGGCAGGCCGAGGATGCGTTCGGCCACGATGTTCCACTGGATCTGCGAGGTACCGGCCGCGATCGTGTACGACAGCGACGACAGCCGGTCCAGCACCCACGGGCGACCCAGATCCAGGGACTCGGGGCCCAGCACCTCGGCGGCGGTGTCGTACAGCTCCTGACGCGCGTGCGAATACCTCAGCTTGAAGACCGAGCCGCCCGCCCCGGGCACCCCGCCCGCACTCTCCGCCTCGCTCACGTTCCACTGCGTGAGCCGCCACAGGGCACGGAACTCGGCGTTCAGCCGGCCGAGCCTCCGCCGCAGCGCGGGGTCGTCCCAGCGGCCGTTCCGCCGTGCCTCGCGAGCGAGTTCGCCGAGAACGCGGCGGCAGGCCACCACCTCCCCCACGAACGCCGTGCCGCGTTCGAAGGAGAGCGTCACCATGGTCACGCGCCATCCGTCGTTCTCCGCGCCCACCCGGTTGGCGACCGGCACACGCACCTCGTCGAGGAACACCTGCGCGAACTCCGCCGACCCGGCGAGCGTCCGCAACGGCCGCACGGTGACGCCCGGTGCGTCCATGGGCATCGCCAGCCAGGTGATCCCCCGGTGCTTCGGCGCGGCGGGGTCGGTCCGCACCAGCAGTTCGCACCAGTCGGCGACCTCGGCGTGCGAGGTCCAGATCTTGGACCCGCTCACCACGTAGTCGTCGCCGTCCCGCCACGCGCGCGTGCGCAGCGCCGCGAGGTCGGACCCGGCGTCCGGCTCGCTGAACCCCTGGCACCACACCTCCTCCCCGCGCAGGATCGGGGTCAGCCAGCGCTCCCGCTGCCGGGGCGTGCCCTCGGCGGCGATGGTGGGACCGGCGTGCAGCAGCCCGACGAAGTTGGCCCCCACATAGGGCGCCCCCGCCTTCTCGGTCTCCTCCAGGAAGATGAGCCGCATGGTCGGGGAGGCGTCCCAGTGGACGCCGGCGTATCCGGCGTCGTGGAGCGTGCGCTGCCAGCCGAGGTCGTAGGCGCGGCGGGCCGGCCAGTCGGCGGGGGACGGCTTCGGGGGGAGCGTGGGCAGCACCTTCGCCAGCCACTGACGCAGCCGCGCCCGGAACTCCTCCTCCTCGGGCGTGTACGAGAGGTCCATCAGCCGGGGGCTACCGGTCGAGGTCCAGGTCCAGCATGCGGATCGCGTTGCCCCGCATCAGCTTGTACACCGTCTCGTCGTCCAGGCCCTTCACATGGTCGAGGGCCACCTCCTTGGTGTGCGGGAAGGTCGAGTCGACGTGCGGGTAGTCGGTCTCGAAGGTGGCGTTGTCACGGCCGACCGTGTCGAGGGACGCGACGCCGTGCTTGTCGCGGAAGAAGCAGCAGAAGATCTGCCGGTAGTAGTACGTCGACGGCGGCTCGGGGATCAGGTCGCGCACGCCGCCCCAGGCGCGGTGCTCCTCCCAGACGTCGTCGGCGCGTTCCAGGGCGTAGGGGATCCAGCCCATCTGCCCCTCGGAGTAGGCGAGCTTCAGCCCCGGGAACTTCACCAGGACCCCGCTGAAGAGGTAGTCCGTCATCGAGGCCATCGCGTTGTTGAAGCTGAGCGAGGCCTGCACGGCGGGTGGGGCGTCGGGCGAGGCGGCGGGCATCTGCGAGCTGCTGCCGATGTGCATGTTGACGACCGTCCCGGTCTCCTGGCAGGCGGCGAAGAACGGGTCCCAGTAGCCGGAGTGGATGGAGGGCAGGCCGAGGTGGGTGGGGATCTCGGAGAAGGTGACGGCCCGCACCCCCCGCTCGGCGTTGCGCCGGATCTCCGCCACGGCCAGGTCCACGTCCCACAGCGGGATCAGGCACAGCGGGATGAGCCGGCCGCCGCTGTCCCCGCACCACTCCTCGACCATCCAGTCGTTGTAGGCGCGTACGCAGGCCAGCGCGACCTCCTTGTCGTGCGCCTCGGCGAAGGTCTGACCGCAGAAGCGCGGGAAGGTCGGGAAGCAGAGGCTGGCCTCGACGTGGTTGAGGTCCATGTCCTCCAGGCGGGCCCCGGGGTCCCAGCATCCGCGCCGCATCTCTTCCCTGGTGATCCCCTCCAGGGTCATCTCGTCCCGGTCGAAGCCGACGGCGGCGATGTTGCGCTTGTACGGGAACTTCAGGTCCTCGTAGATCCACCAGTCGGTCGGCGGCCCCTCGGGGTCCATGGTGATCCGGTACTTCCCGCCGACGTAGGCCAGTTCGCCGATCCCGGCGGTCAGCGGCTGCGGACCCCGGTCCCGGTACTTGGCCGGCAGCCAGGTCTCGAAGAGGTGCGCGGGTTCGATCACGTGATCGTCGACGCTGATGATGCGGGGCAGTTCGCTCGCCATGGTTCCCCTCCGCCGGACCGGCTCTCATCTGATGAGTCGTCAGATAGCATGGCACCTGACGAGTCGTCAGCCAAGCGTTGTCAGCCGAGCAGGGAGCCGGCCGTGAACGAGACCCCGCACGTCCTGAGTTCCGCCCGCACACTGTGGGAGCTGGTCGAGCGCCGCGCCGGCCTCACCCCCGACCGTCCGGTCCTGCTCCAGGGGGACCGGGTCCTCACCTTCGGTGACCTGCACACCCGCGCCGAGCGCGTGGCGGCCGGCCTGTACGGCATGGGCGTACGCCCCCGAGCGGTGGTCGCCTGGCAGCTGCCCACCCGAATCGAGACGGTCCTGCTGTCCTTCGCGCTGGCCCGGCTCGGCGCCGTCCAGTCCCCGGTCATCCCCTCCTACCGCGACCGCGAGGTCGGGTTCGCGCTGCGCGAGTCGAAGGCGGAGTTCTTCGCGGTGCCGGGCGTCTGGCGCGGACACGACCACACGGAGATGGCCCGCCGGCTGGGCGCGAAAGGCGTCGTCGAGGTGTACGACGCCCTGCCGGACGGCGACCCGTCGACGCTGCCCGCCCCGCCCGCCGACGGCACCTGCGTCCGCTGGATCTACTGGACCTCGGGCACCACCTCCGCCCCCAGGGGTGTCCTGCACACGGACCGCTCGCTGATCGCGGGCGGCTCCTGCCTGGCCCACGCGCTGCGCCTGACATCGGACGACGTCGGTTCGATGGCCTTCCCGTACGCCCACATAGGCGGCCCCGACTACATGGTGATGCTGTTGCTGTACGGCTTCCCCGCGGTGCTGTTCGAGCACTTCGCGCTCCCGGACGCACTGGCGGAGTACCGGCGGCACGGGGTGACGGTGGCCGGCGGCTCGACGGCGTTCTACTCGATGTTCCTCGCCCAGCAGCGCAGGCACCCGGGGGCGAAGGTGATCCCCTCCCTGCGCCTCCTGGCGGGGGGAGGCGCCCCCAAACCGCCCGAGCTGTACCACGCGGTCGTCCGCGAGATGGGCGTCCAGCTCACCCACGGGTACGGCATGACCGAGGTGCCGATGATCACCATGGGTGACCCCGAGGACTCCCCCGAGAACCTGGCGACGACCGAGGGGCGCCCTCCGGCTGCGATGGAGATACGGATCGTCGACGGGGAGGTGCGGCTGCGCGGGGAGGCCGTCTGCCAGGGGTACCTCGATCCGGCCCGGACCGCCGAGGCCTTCGACGCGGACGGCTTCCTGCGCACCGGCGACCTCGGACATCTGACCGATTCCGGGCACCTGGTGCTCACCGGGCGCCGCAAGGACGTGATCATCCGCAAGGGGGAGAACATCTCCGCGAAGGAGATCGAGGAGCTGCTGCACCGGCACCCGGCGGTGGGCGATGTCGCGGTGATCGGGCTGCCGGACGCCGAGCGCGGGGAACGGGTGTGCGCGGTGGTCGAGGTGGCGGCCCAGCCGCCGGGCGTCGAGGCGCTGACGCTGGCCGCCGTCGTCTCGTACCTGCGCGCGGAAGGGCTGTCGGTGCACAAACTGCCGGAGCAGCTCGAGGTGGTGGACGCCCTTCCGCGCAACGACACCCTGCGCAAGGTGCTCAAGTACAAGCTGCGCGAGCGCTATGCGGGGACCGCGGAGCAAGAGTCCCGAACGGGGCTCTGAGGGCTCCTCGCGCCATGAGCGTCCGGTCAGGTCGCGTGGTCCTGCCGTGCGTCGCAAGACGCCGGAGAGTCCTGGACGGGGGCCCTGCCCGAACGGAGCCGAGAGCTCGGTGGGAGTGCGGTGCCGGGCCGCGCGACCCGGGCGGGCGCAGGGCAAGGACCCCCAGGGCCGGGGGCTACTCCGGGACCGTGAAGTAGCGGGCGAACGCGGACACGATCTCGCTCTCGCCGACCTTGCCGTCCCCGTCCGCGTCGAGCGTCGTGGCCGCCGCCCGGGCCGCGGCCTCCGGTACGCCGAGGGCCGTCAGGGCGCGGGAGGTCTCCTCGACCGTGGCGGCGCCGTCGCGGTCGCCGTCCGCCACGGCGAGCGCCGCGTGCAGGAAGGGACGGGCGATCTCCGCGAACCGCTCGGGGTTGTCCCGCAGCCGCTTCACCGCGCCGCCCACGAACTCCTCGCGGGTGATGCGCTGGTCGCCGTCCCGGTCCGCTATCCCGGCCATGCCCTGCCAGAACGCCTCACCCCCGGCGTACAGGGCCTGCCCCTGCTCCGACCTGGCCGCGGTGCCGAACTCGGTGAGGACCGCCTTGGCCGCCGCGCTGAAGTCCGCGCGGTCGATATAGCCGTTGCCGTCCTGGTCGAAGCTGGCGAACCGGGCGGCGATCCTGCGCTCGTACTCGGTGCTGACCATGGTGTTTCGGGCCGCCTTACGTCACATCGGGGGTGTATCCGGCAGGGAGCGTACGCCGCGGGAGGGGCGCGGGGAGACGGAAAACGGCGGTTGTACCGAGACCGCAGGAATTCCGGGACAACGGTGTGGCTGTCCTGCGACGTTCCGTTGACCGTGGTGCGCCGGCACTCACACCGGGAGTGCCGTGCGGTGGGGGCGGGCGGTGGTGTCCGCCCGGGGCGGGGCGGGATCAGGCCGACAGCGGCGGTGTCGTGTCGTCGTCGGTGGCGGAGCCGAGGTCGGGGTGCACGTCGAAGAGGCGGCGCACGCCGAGGGCGGCGAGGACGCGGTTGACGTGCGAGCCCTCGGGAGCGCTGTGCCCGGGCAGGACGATGCGGAGCCGGCCCCGGCAGGAGCGCAGCAGTCTGCGCGCGGCGACGAGCACGCCGACGCCGCTGGAGTCGCAGAAGACCACCTCGGAGAGGTCGAGTACGAGGCAGTGGCGGCCGTCGGCCACCGCGTCGTGCACCCGCTGGCGCAGCACGGGTGACGTCATCAGGTCCAGTTCGCCCGCCACCTGGAGCACGATCCACTCGCCGTGCTTCCGCCCGGTCACTGTGAGCGTCACCGCCACGCCTCCCGCCTGCCCGCGCCGTCCATGAAACGGAAGCGGTCCCTACGCTTCCTTGGGGCGCAGCTGCCCGAACACCCTCCCATGAAACACCGAACTGCCGATCGAAATCGGGTAGTAGATGAGCCAATTCAATCTGTAACGGTCTTGTTCGTTCAGCACTGATCCGCAGGCCGTCGGATGGCGTCCGCGCGCCCGGCGCGATCCCCCGCGCTGCGGCCTTTACCATCCGCGGCTCGCCGAGGGGCGCACATTGCCACAAAGGGGCGTGCGTCGTCCGATGTGCCGACTACATTCGAAGGCGTGGGGGACGCACGCTGAACCGGAGCAGGGCGCGGGGCACGTCCGGGGACGAGGGGGCCGCATGGCGACGAAGGACGCACCGCCCCGGTGGGACCGCAGGATGCAGCAGCGGCTCACCCGGGGTGAGGCCGCCGCGCTCGGCGAGTGCTACGACCGGTTCGCCTCCCTGGTGCACGGCCTCGCCCACCGGGTGCTCGGGGACGAGGAGGAGGCGGACGCCGTCACGCGCGAGGTGTTCGCGCACGTCTGGGAGAACCCCGAGGCCTACGACCCCGGGCAGGGCCCGCTGCGCACCTGGGTCGCCGCGCTGAGCCACCGGCTCGCCGTCCAGCGGCTGCGCGCCACCGAGACCGCCGCGCTGGCACGGGAGGGCCGGGGCACTGCGGAGGACCTGGAGCGCAGAGTGCGCCAGGCCTCGGTCGCGGCCCGCGCGGACTACATCGTCACCTCCATGCCGGTGCCGCTGCGCGCCGCTCTGGAGCGGGCCTACTTCCAGCGCCGGGACTACCGCCGGACCGCCGCCGACCTCGGCATCACGGAGGACGAGGCCCGCCGCAGGCTCCGTCTCGGCCTGCAGCTCCTCGCCACCGCCCACGAGACGCGTCCCTCGGGCACGCCGCCGGAAACGGGGGGTGTGTGGTGACCGGGGCCGAGCGCTCCCGGAAGTACGAGGAGTTCGAGGGGCACGGCGCCTGCGAGAGGTGCGGCGGGCAGGGCGCGCCCGGAGGCGCCGACGAGCGCGAGGTGTCCGAGGTGGCCCCAGGACCCGTGCCCGGCGGCGCCACGCCGCCCGGTGACGAGGCGGTGCCGCTCGCGCACCGGGTGCTGCAGTCGCTGCTCGGGGCCTGGGCCCTGGCCGCCTGTTCCGCGCAGGAGACCGCCGCCGTGGAGGCGCACCTCGGTGGCTGCGGCCCGTGCGCGGAGGAGGCGCGGCGGCTGCGGAAGGCCGTGGGGCTGTTGCAGCGGCCCGAGAGTCTCGATCTCGACCCCGCCCTGCGCACCCGTGTCCTGGCGAGCTGCCTCGACCGGCGCCCGCCGCGCATCCCGGTGCCTCAGTGGGCGGCTCCCTACGACGCGGAGGCCGCGCGGCTGGACGCCCTGCTGCAGGACTTCGGCGACGGCGAGTGGCACGCGCCGGTCAGGCTGCGGTGGTTCGACGGGACCGCACCGGCGAGCCGCCGTACCACCGTGGCGGGAGTGATCGCCCACCTGCTCTCCGTCGACGGACTGGTCGCGGTGGCGCTCGGGCTGGACGACCCCCTCGGCGACGCCGCCGGGGACGACGGCAACCCCCAGGAGCGCACGGAGGCGTACTGGCGCGCCTCCCACTTCCCGCCGACCCGTTCCATCCGCGTCCCGTGGCGCGATCAGACCCACCAGCTCGTCCGGACGGTGTCCCTCACCGACGACACCGGCGGGGCAGTCCCGGTGTCCTACGGCGCCTTCGGCCTCTCACTGCACGACGCGATGCTGGACCGGGCCTTCGAGTGCTGGGTGCACGCGGAGGACATCGCGAACGCCGTCGACTACCCCTACGACCCCCCGGCGCCGCGCCATCTCCACCAGATGTTCGACCTGGCGGCACGGATACTGCCGCTGACCCTGGCAGCCCGGCGGCGCGCCGGCCTCGCCGCGGCCCCGCGCGGCGGACGGCACCTCGTCCCGGCGGGCGAGCCCGGGCGCAGCCTGCGCCTGGAGATCGAGGGCCGGGGTGGCGGCCAGTGGCTGATCCCGCTCGACTCCCCCGGGGCGGTGGCCTCCGCCGAGCACGAGGTGGCGCATGTGGCCCTCGACGGCGTGGAGTTCTGCCGCCTGGCCGCGGGCCATGTGCCACCGCAGGAGGCGGCCGCGGGACAGGTCGGCGACCGCGAGGCGATCACCGACGTACTGTTCGCGGCGGCGTGCCTGAGCCGGATGTAGCGGCGCCCCGGTGGGGTCCGGGGGCCTGGGGTCAGGGGCCTGGGGTCAGGGGTCCGGGGTCCGGGGTCCGGGGTCCGGGGTCCGGCTTCAAGGATCATCTCGGGAGTCGGATGCTCCAAGGCCTGCGCGGCATCGCCGCCGGACACGAGAAGACCGCCACCTCCTTCGAAGCGGCGGCGCTGTTCACGGTGACGATCAGGGACAGCGGGCGGCACGGCCGCACCGCTTGAGTGCATCCTGCTGGTGAAACCGCCACGCGAGCGACCCGGGGCGGTTCGGTGCGGGCGCCGGCCGCATGCCGGTGTGCACGCACAGCGCGGGACTCGGCGGCAGCGACAGTCGGGCAATCGGCCGGAGAGCTCCCGGCCGGAGAGCTCCTATGCGAAGACCACCGTCCGGCGGCCGTTCAGCAGGATGCGGCGTTCCGCGTGCCACTTCACCGCGCGTGCCAGCGCCTGGCACTCCACGTCGCGCCCCGTCGCCACCAGCTGGTCGGGGGTGACGTCGTGGCCGACCCGCTCGACCTCCTGCTCGATGATCGGACCCTCGTCGAGGTCGGCCGTGACGTAGTGCGCGGTCGCGCCGATCAACTTCACACCGCGCGCGTGGGCCTGGTGGTAGGGCTTGGCGCCCTTGAAGCTCGGCAGGAAGGAGTGGTGGATGTTGATGATCTTGCCGCTGAGCTGCTTGCACAGGTCGTCCGACAGCACCTGCATGTAGCGGGCCAGGACCACCAGCTCCACGTCCAGCTCGCGCACCAGCTCCAGCAGCCGCGCCTCGGCCTCCGGCTTGGTGTCCTTGGTCACCGGGATGTGGTGGAACGGAAGGTTGTAGGAGCCCACCAGCTCGGCGAAGTCGGTGTGGTTGGAGACCACGGCCGCGATCTCGACGGGCAGCGCGCCGATCCGGGCGCGGAAGAGCAGGTCGTTCAGGCAGTGGCCGAACCTGCTGACCATGAGGACGACACGCATCTTCTCGTCGGCCCGGTGGATCTGCCAGTCCATCTGGAAGGAGTCACCGATCGCGGCGAAACTCGCGCGCAGCTTGTCCACGGTCACCGGGGCCTCGGCGGAGAAGTGGACCCGCATGAAGAACAGTCCCGTGTCCTGGTCGCCGAACTGCTGGCTGTCGACGATGTTGCAGCCGGTCATGAACAGGTAGCTCGACACGGCGTGCACGATGCCCTGCTTGTCCGGGCAGGAGAGGGTGAGGACGTACTGGTCGGCCGGGGCCGGGGCTCGGGTGGACTGCTCGTTCATGCACGCCAGGGTCTCATGTCCGCGGGTCCGTGTGGACCGCCGTCCCGCACCCCGGACGGCCCGGCGGACGCGGGGCCCACGCCGGAACGACGGGGCCTACGCGCTCCTGGTCAGGATCCGCAGCACCTCGAGCGTGCGCGGCGGCGCGTCCGGCTCCTCCCCGTCGGCCACCGAGAGCCGTACATGGGCGTCCCGTGCCGCCCGCACCGCCTCCGGCCACCCCTGGTGGTCGAGGTAGGCCGCCACGGGCGCGTCCGGCCCGACCTGGTGCATGATCCGCAGCACCCGCAGGACGGCGGTGTCGACGAGGGCCGCCTCCTGCGAGTCCCGGAAGATCGTGCCCACGTACTTCTCGGCCGACCAGTTGTCCAGCCAGGTGTCCTCGACGAGGCGGTACACGGCGTCGGTGACGTCGCCGTACCCCTCGACACCGGCCAGCCACACGTCGCGCTGGAAGACGGGGTCGGAGAGCATGTGCAGCGCGGAGCGCACATTGCTGCGCCAGCGCCACCACGGCATGTCGTTCAGTGGCATGCCGCCCATGGTGGATGAGCGACGACCGCGACGGGAAGAGTTCTCCGGACCTTGCACGGTCATCGATCGTACGTTCCTCATGAAACACCGATCATCGGACCCCGCAATTCACTTCGATGTCACCTTCTGTTGGCTGCCGATCACTCCTCGGTTAGCGGTGTGAGGGAATCGTGCGTGTGCATGACCGGCAGGCGACGCAGCAGCACCTCCTCCACCCGCTCCCGCGTTCCGGGCTCCGTCCGCGAGAAAGCGACTCACCGCGTCAGAACCGTCCTGCTGTCCGCGGGCGCACTGGTGGCCTGTGCGTCGATCGCGGTCGCCTGCGGGGTCGTCCCCGGTACCACGGGGGGCTCCGGGGACACCCGCGTGACCGTCATGACCTGGGCGCCCGACCAGACCTCG
Source organism: Streptomyces sp. PTL18 (assembly GCF_059510295.1). Lineage (NCBI taxonomy): Bacteria > Bacillati > Actinomycetota > Actinomycetes > Kitasatosporales > Streptomycetaceae > Streptomyces > Streptomyces sp. PTL18. The sequence continues at coordinate 221,988 of NZ_JCAJZO010000008.1, read as the reverse complement.
GCGACCAACAAGCCGGGCATGCCGGCGATGGCGCAGGCCTACGCCCGCTGGGTCAACGCCCACGGCGGCCTGAGCGGCCGCAAACTCGAGGTCCTGACCTGCAACGACCACAACGACTACGTGGACGCCGCGAAGTGCGCCCGGCTCGCCGTGAAGAAGCAGGCCGTCGCGGTCGTCGGCTCCTACAGCCAGTACGCCGGTTCCTTCCTCTCCCCGCTGGAGTCGGCGGGCATCCCCTACATCGGCGGTTACGGCCTCACCGACGACGAGTTCAAGAGCGTGCTGTCCTACCCCGTCAACGGCGGCCAGCCCGCGCTGCTGGCCGGCCTCGGCGAGGAGCTGGGCCGGACCTGCGGTGCCGTCGCCCTCGTGCGCCCCGACACCATCGCCGGCGACCAGCTCCCCCTGCTGCTGGACGCCGGCCTGAAGGCCGCGCACCACGCCCCGGCGGCCGACGTGCGCGCCGCCGAGGACGCCACCGCCCTCGGCGACCAGGCACGGCAGGCGCTGCGGGCGGCGACCGCGGAGCCGCGGAAGAAGGGATGCGTGGTGCCGGCGCTCGACGAACGCACGGGGATCTTCATGGACTCCTTCCGCCGTCTGAGCGCCGACTACCCGGCGGTAGGCACCGCGTCGGTGCTCGGCAGCGTCGACCAGTCGGTGATCGACGCCTCCGGCGGGGGCTCCGGCCCCTACGAGGACGCGTACGTCACCGGCTGGTACCCGGAGGCGTCGGACCCGCGCTGGAACCCGATGAAGGAAGTGATCAGGGAGCAGGCCTTCGGCGACAACCGGATCGATCCGGCCGACGCGGGCGTGCAGACCACCTGGATCGCGTACACGGTCCTGCGGAAGGTCGTGGAGTCCCTCGGCAACGGCGAGGTGTCCGCCCGTACGATCCGCGCGGCGCTCGACAACGGCCTGAAGGTCGACACCGGCGGCCTCACCCCGACCCTGCGCTGGCGGTTCCAGGACCTGACCGCGGTCGTCGACTTCCCCCGCCTGATCAACTCCGACGTCACCTTCCAGGCCGTGCGCGACGGGCGGCTGGTGGCGGCGCGCAAGGGCTTCGTGAACGTGTCGAAGACGCTGGAGAGCACGGACAGCGAGTGAGGGGTGCCGGGTACGCGCCGCCCTGTTCACCGGGCGGCGCGCACCGCCGTGCTCACAGCTGGGTCGGCCGGCGCTCGGTCAGCCCGTACTTCTGCGCGATGACGTTCCACAGCCGCGCGGCCCTCGCCTTCTGGGCGCTGGCCGTGCCGCTGTCCCGGTTGGCCACCTGGACCTGGGGGGTGACGCGCGCCCGGCCGTTCTTGCAGCCCTTCTTGCCCGAGACCTGGTCGGCCCAGGCCGCGTAGTGGATGTCGGCGGACGCGGACGCCTTCCAGGCGCTGGTCAGTGCGGCGGTCAGCGCGGCATGGTCGGGGAGCTTGTCGACCTGGAGTCCGGACAGCCGGCCGACCAGGTCGTCGCGCTGCTTGGCCGCGTCCCGTAGGACGCCGGCCGACTGGTCGAGGTTCTGGCACGCCTTGACGTCGGCGACCGCCTTGATCACCGCGTCACGGCTGTTGCCGCTGTCGGCGAGGAGCTTGTCCAGGGCGGCGGCCTGCGCCCGGGCCGGGTCGGCGGCGCCCTGCTGCGAGGCCTCCGGGGCGGCCGCGGTCGCGGCGACGGACTTGCCGGTGTCGTTCCTGCCGTCGCCGCCACCGCTGAGCAGGGCGCCGGCCCCGATCCCGAGGGCGACTATGCAGACGCCGATGCCCGCGATGAGGGGGACGCGGGAACGGGTACGGCCACCGCTCTGGTCGGCCGCGCCGACCGCGGGTGCGCCGGGGGCGTCCGCGCCGTCGAACCGCGGCAGGTGCTGGGTGGGTTCGGGGGCCCCGCCCGCGCTGCTGCGGAAGAGGTTGTCGAACTCGGCGGGCGGCGCCTGCCCGGGAGCCCCGGGCCGCACGGCGTACGGCTGCCCGGGCACGGGCGGAAGGTACTGCGTGGCCTGCGCGTTCGGGTCCGCGGCGGACGGCAGCGGACCGGCGGCGGTCCGACCGAGGAACTGGGTCGCCTGGTCAGCGGGCATCTCCGGGGGCAGCGCGCCCGGACCCACCGGCGGGATGTACTGGGTGGCCCCCTCGTCCGGAACTGCGGCCACCGGGGGTATGTACTGCGTCGCGCCCTCGTTCGGGGCGGCGGCAACGGGCGGCAGGTACTGCGTGGCGCCCTCGTCGGAGGAGCCGGCCGCCGGGGGCAGCGGACCGGCACCGGGGCTCTGCTGCGGGGGCAGGGGCTGCCCCGATCCGGCCGGCGGCTGCTGCCCCCAGGCCGAGCGCGGGTCCGCTCCCTGCCAGGACGGCTGTGCCCCCCACTGCGGGTGCTGGTCCTGGGGCTGGTTCTGGTGCTGGTCCTGGGGCGGGATCTGATGCTGGTTCTGATGCCGGGGAGCCTGTTCCGGCCCCCAGGGCTGCCCCCATTCCTGCCCGCCGGCGGGCGCGGGTGCGGGCGCCGGGGGTACGGCACCGTTCACCCCGCCCGGCCGGCCCGGCAGCAGAGGCGCGCCGCCGTCGGAGGGCAGCACGATGCCTTCGCGCGCCTGCCGCGCCGAGGGCTCCTCGCCCTGTCCACTCTGCGTCACCGGGACTCCTACGAATGGGGGACCTTCGGAATCGTCGGTTTACGCTACCGGGTCCCCGTCACCGGGTGCCACGCCGGACAGGGGGTGTACCCCGGGAGGCGCGCGGAAACGGCGCGACCGGCCAGCGACATCCCGCACCAACGAGACATCCGTCACCCCTGCGGCGATACCGCCCCCGGAGTCCGGGACGGAGCCCCGCGACCGCACCCCCGGCCCCGGGCACGCCACACAACCGCCGGGCACGTCATCAACCCGCAACCGCCGCAGGCGTCACGCGGCCGCCAGTTCCACCCGCGCCCCGAACTCCCGCACCACGGCCTCCTCCCGATACGGCGCCAACCGCTGCTGCAGGTCGTCCAGATACTCCGCCCCCCGGCTGGACCGCAGCGTGCCGAGCAGTTCCACGGCCTTCAACCCCGTGTGGCACGCCTGCTCCACCTCCCGCTGCTGCACCTGCGCGGTGGCGAGCAGCACCAGGCCGATCGCCCGCCGCCGGGCCCGGGACTCCGGGTGTCCGGCGAGCGACTCCTCCGCCCGCCGGGCCGCGGCCTCGGCCTGCCCCAGGTCCCGGTGACAGTGCGCCAGCTCGTCCGCCAGGTACGCCTCGTCGAAGTGCGCGATCCACGCCGGGTCGTCCCCGGACGCCGCGTCGGCCGACTCCAGGGCCGTCACCGCATGCCCGGACGCGATCTGCGTGGCACGTACATCGCCCATCAGTGCATGCCCGCGCGCCTCCGCCGCGTAGAACATCGCCTCGGCACGCGGGGTCACGCGCCCCCGTGCCCCCTCCTGCGCCGCCCGCGCCAACTGCGCGATCTCACGCGGGGTCCCGAGCTGCGCGGCGAGGTGGCTCATGGACGCGGCGAGCACATAGCCGCCGTAACCCCGGTCACCGGCCGCCTGTGCGAGCCGCAACGCCTGGATGTAGTACCGCTGCGCCAGCCCCGGCTGTCCGGTGTCGACCGCCATGTATCCCGCGAGCTCGGTCAACCGCGCGACGGCCCCGAAGAGTTCGCGTCCCACCGCGTCCCGGTACGACCCGGCCAGCAGCCCGGAGACGACGCTGTTGAGGTAGTGCACGACGACCGGCCGCACATGCCCGCTGCCGTACTGGTGGTCCAACTCGACCAGGGCCTGCGTCATCGCCCGCACCGCGTCCACGTCCGACTGCCCCACCCGCGGCCCGGCCGACCGCGCCACCTGCGGGTCCGGCCCGGAGATCAGCCAGTCACGGCTCGGTTCGACGAGTGCGGAGGCCGCGACGGAGGACCCGGACAGGAAGTCCCGGCGCCCGACGTCGCTGCGCCACAGCTCGCAGACCTGCTCGATGGCGCCGAGCACCGTCGGCGAGAACTGCAGGCCCACGCCGGACGCGAGGTTCTTGCCGTTGGCCATGCCGATCTCGTCGATCGTGACCGTACGCCCCAGCTTGCGGCCGAGCGCCTCCGCGATGATCGCCGGGGCTCGGCCCCGGGGCTGCTGTCCGCGCAACCAGCGTGCCACGGACGTCTTGTCGTAGCGCAGGTCGAGACCGTGCTCCGCGCCGCACATGTTGACCCGGCGGGCGAGCCCCGCGTTCGAGCAGCCCGCTTCCTGGATGAGCGCCTGCAGTCGTTCGTTCGGCTGCCGCGCGACAAGAGGCCTGGCGGCCATGGCGTACCCCCTACTTCCTGGCTCGGTTCGCCGAGTGGCCGGTGCACCGAAAAGATCCGGCCTTGAAGATCGATGCCCAGCGGACATACCTCTGATGCGAGACATGCGAAGATTGCCGGGGTAAGGGCTGATCCCGGCGCCCCTCACCTGGTTACCCCACCCCCACCGCGGTTCCCCGTGCGCGCCCCCACGCGTGCATCCATGCGCCCCACCCGCCGGGACGGTGCTCCTCCCCGGCGCATGTGGGATGAAAAGGACGTGCTCAAAAAGCATTGCTCCCGGCCCGGACAGCGCCGCGTGGGCGGCCCGTAACCCCCGGTGACCGCTAGAGTTGAGTTCATCGTGGAAGAGACCATCGCGGGCCCCGAAGCCGCCCACATCCCGAAGCAGCGCGGCGAGTCACTCCTTGATGTCGCCGTCCGTTACGTCGAGGAGCGTCACTGGGACGTGTTCCCCGGCACCTGGCTGGACGCCGTCGACGGGACGCACCGCTGCTCCTGCGGTCAGTCCGAGTGCCCCGTGCCCGGCGCGCACCCGGCGCACGGCGACTGGGCGACGCAGGCGACCGGCAGTGCGACCGTCGCGCGCGGTCTGTGGTCGGAGCGGCCGACCGCGTCGATCCTGCTGCCCACCGGGCGCACGTTCGACGCGATCGACGTGCCGGAGACCGCCGGGTTCCTCGCGCTCGCGCGCATGGAACGGATGGACCTGACACTCGGTCCGGTGATCCTGACGCCGGCGCGGCGCATGCAGTTCTTCGTGCTGCCGGGCGCGTCCGCGAAGGTGCCGGACCTGCTGCGCAAACTGGGCTGGCAGCCGAACACACTCGGCCTGGTCACGCTCGGCGAGGGCGCGTACGTGGCCGCGCCGCCCACCCGGTTCGGGTCGCGGGGGGCCGTGCAGTGGGTCCGGCGGCCCACGTCGGCGAATCGGTGGTTGCCGGACGCGGAGAAGTTGGTGTCGCCGTTGGCATATGCGTGCGGGCGGGATCGCTAACGGCCCCCGAAGGGGCGCACCCCCCGCGCCGTAGGGTTCTCCCATGAACGAGGGAACAGTTTCCGCTCCCGCCGCCGTACGCGTGCACGACCTGTGGAAGCGGTTCGGGGAACACGTCGCCGTCGCCGGGGTCGATCTCGAGTTGCCCGCCGGGCGGTTCATCGGGCTGGTCGGACCCAACGGGGCCGGAAAGACCACCACGTTGTCCATGGTCACCGGACTGCTCCGGCCCGACCGCGGCACCGTCGAGGTCGTCGGGCACGACGTGTGGCGCGACCCGGTCCAGGTGAAGGCCCGTATCGGGGTGCTGCCCGAGGGGCTGCGGCTCTTCGAGAGACTGTCCGGGCGTGAACTCCTCGGCTACACCGGCCGGTTGCGCGGACTGCCCGGCGCCGAGGTCGACAAACGGGCCGCCCAGCTCCTCGACGTCCTCGATCTGGCCGGGGCCCAGCACAAGCTCGTCGTCGACTACTCCACCGGGATGCGCAAGAAGATCGGCCTCGCCGCCGCGCTGCTGCACAACCCCGAGGTCCTCTTCCTCGACGAGCCGTTCGAGGGCGTCGACCCGGTCTCCGCCCAGACCATCCGCGGCGTCCTGGAGCGGTACACCGCCTCCGGCGCCACCGTCGTCTTCTCCTCCCACGTCATGGAGCTGGTCGAGTCGCTGTGCGACTGGGTGGCGGTCATGGCCGCGGGCCGCATCCGCGCGCACGGCCCGCTCGCCGACGTACGCGGCGACGCACCCAGCCTGCAGCAGGCGTTCCTCGAACTGGTCGGCGCGCACGGCCGCACCGCCGGCGCCGACCTCGACTGGCTCGGCGGCGGGGCCCGGTGAGCGGCCTGACCGCCGTCGTCGTACGGCTGAAGCTGTCCCTGCTGCTGGGCGGGCTGCGGCGGTCCGCCGGGCGGCGCGCCGCGTTCCTCGCGTCCCTCGTCCTGGTCCTGCTGTTCGCCGCCGCCCAGTTGCTCGGCCTGATCCTCCTGCGCGGCAACGCGCACGCCGCCGCCGTCACCGTGCTCGGCACCGAGGTCCTCGCGCTCGGCTGGGCCGTGATGCCGCTGTTCTTCCCCAGCGGCGACGAGACGCTCGACCCCACCCGTCTGGTGATGCTGCCGCTGCGCCCGGGGCCCCTCGTCCGGGCACTGCTGGTGGCGTCCCTGGTCGGCATCGGACCGCTGTTCACGCTCTGCATGGCCGTCGGCTCGGTGATCTCCGTGGCGCACGGGGCGGCCGCGTACGCCACGGCGGTCCTCGCCGTCGTCCTCACCCTGCTCAGCTGCGTCACCCTCGCGCGGGCCGTCGCCGCCGCCAACCTCCGGCTGCTGACCAGCCGCAAGGGCCGGGACCTCGCCGTACTGAGCGGGCTTGTCGTCGCCGTCGGCGCGCAGCTCGTCAACTTCGGCGCGCGCGAGCTGGGTTCGGCGGGCCTGTCTCGGCTGGACCCGGTGGGCGACATCGTGCGCTGGGTGCCGCCCGCCTCCGCGATCGGCGCGGTGGACTCCGTGAGCAAGGGCTCGTACGGCGTCGGGGCCGCCCAGCTCGCGCTGAGCGCGGCGGCACTGGCGGCCCTGCTGGCCGTGTGGTCGCGCAGCCTGACGAGGCTCATGACCGCACCCGACTCCTCCACGCTCCAGGCCGCCGAACCCGGCCCCCGGGAGCGGTCCTCGGGGGGCCTGTCCCGGCTGCTGCCCGCGGGCCGCACCGGTACGGTGGCGGAGCGCAGCCTGCGCTATGTGTGGCGCGACCCCAAGACCAAGGCGGCGTGGGTGACATCGCTGGCCATCGGGCTGATCGTGCCCGTCTTCAACGCCCTCCAGGGCACCGGCTCGATCTACTTCGCCTGCTTCGCGGCCGGCATGCTCGGCATCCAGATGTACAACCAGTTCGGGCAGGACACCTCCGCGTTCTGGATGGTCGCGACGACGATCTCCTCCACCCGCGACGCCCACGCGGAACTGCGCGGCCGGGCGCTGGCCCTGCTGCTGATCACCGTGCCGTACGCCGCCCTCGTCACCCTCGTCACGACCGCCCTGCTCGGCGCCTGGGACAGACTGCCCGAGGTGCTGGGGCTGTCCCTCGCGCTGCTCGGCGCGATGCTGGCCACCGGCGCCTGGTCCTCGGCCCGCTTCCCGTACTCGATACCGCAGGACGGCTACAAGAACGTGGTCCCCGGGCAGGCGGGGCTCGCCTGGATCTCCATCCTCGGCGGCATGGTGTCGGCGGCCCTGCTGTCCGCGCCCGTGATCGCGGCGACGATCTGGCTCAACGTCACCGCGGGCGGCGACGAATGGACCTGGCTGCTGCTGCCGGCGGGCGCCGCCTACGGCGCCCTGATCACCGTCCTCGGCCTCCGCCTCGCGGCTCCCCGCACAGCCGGCCGGCTGCCGGAGATCCTGGCGGCGGTCAGCAAGGGGTAGTCCGGCGGCCGGTTCCGGCCCTTCCACGGACGGGGAACCACGGCGCAAGGATTTTCCCCAATCTTCCGTGAAGGAGATGTGGGCTGGGTCACGGTCGAGTTGAATGTGGACGAAAGAGCGGACGAGCGTGCCGTATGGGCGGACGCGCAGGCTGCAGGGGGGTTCGGGTGAGTGCTTCCCGGCGGAGGGGGACCACGGACGAGCTGGGGCCGGACGAGCCGGAGCGGGATGGCTCGGATCTTCTCGCCGCGCTCCTCGACGGGATGGACGCGGCCCTGTGCGCCTTCGACGCGGACGGGGTCGTCACGCACTGGAACCGGGAGGCCGAGCGGATCCTCGGCTGGGCGGCGGCCGAGGCGGTGGGACGGCGCGGGTTCGCCGGGTGGGCCGTGCGCAGCGCCGACGCGGCCGAGGTCGAGGCATGGCTGATGTCCGCGATGCGGGCCCCTGGACGGCAGGTGCACGAGTTCGCACTGCTGACCAAGGACGGCGGGCGGGTGCTCGTACGCACCCAGTCCGCGGCGGTGCGGGGGCCCGACGGGAAACCCGCCGGGGTGTACTGCGCGTTCAGCGAGGTGCACGCGCAGATCGATCTGGAGCGGTCGATCGCGCTCAGCGAAGCCCTGTTCGAGGACGCGAGCTGGGGTGTCGTGCTCGTCGACGCGGATCTGCGGCCCGCCGTCGTCAACGCCCACGCGGCCCGGGCGCTCGGCATCGGGCGTACGGCCGTGCTGGGACGGCCCCTCGGGGACCTGCTCGCCCAGGGCGTCGAGGAGTTGGAGAGCGCCCTGACGTATGTGCTCGCCGAGGGCGCGCCGCCGGCGCCCGCCGAGATCTGGGTGAGCGTGCGGACCGCGGACGGCGAGAGGCGGCGGTGCTGGCGCAGCGGGTTCCTGCGGCTGGCCTCACCACTGGCGGAGGAGCCGGTTCCGCTTGGGGTCGGGTGGCTGTTCCAGGACGTCACCGAGGCCAAGCAGAGCGAGCAGGAGGCGGCCCTGCTCCGCTTCCGCTCCAACCAGCTGCACCGCGCCGCACGAGCCGCCGCCGAGTGCGAGGACCCGGGAGAGGCGGCCACCGTCCATCTCGACTTCGCCCTCGCCGGGTTCGCCGACCACGCCCTGATCGACCGGGTTGCGGGCGGCCGGGTGGCGGACGGGGCGGGGCCGGTGCGACTGGTGCGGGCGGCGGAGACGCCGTCCGGTGCACCCGGGCCGAGCATGCTCACCGGCAGGGCGGGACTGCCGGTGCGCTACGACGAGGGGCATCCCGCCCTGCAGTGCGTGGAGCGCGCCGGGTCCGTACGCGCCGAAGCGGGCGCCGCCGACCCGGCGCAGGCGCGGGCTTGGGCGCTGGCCCGGCAGTGGCCCGCGGACGCGGTGCACGCCCTGTGCGCGGTGCTGCGCAGCCGGGGGCGGACGCTGGGTGTGGTGACGTTTCTGAGAGGGGCCGGGCGCAGCCGGTTCGAGCGGGTGGACGCGGTGTACGCGGAGGACGTGGCGGTACGGATCGCCGCGGCGCTGGACCTGTCCGACGTGGCGAAGGGCCGGGCGGGGGCGTGAGGCGTGGACGCGGCTACCCCTGGTGGTAGAAGATCCGGTCGGCGTACTCCCGGAACACCCGGGCGTTCCACTCGTGGCCGCCGTCCACGTTGCCCGACCTGAGGAGCGGCGGTTCGATGCCCCGGTCCGCCAGGCTCGCCGCGGCCGTCGCCATGACCGCCTGCAGCAGTGCCGTGGTGACGACCGTCGAGGCGGGGGCGAAGGGGACCGGGACGCTGTCGAGGCTGAGTTCCGCGTCACCCGGCGCGATCTTCGAGTCGAGCACGATGTCGCAGTGGTCCCTGAGGTACGTACCGGACGAGTGCCGCGATTCCGTCTCCGCCGCGTACGCCACCGAGGTCACTCCGACGACCTTCACGCCCAGCGCGCGGGCATGCATCGCCATCTCCACGGGCAGCGCGTTGCGGCCGGACAGGGAGATGATCACAAGGAGGTCGCCGGAGCGCAGCGGGCTCGTGTCGAGGACCGCGCTCGCCAGGCCGTCCACGCGCTCCAGCGCGGAGCCCAGCGTCGCCGGCATGACGTCCACGCCGACGGCACCGGGGACCGCGAGCAGGTTCATCAGGGCCAGGCCGCCGGCCCGGTAGACCAGATCCTGCGCGGCCAGCGAGGAGTGCCCGGCGCCGAAGGCGAACAGCCGGCCGCCCGAGGCCACGGTGTCCGCGATCAGGGTGCCGGCCGCCGCGATCTCCTGCGCGTCCTCGTCCCGCAGGCGCCGCAGCAGCCCGATCGCCGCGTCGAAGAACCGCCCCGCCGGTGTGCTCCCGCCCTGCGGCTCCCCGCCGCTCGGCCCTGCGCTCATCGGCGACGCCCCTTCGAAGTCGGCCCGTGTCGCGGATCACGGTGCGGTCCGGACCAGCGGGATGTCAATACGGCCCGGAGCCGCCCGGTGCGCGGTCGGGGCCCGCGGCCGAGCCGGGAACCGGCGCCCCTTGGCGCGCCGGGGGCCGTGCCGACGCGCTCCGGAGCCTCCGGTTCCCTCGCCGCGCCCCGGTTGTCGGTGGGATGAGTCAGAATTGACTCCAGGGCCAGCGCACACGCCGGTGAGCAGTCGAGCCTCCGGCAGATCTCTTCGAGGGGCACGTATGTCCGGATTGATCGACACGACGGAGATGTATCTCCGTACCATCCTCGAGCTCGAGGAGGAAGGCGTCGTCCCCATGCGCGCCCGTATCGCCGAGCGGCTCGACCAGAGCGGCCCGACCGTCAGCCAGACGGTGGCGCGGATGGAGCGCGACGGCCTGGTGTCGGTCGCCGCCGACCGGCACCTCGAGCTCACGGACGAGGGCCGCCGCCTGGCCACCCGCGTCATGCGCAAGCACCGCCTCGCCGAGTGCCTCCTGGTCGACGTGATCGGGCTGGAGTGGGAGCAGGTGCACGCCGAGGCGTGTCGCTGGGAGCACGTGATGAGCGAGGCGGTCGAGCGCCGCGTCCTGGAGCTGCTGCGCCACCCCACCGAGTCGCCGTACGGCAATCCGATCCCGGGCCTGGAGGAGCTCGGCGAGAAGGAGATCGCGGACCCGTTCCTGGACGAGGGCATGGTCTCGCTGGCCGACCTGGCTGCGGGCACGGACGGCAAGACGGTCGTCGTACGCCGTATCGGCGAGCCCATCCAGACGGACGCGCAGCTGATGTACACGCTGCGGCGGGCGGGCGTGCAGCCCGGCTCGGTGGTCAGCGTGACGGAGTCGGCGGGCGGTGTCCTGGTCGGCAGCGGCGGTGAGGCGGCCGAACTGCGGGCGGACATCGCGTCCCACGTCTTCGTGGCCAAGCCCTGAGGACCCGAGCCCCCGCAGACGCCCCTGGTCCCGCTCGAACCCCCCGAACCTCCCGCGCCCCTCATCCGTCCCGTCCCCGCAACTCCTGTGACTCCCGGGGCTGTTGTGATGATTTCGCGATCGTACTGCAATCAAGATTCAGTGAGCGGAATCGCAGCGCGCGGAGCGTTCGCGTGCGAGGCTGTCGCATGAGGCATATGACCTGAGGGCTCTTGGCCGGACCTGACAGCGATGTCAACAGCCGGGAAGGGGAGGGAGGATGTGCCCGGACGTGATCCCGGACCCGTGGAGGGCCCCGGCGCCGATGGGCGCCGGGGCCTGTCCTCCCCTGTTCCGACCCGGAGCCCCGAGCTCTCAGGGTCGCCCCCTCGGACCGGTTTTCCCCGAGCGGTCCGCCTCCCGCAGAAGATCTCCCCGCGCAGACAGCGGCCAATCCTCGAGGGAGGTCACTCGAAGGTGGGGTGTTGCCGCCGAAAACGGCGCTTTCGAATAGCCATTCGATAGCGTGGGCGGTGACGATCTCGCCGGGCCGGGCGCTGTACCAACCAGCACGTCCGACACACGGCAAGTACCAGGCACCACCGCCCGGCGGCCACACCCGGGGCCGGCGGTGACCGCCGACACCAGCAGGCGCAGCACGACAGCGGAAGCACGACCAGTACACGAGCGCGCGGACCGACCGCCGACGCGGAACCGAGCGGTCCCGGCCGAGCAGGGGGGTGCCAGGACGATGCGTCGCATCGACGTGACCGGAGCGGGCGGTGTACGCCTCGCCGCATGGGAGTTCGCCGACCCGCCCAAGACCGGCGACGGCGAGCACACACCGGGCGTGCTGTTACTGCACGGCCTCATGGGTCGCGCCTCGCACTGGGCACCCACCGCCCGCCGCCTCGCCGAACGGCACCGCGCCGTCGCCCTCGACCAGCGCGGCCACGGCCGGAGCGACAAGCCCGCCGACGGCTACACCCGCGAGGCCTACATCGACGACGCCGAAGCCGCCCTCGAACAACTCGGCCTCGCCCCGGCCGTCCTCATCGGCCACGCCATGGGCGCCCTGACCGCCTGGCAGCTCGCCGCCAAACGCCCCGACCTGGTGCGCGCCCTGATCATCTGCGACATGCGGGCCTCCGCACTCGGCGCCGCCTCCCAGCGCGAATGGGAGAACTGGTTCAAGTCCTGGCCCCTCCCCTTCGCCACACTCGCCGACGTCCGCAAGTGGTTCGGCGAGGACGACCCCTGGGTCGAGCGGCCGAACCCCGCCCGCGGCGAGTTCTACGCCGAGGTGATGACCGAGTCCCCGGACGGCTGGCGCCCCGTCTTCGAACCCGAGCACATGCTGAGGTCCCGCGAGACCTGGGTGTACGACGCGCACTGGGAGGAACTGGCCCAGGTGCGCTGCCCCGCCCTGGTCGTCCGCGGCCTGGACAGCGAGCTGGGCCGCGCGGAGGCCCAGGAAATGGTCCGCGTCCTCCCCCACGGCCAGTACGCGGAGGTCCCCGACGCCGGCCACTACCTCCACTACGACCAGCCGGAGGCCTGGCGAGCGGCGATCGATCCGTTCCTGGACGGCGTCCTGACCCCGTGAGCGCCGCCGGCCACGCCGGTCGGCCGGGTCCGGGGCGCCGATTTCTCGAAAAATCGATTGCCTGCCCTCCGACCGCTTCCTAGGGTGTGAGGTACACGGAAGGGAGGTGGTTCGGCAGATGTATGACAACCGGACGCGTGAGGTGGCTGCGGGCTAGTGGCCCGCCGTCGTACTCGGTTCGGCGCCGGACCAGCGCGTGTGAGATGCGCGCAGCCGGCCTAATCCAACGCAGTCACCCGGTCCGCGGGCTCGCCGGTACGTCCGGCCGGCTCCTTCGTCTTTCGGCGGAGGACCTGAGCTCGCGGGCCGTCTGCGTTTTCGGGCGCCGGGATCAGGGGCTGAGGCGCTCCGCCCGCCAGGTGCCGTCCGGTTCCGCAACGTAGCGGAGGCGGTCGTGGAGGCGGTTTTCGCGGCCCTGCCAGAACTCGACCGTCGAGGGTGCGATACGGAAGCCGCCCCAGTGCGGGGGGACGGGGACCTGGGTGCCCTCGGGGTAGCGGGCCGTGAGTTCCCGGTAGGCGGCGTCGAGTTCGGCGCGGGAGTGGATGACCGAGGACTGCGCGCTGGACCAGGCGCCGAGCTGGGAGCCGTGGGGGCGGGTGCGGAAGTAGGCGGCGGTTTCGTCGCGGCCGGTGCGGCGGGCGGTGCCGGTGACGATCACCTGCCGGGCCATGGGGTGCCAGGGGAAGAGCAGGGAGACGTACGGGTTGGCGGCGAGGTCCCGGGCCTTGCGGGAGTCGTAGTTCGTGTAGAAGACGAAGCCCTGTTCGTCGTACTGCTTCATCAGGACGGTGCGGGAGCTGGGGCGTCCTTCGGCATCGGCGGTGGAGACGATCATCGCGTTCGGTTCGTAGATCATTCCGGCGAGGGCGGCCTGGGCGGCCTGTTTGAACCAGCGGGCGAACTGGTCCATGGGGTGGGGGGCGAGCGAGGACTCGTCGAGGCCTTCGGCGCGGTAGTGGGCGCGCATTTCGGCGGGGTTGGCGGACAGGTCCTCGACGGGCCCTTCGGCCGCGTGTTCGACGATGGGTTCGATAACCGGGTCCGTGGTGGATTTGGCGGCGGGGTGCACGGGCGGCTGGGCTGCGGGTTCGTCCGGGTGGCGGTCGGTCACGTCGTCATCTTGCCGTACGCACCCGGGGCCGTCGGCGGCTTGTGGACAGTGACCACGGGGCGGGTGGGCTTCATCACTGTGTGGCACTGAGTGCCGCTTGCTCTCCCCAAAGGTGGCACTCGGAGATATCGTGCTGATGCCGCTCGGGTCGGGTGACCGCCGACCGATCGGGGCATCAACCGGGGTGACCGTTTCGGACCGCGAATTTTCGAGAACGACCGCTACAGACCGTGGAGCCGGGCCGGCGTACCCCTTCCGCCGTACACATCACGAGGAGCCGCCTGATGTCCGATTTCGTACCCGGACTCGAGGGAGTCGTCGCGTTCGAGACGGAGATCGCCGAGCCGGACAAGGAGGGCGGTGCCCTGCGGTACCGGGGCGTCGACATCGAGGACCTGGTCGGCCACGTCTCCTTCGGGAACGTGTGGGGGCTGCTCGTGGACGGCGCCTTCAACCCCGGACTGCCGCCCGCCGAGCCCTTCCCGATCCCGGTGCACTCCGGTGACATCCGGGTGGACGTGCAGTCCGCGCTGGCCATGCTCGCCCCCGTGTGGGGCCTGAAACCGCTGCTGGACATCGACGTGGAGAAGGCCCGCGAGGACCTGGCCCGGGCCGCGGTCATGGCGCTGTCGTACGTCGCGCAGTCGGCGCGCGGCCAGGGTCTGCCGATGGTGCCCCAGCGGGAGATCGACAAGGCGAGGTCCGTCGTCGAGCGGTTCATGATCCGCTGGCGGGGCGAGCCGGACCCGAAGCATGTCGCGGCCGTCGACGCCTACTGGACGTCGGCCGCCGAGCACGGCATGAACGCCTCCACCTTCACCGCGCGGGTGATCGCGTCCACGGGCGCGGACGTGGCCGCGGCCCTGTCGGGTGCCGTGGGCGCCATGTCGGGACCGCTGCACGGCGGTGCGCCCTCCCGGGTGCTCGGCATGATCGAGGAGATCGAGCGCACCGGTGACGCGGAGGCGTATGTGAAGGGGGCCCTGGACAGCGGCGAGCGGCTGATGGGCTTCGGCCACCGGGTCTACCGGGCCGAGGACCCGCGGGCGCGGGTGCTGCGCCGTACGGCCCGTGAGCTGGGCGCGCCGCGGTTCGAGATCGCGGAGGCGCTGGAGAAGGCGGCGCTGGAGGAGCTGCACAACCGCCGTCCGGACCGGGTGCTCGCCACGAACGTGGAGTTCTGGGCGGCGATCGTGCTCGACTTCGCGGAGGTCCCGGCGCACATGTTCACGTCGATGTTCACATGTGCCCGCACGGCCGGCTGGTCGGCGCACATCCTGGAGCAGAAGCGCACGGGACGCCTGGTGCGCCCGTCGGCCCGCTACGTGGGCCCCGGACCGCGCAGCCCGCGGGAGGTCGAGGGCTACGCGGACATCGCGCGCTGACGCCGCGCCGGCGACCGGGGAGCGCTGGGCGGTCCTCAGCCCAGCGCCTCCTCCAGCAGCGCCGCCCACTGGGCCACGACCCCTTCCCGACGGGCGGCGTCGTCGGTGAGGAGGTTGGCGAGGCCCAGGCCGCGGGCCATGTCCAGCAGGCCCTGGACGGTCTCGCGGACGCCCGGCCTCGTCTCGTCGGCGCCCAGCAGCTCCACGGCGATGCGGTGGGTCTCGCGGCCGACGCGGGCCTCGAGCTCGGTCACGCGGGGGCGCAGCTGCTCCTCGTTGGAGGCGGCGACCCACAGGTGCAGGGCGGCGCGGAACAGCGGCCCGGTGTAGAGGTCGACGAGGGCCGCGACCACCGCCCGCCGGTCGGCGGGGCCCTGCGGGAACAGGGCCCGCAGGGCGGTGGAGCGCTCCTCGGCGACGTACTCGACGGCCGCCGTGAACAGGTCCTCCCGGGTCGGGAAGTGGTGCTGGGCGGCCCCCCGGGATACGCCGGCGCGTTCGGCGACGACGGAGACCGTGGAGCCCGCCCAGCCGTGGTCGGCGAGGCAGGCCACGGCGGCCTCGAGGAGCCGTTGCCGGGTGGCCCGGCTGCGGTCCTGCTTGGGGAGCCGGTCCTGCTTGGGGAGCCGGTCCTGCTTGGGGAGCCGGTCCTGCTTGGGGAGCCGGTCCGGCTGGGGGACTCGCTCGCGTTCTACTGTGCTCACACCACCCATGAGGGGTCCCGTCGTTCCAGGAAGGCCGTCACTCCCTCGCGGGCCTGCGGGGAGGAGAACAGCCGGGCCGAGAGCGCGGTCAGGTCGGCCGCGTCCCGGTCGAAGGTCTCAAGCACAGTAGCGGTGAGGAGCCGTTTGGTCTCCGCCAGGGCCCGGGGTGCGGCCCGCCGCAGTCCGTCGAGCACAGGTTCGATGACGTGGTCGACGTCGTCGCCGGTGGCGGTGAGCAGTCCGGTGCGGACGGCTTCGGGGGCGTCGAAGCGTTCGCCGGTGAGGCAGTGGCGGGCCAGTGCGCGCGGGTCGGCGCGGGGCAGCAGGGGCAGGGAGATGACGGCGGGTGCGACTCCGATGCGTACCTCGGTGAAGGCGAAGGTGGCGGCGCTGGACGCGGCGGCGATGTCGCAGGCGCCGAGCAGGCCGAGGCCGCCCGCGCGTACGTGTCCGGTCACCCGGGCGACGACGGGTTTGGGCAGCTCGACGATCTGCCGCATCAGTGCGACCAGGGCGTCGGGGGCATGGGGGTCCCCCCTGCTCGAGCGGAGCCGAGAGCTTGGGGGAGGGTCGCGCAGGTCGGCGCCCGAGCAGAAGGTGGTGCCGGTGTGGGTGAGGACGACGGCGCGTACGTCGTGGTCCTTGCCGCAGGCGGTGAGCGCGTCGGCCAGGCCGCCGACGAGTGCGGCCGACAGGGCGTTGCGGTTGGCGGGCGAGTCGAGGGTGAGGGTGGTGATGCCGCGGTCGTGGGTGGTGCCGACGAGGTCGGTCATGTGCGCTCCCTCAGCTGCCGGCGGAGGATCTTCCCGGACGCGGCGCGCGGCACGGCGTCGACGAAGGTGACGTTGCGGACGCGTTTGTAGGGTGCGACGCGTTCGGCGACGTACATCATGACCTCGCCCTCGGAGAGGTCGTCGGCGCCGGGGCGGCGGACGACGAAGGCGTGGGGGACCTCGTTGTGGTCGTCGTTGTAGACACCGATGACGGCGGCGTCGGCGATCTCGGGGTGGCTGAGGAGGAGGGCTTCCAGTTCGGCCGGGGCCACCTGGAAGCCCTTGTACTTGATCAGTTCCTTCACGCGGTCGACGACGAACAGCCAGCCGTCGGCGTCGACGTACCCGACGTCCCCGGTGTGCAGCCAGCCGTCCCGGTCGATCATCGCGTCGGTGGCCTCGGGCCGGCCGAGGTAGCCCTTCATCACCTGGGGGCCGCGGAAGGCGATCTCGCCGGCCTCGCCGACGCCGAGGTCCTTGTCGGGGTCGTCGAGGGACAGGATGCGCATCTCGGTGCCGGGGACCAGTTTGCCGACGGTGCCGGGGGGCGCGTCGTGGGCGTCGAGGGGGACGACGTGGGTGCACGGGGACAGCTCGGTCATGCCGTACCCCTGGCCGACGGGCGGCAGGCCGAGGCGCTCGGCGCAGGCCAGGGCCAGCTTGGCGTCCAGGGGTGCCGCGGCGCTGATGATGTACTTCAGGGACGACAGGTCGTACTGGGCGACGACCGGGTGCTTGGCGAGGGCCAGCACGATCGGTGGGGCCACGTACAGGCCGGTGATGCGGTGGACCTGGATGGCCGCGAGGAAGGTGTCGAGGTCGAAGCGCGGCAGTACGACGACGGTGGCGCCCTGCCGCAGGGGCGCGTTCATGAGGGCCGTCATGCCGTAGATGTGGAAGAAGGGCAGCACGGCGAGGATGCGCTCGCCGGGTCCCGTCCCGATGAGCGGTCGTATCTGCGCGAGGTTGGTGGCGATCTGGCGGTGGGTGAGCATGACGCCCTTGGGGACGCCGGTCGTCCCGGACGAGTACGGGAGTGCGGCGATGTCCCGCGCCGGGTCGATGACGACCTGGGGTTCCGGCGCGGTGGAGGCCAGCATGTCGATCAGCGACCGGTGGCCCGGCGCGCTGTCGCAGACGAAGATCTCTTCGACGCCGCCCGAGAGTTCGGCGGCGCGGCGGGCCGTCTGGAGGAGCGGTGACACGGTGATGATCCAGCGGGCCGCCGAGTCCCGCAGCTGCTTGGCGAATTCCTCGGGCGTGGCCTGCGGGTGCACGGTCGTGACGGAGGCGCCCGTGCGGGTGGCCGCGTAGAAGGCGAGCGGGAAGGCGAGCGTGTTCGGGCTGTGCAGCGCGAGCACGTCGCCCTTGCGCGCCCCGGCCGCGGCGAGCGCGGCCGCGATCCGCCGGTGGAAACGGTCCAGTTGTTCGTAGGTGAGGGTGGTGCCGTCCGTGCCGTCGATCAGGGCGGGCAGCCCGCCGAACTCGGCGGCCCGGCCCAGCACCGCGTCGTGGATGGGGAGTTCGACGGGCGGGACCTCTGCGTACTCGCTGCGGAACACTGTTCCTCCTCGCGCCGGCGTGCCGGGTGTCAGTACGACTTGGGCAGACCCAGGGTCTGGTGGGAGATGTAGTTGAGAATCATCTCCCGGCTGACCGGTGCGATACGAGACACGCGCGCGACCGTGATGAGCGAGGCGAGTCCGAACTCCCGGGTGAGACCGTTGCCGCCGAGGGTGTGCACGGCCTGGTCGACGGCCTTCACACAGGCCTCCCCGGCCGCGTACTTGGCCATGTTCGCGGCCTCACCGGCGGCCGCGTCGTCCCCGGAGTCGTACAGGAAGGCCGCCTTCTGCATCATCAGGCGGGCCAGTTCCAGGTCGATGTGCGCCTGCGCCAGGGGGTGCGCGACGGCCTGGTGGGCGCCGATGGGCTGCTGCCAGACGGTACGGTCGCGCGCGTACTCCACGGCGCGGGAGACCGCGTGGCGGCCGAGGCCGATCGCGAAGGCGGCGGTCATGATCCGCTCCGGGTTCAGCCCGGCGAACAGCTGGAGCAGGCCCGCGTCCTCGTCGCCGACGAGCGCGTCGGCGGGCAGCCGTACGTCGTCCAGGGTCAGCTCGAACTGCTTCTCGCGGCCGGGGAGTTCCATCTCGATCTGCCGCCGCCCGAAGCCGGGGGTGTCGCGGGGGACGATGAACAGGCAGGGCTTGAGCCTTCCCGTTCGAGCGTCTTCGGTGCGGCCGACGACGAGGGTCGCGTCCGCGATGTCGACGCCGGAGATGAACACCTTGCGGCCGTTCAGGATCCAGTCTCCCCCGCTCCCGGCCCCGCTCGAGCGGGAGGCGCCCCCACCCTCGCGGCGTGCGGTGGTGGTGATGCGGTGGGAGTTGGAGCCGGCGTCGGGTTCGGTGATGCCGAAGGCCATGACGCGGGTGCCGTCGGCCAGACCCGGCAGCCACTGCTCTTTCTGGGTGCGGGTGCCGAAGCGGGCTATGACCGTGCCGCAGACGGCCGGCGAGACGACCAGCATGAGCAGGGGGCAACCGGCTGCGCCCAGTTCCTCGAGGACGATGGAGAGTTCGGCGATGCCGCCGCCTCCGCCTCCGTACTCCTCGGGGAGGTTCACGCCGAGGTAGCCGAGCTCGGCGGCCTCCGACCAGAGTTCCTCGGGACGGTGGTTACGGCCGTGGCGGGCGCCGAGGGTGGCTACCGCCGTCCGGAACGCCTTGTGTTCTTCCGATTCGATGAGGGGGCTCATGTCCGTCTCCCGGGTGCGGGTGTCCGATGTGGTTGAACGCGCTCACGCGGCGGTGGCCGCGTACCGATACAGCCCCGCGCCCCTATCGGGGCGCCTCCTCGACCCTGGCCAAGAGCGTGCCGACTTCCACCTGCAGGCCGGGGCTCGCGTGCAGGGCCGTGACCGTTCCCGTGGCCGGGGCCGTGATCCTGTGTTCCATCTTCATCGCCTCCAGCCACAGCAGAGGCTCCCCGGCCCGCACCTCCGTCCCCACCGTCAGGCCCTCCGCGACCCGTACGACCGTCCCGGGCATCGGTGCCAGCAGGGAGCCCGGGGCGTGGTCGGTCGTGGGTTCCCGGAAGCGGGCCAGGGCGGTCAGTGCCGTCGCGCCGACGTACACCTCGTCGCCGTAGCGGTCCACCTGGAACTTCCGCCGTACGCCGTCCGCCTCGAGGATCACCAGGTGCGCGTCCGCGTGCACCACCCGCACCCCGTCCGACGCGAGGCCCTCGCGTGTGTGCCGGTAGCGGACCTCGTGCTCCTCGCCCGCCATGCGGTACCGCTTGGTCTGCGGCTGCGAGGGAAGGTTCCGCCAGCCGCCGAACCGTGAGCGGCCGTGGGCGTCGGCGAGGGCTGCGGCCAGGGGGGCGTAAGGGTCGGGGGCGGGCTCGGTGAGGGCGGCGAGGTGACGGTCGTAGAAGCCGGTGTCCATCCGGGCCGCCGTGAACTCCTCGTGGCGCAGCGAGCGGACCAGCAGGTCCCGGTTGGTCACCGGGCCGTGGATCTCGGCGCGCTCCAGGGCGCCCGCCAGCCGGCGGATCGCCTCCGCACGTGTCGGGGCGTGGCCGACGGCCTTGGCGAGCATGGGGTCGTAGTGGACGCCGATGGTGTCGCCGTCCGTGTATCCGGTGTCGAGGCGTACGCCGGATACGGCGAGGCGGTGCAGCGTGCCGGTCTGCGGCGCCCAGTCGTGGGCCGGGTCCTCCGCGTACAGGCGGGCCTCGATCGCGTGCCCGCGCGCGCGTGGCGGCTCGTCGTCCAGTGCGGTGCCCTCCGCGACCCGGATCTGCAGGGCCACCAGGTCGATCCCGAACACCGCCTCGGTGACCGGGTGTTCCACCTGGAGGCGGGTGTTCATCTCCAGGAAGTGCGCCCTGTCCTCAGCGACCAGGAACTCGACCGTGCCCGCGCCCACGTAGCCGACGGCGCGGGCGGCCCGTACGGCCATCGTGTGCAGGGACTCCTCGAGCCCGGGGGTCAGTCCGGGTGCGGGCGCCTCCTCGATCACCTTCTGGTGGCGGCGCTGGAGGGAGCAGTCCCGGGTGCCGAGCGCCCACACCGTGCCGTGGGTGTCGGCGATGACCTGCACCTCGACATGGCGGCCGCCCTCGACGTACGGCTCGATGAACACCTCGTCGTCGCCGAAGGCGCCGAGCGCCTCCGCGCGGGCGGCCGTCAGTCCGGCGTCCAGGTCGGCCAGTCGCCGTACGATCCGCATGCCGCGTCCGCCACCGCCCGCCGCCGCCTTGACCAGGACGGGGAGGTCGGCCTCCGTCACGGAGGTGAGCGGCTCAAGGCCCATCAGCTTCTTCGCGCGCGTCTTGGACGCCATCGCCTCGATCGCCTCCGGTGGCGGCCCGATCCAGACCAGGCCCGCGTCGCGCACCGCGCGCGCGAAGTCGGCGTTCTCGGAGAGGAAGCCGTAGCCGGGGTGCACGGCGTCGGCGCCGGACGCGAGGGCGGCCTCGACGATCAGGTCGCCGCGCAGATAGGTGTCGGCGGGTGCCGCGCCCGGGAGACGTACGGCCGTGTCGGCCACGCGCGTGTGGAGTGCCGTCTCGTCGGCGTCCGAGTGCACGGCGACCGTGCGGATGCCCAGGTCACGGCAGGTGCGGAAGACGCGGCAGGCGATCTCGCCCCGGTTGGCCACCAGAACGGAAGTGATCGAGGGCATCACGGGCATCAGGCCTCACATCCGGAAGACGCCGAAACCGCCACGCGCGCCCCGGTAGGGAGCGGTGTGGAGGGCGGACAGGCACAGGCCGAGGACGGTGCGGGTGTCGCGCGGGTCGATGACCCCGTCGTCGTACAGCCGCCCGGACAGGAACATCGGCAGGGACTCGGACTCGATCTGCTGTTCCACCATGGCGCGCAGGGCGGCGTCCGCCTCCTCGTCGTAGGGCTGTCCCTTCGCGGCGGCCGACTGGCGGGCGACGATCGACAGGACGCCCGCGAGCTGCTGGGGGCCCATCACGGCGGACTTGGCGCTGGGCCAGGCGAACAGGAAGCGCGGGTCGTAGGCCCGTCCGCACATGCCGTAGTGCCCGGCCCCGTACGAGGCTCCCATCAGCACCGACAGGTGCGGCACCGTCGAGTTGGCGACGGCGTTGATCATCATCGCGCCGTGCTTGACGATGCCGCCCTGCTCGTACTCCTTGCCGACCATGTAGCCGGTGGTGTTGTGCAGGAAGAGGAGCGGTATGTCGCGCTGGTTGGCGAGCTGGATGAACTGGGCCGCCTTCTGGGACTCCTCGCTGAACAGCACCCCCTGGGCGTTGGCGAGGATGCCGACCGGGTAGCCGTGCAGGGCGGCCCATCCGGTGCACAGGCTGGTCCCGTACAGCGGTTTGAACTCGTCGAAGTCGGAGCCGTCGACGATGCGGGCGATGACCTCGCGCGGGTCGAAGGGCACCTTCAGGTCGCCGGGCACGATCCCGAGGAGTTCCTCCGGGTCGTACACGGGTGGATGCCCCGGTGCCGGGTCGGCGTACGCCTTGCGGTGGTTGAGGCGGGCGACCACGCGCCGGGCCTGCCGGATCGCGTCCTGCTCGTCGACGGCGAAGTGGTCGGCGAGGCCCGACACCCGCGCGTGCATCTCGGCGCCGCCCAGCGACTCGTCGTCGCTCTCCTCGCCGGTGGCCATCTTCACCAGGGGCGGCCCGCCGAGGAACACCTTGGCATGCTCCTTGACCATGATCACGTGGTCGGACATGCCGGGGATGTAGGCGCCGCCGGCCGTGGAGTTGCCGAAGACGACCGCGACGGTCGGGATGCCGGCGGCGGACAGGCGGGTCAGGTCCCGGAAGATGGCGCCCCCGGGAATGAAGATCTCCTTCTGGGACGGCAGGTCGGCGCCCCCGGACTCCACGAGGCTGATGCAGGGCAGCCGGTTGGCGAGGGCGATGTCGTTGGCACGCAGGGCCTTCTTCAGGCTCCACGGATTGCTGGCGCCGCCCCGCACCGTCGGGTCGTTGGCGGTGATCAGGCACTCCACGCCCTCCACCACCCCGACGCCGGTGACGAGGGAGGCACCGACCGTGTGGTCGCTGCCCCAGGCGGCGAGCGGGGACAGCTCCAGGAACGGCGTGTCCGGGTCGAGGAGGAGCTCGACGCGCTCGCGGGCGAGCAGCTTGCCGCGTGCGCGGTGACGCGCGACGTACTTCTCGCCGCCGCCCGCGAGCGCCTTGGCGTGCTCGGCGTCCAGTTCGGCGAGCTTGGCGAGCATGGCGTCGCGGTGGGCCAGGAAGTCGGGGCTGCCGGGGTCCAGCGCCGACGGCAGCACGGTCACAGGAGAGCCTCCGGAATCTCCAGGTGGCGGGCGCGCAGCCATTCGCCGAGGCCCTTGGCCTGCGGGTCAAAGCGGTGCCGCGCGGCGACGCCCTCGCCGAGGATGCCCTCGACGACGAAGTTCAGGGCGCGCAGGTTGGGCAGGACGTGGCGGGTGACGGGCAGGTCGGCCGTCTCCGGGAGGAGTGCGCGGAAGCGGTCGGCGGTGAGGGTGTGGGCGAGCCAGCGCCAGGCTTCGTCGGTGCGGACCCAGACGCCGACGTTGGCGCTGCCGCCCTTGTCGCCGCTGCGGGCGCCCGCGACGAGGCCGAGGGGCGCACGCCGGGTGGGTCCCGGGGGCGGAGGCTCGGGCGGCGGTGGCTCCGGGACGTCGTCGGGTACGCGGGTGCGGTGGGCCGGGGGCACGGGGACGCGGCGGCCGTCGTGCAGGACGGCCGTATGGTCTACGGCGCCACGGTCGACGGTGGCCGCCTCGAAGACTCCATACGGCTCCCCCTTCCCCGGTGGGGCGACCACATGGAAACCGGGGTAGCTGGCGAGGGCCAGTTCGACCGCGGCGCCGCTCAGCGCCCGGCCCACCGCCTCCTGGCCCGGGGCGCGCACGACGAGCCGCAGCAGGGCGCTCGCGGTCTCCTCGGTGGGGGCGTCGGGGTGATCGGTGCGGGCGAGTTCCCAGCGAACCTCGCTCGGCCGCGACTTCGCGGCGTCCAGGGCCGCCTCCATCTGGCCTCGGACGAGCGCGGCCTTGGCCTCGATGCCGAGCCCGGTCAGCACGAAGGTGACCTCGTTGCGGAAGCCGCCGAGCCGGTTGACGCCCACTTTCAGGGTGGGCGGCGGTGCCTCCCCGCGCACGCCCTCGATCCGCACCCGGTCGGCTCCCTCCCGGGCCAGCCGGACGGTGTCGAGACGGGCGGTGACGTCGGGGCCCGCGTACCGGGCACCGGCCGTCTCGTACAACAGTTGTGCGGTGACCGTGCCGACGTCCACGACGCCGCCGGTGCCGTCGTGCTTGGTGACGACGCTGCTGCCGTCCTCGTGGAGTTCGGCGAGCGGGAAGCCGGGCCGGAGCAGCCGTTCGGGCGGGTGCTCGGTGAAGAAGGCGTAGTTGCCGCCGGTGGCCTGCGCCCCGCACTCCAGGACGTGCCCGGCGACCACCGCGCCCGCCAGCCGGTCGTACTCCTCGGGCCCCCAGCCGAAGTGGGCGACGGCCGGCCCGGTGACCAGCGCCGCGTCCGTCACGCGCCCGGTGACCACGACGTCGGCACCCTCGCGCAGGCAGGCGGCGATGCCGTGGCCGCCGAGGTAGGCGTGGGCGGCGACGGCTCCCGGGTGGAGCGCGGTGAGGTCGTCGCCCTCGACGTGCGCCACCCGGACGGGGATGCCGAGACGTTCCGCCACCTCCCGTACGGCCTCGGCGAGTCCGGCCGGATTGAGGCCACCGGCGTTGGTCACGACGCGTACGCCCCGCTCATGGGCGAGGCCGAGGCACTCCTCCATCTGGCCGAGGAACGTGCGCGCGTAGCCGCCGCCGGGGTTTTTCAGGCGGTCGCGGCCGAGGATCAGCATGGTCAGTTCGGCGAGGTAGTCGCCGGTGACGACGTCGAGGGGGCCGCCGGTGAGCATGTCACGCAGGGCGTCGAAACGGTCGCCGTAGAAGCCGGAGGCGTTGCCTATGCGCAGGGGGCGGGGACGAGGGGCGGTCACCGGGCGCCCCCCTTCGGCGGGCGTCCGGTGCCCGGTGGGCCCGCGAAGGCCTGTGCGATGTCCAGCCAGCGGTCGGCGTCCGGGCCCTCGGCGCGCAGGGCGAGGTCGGCGCGGTGGGCGCGTTGGGTGACCAGGAGGCAGAAGTCGATGGCCGGGCCGGTGACGCGCTGCGGGGCGTCGTCGGGCCCGTACGTCCACACCTCGCCGCCCGGAGCGAGGAGTTCGACGCGGAACGGATCGGCGGGCGCGGGCAGTCCGTGGACCGCGTAGGAGAAGTCGCGGGTGCGGAACCCGAGGCGGGCGATGTGCCGGAGCCGGGCCGTGGGCGCGGGTGCCACACCGAACGCGTCCGCCACGTCCAGGCCGTGGGCCCACGTCTCCATGAGCCGGGCGGTGGCCATGGACGCGGTCGACATGGGTGGCCCGTACCAGGGGAAACGGGCGCCGGACGGTGCCTGGCGCAGGGCCCGGGCGAGCGCGGCGCGGCCCTCGCGCCACCGGGTGAGGAGTGCGGCGGGCGGTCGTGCGGCTTCCTCGCGTGCGGCCTCGTCGACCCAGGTGCCGGGGGAGGCGAGCGCCTTCCGCACCTCCGCCGCGAAGGCCTCCGGGTCCGTGACGGCCAGCAGGGCGGCGCGGTCGGTCCAGGCGAGGTGGGCGATCTGATGGGCGACGGTCCAGCCCTCGGCGGGGGTGTGCAGCGCCCAGCCGCGCCCGTCGGGCCCGGCCAACCCGGCCACCAGGCGGTCGAGTTCCTCACTCTCCCGGACCAGGTCGTCGATCACGGACGATGCGTCGGACACGATGCGCTCCCCTCGGGGCACGACGGTGTGCGTGGGGAGCATGGCAGCGGACGAAGAAACAAGCAAGCATGCTTGCATGGATTACTCACACCCAGGGGGCTCACAGGCAGGGGGGCGAGAGGCGAGCGGCACTCCCCGGGTTCCGCACTTCTTCCACCGCCACCGGCAGCGCGACCCGCCGTCCCGGCCGACCGGCGGCGCCGCGGCGATCGAGAGGCCGGTGGTGCCCGGTCTCGGTGGTGCCCGGTCTCGGTGGCGCCCCGTCTCGGTGGCGCCCGGTCTCCGCGGGCGCCCCGTCCGCCGCCCTCAGTGCCGTCTTTCCAAGCGGCCGCCCCCGCACGCCGTACGACATCCCGAAGGCACCCCCGGGGCGCACCCACCAACTCCCGGACGGCCGCCCGCTGTTCCGCGACACGACGCCCCGGCGCGGGGCCCGCCACCGCTCGGCGGCCGGGAGTACAGGCGCATCATCACTTCACACACCTGACACGGTCCACTACCCTGGACCTCCAGGTACACCAAGCTGCACGACTTCCGTGCCCAGCACCTGGAAGGCCCCGTGAACACGCCCAGCACAGCCGCCTCCGCCGCCTTCTCGGCGCCGACTTCCGCCTCGACCGGACCCGGGGCGCCCGGCGGTCCTCGGCTGCGGAGTTCCCTCGGGCCCGTCGGCCTGGTGCTCGCCGGAGGCGTCTCGGTCCAGTTCGGCGGCGCGCTCGCGGTGAGCCTGATGCCGCGGGCCGGTGCGCTCGGGGTCGTCACCCTGCGGCTGGTGGTGGCCGCGATCGTGCTGCTGGTGGTCTGCCGGCCCCGGCTGCGCGGGCACTCGCGCCCCGACTGGGGCACGGTCGTGGTCTTCGGCATCACCATGGCCGCGATGAACGGCCTCTTCTACCAGGCCGTGGCCCGCATCCCGCTGGGCCCCGCCGTCACCCTGGAGGTCCTCGGCCCCCTCACCCTCTCCGTCCTCGCCTCGCGCCGCGCGCTGAACCTGGTCTGGGCGGCCCTCGCCGTGGCCGGTGTGTTCCTGCTCTGCGGCGGAGGCTTCGGCGGCCTGAACCCGGCGGGCATCGCCTTCGCGCTGTCGGCGGGTGCGATGTGGGCGGCGTACATCGTCTTCAGTGCCCGCACCGGACGGCGCTTCCCGCAGGCCGACGGGCTGGCGCTCGCGATGGGAGTCGCGGCGGTGCTGTTCATGCCGCTGGGCATCGCGGAGTCCGGCACGAAACTGCTCGTCCCGGCGACGGTCGGGCTGGGCGCGGCGGTGGCCGTGCTCTCCTCGGTCCTCCCCTACACCCTGGAACTCCTCGCCCTGCGCCGCCTGTCCGCGTCCACGTTCGCGATCCTGATGAGCCTGGAACCGGCACTCGCGGCGACGGCTGGCTTCCTGGTCCTCGACCAGCCCCTGACCACCACCCAGGCGGTGGCGGTCACACTGGTCATCGGGGCGAGCATGGGGGCGGTGCGGACGCAGGTCGGTCGGGGCAAGGTGAAGGTGGCGCAGCCGGAGGCGTAAGGTCCGGATCCAGCGTCACCAGCCGCCCCAACAGCTCCCGCCGCGTACCGCTCGGGCGTGAGATGGTCCCTCCGGGCGTTGGCTTCCCGGCGGGCGAGCGCCCCTCCCCCACGACGCGGGCCTCTCAAGGACACCGTCTCGTGGTGCCGTCTGCGTCCCGCTCCTCCAGCCGCCGCCGCGGCGGCGGACGCCGGCTACGGGATCCCGTGTGCCCGGGGGGCCAGCTGCGGCTCGGAGCTGGGCAGCGTCGTCCCGACGAACGCGTGAATCACCGTGACCTCCTCGCACCGCAAGCTCTGACGGTGAACGATACCGCCTGTGCCGCTTCGGGCCGTCGTTCATCCGGCCGATCTCGCCGAAGCGGGTTCGGCGGTGTGCGCGCGTGTGGGGCGGCGGTTGGTGGTGACGAAGACGGTTGCGGCGAGGAGGGCAAGCACTGTTCCGGTCAGCGAGGACGGCACATCCACCCCTCTGCTGCCGGCCCGGTCCCGCCACGTCTCCGTCCGCTCCCTGGAGCGGTACGCCCGCCCGGCGTCGACGCGGTCGCACGGCACGTCGCCGAACGCGGCCCCGCCGCCCGGCGGAAGGGCTGACACCTCCGAGATCGACTACTGGCGGCTTCCGGGATCACCTCGGCGACACCCCTTCCCCGATCGGCGTCGCCCGACTCCCCGCAGGCCCGTCCCCGCGTCGGCGCGTCCGTCGAGGCATGTCACATTCCGGACGGCCCGGTCGTCGAACCACTGAAACCAGGGGGCCGTCGCCAGGGGACCCGGTCGCAGTCGGACTCCCTGAACCAGCGAGAAGCCGAGCACCCGCCCCGAAGGAAGGAATGAGGAGCGATGCCTGCACAACGCGAGGTGGACGAAGCCGAGATCCGCCGGCACCTCGACAAGATCGTCGAAGCGATCCGGGCCAAGGACCTCGAGAGCCTGAAGAAGCTCTACGCGACGGACATCGTGTCCTTCGATGTCGAACCGCCGCTGCAGCACGTCGGAGTGGAGGCCAAGTTGAGGAACTGGGCGAAGGTGTTCACGTTCTTCCGGGATGTGAGGTACGAGGTTCGCGGCCTGGCAGTCACCGTGGGCGGCGATGCGGCATTCGCGCACTGCTTCGGCCGGCTCAGCGGCACGCTGAAGAACGGGACGGCGACGAGCGGTATGTGGGTCCGGGGCACTTTCTGCTTCCGGAAAATCAACGACAACTGGCTGATCACACACGACCAGGCTTCTGTGCCGTTCGACGTGGCGAGCGGCAAGGGAGTGGCCGACCTCGAACCCTGACGGACCGCCGAAGTCTCACAACGGTCGGGCCCGGCACGGTCCGTCGGCATCACCTGGATGCGCCGTGCCTGATCCGGGTGAGGGAGAGCGGGGCGCGCGTCAGTACCTCGTCGGCCGTTCGACTCGTCCTGCCGGCCGGGAGGGCGCGCCGGCCAGGACTTCCACCTTGCCGGTGTCGAGTGAGTAGTAGGCGCCGACCACGGCAAGGGCGCCCTTCCCCACGAGCGGGGCCAGGTCCTGGTTGGATCGCAGATCGGCCGCAGTCAACTTGACCTGGGCGCGGGCCATGGTCTCCACCGGGTCGGCGCCACCCTCCCGGACGGCCTGCTCGTACGCCGGCTGCAGGGCCTTGACGATCGCCTGCAGGTTGCCGGGCAGCGGTTTGCCGTCACGAAGGGACGTGTACGCCGCCTTGACAGCGCCGCAGCGCTGATGCCCGAGGACCACGATGAGAGGGGTGCCACTCGTCATGGGCCCGTACTCGACAGAGCCAGTGACCACCGGGCCGACCGCCTCCCCACCGGTGCGCATCACGTAAAGGTCACCCAGGCCGGTATCGAAGAGGAGCTCAGGTGGCACTCGGGAGTCGATACACGAGAGGATCGCTGCAAAAGGCTGCTGCTCCTGGGCCACGAGCTGACGCCGGTTCGGATCCCGGTCGGGGTGTTGAAGGTCTCCGGTCACCCAGCGCTTGTTGCCTTCCATCAGCCGCGCGAATGCCGTGGCGGGTGTGGTGGGCCGCGCTTCCGGCGAGGCGCTGGTCGCCGACGAGGCGCCCCTCGTCGATGAGGCGGCCCTCGTCGATGAGCACCCCGCGAGCGCGACCGTGGCGCCCGCAAGCCCGCCGACAAGCAGCGATCTACGATCCGAACGTCCGGCTCTGTCCATCGGTCGGTTCCCTCGATACCGCTCAGACATCTCCTGCGTCTTGACCCGGCCAATGGTCCAGCGCGGTGTGGGTGTCCTCGCAGCAGGCACAAGCGGGAGCGGGCTACATTGCTCCGGACGGCCCACACAACCGGTTCGGGGGCGGCGTCAACCCCTGGTGCCGAGACCCGCCGTGCCCGACTGGAATGTCGACGGCGGGGTGCTGTGCGTCCTCGTGAACATCGGCCTCGACGCGATCCGGGTGCCTCCCGAGACCATGGACAACTGCTGTCGCACCTTGCGAACAAAGCCACGGCGGTCGCCCCCTCTGGCGGGTGCAGACCATCCATGAGTGCGTATTCCTGATCCGGGCTGGAGTATCTCCGAGCGCTGCCGAGAAGGCGCGCGGGGTTACAGGCGGATGATGACGAGAGCGATGTCGTCGCAGACGCCCCCGGCGACGTCGAGCCGGGTCAGCAGTGCGTCGGCCAGCAGGTCAGGGGCGAGGGCGAGGGTTCGGCCTTCGGCCAGGGCTGTGGTCAGGCGTTCCAGGCCGGTGTCGATGTCCTCGTCGCGGCGTTCGATGAGGCCGTCGGTGTACAGCACGAGGGTGTCTCCCGGGGTATAGGGGAGGCCGGCCTGGGGGCGGGGGACATGGTGCTCGCGTGTGCCGAGTGGCGGATCGGTGGCCTGGTCCAGCAGTGCGCAGGTCCCGTCGGAGTGGAGCAGGACGGGCGGTGGGTGCCCGGCGTTGCTGTAGATGATCAGCCTGCTGCGGGTGTCGATGAGTACCTTGACCGCGGTGGCGGCCATGGCGCCGTCCACGGAGCGGGCATAGAGGCCGAGGACCTCCAGGGCCTGGGCAGGGCTGGGAAGGGCGCGGATGGCGGCGCTCAGGGCGCTGCGGAGCATGCCCATCACCGCTGCAGCGTGCAGGCCGTGGCCGACGACGTCTCCGACCGCCACGGCGTAGCGGTCGGGGGGCAGGTCGACGATGTCGTACCAGTCGCCGCACACGTTCAGGGACGCGGTCGCGGGCAGGTAGCGCACGGCGATGTTGCGGTGCCGGTCCAGGTCGGGGACGGAGAGCATGGCTTCCTGCAGGGTGACGGCGACCTGCTGTTCGCGGGTGTGGGCCTGGCGCAGTTCCTGGTTCAGCCGGTGCAGCTCGTGGGCCCGCGCGTACAGCTCAGCTGCCGTGCCCTGCGTTGGCTCAGTCGCCTCCTCGCTGAGCTGACGTGCCTGGGGGGAGTGGACGAAGGCCGTGACGTCCTCTATCTGCTGGATGATCCACTTCACTGTGCCGTCAGGCGCGGGAAGCGGGGTGTGGATCACGGACCACCACCGCTCCTCGAACCCGTCCGGCTGGTCGGGGGCGGGAAGGTCGTAGCGCCGGAGCACTGCGCTTTCCGGTTTCCCGGTGTCCAGAAGCCGGTGCAGTGAGGCTTTCAGGTTTTGTTCCGGGCCGTCACGGAAGCCGGGATTTTCCGGCAGGGCGTCGAAGAAGTACTTCCCGATCAAGTCGTCCTCGGTCTGCCCGGAAAGCCGCAGGCATGCCGGGTTGACGTAGCGGATCACCAGGTCCGCATCCAGCACCAGGTACGGGCTTGGTGTGGCGTCGCAGAACGCCGCGAAATCGATGTCCGCCGTCATCACGGGCTCCCCGTGGCCGCGAGCGCGGTTGCCTGGACTTCCAATCTACGGGCGATCCAGTGCTCGGGCTCGTTCGTCCGTGTTCGTCCACCCGGCACCGCGAGCCCCGACCGGCTCCCACAGGACACCGCCCGGGAATCCCGCCGGAGCGCGCGAGGCGCTGCCACGCGAGTAGCAGCCCGCTGTCGCATATGTTCGTATTGATGAGAATCCCCCTATTGGAGCAATCGGGAGGTCAGGACCATGACGCAGATGACGGACCGCATCGCCCAACTGACGGATTGGTCGAAGCACGCACAAGAGCAGGTGCAGAGCGCCATCGCCAAGGACCAGGAGGATCTGGCTGCCGCGATCGAACAGGTTCAGAGGGAGACGGAACAGCGGGCAGAGCAACTTCGCCGTGAGGGAGCCGAGCAGAAGGCCGCTGCCGCTGCGTCGCTGGAAGAGGCAAGGAACAAGTGGCAGGAGCATGTAGCGAAGGTCAAGAGCCACCTCCAGGAGCGCAAGGGCCAGCTTGACGTGAAGCATGCCGAACTCAAGGCGGATGATGCGGAGGGATACGCGTCGTTCGCGATCGACTTCGCCGGCTCAGCGATCCTGGAAGCTGAATACGCTGCCCTGGAGGCGGTGCGGGCGCGTACGGAGGCCGAAACTCTGGCCGGCAGGTAGGAGCAAGGTCGGAGGAACGGTCAATCCCAAACACGGGTGTCCTGGCCCCGAGCGCGACTTCCTGGCGGGGCGACCACCCGGGTCACCTCGTCCTCCTCAAGGGACCTCGACCAGCACCGGCACCACGTACCGGACCCACCGCTTCGCCATCGCGGCCCCGCCCTTCGCATCGCGTCGTCGGCGGCAGCGATCGGCATTCATGCCGCAGGGCACCGGGGTGGAGTCCACGATCCAGCAGTCGTCGAGCCAGAAGTCGCTCGATTCGGCGAGCATCCGCATGACCCGTTTGACCAGCCCGAGCGCGGCCCGCAGCCGCTTGTTGCAGCCCGACTGCTGCGGCAGGTACGGGCCTCCGCTCACTTCTCCTCCTCCAGGGGTGCGGGTCCTTCAAGGCCGTCCGCCAGTACCTCCGCCAGGTGCCGTGCCCTGATGCCCGCCAGCTGTTCCAGCTGGGTGCGGCAGGAGTAGCCGTCCGCCAGGACCACCGCGTCCGGTGGGGCCGAGCGCACGGCCGGGAGCAGTCGGTCCTCGGCGCAGGCCGTCGAGACGTCGTAGTGGCCCTTCTCGAAGCCGAAGTTGCCCGCCAGGCCGCAGCAGCCGCCCGTCAGGTCGCCGGTCAGGCCCGCCGCCGCGCGCAGCCGGCGGTCGGGGGCGTCGCCGAGCACCGCGTGCTGGTGGCAGTGGGTCTGGCCGGTCGCCGGGCGGTCGAGGCGGGGCGGGGTCCAGCCGGGGGCGTGCTTCCGCAGGGCCTCCGCGAACGTCAGCACCGCCGCCGCCAGGCGCTGTGCGCGCGGGTCGTCGTGCAGCAGTTCCGGCAGGTCCGTGCGCAGCGCGGCGGCGCAGCTCGGCTCCAGGACGACCACCGGGGCGCCCGCCGCCAGCACCGGGTCCATCAGGTCGAGGGTGCGGCGCATGACCTTGCGGGCGCGGTCCAGTTGGCCCGTGGAGACGTACGTCAGGCCGCAGCAGACCCGGCCACGGTGTCCCGGCGGCAGGGCGACCCGGAGACCCGCCGCCTCCAGCACCCGTACGGCCGCGCGGCCCACGGACGGCGAGAGGTGCTCCGTGAAGGTGTCGGGCCAGAGGACCGCCAAGGGGCCTCTCGCCCGTGGGTGTCCGCCGACCGTCCGCCGCCACCATCGGCTGAACGGCTCCCGCGCCAGCGGAGGGAGCCGGCGCTCCGGGGCGATCCCGCCCAGGCGCTTCACCAAAGCCGCCGGCCGGTCCGCCGACGCCAGGGCGTTGACCAGCGGGGCCGTGCGGGTGCCGGCCACCGCCCGCAGCCACAGCGGCAGCCACCCCATCGCGTAGTGCGCGGCCGGACGGCGGCGGCCCGTGTAGTGGTGGTGCAGAAACTCCGCCTTGTACGTGGCCATGTCGACGCCGACCGGGCAGTCCGTGCGGCAGCCCTTGCAGGAGAGGCACAGGTCCAGGGCGTCCCTGACCTCCGTGGAGCGCCAGCCGTCTCTCACCACCTCGCCCGCCAGCATCTCGTGCAGCAGCCGGGCCCGTCCGCGGGTGGAGTGCTCCTCCGCGCCCGTCGCCCGGAACGACGGGCACATCACCGAGGAGCCGGACACCGTCGTCGTACGGCACTTGGCGACGCCCACGCACCGGCGGACCGCCGCCGAGAAGTCGCCGCCGTCCGCCGGATAGCCGAAAGCGACCTCGACGCGCTCCCGGGGCAGCACCGCGAACCTCAGGTTCTCGTCCAGGCGGGCCGGGCGGACCAGCATGCCGGGGTTGAGCAGGCCGTCCGGGTCCCACAGGCCCTTGGCGCGGGCGAAGAGGGCGACCAGGTCGGGCCCGTACATCTTCGGCAGCAGCTCGGCGCGCGCCTGCCCGTCGCCGTGCTCGCCCGACAGCGAACCGCCATGGGCGACGACCAGATCCGCGAGGTCCTCGGAGAAGCGGCGGAAGCGGGCGACGCCCTCCTCGGTCAGCAGGTCGAAGTCGATACGGACGTGGATGCAGCCGTCCCCGAAGTGGCCGTACGGGGTGCCGCGCAGACCGTGGTCGGCCAGGAGGCGGCGGAAGTCCCGGAGGTAGTCGCCGAGTCGGGGCGGCGGCACCGCGCAGTCCTCCCAGCCCGGCCAGGCTTCCGTTCCGTCCGGCATGCGGGTCGCCGTACCGCTCGCGTCCTCCCGCAGGCGCCACAGGGCGCGCTGCGCCGCCGGGGCCGTGACCACCAGGGCGTCCGTGACGTCGGCGGCCCGGACGATCGCCTCCGCACGCGCGCGTGCCTCCGCCTCGCCACCGCCGCCCGCCTCCACGAACAGCCAGGCGCCACCGCGCGGCAGCCCCGCCGACGGTGGTACGAGATCGGCGGCCATGCCCTCCACCGTCATCGGGCCGAGGGGCAGCAGCCCGGCCGCGGCCTGGGCCGCCGCCGTCTCGTCCGCGTATCCCAGCACGGCGAGGGCACGCGCGCGGGGTGCCTCGACCAGGCGGACGACCGCCTCTGTCAGGACGCCCAGCGTGCCCTCGGAGCCGCAGAAGGAGCGGGCCACGTTCCCCCCTTTCTCCGGCAGCAGCGCGTCCAGCGCGTATCCGGAGATACGGCGCGGGAGGGACGGGAAACCGGTGCGCAGGAGCGCCAACTCGCCCTCCACCAGCCCTCGCAGACCCTCGGGGGCGCCCTTCCAGTCCCGGCCCGGGGTCAGCGCCTCGCCCCGCGCGGTGAGCACCGACAGCTCCCGGACGTTGTCCGCCGTCGTGCCCCAGGCCACCGAGTGGGAGCCGCACGCGTTGTTGCCGATCATTCCGCCCAGCGTGCAGCGGGCGTGGGTGGAGGGGTCCGGCCCGAAGCGCAGGCCGTGCGGGGCGGCGGCCTCCTGGAGGCGGTCCAGGACGAGGCCCGGCTGCACCACGGCCGTCCGCGCCTCGGGGTCCAGGGACACGATCCGGTTCATGTGCCGGGTGAAGTCGAGCACCACGCCCGTGCCCGTCGCCTGCCCGCCGATCGACGTGCCGCCGCCGCGGGCGACGACCGGCACGCCGTGCGTCCGGCACACGGCCAGCGCCGCCGCCACGTCGTCCGCGTCCCGGGGCGCGACCACGCCGAGCGGGACGCGCCGGTAGTTGGACGCGTCCATGGTGTGCAGCGCCCGCGCGGTCGTGTCGAACCCGACCGCACCGCGCACCGCCGCACGCAGTTCCCGCCGCAGCGCACCGACGTCGGCGTCGACGCCCGCCGCCCGCTGCCCTCGCACCCCGCGATCCGTCATGCCACCAGCATGCCTGCCGGCACTGACAGTGACCGCCCGGGGGCACACCGGAGCCGTTTCCCGGGACGGTGGCTGCCGGGGTGACAGGGCGCTGCTGCCGGGGTGACAGGGCGCTGGCGGCTGCGGGGGCGATGGCGGGCGCGGGGCGATGGCGACTGCGGGCGCGGCGGCGCGATGGCGGAAGCGCAGCAGCGGCGACTGCGGGCGCGGCGCGGCGATGGCGGAAGCGCAGCAGCGGCGACTGCGGGCGCGGCGCGGCGATGACGGAAGCGCGACAGCGGCGACTGCGGGCGCGAGGCGGTCGCACAGCGCGCGCATGACCGGATCCGAATCCGAACCGTCGCGTTCCGATCACAGACACACCCGTAACTCACCTATAGTGACGCCCAATCACTCTTATATCGACCACTGATTGAGCACCAAGGGTCGCTGCTCGTCCCGGCCCTGCGTAACGCATACGCCATGAACATGACCGAGGCCGACCGAGGACACCCTTCATGACCGTCCCCATACCGCCCGGCGAACGGCCCGCCCTCCGCGCCGTCGCCCCCGCACCCCTGGTCACCGCAGCGGTGTCGGGTCTCGCCGTCGCCGCCGCGGTGCTGGCGGCTCCCCAGGCGGTCCGCGTCCCCCTCGCCTGGGGCGGCGCCGCCGCCACCCTGGTGCTGTGCGTGGCGGCGGCGCTGGCCGCCCACGGAGTCCGGTCGGCCGCCCTGGCGCGCCGCCGCCTGGACGCCCTGACCCAGGACGCGACCCGGCTGCTGCAGGAACGCGCGCGGCTCGCCGAGGAGTTCAGCAAGGAGCGGGCCCGGCTCACGGACGGCTTCATCGAGGAACGGGTGCGGCTGACCGAGGAGTTCGAGCGGGACAGGGCCCGGCTCGCCGAGGAGTCCGGACGCGAGCGCACCCGCCTCACCGACGAGTTCGAGCGGGAACGCACCGCGCACATGGAGGAGTTCGCCCGGGAGCGTGACGCCCTCACCGCCGACGTCACCCGGCTCACCGAGGACAACCGGCGTCTCGCCCAGCGCCTGCGCCAGGCCTCGAACGCGCGTGACGCGGCCGTCTCCGTCACCGCCAACGTCGCCGGACGCATGCAGGCACTGGCCACCGGCACGCTCGCCGACCTGCGCGCCATGGAGGAGAAGCACAGCGACGAGGACGTCCTCGCCGACCTCCTCCACCTCGACCACCGCACCGCGCAGGCGGGCCGCCTGGCCGACTCCGTCGCCGTCCTCGCCGGCGCCCGCTCCGGCCGCCGCTGGGCGCGCCCCATCGGCATGGAGTCCCTCCTGCGCGGGGCGATGGGCCGCATCGCCGGCTACCAGCGGGTCCGCGTCCACTCCTCCAGCCGGGCCGCCGTCTCCGGACACGCCGCCGAGGGCGTGATGCACGCGCTCGCCGAACTCCTCGACAACGCCGCGAACTTCTCGCCGCCGACCGCCGAAGTGCACGTCTACGTCGAGGACGTGCCGGCCGGGGTCATCGTCTCCGTGGAGGACGCGGGCCTCGTCATGGGCGACGTGCAGCTGCGCCGGGCCGAACGCGCCGTCTCCGGCGACATCGCCGAACTCGGCGGCCTGACCGGCACCCGGCTCGGCCTCGCGGTCGTCGGTCGGCTCTCCCGCAAGCACGGTCTGAAGGTGTCCTTCCGGCCCTCGGCGCGCGGTGGCACCGGCGTGCTGGTGCTGATCCCGCAGGAGATCCTGGCCCAGCCGGTACCGCCGCAGGCCGCCGCACCCGCCCCGGCCCCCGCCCCCGTTCCGGAACCGGCCTCCGGGGCCGCCCGGGTCGCCCAGACGCCCGTGGTCGCCGCCCCCGAGCACCGGCCGTCGTACGCCGCCGCCCGCGCCGCCGAGGACCTCGACCCCGACCCGGTGCCGACCCACCAGTCCCCGAGGTCGCAGGACAGCGACAGCGGCGGTCTGCCCCGGCGCCGCCGCGGTCAGGCGCTCGCCGCCGCCGAACGGGGGCGCGCCCACGCCGCGGACCGCCCCGAACGCGAACCGCGCACCCCCGAGGACGCCAGGGCGCGCGCCGCCCGCTTCAGCAGCTTCCGCCGGGCGGTCCGCGCCACGTCGGCGCAACCGGCCCCCACCGGGCCGTCCACCCCCGGGCCGTCCACCCCTGGACCAGCCCCCACCGGACCGACCACCCCCGGACCGACCCCCACCGGACCGACCACCCCCGAACCCGCCGCCGGACCCGCCCCCACCGGCCCCGCCCCCGAAGCCGTACGGGAGAACCCGGCCCCGGAAGCCGACGCCCCCACGCCCGAGCCCGCCCGGGCGCCCCACCGCCCGCACCCGGAAGGCGACACCACTTCATGACCGGCACCACGACCGCCGACGAGAGGCTCACCTGGCTCCTCGAGGGGCTGCTGGAGCGCACACCCGGGGCCCGGCACGCGCTGGTGCTCTCGCGGGACGGGCTGAAACTCTGCCCCACCCCGGAACTGTCCGTCGACCAGGCGGACCAGCTGGCCGCGATCGCCGCCGGCATCCAGTCGCTGTCCCACGGCGCGTCCGTGGAGTTCGGCGACGGCAGCGGCGGCGTGCGCTCGGCGATGGCCGAGTTCTACGGCGGGGTCCTGTTCATCGTGGAGGCCGGCGAGGGCGCCCACCTGGCGCTGGTCACCGACGAGGACGCGGACGCCGGGCTGGTCGGGCACCACATGAGCGAACTCGTGGAGCAGCTCGGGGAGCACCTGACCGCCGAACCGCGGACCTCATGAGCCGCCCCGGCAGGGACGACGCGCCCGACCGGCTGTACACCCTCACCGGGGGGCGCGTCCGGTCCGACTCGGCCGCCCGGTTCGACCTGGTGACGCTCGTGGTCGCCGAGTGCGAACCGGTGCCCGGCATGCAGTCCGAGCACGCCGCGATCCTGCGGATGTGCGAGCGGCCCACTGCGGTCGTGGAGATCGCCGCCGAGCTGCGGCTGCCGGTGAGCATCACCCGGATCCTGCTCTCCGACCTCCACGCGGCCGGCCGCGTCAGCGCCCGCCACCCGCGCACCGCCGCCCTTCCCGATCCCGACGTCCTGGACAAGGTGCTCGTTGGACTCCGCAACCTCTGACACCCGCACTCCGCTGGGTGCCCGGGCCGACAACGGCCTGAAGATCGTGGTCGTCGGCGGCTTCGGCGTCGGCAAGACGACCCTGGTCCGCTCGGTGAGCGAGATCCGCCCGCTCTCCACCGAGGAGACCATGACCCGGGCCGGCGAGGGCGTCGACGACCTCAGGGGAGTGCACGGCAAGTCCGCGACGACCGTCGCCTTCGACTTCGGCCGCATCACGCTGGACGCGCACAACGTGCTGTACCTGTTCGGCGCGCCGGGGCAGGAGCGGTTCTGGTTCCTGTGGGACCGGCTGTTCTCCGGCACGCTGGGCGCGGTCGTCCTCGTCGACACCCGCCGGATCGACGACTCCTGGTACGCCATCGACCGCCTGGAGCGGCAGGGCACGCCGTTCGTCGTCGCCCGCAACGACTTCGGTGGCCCTCCGCACACGCCGGACGCCGTCCGCAGGGCCCTCGACCTGGGCCCGCACGTGCCGCTGATCGACTGCGACGCGCGCTCCCGCGAGTCCGGAAAGCAGGTCCTGATCACGCTGGTCGAGCATGTGCGGCGGCACCACGCCGCGCACCCGTCCGC
The DNA here is from genome assembly GCF_059510295.1 of Streptomyces sp. PTL18. Classification (NCBI taxonomy): domain Bacteria; kingdom Bacillati; phylum Actinomycetota; class Actinomycetes; order Kitasatosporales; family Streptomycetaceae; genus Streptomyces; species Streptomyces sp. PTL18. Next base: position 183,714 of record NZ_JCAJZO010000008.1, on the reverse strand, counting down.
ACCCGAGCAGTCCCGAGCACCCCGACCGTCCGAACAGGAGCTGGTGTGACCCCCGCCCCCGTGCCCCTGAGCGGGCCGAGGTTCCAGACCGAACCCGCCGCCCTGTACCGGGAGATACGGCGCGAGCACGGCGCCGTCGCCCCGGTGCTGCTCGACGGCGGCATCCCGGCGTGGCTGGTGCTCGGCTACCGCGAACTGCACCAGGTGACCGGCGATCCGGCGCTGTTCAGCCGCGACTCCGACCTGTGGAACCGCTGGGACGACATCCCCGACGACTGGCCGCTGCTGCCGATGATCGGCCGCAGGCAGCCGTCGATCCTCTACACCGTCGGTGAACGCCACCGCGAGCGCGCCGCGATGATCAGTGGCGCACTGGAGGCCGTGGATCCGTTCGAACTGCGCCGGCACGCCGAGCGGTTCGCGGACGAGCTGATCGACGCGGTGAGCGACAAGGGTGAGGCGGACCTGGTCGCGCAGTACGCGATGCTGCTGCCCGTACGGGTCCTCGCCACCCTCTACGGCTTCGCGGAGGAACAGGGTCCGGGACTGGTCACCGCCCTCAACCACATGATCGACGGACGGGAGCGGGCGATCGCGGGCCAGACCCGTCTGGCCGGCTCCATGACGGCGCTGGTCGCCGACCGCAGGGACCACCCGGCCGAGGACGTGGTGTCGCGGATGCTCGCGGACGAGAGCGGCTTCACCGACGAAGAGATCGTCCAGGACCTGATGGTGATGATGGCGGCGGGCCACCAGCCGACCGCGGACTGGATCGGCAACTCGCTGCGCCTGATGCTGACCGACGAACGCTTCGCCGCCTCCCTCTTCGGCGGGCGCAACAGCGTCGCCGAGGCCATGAACGAGGTGCTGTGGGAGGACACCCCCACGCAGAACGTCGCGGGCCGCTGGGCGTCCCGCGACACCCGCCTCGGCGGCCGGCACATCCGCGCCGGGGACCTGCTGCTGCTCGGTCTCCAGGGCGCCAACAGCGATCCCCAGGTCCGCACCGACGGCGCCGCGCTGACCGGCGGCAACAACGCGCACTTCTCCTTCGGGCACGGTGAGCACCGGTGCCCGTTCCCGGCTCAGGAGGTGGCGGAGGTGATCGCGCGGACGGGCATCGAGGTGGTGCTCGACCGGCTGCCGGACATCGATCTCGCCGTCCCTGCCACGGAGTTGACGCGGCGTCCGTCGCCATGGCTGCGGGGGCTGACGGCGCTCCCGGTGAGGTTTGCGCCCACCCCTGCGGTTGGAAGCGCTTTCGCATGACCACTACCGACAGAGCCCCCATAGCGCTGGATCCCTTCGTCTGCGACCTGGACGCCGAGAGCGCCCGGCTCAGGGAGGCGGGACCGCTCGCCGCCGTGGTACTGCCCGGCGGCGTTCCCGTATGGGCCGTCACCCACCACGCCGAGGCCAGGCAACTGCTCACCGACCCCCGGCTGGTGAAGGACATCAACGTGTGGGGCGCCTGGCAGCGCGGCGAGATCGCCCCCGACTGGCCGCTGATCGGCCTCGCCAACCCCGGCCGGTCCATGCTCACCGTGGACGGCGCCGACCACCGGCGGCTGCGCACGCTCGTCGCGCAGGCGCTCACCCCGCGCCGGGTGGAGGAGCTGCGGGACCGCATCACCAAACTGACCGAGGACCTGCTGGGCCGGCTGCCCACGGACGGTTCGGTGGTCGACCTCAAGGCGGAGTTCGCGTATCCGCTGCCGATGTACGTCATCGCGGACCTGATGGGCATCCGGGAGTCCCGGCTGCCGCGGCTGAAGGAACTGTTCGAGAAGTTCTTCTCCACGCAGACGCCGCCCGAGGAGGTCGTCGCGACGCTCACCGAGCTGGCGGGGATCATGGCGGACACGGTGGCGGCGAAGCGTGCCGCACCGGGCGACGACCTGACCTCCGCGCTGGTCCTGGCCTCGGAGGACGGCGACCGTCTGACGGACGAGGAGATCGTCTCCACGCTGCAGCTGATGGTGGCGGCGGGCCACGAGACGACGATCTCGCTCATCGTCAACGCGGTGGTCAACCTGTCGACGCACCCCGAGCAGCGGGCGCTGGTCCTTTCCGGCGCGGTGGAGTGGCCGGCGGTGATCGAGGAGACCCTGCGCTACTCCACACCCACCTCCCATGTGCTGATCCGCTTCGCGACGGAGGACGTCCCGGTGGGCGACGGGGTCATCCCGGCGGGGGACGCGCTGATCGTGTCGTACGGGGCGATCGGGCGGGACGAGAAGGCGCACGGGCCCGGTGCGGGCGTCTTCGACATCACCCGGGACACGAAGAACCGGCACATCTCCTTCGGCCACGGTCCGCATGTGTGCCCCGGGGCGGCGCTGTCCCGCCTGGAGGCGGGGGTGGCGCTGCCGGCCCTGTACGCCCGGTTCCCGGACCTGGAGCTGGCGGTCCCGGCGAGCGAGCTGCGCAACAAGCCGGTGGTGACGCAGAACGACCTGTTCGAGCTGCCGGTACGGCTGGAGGGCTGAGCCAGGGGTTCCTCGCCGCTGCCGCCCGTCCCTGGAAACGGCGCCCCGGACCCCCGCTCCGGCCCACGTCCTCGTCCTCACGGCCGGGCAGGCTGATGCGGCGGGCGGGCGACGGGCCGGTGGAGCGGCGTGGCCGTCGGACCGTGCGGCAGTGGTGGCGGATCTCGCGGATCCGGCGGACGGCTCCGCTTCCTCGTGGGAGCGGTGTGCGGACAGACCGAGACGGACGGCCCGTCGGGGGATTCCGGGCCGTCCGTCGGGCTTCCCGGAGTGTTCCGGGAAGCGGTCACCACGCACCGGCCTTCGGAACGGTGGGCGGTGGCTCGGAGCTGCTGCGGTCCTGTGGCCCTCGCCGCGGTTCGGCAGCCGTCGATCCCGCAGGCGTGGCCCTGGATGACGGCCGGGGAGGCCTGTTCGTCGAGAACCGCCTTGCGCAGCCGGGCCGCGTTCGGCACGCCCTCGATGCGGTGCCGGTCGTTGACGACGATCGTGGGAACGACCGAGACGCGGTACGCCTCCGCGGTGCGCAGCGCCCGCGCGGCGGGGCGGGTTCACGCGAGGCGGGTTCACCCCCTCGGGCGACACCCCGTCTCACCCGACGGACCACGTTTCGCCCGGGTTTACTCCAGCGGCTACGCTCCGTCCGTGGCTGACATCCAGATTCCTGACGACATCAAGCCCGCGGATGGTCGTTTCGGCGCGGGTCCCTCCAAGGTGCGGGTCGAGGCGCTGGGAGCCCTCGCCGCGACGGGTAGCTCCCTGCTCGGCACGTCCCACCGCCAGGCACCGGTCAAGAACCTGGTCGGCAAGGTGCGCGAGGGTATCCGTGAGCTGTTCCAGCTGCCCGACGGCTACGAGGTCGTCCTCGGCAACGGCGGCTCCACCGCGTTCTGGGACATCGCGACGCACGGGCTGATCGAGAACAAGTCGCAGCACCTCAGCTTCGGCGAGTTCTCCTCCAAGTTCGCCAAGGCCGCCAAGCTCGCCCCCTGGCTCGCCGAGCCCACCGTCATCGCCACCGACCCCGGCACCCACCCCGAGCCGCAGGCCGAGGCGGGCGTCGACGTCTACGCCTTCACGCACAACGAGACGTCGACCGGTGTCGCCATGCCCATCAAGCGGGTCGAGGGTGCCGACGAGGGTGCCCTGGTCCTGGTCGACGCCACCTCCGGCGCCGGAGGCCTGCCGGTGGACGTCGCCGAGACGGACGTCTACTACTTCGCCCCGCAGAAGTCCTTCGCCTCCGACGGCGGCCTGTGGATCGGCGTGTTCTCCCCGGCCGCGATCGAGCGCGCCGAGCGCATCCACGCCTCCGGCCGCCACATCCCGGAGTTCTTCAGCCTCCCCACGGCGATCGACAACTCCCGCAAGAACCAGACGTACAACACCCCGGCCCTGGCCACCCTGTTCCTCCTCAACGAGCAGCTCGAGTGGATGAACGGCCAGGGCGGCCTGGACTGGGCGGTCCGCCGCACGGCCACCTCGGCGCGCACGCTGTACGGCTGGGCCGAGGACATCAAGTACGCCAACCCGTTCGTCGCCGACCCCGCCAAGCGTTCGCAGGTCATCGGCACGATCGACTTCACCGACGAGATCGACGCCGTCGCCGTCGCCAAGGTGCTGCGCGCCAACGGCATCGTCGACACCGAGCCGTACCGCAAGCTCGGCCGCAACCAGCTCCGCATCGCGATGTTCCCGGCGATCGAGCCGACGGACATCGAGGCACTGACGAAGTGCGTCGACTACGTGATCGAGAAGCTGTAGGGATTTTCGTCGCGGAGAACGATGGGGCGCCCGGTGGCCACCGGGCGCCCTTCGCTCGTGGAACCACCGCGACGTTTCGGAACGGCGGCGCCGGGCCCGCATCCCGGGTTGCCGGTGGCGGCACGTGCGGTCCGTTTTCATGGCACCTCAGGCCCACCCGTGCGCTTTCACCGACAGAACGCCCGGTGGACAGCCCCCGGGCCGGAGCAGACCGCCTCACATCGCCGTACAGCTCATGCCCGGCACACCGCCGCCCCCGGGCGCGGCCCCGAACCCGAAGCTCCCCGAACCGCCCACCGGGACGCTGCCGTTGCGGGCGGCGGTCACCGCGGTCACGGCCGCACCGCGTTCAGCCGGTCGAGGACGACCAGTCGGCTCCGGACCGACGCCGTGTACCACAGCGCCGACCGCCCGCCCGAGTCCCGCCGGTGCCGGTCGAAAACGACCTTCGCGGGGAGGCGCGGCCCGGAACGTAGGGGAGCGCCGCCATCACCGCGCACCACCCGGGGAACCAACGCGCCACGACCGCTTCACCCCTTGCGGAGCAGTCGTTTGAGGCCCAGGACCAGGGCCAGGCCGACGACGAGGACCAGGGCGCCGGTCCTGTAGTCCGCGTGCAGCGGTGAGCCGCTGCCCGCTCCCGTCTGCGCACTCCCTTTCCGTGACGGCGACTCGCCCCGGCGACCGGGCACCTCGCCCGGCTGCACCGGGCTGTCCGCGCCCTCGCTGCCGTACAGGAGTTTCGAGCCGTCGAGCGTATACGTGACCGACTCGCCCTGCCGCTGCAGGGGGACGTCGAGGCGGGTCTGCTTCTTGATCCTCCCGCCGTTCCACGCGTACGCGATGCCGCCGAAGTAGCCGCGCACGGCGAGCTGTTCGCCGTCGGGCGAGAAGGCGGCGTCGGTGGCCCACAGGTCGACGGCGGCGATGGGCCGGAAGACGTTCGTCCCCGTGGCGGACAGCCTGGCCGGGCCCTCGTACAGGTGGCCGCCGTCCTCCTTCTTGTCGATGATGTAGACGCGCCCGGTCTTCGGGTGGACCAGCAGGGACTCGGCGTCCCTGGGCCCGTCCGCGTACTTCACGACGTACTGGGCTGCGCGGACCGTCCGGTCCTCGAGCACCTTCGGCTCGGGCAGCTTGTAGATCCACACGTACGGCCACGTGCCGCCGAGGTTGTCGCCGATGTCGCCCAGGTAGATCTGGTTCCCCGGGCCGATGGAGATGGCCTCCACGTCACGGGGCGTGCCGATGCCGCGGAGGGTGAGGGTGGCCACCGTCCGTCCGGTGCGGCCGTCCACCGCGTAGAGGTACGGGCCGTCGCCGCTGTCGTTGTGCGTCCAGTAGATGCCCGGGTGGAGGCGCGAGGCGGCGAGCCCGCTCGACTCGGTGATCCGCGGGTCCTCGATGGTGAAGCCGCCGCCGTCGGCGGACGCGGGCACGGGCGCGTCGAGCGCGAGCGCACCGACGAGAAGGGCCCCGGAGAGGAACGCGAACGATCGACGCATGCGCCAAACCTGCCATCCGCCGCCGGCGTTCCGGCGGGAGTGGGGGCGAGGGCGCCCCCCGCCACCGACCCCCCATAATGAGCGGATGCTCAGGTTCATGCCCGTGGGCGACTCCATGACGATCGGCAGCGCGGGCGAACACACATGGCGCTACCGGCTGTGGCGGCATCTGTGCACGACGTACGGCGGCCCGTGCACGCTCGTCGGTCCGCGCGAGACGCTGTACGACAAGGCGGCCGAGGCGCCGACGTCATACGCCTACGCCGAACCCGACTTCCCGCGCGCCCATCTGGCGGGCTGGGGCGAGGGCTGGCTGCACATGGTGCCGCTGATCGCGGACGCGATCCGCACGTCCCGGGCGGACGTGCTGCTGATCTCCCTGGGACTGATCGACCTGGGCTTCTACACGAACGCGGAACAAACGGCGGAGAACGTGCACCGCTTCGTGACCGAGGCGCGGAGCGCCAACCCACGCGTCGGGATGGTCCTGCTCCCGGTGATCCCGAACATCCGGGCGGCGACGGACGCGCCCTTCGGGGCCCAGGTGGCCCTCTTCAACGAGCTCCTGGCGAAGACGGTGGCCGAGCTGGACGAGCCCCGGTCGCCGATCCTGCCGGCCTCGCCGCCGCCGTCGTACGACATCCACGTCGACACGTACGACGGCACGCACCCGAACGCCTGCGGCGAGCACAAGATCGCGGAGGCGTTCGCGGGGGCGATGTGGGAGGCGTGGGGGGTCGGACAACCGTACTCGCCCGGAACAAGCTGACCGAATTCCGGCGTGCCGTGGTCACCGTACGCATCGTTGTACTGCGCGGCTGCACTCGTGCGGAGGGCGGCCGGGGAGAAGCGCCACGATGACCGTCCTTTCTACTCCCGGCCCAAGGACGGCGAGTACCTCAGCGAACTGTCCGTCGCCTTCGGAACCGACGTCGACATGACCACCACCCCACTCGGCCTCACCCTCACGACCGACGAGTTCCCCCGCGACTGACCCGGCCCGTCGCCCAACCCCCCTTGCCTAGAGCGCACTCCACACCGTTGGCTGGGCACTCATGAAGTACACGCAGCTCGGACGCACGGGACTCAAGGTCAGCAGGCTCGTTCTCGGGACCATGAACTTCGGTCCGCAGACCGAGGAGGCCGACAGCCACACGATCATGGACGCGGCCCTGGACGCGGGGATCAACTTCTTCGACACCGCCAACGTGTACGGCTGGGGCGAGAACAAGGGCCGTACCGAGACCATCATCGGCAACTGGTTCGCCAAGGGCGGCGAGCGGCGCGACAAGGTCGTGCTCGCCACCAAGGTGTACGGCAACATGGCCCCGGACGGCGCCACCCCCTGGCCCAACCACGACAAGCTCTCCGCGGTGAACATCCGGCGGGCGGTCGACGCCAGCCTCAAGCGCCTCCAGACCGACTACATCGACCTCTACCAGTTCCACCACATCGACCGGAACACTCCCTTCGAGGAGATCTGGCAGGCCCTGGACGTGCTGGTGCAGCAGGGCAAGATCCTGTACGTCGGCTCCAGCAACTTCCCCGGCTACAAGATCGCCCAGGCCAACGAGACCGCCGCCCGGGTCGGCTCCCTGGGGCTGGTCAGCGAGCAGTGCCTGTACAACCTCTTCGAGCGCCGCGCCGAGATGGAGGTCATCCCGGCCGCGCAGGACTACGGCGTCGGGGTCATCCCGTGGTCGCCGCTGCACGGCGGACTGCTGGGCGGTGTCGTCAGGAAGGAGGCCGAGGGCGGACGCCGGGCCGGCGGCCGGACCGCCGACGCGCTCAAGGACCCCGCGGTCCGGGCGCAGATCCAGTCCTACGAGGAGCTGCTGGAGAAGCACGGCCTGGAGCCCGGTGAGGCGGCCCTGGCCTGGCTGCTGACCCGCCCGGGCGTCACGGGCCCGATCGTCGGCCCGCGCACCGCCGAGCAGCTGGACTCGGCGATCAGGGCGGTGGAGCTGGAGCTGTCGGAGGAGGTCCTCGCCGGCCTGGAGGAGATCTTCCCCGGTCCGGGTCCGTCTCCGGAGGCGTTCGCCTGGTAACCCGCGAGGGTCGTGGGTGGTGTCCGCGGGCCGGGGAACGCCCGGCCCGGGGCGCCTCCCCCGCTCCGCCCCGGATGCGGGATCTACTTCCGGACCGCCGCCGCCAGCGCCACCACGGCGAACATCAGCACGAGTACACCGGCCATGATCCGGTTACGGGTCTTCGGGTCCACGTATCGAGCGTAACCGGACCTCGTCACTCCCCCGCGCCGAGCCCCCACCGCTCCACCGTCTCGTAGCGGGGCTGCTCCCCCGGCATCCCCGACCTCGGCAGGTGACTGCGGACGAGGGCCAGGTCGGCGACCGTCCACTCGCTGCCGGCGAACTCCCGCAGTGCCGCCACATAGGGCCGGAAGTCCGCCGTGCCCCGGCCGCGGGCCAGGGTCAGATGCGGGCGGTAGGGGCGGTGCTCCCCCGCCTCCAGGCCCGCCTTCCGCGCCGCGGACTCCACACGGCCGGCGAGCAGCCTGAGCGCCCCCACGTCCCCGGACGCGCCGACCCACAGTGCCCGGTCCCCGAAGCGCCCGCCCCCGGACACGGCCAGCGGGAAGGGCTCGGTGCGCCGGGCCGCCCTGGCCAGCCGCTCCGAGAGGTCCGGTACGACGTCCTCGGCCACCTCGCCGTAGAAGGCGAGCGTGAAGTGCCAGGCCGGACGTTCCGTCCAGCGCAGTCCTCGCGCCCCCGGCAGCCCCTCCAACTCCCGTACCACAAAGGCCAGTTCCCGGAGCACGTCGGGGGGCGGCAGCACTGCGGCGAACAACCTCATGACCTCACCCTCGCAGGGATGGCGCCTCCCGGCCACACCGGCTGCCGCCCGCGCGGGGGCGTCCACCCGGGCGCCCCCGACTCCTCAGTCCGTCACCGCCCGGCTCAGGCCGACCGACGCGCCCTCAGGCCGTCACCGGCTCCTCGCGTGGCACGAACCGCACCCGCGGGTGCCCCCGGTGCCAGCCCACCGCCAGGCGCAGGCCGCTCGTCCGGGCCAGGATCAGGCCGACGGTCGCCGCGGCCGCGGCCGAGATCAGGCCGCCCGCGGCGAAGCCGATCCGGGCACCGTACACGTCCGTGATCCAGCCGACCACGGGCGCTCCGATCGGCGTACCGCCCATGAAGACCATCATGAACAGGGCCATGACGCGGCCGCGCATCGCCGGGTCCGTGCCCATCTGGACGGCCGTGTTCGCCGTGACGTTCACCGTGAGGCCGGCGATCCCCATCGGCACCATCAGCAGCGAGAACAGCCACAGGGACGGCGCCCCGGACGCGACGATCTCCAGCGTGCCGAAGAGTGTCGCCGCCGCGATCAGCATGCGCAGCCGGGCCGTGCCGCGGCGGGCGGCCAGCAGCGCGCCGGTGAGGGAGCCGATCGCCATCAGGGTGTTGAAGAGGCTGTAGGCGCCGGCGCCCGCGTGGAAGACGTCGTCCGCGTAGGCCGAGAGCCACACGGGGAAGTTGAAGCCGAAGGTGCCGATGAACCCGACCAGCACGATGGGCCAGATCAGCTCCGGGTGTCCGGCGACATAGCGCAGGCCCTCGCGCAACTGGCCCTTGCCGCGCGGTGCGCGCTCCACGACGTGCAGCTCACGGGCGCGCATCAACACCAGGCCGGCGAGGGGCGCGACGAAGGACAGGCCGTTGAACAGGAAGGCCCAGCCCGTGCCCACGCCGGTGATCAGGACACCGGCGACGGCGGGGCCGACCAGGCGGGCGGACTGGAAGTTCGCCGAGTTCAGGCTGACCGCGTTCTGCAACTGCTTCGGGCCGACCATCTCGGAGACGAAGGACTGCCGGGCCGGGTTGTCGACGACCGTGGCCAGTCCGACGGCGAAGGCGGCCAGGTAGACGTGCCAGACCTGGACGTGCCCGGTCAGGGTCAGGAGGGCCAGGACCAGGGCGGTGGCTCCCATCGACGACTGGGTGACGAGCAGCGTCGGGCGCTTGGGCAGACGGTCCACGAGGACGCCGCCGTACAGGCCGAACAGCAGCATCGGCAGGAACTGCAGCGCCGTGGTGACACCGACGGCGGTGGAGGAGCCGGTCAGGCTGAGCACCAGCCAGTCCTGGGCGATGCGCTGCATCCAGGTGCCGGTGTTGGAGACGACCTGGCCGAGGAAGAAGAGCCGGTAGTTACGGATGCGCAGGGAACTGAACATCGACGACTTGCGGGGCTCGGTCGGGACGACGGTCGCGGTGCGTACGACGGGGCCGGCCTGCTCGGCGGTCTCGGGACGGGCGGCGGTCTCGGGACGTTCGAGAAGATCGGGGCTCTCGGCAAGGTCGGGGCCCTCGGCGGGGGTGGGGGGCTGTGCCGGCTGTGCGGTCTCGTGGGCGGGCGGGGAGTCGTGGGTGGCTGGTGCGGGGGCGGAAGCTGCTCCGGTTCCCGAACTCAAAGGGATTCGCCTCCTTGCGATGACGGCTTCGTACGTACGCGGGTGGGGGCCGCGTCGGTCACGGTGAGCGTCCGGCACAGGTGCGCACCCGCGGCCGCGACACCCCGGCCCGGGGTGCTGCTGTACCCCGGATGCGCCCCGGTCACAGGTGGGCCAGCTTCTCGAGGACGGGGGCCGCGGCGCGCAGTGCCGCCCACTCGTCCTCGTCCAGCTCCTCGATCAGTCCGGCCAGGAACGCGTTTCTCTTGCGGCGGCTCTCCTCGAGCATCGCCTCGGCCCGCTCGGTCTGGGTGACCACCTTCTGGCGCCGGTCCTCGGGGTGGGGCTCGAGGGCGACCAGACCCTTGCTCTCCAGCAGGGCCACGATGCGGGTCATCGAGGGCGGCTGGACGTGCTCCTTGCGGGCGAGCTCGCCCGGGGTCGCGGAGCCGCAGCGGGCCAGGGTGCCGAGCACCGACATCTCGGTCGGGCTCAGCGACTCGTCGACCCTCTGGTGCTTGAGGCGGCGCGACAGGCGCATCACGGCGGAGCGGAGAGCGTTCACGGCGGCAGCGTCGTCGCCATGGGTCAGGTCAGGCATGCTCTTTAGGATAACTCATTACTTTCCCTAAAGACCACCGAAACCGTACGCCCGTCGGGGTGACTCCGACCACTTCCGGACGCGTACGCCCGGGCGCCGCCAAGCAATGCCCGAACTGCATCTATCACTCGAACGAGTGATACAGGGGCGGAACGTGACCCCTCGCGCGCCCGGCTCGGGCAACTCTCGTGACCATGGGGACCAGCGTGCTCAGCCTGCGGATGGACGGGGAACTGCTCGAGCGGCTCCGGCACCACGCCGCCAGAAGAGGAATGAGCGTCCAGGACTATGTCGTCCGGACGCTCATTCGCGATGACTTCGACCAGCGGTTCGAGGCCGCCGTCGAGGAGACGGAACGGTTCTACGGGGTCACCTGACCGGCGCCCGGCCCCGCAGGCCGTCCCGGCCGATCAGGTCAGCCCCAGGGCCGGCATCAGGTAGTAGAAGGCGAAGACCGCCGACACCACGTACATCGCCGCCGGGACCTCGCGCCAGCGGCCCGCGGCCAGGCGCAGCAGCGCGAAGGTGATGAAGCCCATGCCGATGCCGTTGGTGATCGAGTACGTGAACGGCATCATCAGCATCGTCACGAAGGCGGGGATCGCGATCGTGTGGTCCGCCCAGTCGATCTCCTTGACCGAGTTGGACAGGATCAGGAAGCCCACCGCGACCAGCGCCGGGGTGGCGGCCTGGGACGGGACCATCGTGGCGACCGGGGTGAGGAACAGCGCCACCGTGAACAGCAGGCCCGTGACGACGTTCGCGAAGCCCGTGCGCGCCCCCTCGCCGACACCGGCCGTGGACTCCACGAAGCAGGTGGTGGCCGAGGAGGAGCTGACGCCGCCCGCCGCGACCGCGATGCCGTCGACGAAGAGGACCTTGTTGATGCCGGGCATGTTGCCCTCGGCGTCCGTCAGCCTGGCCTCGTCGCTGATGCCCATGATCGTGCCCATCGCGTCGAAGAAGCACGACAGCAGGACCGTGAAGACGAACAGCACGCCGGTCAGCACCCCGACCTTGCCGAAGCCTCCGAACAGGCTGACCTTGCCGATCAGGCCGAAGTCCGGGCTGGCGACCGGGTTGCCGGGCCACTTGGGGACGGTCAGGCCCCAGCTGGGGATCTTCGCGACGGCGTTGAGGACCACCGCGAGGACCGTCATCGCGACGATCGAGATCAGGATGGCGCCCGGCACCTTGCGGACGATCAGTGCGAAGGTGAGCAGGATGCCGAGGACGAAGACCAGGACGGGCCAGCCGTTGAGGTGACCGTTCATGCCGAGCTGGAGCGGGACCGTGGTCTGGGCGACGTCGGGGATGCGGGTGACGAAGCCGGAGTCCACGAGACCGATCAGCATGATGAACAGGCCGATGCCGATCGAGATGCCCTTGCGCAGGCCGAGCGGCACGGCGTTCATCACGCGCTCGCGCAGACCGGTGGCGACGAGCAGCATCACCACGAGACCGGCGAGGACGACCATGCCCATCGCGTCCGGCCACGACATGCGCGGGGCGAGCTGGAGGGCGACGACCGTGTTGACGCCGAGGCCGGCGGCGAGGGCGATCGGGACATTGCCGATCACGCCCATGAGCAGCGTGGTGAAGGCGGCGGTCACGGCCGTCGCGGTCACCAGCTGGCCGTGGTCCAGGTGGTGACCGTACATGTCCTTCGCGCTGCCGAGGATGATCGGGTTCAGCACGATGATGTACGCCATCGCAAAGAAGGTGGCGAAGCCGCCGCGGATCTCGCGGGACAGCGTGCTGCCCCGCTCGGAGATCCTGAAGTAGCGGTCGAGGACGCCGGACGGCGGCCGGGTGCCCGGCTGCTGCGGGGCGGAGGCCTTGGCGGGGGCCGAGATGGGCATGCGGGACCTCAAAGGTGCACGGGGGATCACGTGATCACAGGCGGATCACGCGGATCACTGGGGATCGCTGACAAACGTGATCGAGTCTCGCCGTCGCTTGATCACCAACAGGCTTCCCCCATGTTGCTGTTGGTGTTTCGTACGAACACAAGTGGCCAGACTCAAACCGTTTCAGTATGAACATATGAGCTGCTGATCGCTATCTCCGCGCGTAGACCCTTGGTGTGCAAAGGCGGCCGGGGTCCCGGTCGGGCCCGTTCCCCTCGCCTCGTAAGCTGTGCGCATGGCGAAGTGGACCCCCAGGCACGAAGCTCCGGAGCCCCTGGAGGGCCCCGTGGTGCCGGTCGTCACCGGCGGCACGATCCTCTGGTTCCTGATGTTCCTGGTCCAGCTCCCCTTCTACGGCTGGTTCGCCGACCACGGGCACACCTGGTGGCTGTGGACGTGCCTGGCGGGAGCCGGGCTCGGATGCGTGGGCATCTGGTACGTGCGCAGGCGGGACGCGGCGATCAAGCGGGCCTCCCGGGCCGGGCGGCGGCTCTCCCGGCAGTAGCCCCGCCGGTCTCCCCTCCGACCACCGCACGAGACCCCTCCTACCCGGGTCTGATCCTCGGTGCGCTCGGGGGGTGAAGGCGCGCATCCGCACGTACCGTCGAATGCATGACGCACATCGACGCGGGTGCCGAACTCGATCCCGTGCACCCCGCACCGATGCCCTTGCGGAGGCGGGGCCTGACCGCCGCCGAAGTGGCCGAGCGGGTCGCCCGCGGTGACGTCAACGACGTTTCCGTCCGCAGCAGCCGCTCTCTGGGCGAGATCGTCTCCGCGAACGTCTTCACCCGCTTCAACGCGATCATCGGTGTCCTCTGGCTGATCATGCTGTTCGTGGCGCCGTACCAGGACAGCCTCTTCGGGTACGTGATCATCGCGAACACCGGCATCGGCATCATCCAGGAGTGGCGGGCCAAGAAGACCCTGGACTCCCTCGCGGTGATCGGCGAGGCGCGGCCGACCGTGCGCCGGGACGGTACCCCGGTGGAGATCGGTACCTCCGAGATCGTGCTGGACGACGTCCTGGAGATCGGGCCCGGCGACAAGGTCGTCGTCGACGGGGTCTGCGTCGAGACGGACGGGCTGGAGATCGACGAGTCCCTGCTGACCGGTGAGGCCGACCCCGTCGCCAAACGGCCCGGCGACCCGGTGCTGTCCGGCAGCTTCGTGGTCGCGGGCGGCGGAGCGTTCCAGGCGGCCAAGGTGGGCCGCGAGGCCTACGCGGTCCGGCTCGCCGAGGAGGCGAGCCGCTTCACGCTCGTGCACTCCGAGCTGCGCACCGGCATCTCCACGATCCTCAAGTACGTCACCTGGATGATGGTCCCGACCGCGATCGGCCTGATCATCAGCCAGCTGGTGACGACGCGGCACGGGATCAAGGACTCCGTGGCCCGCACGGTCGGCGGCATCGTGCCCATGGTCCCCGAGGGGCTGGTCCTGCTCACCTCCGTGGCCTTCGCGATCGGTGTCATACGCCTGGGCCGCAAGCAGGTCCTGGTCCAGGAGCTGCCCGCCATCGAGGGGCTGGCCCGCGTCGACACCGTCTGCCTGGACAAGACGGGCACCCTCACCGAGGGCGGCATGGACGTCACCGAGCTGCGGCCGCTCCAGGGCGCCGACGAGACCTACGTGCGCAAGGTGCTCGGCGCCCTCGGCGAGGCGGACCCCCGTCCGAACGCCTCCCTCCAGGCGATCATCGACGCCTACCCGGACAGCGAGGACTGGCGCTGCACCCAGGCCCTGCCCTTCTCCTCCGCCCGCAAGTACAGCGGCGCCTCCTTCAGCGAGGCCGACGGCCAGACCAGCACCTGGCTGCTCGGCGCCCCCGACGTGCTCCTCGGCCCCGACGACCCGGCCCTGACCGAGACCGAGCGGCTGAGCGAGCAGGGGCTGCGCGTGCTGCTGCTGGCCCGCACTTCCCGGGACCTGGACGACCCCCGGCTCACGGCCGGCGTCCGGCCCACCGCGCTGGTCGTCCTGGAGCAGCGGCTGCGCCCGGACGCCGCCGACACCCTGCGCTACTTCGCCGAGCAGAACGTCCGCGCCAAGGTCATCTCCGGCGACAACGCGGTGTCGGTGGGCGCGGTGGCCGGAAAGCTCGGCATCCGCGGCGAGGTGATGGACGCCCGGCACCTGCCGGAGAACCAGGACGAGATGGGGAAGTCCCTGGACAAGGGCACCGTCTTCGGCCGGGTGACCCCGCAGCAGAAGCGGGAGATGGTGGGCGCTCTCCAGTCGCGCGGGTACACGGTGGCGATGACGGGCGACGGCGTGAACGACGTGCTGGCGCTCAAGGACGCGGACATCGGCGTGTCGATGGGCTCCGGCTCGGAGGCGACCCGGGCGGTGGCACAGATCGTGCTGCTCGACAACAGCTTCGCGACGCTGCCGTCGGTGGTCGGCGAGGGCCGGCGGGTGATCGGGAACATCACGCGGGTCGCGACGCTGTTCCTGGTGAAGACGGTGTACTCGGTGCTGCTGGCGGTGCTCGTGGTGTGCTCGCAGGTGGAGTACCCGTTCCTGCCCCGCCACCTGACCCTGCTGTCGACCCTGACGATCGGTGTCCCGGCGTTCTTCCTGGCCCTCGCGCCCAACAACGAGCGGGCACGACCCCACTTCGTCCGGCGGGTGATGCGGTACGCGGTCCCGGGCGGGACGGTGGCCGCGGTCGCCACGTTCGTCACCTACGTGATCGCCCGCCGGAACTACAGCGGCCCCGGCTCCCTGGTCGCGGAGACCAGCGCGGCGACCCTCACGCTGTTCCTGATCGCCCTGTGGGTGCTGGCGATCGTCGCGCGCCCCTACACCTGGTGGCGGATCGGTCTGGTGGCCGCGATGGGCGTGGCGTTCGTGTGCGTGCTGGCCGTGCCGTACCTGCAGCACTTCTTCGCCCTGAGGCTGGCCGGGGAGACGATCCCGTGGGTCGCCGTGGGCATCGCGACGGTGTCGGCGGCCGCCCTGGAACTGCTGTGGAAGTGGGCAGACCGCCGGTTTCCCGCGTGATGTCCTCAGCCTCAGTCGAACCAGCGGTCCCGGGCCAGTTCCTCCGTGCGGGACGGGTCCTCCAGCAGCGCCGCCACCTCGAAGCGGCGCGGCCACTGGCCCGCCGCCCAGGCGAGCCCCGCCGCGACGCCCTCCAGGGTGGCCGCGTGCAGGACGCCGTCGGACGTCAGGCGCCAGTCCAGCTCGACACCGTCGACGACGAGTTCCTCGTGCTCCAGGTACGTCCCGGGCGTCCGCGGTCCGAGCAGGACCCGCACGGAGTCCGGTACGTCGTGTTCGGCGCCCTCGGAGGTCACCTCACCCGTCACCGACTCGCTCAGCCGCCGCACCTGGAACAGCTCGGCGAGATCGGCGGCCCGGGCGGGGCGGACCGGCAGCAGCGGCACGCCCTCGGTGAAGGGGAGCAGGTCGGGCGAGTCGCACACCACGGCCTCGGCCGCCTCCACGACCTCCACCCGCCCGTCGACCACGGCCCGCAGTTCGTCGGGCAGGGTCACCCGCTCCGGCTCCAGCTCGGCCAACGCGCCGTACAGCGCGTGCAGTGGGGCGGCCGTGACGGGGCGGTCCGGGTCGGCGAGCCGGTCGAGGAGCTCCGCCGCGCCGCCGGGCTCGTCGAGGAGGGCGGCGACCGACGTCCGTACGCCGAGGGCGCGCAGCACCTGCTCGTCGTCGAAGCCGGTGGCGTCCGCCTCCTCGTACAGGCCGGCGAGCAGCGGGTCGCCGCCCGCCGCGCGCAGACCGGCCGGTCGGCGGCCGTCCAGCACCGGGTGGCCGCGCAGCCACCACGCGGTGTACGGGCGTACGACCTCGTGCGTGCCGTCCGGCAGCAGCACCCGCACCGGCTGGGTGAGCGCGTCCCTGAGCGGGGGCTGCGAGAGGAGGGCGAGGGCCTGCGGCCAGCGGTCGTCGTCGACCAGGTCCAGGTCCCGTACGGCGACGATCTCGGTCGCCACCGGCGGGACCGGTGCCCGCCCGTCTCCCGACCACCACCCCTCATCGGCGCCGCTGCGCGGCGGCAGTGACAACTGCAGCCGGTCGAGGACGTCCTCGCACCACACGTCGACCGCGTCGAGCAGCCCCACGTCGTCGGGCTCGGCGAAGTCGGAGTCGCGGGGCTCCAGTTCGTCCGGGTCGAGGACGACGTCGGTGGCGCGGACGAGGGCGAAGGTGGCGAGCACGCCGCAGGCGGCCAACGGCTGCTCGCCCCAGCGCTCGGCCAGTTCGGCGTCCACGAAGGCCAGTTCGCCCTCGCGCATGACGCCCGCGAACGGGCTGCCGGGCAGGACCAGTTCACCGGCGGGCGCGAGTTCGCCGTCCTCGTCGGGCAGGGCGAGCGCGCCGAGCCACGGCTCCGCACCGGGTTCGAGGCCCGCCTCGCGGACCAGCGCGAGCACGGTGTCCGCCAGCTCCTCGGCGTCCAGGCCGCCCTCGTCCCAGCCCGCCCCCTCGTCCTCCAGGGAGGCGGCGACGGCGGCCCGCACCTGCGGGGTCGTGAGGATGGCCCGCGGGGTGGCCGGGAGCGCGCCGAGCTTCTCCAGCAGCGGGTGGGCGCCGTCCGCGTGGGCGACCTTCAGGCCGAGGCGGGCCAGGGTCCGAGGAGCCACCGGCGGCCCGTCGAACGTCGGCAGCAGGATCTGCCGGGGCCCGATCGTCGTCCGCCCGTCGGCCAGCGGCACCGGCAGCCCGGACAGCCGGTCCGGGTCGACCCCGGCCAGGCTGTCGTACAGCCGCCACCACCACTCCGGCTCCTTCTCCAGCCCCGCGAGCCGGTCGATCGCCTCGGTCAGCGGCACCCGGGCCACGCCCAGCGTCCGCAGCTCCACGCGGCGTTCCAGGCCCGCAGGCAGCAGGCAGGGCAGCACCTCGGCGAGGACCCGCACGGTCCCGGCCCCGGCGCCCTCGACGACCTCGGCGTCGCGGGGACGCAGCGCCTCGGGCAGTTCGTCGTCGCCGGGCTCGCCCGCAGGGGGCAGGAACGCGGTGCGCGGCAGCCGCTCCAGGATCGCCCCGCGCAGTGCGCCGTCCAGTTCGCCCCTGCCGAGCGGTCCCGGCACCAGGTCCAGAATGCCGGGGGTCACCGGGCGCCAGGTGTCGAGGAGTTCGGCGTAGGCGTCGGCCGCGCGCTCCACCAGGAAGTCGGTCAGCGGGCCGGGCGCGGCGTGACGGCGGCTGGTGTCCAGCGGGAACGACGCGATGAGCAGCGCGGGCACCCCGAGCGGCTCGTCGCTGGGGGTCGGGGCGTGCACCACCGGTGCGGTGCTGGGACGGGCCGGGGTGCCGTCGGCCTCGGCGGGGACGGCCCAGGTGACGGACCAGTGGGGGCGCAGCCGCTCCTCGACGGGGCGGTCGGCGAGCAGGTCGGGGGTGAGGGGGCCGTGCTGGGAGACGGTGCGCCAGCGGGTGGTGCCGTCGCGGGAGTCCGCCACGACGGTGTCGGTGCCCTCGGTGCGCCGGATCAGCGTGCGGGGGCCGCAGTCGTGGATTTCGACCAGGACCTCTTCGAGGCCGGGCAGGGCGAGCAGCAGCGCGTCGTCGACGGCCCCCAGCAGCCGCTCGGCGAGATCGGCGGCCGCCGCGTCGCGCAGCGGGAGGATGACGGCGGTGTCGTACGGGTCCGGAGCGGTGCCCTCGGCGGAGAACGGCAGCCGCAGCAGCGGTACGTGCCCGTCGCGGCGGCGGATCTCGTCGCCGAGGCCGGGGCTGTGCCGGGCGGTCTCGGTGGCCAGTTCGCGGGCCTCGGACAGGGACCAGCGCACCCCGCCGTGCCGGCCGACGACCGCCGGTTCGTCGCTGACGGCGAGGACGGCCGCGAAGCCGACGCCGAAGCGGCCGACGGCCTGTTCCCGTTCGCCGCGCTTGGCGGAGGCCCGCAGGGTGGACAGCGACTCGACACCGGCCGCGTCCAGCGGGGCACCGGTGTTGGCGGCGACGAGCACGCCCTCGCGGAGGGTCAGCCGGAGCCGGCCGGGTACCCCTGCCCGAGCCGCCGCGTCGGCGGCGTTCTGCGCGAGCTCGACGACCAGGCGGTCGCGGTAGCCGCCGAGGACGAGGTCCTCCTCGGCGTTGGCGTCCTCGCGGAACCGGGCCGGGCTGGTGGCCCAGGCGTCCAGCACGCCGCGGCGCAGGCGGGCCGTGCCGAACGGGTCACCTTCGGCTGCCGGTCGCACGAACTTGCTCACGGTTCACTCTCCCTCTGGCGGCCTGGCCGGGCGCCGCGGGGATGAAGTTACCGTCTGCCGGGGCCGCCGTTCCCCGGGGCTGCGCCCAGGACCCCGCTTCGGGTGGAAGGGCCTCGTCCGCGAACCGCGCCAAGCCCTTCGCGAGGGCCTGCCCTACGAGTGCCCCAGCTCCGCCGACGACTCGTCCGGCACCACCGGCACCGACCCCTCCGGGGACGGCCGCAGCGGAAACGGTTCGACCTTCGTCTCGTCGACCACCGGCGGGGCCGGGCGCGGTGTCTTGGGCATGACCGCCGCCTCGGAGTGGCCGCCGCAGCCGTACGACAGGGAGACCACACGGCCGTCCGCCGGGGAGAACTCGTTGGCGCACACCCCGAAGGCCTGTCCGAGCGAGCCGCCGATCGGGACGAGGAAGCCGCAGCTGACGCAGGAGGCGGGAGCCGCCTGTGCCATCGGCGTCTTGGGTCCGAACGCCTCCTCCCAGCGGTCGGCGGCGACGTGCAGTCCGTAGCGGGACAGGACCCGGGCGCGGCGCATGCCCAGTTCCTCCGCCAGCGCGGAGATCGAACCGCGCGACGGGGCGATCGGCAGGTTCGCCGGGACCCCGGCGGTCACCTCCGCGTCCTCCGCCTCGACCAGCTCGGCCATCTCGCCGGAGACCGCGGAGTTCGGCGGCGGCTCCTCCTCGACGAGGAAACCGGGCTCCAGGCGCTGATCCTCGGCGTCCGTCGGCAGCAGGTCGCCCGGACCCAGGTCGCCGGGGCGCAGCCGCTCGCTCCACGGCACCCACTCCGGGGCGAGCAGTGCGTCGGGGCCGGGCAGCAGGACCGTCTCGTCCACCGTGACGATCTTCGCGCGTGAGGCCCGCGCGACCGTCACCGCCCAGCGCCAGCCCCGGTACCCCGGTTCCTTGGACTCGAAGAAGTGCGTGACGACGCGATCGCCCTCGGACACCATCCCGGCGTGCTCGCCGACGACGCCGGGCGCGGCGGCCTCCTCGGCGGCGGTGCGTGCGAGGTCGATCGCCTCGGCGCACAGGCGGTCGGGGGTGCGGCTTCGCGTTGTCGCGCTCACAGGTATCGCTTCTCTCCTACGCCGTCTCACGGTGCGCCCTTTCTCGGCTGGGTGCGGACGGAGCGGACCTGGGGGCCGCGTCGACGTCCGCGCCCGTTCGCGCTCGGGCGCACCCACACCATCCATTCTGCGGGATGGAATTCAGGCGCGCGGCCGAGAACGATCGCCACGGCGCGCTACGCACGCTACCCTCTCCGCGCCCCAGGGCCCACACCGAGTCGCCGCGCTTTCGCGGAGCCCGGCCCTCCGCATGCCGTTCGGGTCGTGTCGCACCGGTGCCTCCCGGCCGGGAGCGCACCTGGCCCGTTCCGTACCCGCGCTCCGCCCCGGTACCACACCGGTCGATCCCGTACGTGCGACAACCGCGCTACACCCGCGCTTCTCGGGGCACTATGACGGGGTGGCAGCCGCAAGGTCGTCCGAGGGAACCACCGGGGTGGGTGGGGCCGGGGGGCGCAGCCGGGGTGGCGGTTCGGGCCGGTTCGTCGGGTCCGTCCGCGCGGTCGGCCGTGCCGTGCGTCGTCCGCTCACCGGTGTCGCCCGCGGCATCCGGAAGGTCACGCACGCGCACGGCGCGGGCGAGTCCGGCCTCGGCAAACTGATCGAACTGCACGCCGTGAACGGCGCCGGCGACGTCATGGTCACCGTCGCCCTGGCCTCCACCGTCTTCTTCTCCGTGCCGACCGACGAGGCCCGCGGGCGGGTCGCGCTCTACCTCGCCATCACCATGGCACCGTTCACGCTGCTCGCCCCCGTGATCGGCCCGCTCCTCGACCGCCTCCCGCACGGCCGGCGGGCCGCGATGGCGGGCGCGATGCTCGCCCGGGCCCTGCTCGCGCTGATCATCTCGGGGGCGGTGGCGAGCGGCAGCCTGGAGCTGTATCCGGCGGCGCTCGGCGTCCTCGTCGCGTCGAAGGCGTACGGGGTCGTCCGCAGTGCCGTCGTGCCACGGCTGCTGCCGCCCCGCTTCTCCCTGGTCAAGGCCAACTCCCGGGTCACCCTCGGTGGTCTGCTCGCCACCGGGCTGGCCGCCCCGGTCGGGGCCGCACTGCATGCCGTCGGTCCCGGCTGGCCGCTGTACGGCGCCTTCGTGGTGTTCGTCGCGGGGACGTTCCTGTCGTTCTCGCTGCCGCCGAAGGTCGACTCGGCCAAGGGGGAGGACCGTGCGCTGCTCGCCGCGGACGAAGGACATCTGCACGGACCCGGGCGCAGGTCGGCCGCACGCCGGCCCGGGCTGCGCACCGTCGGCCCCGCCGTCATCCACGCCCTGGCCGCCAACGCCGCACTGCGCTGCCTGTCCGGCTTCCTGATCTTCTTCCTCGCGTTCCTGCTGCGCGAGCACCCGCTCACCGGGGAGAGCGCGGCGGTGTCGCTCGGCATCGTGGGCGTCGCGGCGGGCGCGGGAAACGCGCTGGGTACGGCCGTCGGCGCCTGGCTGAGGTCCCGCGCACCGGAAGTGATCATCGTGACGGTGGTGGCGATCGTGCTGGGCGCGGCGATCACGGCGGCGGTGTTCTTCGGCGCGTTCCTGGTCACGTGCCTGGCCGGGGGCGCCGGGTTCGCCCAGGCACTCGCCAAGCTGGCGCTGGACGCGCTGATCCAGCGGGACGTGCCGGAGCTGGTGCGCACGTCGGCGTTCGCACGCTCGGAGACGCTGCTGCAGATGGCGTGGGTGCTGGGCGGGGCGATCGGGATCGTGCTGCCGCTCAACGGGGTGCTGGGGCTCTCGGTCGGCGCGGCGATCGTCGCGGCGGGCTGGGTGCCGACGGTACGCGCGCTGCTGGCCTCGGCCCGGCGCGGGGGACCGGCCCCGGCACGGGTGCCCGGGGCCTGATCGCGGGAGCGGGCACGTCGTACACCCCGCGTGGGGGGCACCCCGGTCGTGCCCGATAGCCTTCGGCCATGACCCCACTGCGTTCCCGTCGCGCCGTAGCCGCCTTCGGCGCCGTTTCCGCCGGACTGCTCCTGTTGTCCGCCTGTAACAAGCCGTCGCCGCTGGCGACCATCACGGTCGGCACGAACTCGGTGAGCTCCCAGACCGACTGCTACAACGACGGCAAGGAAGTCCCGTCCGGCGATCTGGAGAAGTGCCTGAAGTCGAAGGACATCAAGTCGATCAAGGTAGACCCCGAGGAGACGGTCCGCTTCGGCGTCGACCCGGCCATCGCCGACAAGGGCTGGACGATCCTCCTGAACGGCCAGCCGCTGACCGATTCCAGCACCAAGACCTACCGCACGATCCCGGGCAGCGTGTTCTTCAACGCCCAGTACGGGGCGAGCGGCAACTCCACGCTCGTCTCCATCAAGGAGGGCGAGAGCAAGGTGACGGGGCTGTGGTCCTTCAGGCTCGAGAAGGCTTCCTGATCACTGCCGCACACGCAAGGGTCCTGGTGGCCACCGCGGTCCCCGTGGAACGGGACGCGGTGGCCGGGGCCTTCGCGTCCCCGGCCACCGAGGTGCCGCTGCCGGGGGTGACCCTGCACCGCACCGGCGCCCTCGACCTGCTCGCCGCCGGGGTGGGCCCCGCCCTCGCCGCCGCCTCCACCGCCGCCGCGCTCACCGCCGCCGCCCTCGACGGCACCCCCTACGACCTCGTCGTCTCCGCCGGCATCGCGGGCGGCTTCGGGCCCGACGCGCCCCTCGGCTCGCTCGTCGTCGCCGACGACATCGTGGCCGCCGACCTCGGGGCCCAGACCCCGGACGGTTTCCTGCCCGTGACCGAACTCGGCTTCGGGACCGTCAGCCATCGGCCGCCGGAATCCCTCGTACGGGATCTCGTCGCCGTCACCGGGGCGCGCGCCGGGACCGTCCTCACCGTCTCCACCGTGACCGGCAGCGCCGCACGCGCCGCCGAGCTGCGTACCCGGCATCCGCGGGCGCTCGCGGAGGCCATGGAGGGGTTCGGGGTCGCGGAGGCGGCCACCGCGCACGGCACGCCCGTCGTGGAGATCCGGGCCGTCTCCAACCCCGTCGGTCCGCGCGACCGCGCCGCCTGGCGCATCGGTGACGCGCTCGCGGCCCTCACGGAGGGCTTCGGGAAGCTAGCGCCCGTATGGGAGAGTTGGGAGTCAGCATGACCGCATCCGCCGAGCCCCTGAAGATCGCCTACTCCCCGTGTCCGAACGACACGTTCGTCTTCGACGCCCTCGCCCACGGCCGGGTGCCCGGCGCGCCGTCGCTCGACGTGACGTTCGCCGACATCGACATCACCAACGGGATGGCCGAGCGCGGCGAGCTCGACGTGCTGAAGGTGTCGTACGCCGTCCTGCCGTACGTCCTGGACGAGTACGCCCTGCTGCCGTGCGGGGGCGCGCTGGGGCGGGGCTGCGGGCCGCTGGTGCTCACTCGGGAGGAGGGGCTCGATCTCACCGGCCGGACGGTCGCCGTGCCGAGCGAGAGGTCCACGGCGTATCTGCTGTTCCGCCTCTGGGCCGCGGACACGGTCCCCGGCGGAGTCGGCGAGACCGTGGTCATGCCGTTCCACGAGATCATGCCGGCCGTGCGGGACGGGAAGGTCGACGCGGGGCTGGTCATCCACGAGGCGCGCTTCACGTACCGGAACTACGGGCTGCACAGGCTCGCGGACATGGGCGAGCACTGGGAGCACACCACCGGCCTGCCGATCCCCCTGGGCGCGATCATCGCCAGGCGGTCGCTGGGTGCGGACGCGCTGAAGCTGCTCGCCGACTCGATCCGCACCTCCGTACGGGCAGCCTGGGACGACCCCGAGACCTCCCGCCCGTACGTCATGGAACACGCGCAGGAGATGGACCCTGCGGTGGCCGACCAGCACATCGGCCTGTACGTCAACGAGTTCACGGCCGACCTGGGCGAGGACGGCTATGCGGCCGTCCGGGGCCTGCTCACCCGCGCGGCGGCCGAGGGGCTTCTGCCGCCCCTCGGCCCGGACGCACTCGCGTTCCCCTGACAAAGGCCCGATGCGCGCTGTGCGTGGTCAGACGTCCAACTGGTCGGCGACCGCGCGCAGCAGGCCCGCGATCTTCTTGCCGGAGGCCTTCTCGGGGTAGCGGCCCTTCTCCAGCATCGGCGTGATGTTCTCCAGGAGGGTCGTCAGGTCCTGGACGATGGACGCCAGCTCGTCCGGCTTCTTGCGCTGCGCGGCCGCGACCGAGGGGGTCGGCTCCAGAAGGGTGACGGACAGCGCCTGGTCGCCGCGCTGGCCGGCGACCACTCCGAACTCCACGCGCTGTCCCGGCTTCAGGGAATCCACTCCGGCGGGGAGAACCGAGGAATGAACGAAGACGTCGCCGCCGTCGTCGCGGGAGAGGAAGCCGAAGCCCTTCTCGCTGTTGAACCACTTGACCTTGCCAGTCGGCAAAGCACACACTCCCTCGATCCGTCCTGGACAACGCCCGGACGCCCTTGAACTGCCGTGGAACCACCTTACCGAGGGTCTCTCCAGCCGGACACGCCTTAAAACGGGACCGATCCCCCGTGCGCCTGGTGTGACGCAATAGAGGCTCGGCCGAGTGAGGGAAGTGTGCCGACCACCCGATGTGCCGGTAGAGGGCTGCGCGGGAGACTCCGAGAGCCCTGGCAATGGCAGCGATACTCTCACCCTCCTCCTTACGAGCCTTGGCCACGGTGAGCGGATCCTCAGTGGTGACGGCAGGACGTCCACCGGTACATCCCTGAGCCTTGGCCGCTTCCGGTCCGGCACGCGTCCTGCCCTTGATAAAGGGAACGCTCGAACTCCGCCGTTGCGCCCACGACTTGGCGCATGAGCCGCCCATCCGGGGTGCCGGGGTCAATCCGACGAGAACGCCCGCGAGCACCTTGAAGCCGATACCGCGCTCCTCCAGGCCGTCCACAGTCGTCGCCAGGTCGATAAGGGAGCGGGCGAACCAGTCCTACGTCCAGACACAGCGGGAGTCGCCCTCACGGAGGCAGTCCAGAGCCTTACCGAGCTCCGGCCGGTCCATGTTCTTGCCGGACGCCTTGTCTACGAAGACCCGGGAGCAACCGGCTTCCTCGAGTGCATCGATCCGAAGCTGTGCGTGATGCACCCCGGCACTTCGAGAGTGCCGTAATTTTCAAGAATCACTTCACGCATCTCTGGGCCGTCCAGCAGTGCGGGGTCGAACCAGTGCGCCGGAACGTTGTGGGCAATCGTGCGCCAGTCCGCCCCCCTGTCCATTTGCAGGTTCAGTTCCTCGGCCATGACCTTGATGTCACCCAGGTCCATCACTGCCCCCCGTCCCATTCCAGCAACAGCTTCACGCCACGCCCGGACAGTGACTCCGTAGGCCCGCAGGAACTCTCTGCGGTCCTCTCTGTCCTTGGACTCCCGGACTTCCCCGTACTTCTTGCCCGTTGCCCACAGGGCGGGGCGCGCCCAGGTGGGCTGACGTGGTGCCGGATCACGCCACGCTGCCACTCGATGGACGTCGAGCCGTCCGTGTCGGCAGAGAGGCGGAGACGGGACAGGTAGCGCAGACCAGGTGTCATGACAGGGAGCGTAGGGCTCTGTGTGCCCGGATGACCGACTTGGCCTTACCGGTAGGCACGCCCTTCGCGGCGGGAACTACCCTGGTCCGGTGCGTGACAAAACCCAGGCGAATTCCGCCGCGGCCGGCGACCGGCTGATCCGTGCCGGTGCCGTCGTGTTCTTCCTCGGGGCCGTGTCCACTCTGGTCACCGTGGCCCCGCTGCTGCTGGGGACGAAGCCTTTCCCTCCGTACATGTACGGCCTGTGCATGCTCATGGGCGTGGGCTTCCTGATCGCCGGGGCCGGCGTGCTCCAGTCGATCTCGGAGGGACGCAGGCAGGCGCGCGGAGTGGGGCAGCGGTAGCCGTGGCGGGCCGGCGGCGGTGACGGGGCGCTACCGGGCCCGGTACGTCGCCAGCCAGGCCGGGAACTCGGTGAGGTCGGCGAGCACGACGTCCGCGCCGGCGGCCCGCAGTTCGTCGGCGGCGCAGGGGCCGGTGGCGACGGCGACGGAGTGGGCGTCCGCCGCGCGGGCGCCGCGCACGTCTCCGACGTGGTCGCCGACGTAGACGGCCGCGCCGTGATCGGCCAGCGCCTCCGCCTTGCGCTCGGCCCACAGGTCGCCGATCACCGCGTCGGGCTCGATACCGAGGTGCTCCAGGTGCAGCTTGGCGTTGGGCTCGTACTTGGCGGTGACGACGATCGCGCGCCCGCCGGCCGCCCGTACGGCCCCGATCGCCTCGCGGGCACCGGGCAGGGCGGGCGTCGCGGCGACGGCGATGGTGGGGTACATCTCACGGTAGAGGTCGGCCACCGCGTCGACCTGCTCCGCCGGGAACCAGTTCACCAGCTCCTCCGCGAGCGGTGGGCCGAGTCGGGTGACGGCCAGGTCGGCGTCGATGTACGTGCCGGTCCGGGCGGAAAGCGCCTGATAGCAGGCGTGGATCCCGGGCCGGGAGTCGATCAGCGTCATGTCGAGGTCGAAGCCGACGGTGAGGGCGCGCGAAGTCATACGGGCGATTCTCCCAGGGGAGCCGTGCGCGCCGGACTCGTGAGCGGCCTTTGCAGGATCCTCGGAATTCTCGGGAGCCCTGCGGTGTCACCGGCGGCGCTGTGAGCGCCAGACCAGGAAGAGGGCCGAGGCGACGGCGGCTCCGCGGACGACCCACGGCCAGGTCTGGGCGATCGCGTCGCTCATGTGTCCCTGGACGATGGGGGTGCCCCAGCGGCCCTCCGTGCGGCCCCAGAGCCAGACGACGCCGGCGGACGCGACCAGGCCGGGCATGCCCATGACCGCCCACTTGGACTCGGTGGGGGTCAGCCGGCGGGAGGCCCACGCGATGAGCCAGCCGAGACCGAGGGCGATCCAGTTGCCGAGCACGGCGCCGGCGACCAGGAGCAGGGCGGCGAGCAGCAGCAGGGGGTTGTGCCATCCCGCCAGGCGCGGCGGGCGGCGGGACGGGGCGGCCGTCTCCTCGGCGCTGGGGGCGGCCTCCACGGCCGGTACCGGCTCCGGTTCCTTCCGTACGGGCTCCGGCTGCGCCGGGTCGCGCGGCGGCGGCTTCAGCAGCTCGGGGATCTCCACCCCGCCGACGAACCCGGGGACCCCGTCACCGACCCCGAACGCACCGCCGGGCTCGCCGTCGACCCGCCACCAGTCGGGCTGGAGCGCGCTGTCGCCGAGCTCGTGGGCACCGGCCAGGTGGGGCGGGGACGGCGCGTTCCGGGAGGTGCCGGCGAGCGGCGGATCGGCGGGGCGGGGCCTGGGTACGACACGGCGCAGGCCCTTGGGGCGGTCGTCCGTGTCGTTCGCTCGCTGGAGGGGGACGGACGCGGGGCGGCTCTCGGTGGCGCCGGCGGGGGCGTCGGCGGACGCGGCGGCGACGACCTCGTCGGGGGTGCCGAGGCGGGCGAGAATGCGGCGAACGGCGGCGGGGCTGTCGACGGGGGCCTTCGCGCGCCGCCGGTCGATCTCGTTGCGCAGGTCCGACACGAGCCGCATGCGCGCGGCCGACGGCAACTGGCGCTGCTGGGCCATGTCTCCGACCCGGCTCAGATAGTCGAAGACGAGCTGATCGCTTTCGATCCCCACGAAGCCCCTCCGGGGTGGCGCCGCATGTCCCCCGTACCGTATCCCGGCCGAACCGTCCCCGGGGGCTGCGCCCCCGACCCCCTTTCGGTCTTCGGCCCGACGATCGGGTGGCTTCGGCCCGACGATCGGGTGGCTTCGGCCCGACGATCGGGTGGCTTGCGCCCGTGCCCGGCTGCGGGCCGCAGGTGGCAGGCCGCGCCCCCGCGCCGCAGCCGCAGTCGCAGTCGCAGTCGCATGTCGACACGGCCCGCGCCCCTTTCGGAGGCCCTGCCCCGCAGCGCCCGATCGGCCGTCGGCCCGAAGGGCTCGGTGGCTTGGGCGAGTGCCCGGCTGGAGGCGGTATGTGGCCGGTCGCGCAGTTCCCCGCGCCCCTTCACGGCGCAGCCCAGCCGCCACAGGCCGCTGCGGGGACGCAAACCCCACCCGCACCCGGAGCGAAGCCCCGCCAGCAAAGCACCGGCCACAGTTCCGCTCGGTGGCCGGTCCGGCAGGGCACGCGTCGGCCCCGCCCCACCCGCTACCGTGGACCGGATGACGACCGAGGAGCGCTCGCAGAAGGAAGCCACCGGAACCGGTACGCCCCGTTCGCTGGCCGAGTCCCTGCGCGCCCGGGACGACGCCTCCCTGGCCGCCCTCCTCCGCGCCCGCCCGGACCTCGTCACCCCGGTCCCCACGGATCTCACCCAGCTCGCCGCCCGCGCCGCCACCCGCGCCAGTGTCATCCGGGCGCTGGAGCGCCTCGACCGGTTCGCCCAGCAGACGGCGGAGGCACTCGCCGTGGCCCCGGACCCGGCCTCGTACGGCGAACTCCTGCAGCTCATGACCGGCGACGGCGGGGCCGAGACCGATCCCGTGGTCGCCGAGGCCGTCCCCCACGCCCTCGGCACCCTGCGCGATCAGGCCCTCGTGTGGGGCACCGACGACCGGCTCCACCTCGTCCGCACCGCCCGCGAGCTGCTCGCCCCCTCCCCGCAGCACCCCTCCCCCACCGGCCTGGGCCCCACCGCCGCCGAGGCCACAGCCGGCATGTCCCCGGGGCGGATCCAGGAGATCCTCACCACCACCGGGCTGCCGACGACCCACGACGCCGTGTCCGCCGTGGCCTCTCTCACCGCCCTCTTCAGCGACCGCACCCGCATGGCCGCGCTCCTCGCCACGGCCCCCGCCGAGTCCCTGGAGGTCCTGGGCCGGCTCGTCTGGGGACCGCCGTACGGGCAGGTCACCCCGGACCCCGCCCCGCGGCTGCGCTGGCTCCTCGACCACGGTCTGCTGCTGCCCACGGCACCCGGCACCGTCGTGCTCCCCCGCGAGGTCGCGCTGCACCTGCGGTCCGGGCGGGCGCACCGCCACCCCGAGCCACTGCCGCCCGCGGTGGAACCCGCCGCCACGCACCGCCCACAGGTGGTGGACGCGACCGCGGCCGGGCAGGCGTACACGGCGCTCGCCACCGTCGAGGAGCTGCTGAAGGACTGGGACGAGGGCGGCCCGGCCGTGCTGCGGGCCGGCGGGCTCAGTGTGCGGGACCTGAAGCGGACCGCCGTCGCCCTCGACGTGACGGAGCCCGTCGCCGCCTTCTGGGTCGAACTCGCCCACGCGGCGGGTCTGCTCGCCTCGGACGGCGAGGCCGACGAGCGGTACGCGGCGACCCCGGCCTACGACGAGTGGCTGGAACGCCCCGCCGCCGAGCGGTGGACGCGGCTCGCCACCGCTTGGCTGGCCGCCACCCGCACCCCCGGTCTCGTCGGCGGGCGGGACGCCAAGGAGCGCACCCTGTCCGCGCTCGGCCCCGGCCTGGACCGCTCCGCCGCGCCCGAGGTCCGCCACCGCGTCCTGACCCTGCTCGCCGGGCTGCCGGAGGGCGCCTCCACCACCCCCGAGTCGATCCTGGCCCGGCTGCGCTGGGAGCGCCCCCCGCGCGGCACCCTGGTCGGCGGCGCCCAGGTCGGCGGCGCCCCTCCCGGCGCCGACGATCTGCGCGCCCGCCTCGCCCAGTGGACCCTCTCCGAAGCGGAAGTCCTCGGTCTCACCGGCCGCGGTGCCCTGTCCGCCCACGGCCGCGCCCTGATCGGGGAGCCCTCCGGTCACGCTCCGGCCGTCGAGCCCGCCGCGACCGGCCCCGGCGACAAGCTCCCCGTCCACCGGCACCACCACCGGCCCCCCGTCCCCCGCGCGCCGCTCACGCCCGCCGAGCAGGCCGCGGCCGCCTCCCGCGCCGCCCGCCTGCTCGCCCCGCTCCTGCCCGAGCCCGTGGACCACGTGCTGCTCCAGGCGGACCTCACGGCGGTGGCCCCCGGCCCGCTGCGGCGCCCGCTGGCCGACGTGCTCGGCGTGCTGGCGGAGGTGGAGTCGAAGGGCGGCGCGACCGTCTACCGCTTCACGCCCGCCTCCGTCCGCCGCGCCCTGGACGCCGGCCGCACCGCGTCCGACCTGCACGCCTTTCTCGCCGCCCACTCCCGGACACCGGTCCCGCAGCCGCTGACGTATCTCATCGACGACGTCGCGCGGAAGCACGGTCACCTGCGTGTCGGGGCCGCCTCCGCGTATGTGCGCTGCGACGACGACGCCCTTCTGGGCGAGATCCTCGCCGACAGGCGCTCGGCCCCCCTGCGCCTGCGCCGCCTGGCCCCGACCGTCCTGGCCGCCCAGACCGACCCGGCGACGCTGCTGGAGGGGCTGCGGGCGATGGGACTCGCCCCGGCCGCCGAGTCCGCCGAGGGCGACGTCCTGATCACCCGCGCCCACGCCCACCGGACCCCGCCGCGCACCCCGCCCGAGCCGGTCCCGGACGGCCCGCCGACCCCCGACACCACCCTCCTCACCGCTGCCCTGCGCGCCATCCGCGCCGGCGACCTGGCCTCCACAACCCCCCGCAAGTCCGCCGGTGCTCCCACGACCGGCGGCGACCTGCCGCGCACGACGTCCGCCGAGACCCTCGCCACCATGCAGGCCGCCGTGCTCACCGGCGAGTCCCTGTGGATCGGGTACGTCAACGCCGAGGGCGCCGCCAGTCAGCGCGTCATCGCCCCCATCCGCGTCGAGGGCGGCTTCGTGACGGCGTACGACCACACGGCGGACGAGGTCCGCACCTATCCACTGCACCGGGTCACCGGGGTCGCGGAACTCGCGGACGACCAGCAGTGATCCTTCCGGTGAGCCGGACGTGACCGCCCCCGCATGAGGCACACTGGACGTTTGGCCGCAGCGTATGGCCGTAGCGAAAGGGTGCGCGCGTGAATGGTCCGCTGATCGTCCAGTCCGACAAGACCCTGCTCCTCGAGGTCGAGCACGAGCAGGCCGACGACTGCCGTCGGGCCATCGCACCGTTCGCCGAGCTGGAACGGGCGCCCGAGCACATCCACACCTACCGGGTGACCCCGCTCGGGCTGTGGAACGCGCGCGCCGCCGGGCACGACGCCGAGCAGGTCGTGGACGCGCTCGTGCAGTACAGCCGGTACCCCGTGCCGCACGCGCTGCTCGTCGACATCGCCGACACCATGGACCGGTACGGTCGGCTCACCCTCAGCAAGCACCCCGCCCACGGGCTGGTGCTGACCACCACCGACCGGCCCGTCCTGGAGGAGGTGCTGCGCTCCAAGCGGATCGTTCCGCTGGTGGGGGCCCGGATCGACGAGGACACCGTCGCCGTGCACCCCTCCGAGCGCGGGCAGATCAAGCAGGTGCTGCTGAAGCTGGGCTGGCCGGCCGAGGACCTCGCCGGGTACGTGGACGGTGAGGCGCACCCGATCGAGCTGCGCGAGGACGGCTGGGCTCTGCGGCCCTACCAGAAGCAGGCCGTGGAGAACTTCTGGCACGGCGGCAGCGGTGTCGTCGTCCTGCCCTGCGGCGCCGGGAAGACCCTGGTCGGCGCCGGGTCCATGGCGCAGGCCAAGGCGACCACGCTGATCCTCGTCACCAACACCGTCTCCGCGCGGCAGTGGAAGCACGAGCTGGTGAGGCGGACCACGCTCACCGAGCACGAGATCGGCGAGTACTCGGGGACCAGGAAGGAGATCCGGCCGGTCACCATCGCCACCTACCAGGTCCTGACCACCAAGCGGAAGGGCATCTACCCGCACCTGGAGCTGTTCGACTCCCGCGACTGGGGGCTCATCGTCTACGACGAGGTGCACCTGCTGCCCGCGCCCGTCTTCAAGTTCACGGCGGACCTGCAGGCACGGCGGCGGCTCGGGCTGACGGCGACGCTGGTGCGGGAGGACGGGCGCGAGTCGGACGTGTTCTCCCTGATCGGGCCCAAGCGGTTCGACGCGCCGTGGAAGGAGATCGAGGCGCAGGGTTACATCGCGCCCGCGGACTGCGTGGAGGTGCGGGTGAACCTCACCGACTCCGAGCGGCTCGCGTACGCCACCGCCGAGACGGAGGAGAAGTACCGGTACTGCGCGACCACCGACACCAAGCGGAAGGTGACCGAGGCGCTGGTCAGGCGCTTCGCCGGGCAGCAGATCCTGGTCATCGGGCAGTACATCGACCAGCTGGACGAGCTGGGCGAGCACCTGGGGGCGCCCGTCATCAAGGGCGAGACGTCCAACGCGCAGCGCGAGAAGCTCTTCGACGCCTTCCGTCAGGGCGAGATCAGCGTGCTGGTCGTCTCCAAGGTCGCGAACTTCTCCATCGACCTGCCGGAGGCGACGGTCGCCATCCAGGTGTCGGGAACGTTCGGGTCGCGGCAGGAGGAGGCGCAGCGGCTGGGCCGGGTGCTGCGCCCCAAGGCCGACGGCCACCAGGCCCACTTCTACTCGGTCGTGGCCCGCGACACGATCGACCAGGACTTCGCCGCCCACCGCCAGCGCTTCCTGGCGGAACAGGGCTACGCGTACCGGATCGTGGACGCGGACGAGCTCCTGGCCGGGGAGAGCTGAGGGGAACGGGTGACTACGGGCGGCGGCGGGTGCCCGCCTCCTCGCCGTACTCGCCGAACAGGACGACGTCTATCGCGGCGCCCAGGAACACCTTGACGGCGCGCAGGGCGTCGCCGAGGCGGTGACGGTGGTGGTCGTCGAGGGCCGTCGCACCGGACGGCGGCCCGTGCCGGGAGGGGGTGAAGGTTGCTGCGCTCATGTCTCCATGGTGGAACGGCACCACCCGAATGGCGTCGGCCCAGGGACGTAACCTGCACGGCCCGCTCCTCCCCCTCCGGTCGCCCCCGGCGTAGTACCCGGGAGGGACACCGACCCCTGGGGCACCCGGGCCCGCGGCCCTGAGACGGTGGGAAAACCGTTGGCCGGCGTATCCGCCCGTCACCTAGAATCCCCTCTCTTGCCCGCCTCCCTTCACGGAGAGCCGCCGTCCGGACGGAAACCGGACGGCAGAACCGCCGCCCGTCACCGCAGCAGCCGGCCGGAGGTACGCACGCACACGTGCCCGCGTTCCGCCGGCCCCCTCGCCACGCCCCGGAGGCACCTTTCCGTGTCCACCCCGACCAGCCCACCGACCCCGTCCGTCCCGCACGCCCCGGATTCCGCAGCCACCGACCCCCTCTCCCGGGAGCGCGCCCACCTCGCCGCCTCCCGGGCCGCCCTGCGGGCCATGCGCGAGGACGTGGAGAATCTCGACATCCGCGACGTCACCGCCAACTGGGTCAACGCCGAGGTCCTCGCCCACCAGATCGAGGAGCGCATCAGGGCACTCGCCGACCTCAGCCACACCCCGCTCTTCTTCGGCCGCCTCGACTACCTGTACGCCCCCGGCGCCGACCAGGCGGAAGGGGCGGAAGGCGAGAGGTTCTACATCGGGCGCCGGCACGTGCACGACGGCGACGGCGACCCCATGGTCATCGACTGGCGCGCCCCCGTCTCGCAGCCGTTCTACCGGGCCTCCAAGAAGGACCCGATGGACGTCGGGCTGCGCCGCCGCTTCGGCTACACCGGCGGGGACCTCACCGCGTACGAGGACGAGCACCTCTCCGACCCCGCCGAGGCGGCCACCACCAGCAGGCTGCTCCAGCAGGAGATCGAGCGCCCGCGCGTCGGCCCGATGCGCGACATCGTGGCCACCATCCAGCCCGAGCAGGACGAGATCGTACGAGCCGGGATGTCCGGGACCGTGTGCGTCCAGGGCGGACCCGGCACCGGCAAGACCGCCGTCGGCCTGCACCGCGTCGCCTACCTCCTCTACGCCCACCGCGAGCGCCTGGCCCGCACCGGCACCCTCGTCATCGGCCCCAACAAGTCCTTCCTGCACTACATCGAGCAGGTGCTGCCCGCACTCGGCGAGCTGGAGGTCGGACAGGCGACGGTCGACGACCTGGTCGCGCACGTGGAGGTGCGCGGCACGGACACCGCGGCCGCCGCCGTGATCAAGGGTGACGCGCGCATGGCGGAGGTCCTGCGCAGGGCCGTCCGTTCGCACGTGACGATGCCCACCGAGCCCGTCGTGGTGGTGCGGGGCTCGCGGCGCCGGCGGGTACCGGTGCACGAACTGGAGGAGATCGTGCGGGAGTTGCTGGACCGGGACATCCGGTACGGCGCCGCACGCGAGGCCCTGCCGCAGCGGATCGCCCACGCCGTGCTCGTGCAGATGGAGCGCTCGGGGGAGGCGCCGGACGACCGGGTGCAGGACGCCGTCGCCCGCAACGCGGCCGTGAAGGCGGCGGTGAAGGCGATCTGGCCGCCCGTCGACCCCGCCAAGCTGGTGCTGCGGCTGCTCACCGACGCCGTTTTCCTGGCGGAGCACGCCGACGGCATACTCGACGAGGACGAGCAGAAGGAGATCCTCTGGTCGAAGCCGGTCAAGTCGGTGAAGTCCGCCAGGTGGGCGCCCGCGGACGCCGTGCTGATCGACGAGGCCGCCGACCTGGTGCAGCGCACGCACTCGCTCGGGCACGTGGTGCTGGACGAGGCGCAGGACCTGTCCCCGATGCAGTACCGGGCGGTCGGCCGGCGCTGCACGACCGGTTCGGCCACCGTGCTCGGCGACCTGGCGCAGGGCACCACGCCGTGGGCGACGCGGAGTTGGCAGGAGGCGCTCGCCCACCTCGGGAAGCCGGAGGCGGTGGTCGAGGAACTGACGGCCGGCTTCCGTGTGCCGACGGATGTGATCGCCTACGCCTCGCGGCTGCTGCCGCACATCGCGCCGGGCCTGGCACCGGTCGCCTCGGTGCGGGAGAACCCCGGCTTCTTCGAGGTCCGTACGGTCACGGGGGCCGCCGAAGTGGTCGCCGCCTGCGCGGAGGCGCTGCGCAACGAGGGCTCGACGGGCCTGATCGCGGCCGACGCCCGCATCCCCGCCCTGGCCGGGGCCCTGACGGCGGCCGGCGTCGCGTACCTGGCCCCCGGTGAGGAGACCACCCGCGAGACCCGCCTGACCCTGGTCCCGGCCTCGCTCGCCAAGGGCCTGGAGTACGACTACGTGGTCCTCGACGAGCCGCAGGCCGTCGTCGACGGCGAACCGGACGAACGCACCGGCCTGCGCCGCCTGTACGTGGCCCTCACCCGGGCGGTCTCGGGCCTGGTCGTCGCGCACACGGCACCGCTGCCGCCGCAACTCGGCTAGGGGGAGGCGCGGCACCTCGTGCGGTGCCGCGCCGTTGCCCGGTCACATGAGCGCGTTGTAGATGTTCCAGCCGTAACCGATGGACGTGCGGGCCAGGAAGGGCGCCGAGGCGTTCCCGGTGCCGCGGTACAGCCACAGGCCGCCGTGGGTGTCACGGGCGACGAGGTCCGCCTTGCCGTCCCCTGACAGGTCGGCGGTGCCGACGACGGAGCTGTAGATGTTCCAGCCGTAACCGATCTGCTTCCGGGGCGCGAAGGGCGCCTGCGGGTTGCCGGTGCCCTGGTAGAACCACAGCCTGCCGCTGCCGTCACGGGCGACGAGATCCGCCTTGCCGTCCCCCGTCAGGTCACCGGTCCCGACGACGGAGCTGTAGATGTTCCAGCCGTAACCGATGGAGACGCGGGCCAGGAAGGGCGCCGAGGCGTTCCCGGTGCCGCGGTACAGCCACAGGCCGCCGTGGGTGTCACGGGCGATGAGGTCGGCCTTGCCGTCCCCGGTCACATCACGGGTGCCGACGACGGAGCTGTAGATGTTCCAGCCGTAACCGATCTGCTTCCGGGGCGCGAAGGGCGCCTGCGGGTTGCCGGTGCCCTGGTAGAACCACAGCCTGCCGCTGCCGTCACGGCCGACGAGGGTTCCGTTGCCGTCCGCCGTCTCGCCGCTGACACTGGTGACCATGTTGTAGGTGTTCCAGCCGGTTCCTATGGCAGCCCGGCGGGCCAGTGCCCCGGAGGGCACGCCGGTGCCGCGGTAGAACCACAGGGTGCCGGAGGAGTCCCGCGCCAGCACGGCGCCCAGCTGCGACGCCGGGGGCACACCGATGCCGGTGAGCGGTTCCAGCTGTGCTCCCTGCCCGGCGTCGCCGGTGACCTCGTACGTGGCCGACTGGCTGCCGCTCACGGTCGGGGCGAAGGTGACCGTCTGCCGGACACTCTGCTCGGGGCCGATGACCAGGCCCTCGGCGAGCTGGTCGGCGCTGCTGAACACGCCCGCCGGGGCCTTCGCCTTGGTGACGGTGACCGGGATGTTCCCGGTGTTGGTGATGGTGAAGCTCCGAGTGCTCGACGTGCCGCGGACCACCGCGCCGAACGAGAGGGTCGTCGGACTGAGCTCCAGGTGGCCCTGGCCGCTGATCGCGCTGCCCTGGACCGGGATGGTGAGCGAGCCGCTGGTGCTGCTCAGTGTGATCGACGAGGAGTTCTGGCCGGTGGCCGCGGGCGCGTACTTGACCTGCGCGACGATCGAGCTCTGGGCCGGGATCACCGTCGGGTTCGCCGGGTCGGCGCTCGGCAGGTTGGCGGCCGTGAACGGTCCGTCCGGCGGGGTGACGGAGGTGATGGTCTCGGGGTCGGTGCCCGTGTTCGTCAGCTGGACGTTCGCGGTGGCCGTGGTCCCCGTCGGCTGGTTGACGAAGGACACCGTGCCCGGGAACGCGGCCAGACCGGGCTTGGTGCCGACACCGTGCAGGCTCAGAGCGAAACTGCCGGCGCCGGTGGCCACGGTGAGCGTTCCGCTCGCGCCCAGCACCGCGGTGGGCTTGAAGGAGACGGGTATCGTCAGCTGCCCGCCCGCCGGGATCGTCGACGGCAGCGACGAGGTGTCCGCGGTGAACGGACCGTCGACGGTGACGCCCTTGATGACGAGGGACTGGGACGGGCTCTGATTCTCCGTCAGGACGACGTCGGTGCTCGTGGAGCCGCCCACCGGCACCAGTCCGAAGTCGACCGGGCCGCCCTTGAGCGGGCTGCCCACCGGTGTGCCGAAGGCGTAGACCTTGCCTTCCCGCGTGCCGACGAAGACCTGACCGCCGTCGGTGGCCGGGGTGGCGAACTTCGGCGCGGTGCCGATCGGCGCGGACCAGACCAGCGGCAGGACGCCGTTCGCGTCGGGAACCGGGTCGTACGCGCGCAGCTGGGCGTTGACGCCGCTCGACCCGCCCGACCAGACCACCCACGCCAGGGCGCTGCCCGAGCGCGTTCCGTCGGAGGTCACCACGGGCGATCCGCTGGTGTAGGGGAAGGAGTCCTGGCTGGACCCGGCGACGGTCAGCGCGGGGTCGCCCGAGCCCGTCACGCCGCGGTGCAGCGCCACCAGTGGGCCACCGTTGCCGACGGAGTAGACGTATCCGCCGTCACCGCCCCAGACCGCGGGGTGACCCCACTGGCCCTTGAGCGGGCCGGTGATGCCGACCACGTCGTCGGTTCCGCCGGTGCCCTGGGAGCTCCCGCCGAGGCGGTCGCGGTCCAGCAGGAAGACCCGGCCGTCCTTGCCCTGCTGCACCAGCAGGTGCGGGTGCGAGGCGGTACCGAAGCTGTCCGGCAGGCCGACCGGTCCGCCCGAGGCCAGGTCCTTGTCCTGCTGGTCCAGGGTCGGCGCGTTGGACGGGCTGAAGAAGTCGGCGGCCTTCAGGCTCCGGTCGGCCTGCACCTGGAGCCGGACCACGGACTCCGCGAGAGTGCCTGGTGGGGCGCTGCCGGGGCCGGGCGCCGGGCTGACGCCGTTGCCGGTGGCGAGGAAGATCCGGCCGGGGCCGTCCGAGACGAGTCCCCCGCCGGACTGCCAGATGCCGGCCCCGCTGTTGCTGGCGCCGGTCTCCGTCGCCCACATCGAGGTCACCGAGGGGTTCGTGGTGCTGACGCCGACCACGTAGCCGCGGTAGGGCTTGGCGTCGCAGTGTCCGCCGAACGCCGCGTACACCACCCCGTCGAGCAGCAGCAGGCCCGGACGCTGCATCTGGTACGCGGGCAGGAAGGACTGGGTGGGGTCGTTGGACGGGGTGCCCTGGATCGTCACGGGGAAGCCGGACTTCTCCGCCCCGGTGACCGGGTCGAGCGCGTGCATGTACCAGTGCGGGTTCAGCTGGTCGGGACCGTCGTCGACCTTGGTGGTCAGATAGACCGCGCCGCCGGCGGGGTCGTACACCGGTGTGGCGGTGCTGCCGATGGTCGGCACGAGATCGCCGCAGTTGAGGGTGGACGCGGGCCATGCGGGCCCGAAGCTGCGCTGCCACAGCACGGCACCGGTGGTGCGGTCGAGGCCGTAGGCCTCGTTGTTCTCGGTGACCGCCACCACGGTGCCGCCGACGACGATCGGCTGGGCGTATATCTGCCCGTCGAGTTGTGCGGGAGCCTTCCAGAGCTGCCCGAAGGAAGAGGAGCGTACGTCGGAGGGGCCGAGGTTCGGTTCGCTCTGGTCCCAACCGGTCCGGAGCGTGTCCACCGAGCCGGTCGTCTCGCTCGCCTGCGCCGGTGAGAGGCCCAGCCCGATCAGGCCCGCGGTCACCGCGGCTGTCAGGGCGAGCGCCAGACCGCGCCGCCGGGTGTGTCTGCGTCTGTGTGCGTGTCCGGTGGCACCCGCCACCACGTCGCCTTGCGACCTCGCCAAGGAAACCCCCCTGAGTCCCCACCTTCGACGGCCCCCACCGTCATCCCGCCCGGCCGCGGCGGTCTCCTCGGTCGTGTGGGAGGCCGCAGCGCACGGGCACAGCCCGCGCATCCAATCACACAACCCTCATGGATGTGTACGGTCGGGCCCCTGATGCACACGGTTCCGTCGCAGGCTCGCGCACGCACTCGACGCGCCGGGGCCCCAGGAGAAGGCGGCCGGGGAGCCCCACCCGTTGCTCACTTGTCGCACGCGGCCGGGTGGGGCGGGGAAGCGGTCAGGACGTCCAGGAGGCCGGGGAACCTCGCGTCCAGGTCCCCGCGACGCAGCCGCACATACCGGTTGCGGCCGACCGCCCCGGTGGAGGTGGGCCCGGTCCCACGCATGATCTTCAGATGGTGCGAAACGGTCGCCTTGTGCTGATGCCCGAGGCCGAGCGCGTCGGGCGCGCGGCCGAACCGCCGGCCGGTCGAGCAGACCTTCAGCAGCCGCAACCGCTTCAGCCACCGGCACCTCGCGTTCGAGCGGGAACGGCATGAGCAGGATTCCCTAACCGTCGAGCGCCCCGCGCCAGACGCGGACCGCCTCCGCCGACACCGGTGTCGTCCAGCCGTCCGTGCGGGCCGCCGTGCCGATGTGGAAGGCGTCGACGCCCGCGCCGCGCAGCCGCGGGACGTGGTCCAGGCGGAGGCCGCCGCCGGCCATGAGGCGCTGGGTGTAACCGGGCTCGCCGCGCCGGGCGGCCTCGGCGACGAGGGTGGGCAGGCCGTCGTCCACGCCGTGCGGGGAGCCCGCCGTGAGGTAGGTGTCCAGGCCGGGCACCTCGGCGAGCTGCTTGCGCAGGGCGTCGCGGTCGGCGGCGCGGTCGATCGCGCGGTGGAAGGTCCAGCGGCAGCCGTCGAGCTCCCTCGCCAGCCGCTCCACGGTGTCGAGGTCGGGCCCGCCGTCCTCGCCGAGGAAGCCGAGCACGAACTCCTCCGCACCGGCCGCACGCAGGTCCCCCGCGGCCCGCAGCAGCGCCTCGACGTCACCGGCCGCGAACCCGTCCCCGAGGCGGAGCATCACACGCAGGGAGATGTCCACGGCGGCGCGGACCCCGGCGAAGGTCTCCACCGGCGGGGTGAGTCCGTCGGAGGCCATGTCGGTGACCAGCTCGAGGCGGTCCGCGCCTCCGGCCTGGGCGGCGACCGCGTCCTCGGCCGAGAGGGCGATCACCTCCAGGACTGCACGCGTGCTCATAGGACCCCTTCCGTCGGTGTTCCCGTGGAGCGGCTACAGGTCTAGTCCAATCCAAGGGTACGACGACGGCGACGGCGGCCGCGAGAAGGGCTCCGGTCGCCTGTCCTCAGCCGAAGAGGTTCAGCTCCCCCTCCGCCACCCCGGCCAGCTCGTACCGCGCCCCGTTCAGCGGGCGGCCGGAGTAGAGCCGTACCAGCGTGGGTGCGTCGCCGATGAACCGGGCCGGCGGGTGCTCCCCGTTCGCGTCGCCCAGGAGCAGCGGCTCGTCCAGGTCGTCGAGGTCCGCGTGGAGCGGGACGTGCCCCCGCTCGCGGGTCACCCGGGCGAGCAGCGTGAGCGCGTGCGGCAGGCCGTGGTCGGCGTACGCCCCCGGCGCCCCGAACGCCTCCCGTACGTCCCCGGCGTGCACCCACTCCCCGAGCGCGACCATGTCGAGCACGCCGCCCGCCTTCGCGATCGCGGCGCCCGCCTCGGTCATGCCGCGCTCCAGCTCGTCCACGACCTGGGCGTTGGTCCAGCCGGCGCGCTCGGCGATGTCACGGTCGTTCGACTCCGGGCTGAACACACCCTTCTCGAAGCGCCTCTCCACCACCCGGGTCAGGGCCGCCGAACAGTGCGCGAGCACGTGCCGCACGGTCCAGCCGGGGCACGCGGCGGTCGGCAGCGCGAAGTCCGCGTCCGGGCGGGAGCGCAGCAGCGGGATCAGCGCGTCGCGCTCGGTGGTCAGCAGCAGGCCGGGCAGTTCGGGGTCCCGTACGTCGTCGTGCAGGTCTGCAGTCGTCATGGGCCCCAACGC
The DNA here is from genome assembly GCF_059510295.1 of Streptomyces sp. PTL18. NCBI lineage: Bacteria > Bacillati > Actinomycetota > Actinomycetes > Kitasatosporales > Streptomycetaceae > Streptomyces > Streptomyces sp. PTL18. The sequence goes on along the minus strand of NZ_JCAJZO010000008.1, from coordinate 143,300 downwards.
TAGGCCCCCCGGGGTGGACACGGGAGAATGCCCCCCATGACCGACCTCGACGCGTTGCGTGAGAGCTGGCGGCGCGCCCTGCTCGCGGTGCGAGGCGGAGCGGAGCGGCCCGATCCCGCGCCCTACGCCGACAACCTGCTGCGCCGCTGGTCGGAGCCGCAGCGCCGGTACCACACGGTGGAGCACCTGGCGGCGGTCCTCGACCGCGTCGACGTGCTTCAGGCATACGCGGACGACCCGGACGCGGTGCGCCTCGCGGCCTGGTTCCACGACGCGGTGTACCTGCCGGAGCGGTCGGAGAACGAGGAGCGGTCGGCGCGTCTGGCCGAGCGCGCGCTCCCCGAGGCCGGGGTGTCCGGGGAGAGGACCGCCGAGGTGGCCCGCCTGGTCCGGCTCACCGTCACCCACGACCCCGCCGCCGACGACCGCAACGGCCAGGTCCTGTGCGACGCGGACCTCGCGATCCTCGCCTCGCCCCCGTCGGCGTACGCCGCGTACACCGCGGCCGTGCGCGAGGAGTACCACTTCGTCCCGGGCGAGGCGTTCCGCGCGGGCCGTGCCGCGGTTCTGCGTCAACTCCTCCATCTGCCACGGCTGTTCCGGACCCCGTACGGGCAGGAGAAATGGGAGGCGACGGCCCGCCGCAACCTCACCTCAGAGCTGGAAATGCTGTCGCCGCGCTGAGCGCCCGGCCCCTAAGCTGCCCCGCATGCGAAGCATGGGCGGGGAACAGGTCAGGGAAGCCGTCGCGGGGGCGGTGCGGGTGCTGCGGTCGGCCGCGGACCGGGACTGGGACGGGGTGCGGGCGGGGCGGCTGGAATGGAGCTGCCGGAAGACGGCGTTCCACATCGCCGAGGACCTCATCACGTACGCCTGGCGGCTGGCGGGACGCGCGCAGGACGGCCACGCCCCCTTCGAGATCGCCCTCGACGAGGGCACCGGTACCTCCGGCGTGCTCCAGGTGATCGAGACGACGGGTGCGCTGCTCGCCGCGGCCGTCGCCACCACGCCCCGCGAGGTACGCGCCTTCCATCCATTCCCGTTCCGCAGCGCGGACCGCGAGGGGTTCGCGGCCATGGGCATCACCGAGGTCGTGCTGCACACCCACGACATCGCCGAGGGCCTCGGGCTCGCCTACGCGCCGCCCGCGGAGCTGTGCGAGGACCTGCTCATGCGGCTGTTCCCGCACGTGCGGCCCGGCCCGGAGCCCTGGCCGACGCTCCTGTGGGCCACGGGCCGTGGCGATCTGCCCGGTCGTGAGCCGGTCACCGAGTGGCGCTGGAGCAACAACCTGGTCATTCCCACCGAGCGTCTCACCCTTCAGGGCGTCACCCCGGCGGCCGCCACCGATCTGCGCACGGGCGGCACCGGAGGCTTCGAGTGGCTCGACGGCGAGCCCTTCGAGGGCACCCGGGGGGCCACCGGGATGCTCGTGAAGGCGTACGAGGCGGGGGTGCACCGGCCCGAGTGGGGCGTCTTCGTGCTCGTACGGAACAGGGACGGACGCGCGGTCGGGGGCATGGGCTTCCACGGAGCCCCGGACGAGGAGGGACGCGCGGAGATCGGCTACGACCTGGTGGAGGGCGCCCGCGGCCACGGCTACGCGACCGAGGCGCTGCGCGCCCTCGCCGCGTGGGCGCTGGCCAGGGACGACGTCGGCACGCTGTTCGCCACCATCGAGCGGACGAACACCCCGTCGCAGCGCGTCATAACCCGGGCCGGGTTCACCCGGGTGAGTGAGGACGAGGAGACGTACGCGTACGTGCTGCACCGCTGAGCCCCGGCTCGCGCCCCTTGCGCAGGCGCAGTCCGGACGCGTGCAGCAGCCGCACCACCTCGCGGCTGGAGACCTCCACCGCTCCGGCGGCCACCGCGTCGGCGTAGCGGTGGCCCGGCAGGTCGTAGTGGTCCCGGTCGAAGGCGCGGCGCGGTACGCCCAGCTTCTCGGCGAACGCGTGCAGTTCGTCGTACGAGACGTCGCTGACCAGATGCGACCACAGGCGGCCGTGCCCCGGCCAGGCGGGCGGGTCGACGTAGACCGTCACGAGGACGTCATCCCGCCCGTCGCCCTCCCCAACGACCCCACCGCCGCGACCTTCACACCGGCCTGGGGGCACACCCAGTGCGGGTTGGGCCCGAGTTCCGGCTCGACGTCGAGGGCGTGCGGGTCGCCGGTGCCGCACACCGGGCACAGCGGCCAGCGGCCGTACCGATCCAGGAGCGCGTCCTGGACGTCCTGCGCGACCAGGCCCGCCACGTAGTCGGCGCCGTCCGGCCACTGCTCGACCCACCAGCGCCGCTGGGCCACGGAGTCCTCGACGAGCGAGACCACGTCCGCCTGGGCGACCTCGCCCGCGATCAGGTCGGCGAGCACCAGGGCGCGCGCCGCGTGCAGGGCCTGCTCCAGGGGGCTGATGGGGTCCATGCCCCTATTGTGCGCACTCTTGACCGGACGACCGAATCGAAAATAGCTTTCAGGTGTGACCCGCGACGCGAAGGAAACTTTCACAGGGCCGGTGGGGCGGGAGGTGCCACCCGCCCCCGCCGCCCTCGCCGCCAAGGTGCGCACCCTCGCGCCGTCCATGACCCGGTCCATGCAGCGCGTCGCCGAGGCCGTCGCCGCGGACCCGGCGGGCTGCGCGGCGCTCACGGTCACCGGACTCGCCGAACGGACCGGCACCAGCGAGGCGACCGTCGTCCGCACGGCCCGCCTGCTCGGCTACCCCGGCTACCGCGACCTTCGGCTCGCCCTGGCCGGCCTCGCGGCCCAACAGCAGTCGGGCCGCGCCCCGTCCGTCACCGCGGACATCGCGGTCGACGACCCCATCGCCGACGTCGTCGCCAAGCTCGCCCACGACGAGCGGCAGACCCTCGCCGACACGGCCGCCGGGCTCGACACCGTGCAGCTCGGCGCCGCCGTCGCCGCGCTCGCCGCCGCCCGCCGTGTCGACGTCTACGGCATCGGGGCCTCCGGGCTCGTGGCCCAGGACCTGGTCCAGAAGCTGCTGCGCATTGGTCTCATAGCCCACGCGCACAGCGACCCGCACCTCGCCGTCACCAACGCCGTGCAACTGAGCGCCAAGGACGTGGCGATCGCGATCACGCACTCCGGCTCCACAGGGGACGTCATCGAACCGCTGCGCGTCGCCTTCGAGCACGGCGCGACCACCGTCGCGATCACCGGCCGCCCGGACGGGCCGGTGGCGCAGTACGCCGACCACGTCCTGACCACGTCCACGGCCCGCGAGAGCGAGCTTCGCCCGGCCGCGATGTCCTCCCGCACCGGCCAACTGCTCGTGGTGGACTGCCTGTTCGTGGGCGTGGCACAACGGACGTACGAGACCGCGGCGCCTGCGCTGGCCGCTTCGTACCAGGCACTGGCGCACCGTCACCGCCCACGGGGCGGAACGAGACGCTAGGGCCGCCCCTCCTCTCCCAGAGCAGTGCCGCACCGGAAACGAGCCACCCCGATGACCCCCTCGTCCCACCCCCGCGATCTCCGCGCCGAGCTGGAGACGCTGACCACCGAGGCGTTCCGTGCCGAGCTGGCCGGGATCGACCGGCTGCCGACGCTGGAGATCGCGGAACTCATGAACGGCGAGGACGCGACGGTGCCCACCGCGGTCGCCGCGCGGCTGCCGCAGATCGCCGCCGCGATCGACGCGATCGCCGGGCGGATGGCCCGCGGCGGCCGGCTCGTCTACGCGGGCGCCGGGACCGCCGGGCGGCTCGGCGTCCTGGACGCCTCCGAGTGCCCGCCCACCTTCAACACCGGCCCCTCCCAGGTCGTGGGGCTGATCGCGGGCGGCCCGGGTGCCGTGGTGACGTCGGTCGAAGGCGCCGAGGACTCCAGGGAGCTGGCGGTGCGGGACCTCGACGCGCTGGAGCTGACGGAACGTGACACGGTGGTCGGCGTCTCGGCGTCGGGACGTACGCCCTACGCCGTCGGCGCGGTGGAGCACGCCCGGACACGCGGGGCGCTGACCGTCGGCCTGTCCTGCAACGCCGGCAGCCCGCTCGCGGCCGCCGCCGACCACGGCATCGAGATCGTCGTCGGCCCCGAGCTGCTGACCGGCTCCACACGGCTGAAGGCGGGCACGGCGCAGAAGCTGGTGCTCAACATGCTCTCGACGATCACCATGATCCGCCTCGGCAAGACGTACGGAAACCTGATGGTCGACGTCCGCGCCTCCAACGACAAGCTGCGCGCCCGCTCCCACCGCATCGTGGCGCTGGCGACCGGCGCGGCGGACGAGGAGATCGAGCGCGCCCTCGCGGCCACGGACGGCGAGGTCAAGAACGCGATCCTCACCATCCTGGGCGGCGTGGACGCCCCGACGGCGAAACGTCTCCTCGCGCAGAGCGGCGGGCACCTGCGCGCGGCACTGGAGAAGTCGTCCGGCTGAGCCACCGTTCGGTGGAGAGCGGCGGAGGTCCCCGCGCGGCGCCCACCCCGGTGCCTGCGGCAGCCGCACCCTCGACCCGTGCCCAGTACCTCATACGCCGCCACCGCCGCCGCGTTGCTCCCCCTGCTCGGCGGCCCCGCGAACGTCACCTCCGTCGCCCACTGCATGACCCGTCTGCGGCTGGGCCTAGCCGACCGCTCCCTCGTCGACGAGGACGCCCTGCGCGCGCTGCCCGACGTGCTGGGGGTGGTGGACGACGACACGTACCAGATCGTGCTCGGGCCGGGGAGGGCCGCACAGATCACGGCGGAGTTCGAGGCCCTCGTCCACGCGAGTGCCGAGGACCCGGCGGCCCGGGGAGCCGCGGTGAAGGAGGCCCGGCGGCGGCGCAACGCCACGCCCGGCAAGCTCCTGCTGCGCCGCGTGGCGAACGTCTTCGTGCCGCTGATCCCGGCCCTCATCGGCTGCGGCGTCATCGCGGGCGTGACGGGCCTGCTCCTCAACCTGCGCCTGCTGCCGTCCCTCACCCCCGCCCTCACCGCCGTCTCCTCCGCGTTCACGGCCCTGATCGCGGTCTTCGTGGGCCACAACACGGCGAAGGAGTTCGGTGGCACGCCCGTGCTGGGCGGCGCGGTGGCCGCGGTGGTGGTCTACCCGGGCGTCGCCAAGGTCACGGTGCTCGGGACGGCCCTCGCCCCCGGCCGGGGCGGGGTGCTGGGCGCCCTGGCCGCCGCGCTGCTGGCGACGTACGTCGAGAAGTGGTGCCGCACCTGGGTCCCGCCCACCCTGGACGTCCTGCTGACCCCGACGCTCACGGTCCTGGTCCCCGGCCTGGTGACGCTCTACGTCCTGATGTACGCGGCCGGAGCGGCGGCGAGCGCCCTCGGAGCGGCGGCGAACTGGCTGCTGTCGACGACAGGCGCTCTCGCGGGCCTGGCGCTCGGCGGCCTGTTCCTCCCCCTGGTGATGCTGGGCCTGCACCAGGCCCTCATCCCGATCCACACCACCCTCATCGAACAGCAGGGCTCCACGGTCCTGCTTCCGCTCCTGGCGATGGCGGGCGCGGGCCAGGTGGGCGCGGCCCTGGCGGTCTACGTCCGCCTCCGCCACGACCACTCCCTGCGTACGACGATCCGCTCGGCCCTGCCGGCGGGTCTGCTGGGCGTGGGCGAGCCGCTGATCTACGGAGTGTCGCTCCCGCTGGGCCGCCCGTTCCTCACGGCGTGCGTCGGCGGCGCGGCGGGCGGAGCGTTCGTCGGCGCCTTCGCCATGCTGGGCTGCAAGGTCGGGGCGACGGCGATCGGCCCGTCCGGCTGGGCGCTTTTCCCGTTGCTGGCGGGGAACAGGGGGCCGGGAGTGACTGCTGCGATCTACGCGGGAGGCCTGCTGACCGGCTACCTGGTGGGCTTCGTGGCGACGTACGCGTTCGGCCTTCCGCGGCGGACGTAGCCGGTCGACGCGGGGCTTCCGATCAGGCGGATCTCGGCGCGAACTTGGCGACGTACTCGGCGAAGGGCTCGATGCCGGCCTCGGCACGCAGTTCGTCCACGCGCTCGGGCTCCTCGCAGGGCCACGGCACCGGCGAACCGTCCTCTCCCACACCGGCGATCTGGGTCCCGTAGACCTGCTTGCGCCCCTCGTTGACCAGCGTCCGGTCGCGCAGGAACGCCAACTCACGCGGACGGGCCGTCCCCGCCGCCACCGCCTGCTCCATCAGCCGCAGCGCACGGCGCTGGACGTCGAGCAGGCGGTCCGCGTGCTGGGCGATCAGCCAGGCCGCACGGGCGGCGTCCTCGCCGACGACATCCGCCGTCGGCCAGCCGAACTCATCCATGAGCGCAGCCAGCCGGTCCCCGTGCCGCGCGGTCAACCGACGCCACGCCAGCCGCTCGGCGAGGTCGTCGCTGTTCGCCCGGGCGGCGGCCCGGTGGTCGGCCTCGGCCATGGCCACGAGTTCCTGCGCCAGAGCGGCGACGTCCTGGGTCACTCTCAACTCCCGTGGGTGTCATGCGGTGTACGTCTTCCACCGGTCACCCTAAAGCCGCATACGGCACACAAAGATCATTCCGGAGAACGGTGACAGGGCCCGGCGGGCGCTGGGATACTGGATCCACCGGTTCACGGCACCCGCGAGTCCCGATTGAGCTGCCGCACCCGCGCTCGCAGCTCCTCTCCCACGGGCATCGCCCGCAGGACGTCCGTCAGGTGCCGGGCCGTCCGCACGTTGCAGCGCCCGAGCTCCACCAGGACGAACCGCTCGTCACTCGCGCCGGTCACCGGGTCGACGCCCAGCGACGGCAGTACGACATCGACACGCGCCAGAGCGGCCCGCAACGCCTCCACGACCTCTTGGGTGGACTGCGCCATCCCTCACCTCCACACTGAGTTTCCGATTCGCCACCCAGCGTGGCCGCTGCGCTCCTAACCTGGCCATACCCGGCACCCAACAACCCGACGTGTGCGACAGGAAGCTGCCATGCCAGGACCGAAGGACCTCGACCCGTCCTCCTCACCCCGGGCCCTGCTGGGCGCCGAGCTGCGGTACGCCCGCGAGAAAGCAGCCCTGAGCCAGGAGGAGCTGGGCGGGCGGCTGTTCGTGAGCGGGTCGTTCATCGGGCAACTGGAGGCGGGGACGCGGCGGATGCAGCCGGAGTACGCGCGGATGCTGGACGAGGTCCTGGGCACGGAGGACTTCTTCACCCGGAACTGCCTGGCGGCGGCGAAGTCGAGGTACCCGGAGCACTTCGCGGAGGCGGCGGAGGCGGAGGTGAAGGCCACGGCGATCAGGGAGTACGCATCGATGCTGATCCCGGGGCTGCTCCAGACGTCCGCCTATGCACGGGCCGTGTGTCGCGCGTACCAGCCGACAGCGACTGAGGAGAAGATCGACGAGTTGGTCAGGGATCGGATCGCGCGCGCCCGCATCCTCGCCGATCCAACAGAGCCGATGTTGTGGGCCGTGGTTGACGAAGCGGCACTGCGCCGCGTGACGGGCGGGCCCAACGTCATGGCGGAGGCTCTGCGTCACATCGCTGATCTGGCGCTCCGAAGCCGGGCCATCGTCCAAGTGCTGCCGTTCGACGCGGGGGCGCACCCGGCGATGCAGGGCTGCGTGAAGCTGATGGACTTCGACGACGCGCCTCCGCTGGTCTACCTGGAGGGCGTCGGCACCGGACGGCTGGAGGACGACCGCGCCACCGTGGCGGAATACAGGCTCTACTACGAGTTCCTCACGGCCTCGGCGCAGTCCCCTGGGAAGTCCCTGGCCCTGATCGAAGCGATGGCGCAGGATTACGCCCATGAGGCGCATCTCTGACTACGACATGAGCACGGCCGGCTGGTACAAGTCCAGCTACAGCGGTGGCAGCGGCGACAACTGCCTGGAAGTGACCCACGACTTCTCCGCCCTCGTCCCAGTCCGCGACTCCAAGAACCCTGACGGTCCGAAGCTCGTGTTCCGGGCGGAGACCTGGGCGGCGTTCGTCGAAAGCGTCAAGCACGGCTAGAGCCAGGTTCCGGACGTGCCGGGTACGACACGATGTGCGACCGGCACAGCCGACCCGACACACCACCTGGCACTGGCCCGTGAACGGGGACGGCGGCACCCGCCTTCCACCGCGAAAGCTACGTTCCTCAAGGCATCACGGGAGATCAACTCCTTGTTCGAGGAACGCAGCCAGTGGCCGGAACGGGGCATGAGCGTCAGCTGACGGCTCACTGCCGCCACGCACTGACCCATTGCGCACCGGCGCATCGGCGCGCCCCGAAGCTCAAGTCCCGCGCTCCGAGCCCTCTTTGCAAGGAATGGTTGAGGGCCTCAACCCGCCCTCCCACCCTGCGTGTTGACCTGACGCGTTCGACTTGCAACGCACGGTGACAACGCTCTAGCGTGCCCGCATAACGAACAGCCCCCGCTCGGTGCTCGCAACACCTGCGGGGGCTTGACCTACGAGATCGAAAGCGACTCGATCCCATGGCTGACGCCAAGCTTAGTGCTGCCTCCCTGCTCGCGCACGCCTCCCCGCACCCGATGGCCAATCCGGGCTACGGCAAGCGCTCCGCCCCCGACCAACGTCCCCGTGCCCGACACGACTTCGCCCACCTCCCACCCCGCGAAGCCGCCGTCGCCGCCTACGTCGACCGCCTCCCCGACGGCGCCGACATCTCCGTGAAGACGCTGGCCAAGCACCTCCCGTACGGCCAGTGCGCGCTCCGCACCGCCCTCAACCACCTTCAGCGGGCAGGGCACTTGCGCCGGGGCCGGGAGCGGCTGGAGGCGGAGGTGGGCGGCTCCCGCTGGATCACCCGATCGTGGTTCTCCCGTACGGCACGGGACGACGGCTGGTGGGCGGCGTTCGTCCGGGGTGACGTGCCGAGGGAGCCGTCACCGGAGGCACCCCGGCCGACCCGTACCCGCGCCCACATCCTCCTCGCCGCCCTCGGCCGCACGGCCCCCGCCCTGTCGCTCTCCCAGGCGGACTGTGCGGCCCTCGCCCCGCTCGTGGCGGAGTGGTTCGCCCGGGGTGCGACGGACGAGGCCGTCCTCCGCGCTCTGGCCGCCGGCCTGCCCTCTCCGGTCCACCACCCTGCCGCCCCTGGTTCGCAGGCGCCTGACCGACAAGCTCCCGCCCGAGCCGGCACCCGAGTTCCAGCGCCGCCCCCTCCGCGTACTGGAATGCGCGGAGTGCGGGATCCCGGGCCGCCCGGATGCGCTGACCGGCGGCCTGTGCGGCGCGTGCCGGAACGGGCCCGCCGCCCGCCTCGACGCGCCCCTGCCGGCCCGGACCGTCCGCGCCCACGCGGCCGGGATCCGCGGCGAGATGTCGCTGCGGCGACGCGAAAGGACACCCGTGTGACGGCTCCCAGGGCAGTTCAGGGGCCTTCGCAGCCGTGCGAGGCGCCCGGAATGCGGCGCCGCCGGGCGAGCGGGAAGTAGAGCAGTGCCGAGCCGGCTACGGCCAGGAGGCAGTACGTCACCGCCTGGGTGCCGTTCTGCACGTACTGCTGCCAGGCTGCCCACGCGCAGACGCCTGTCAGGCTCAGGGCGATGAGGCAGAGCGAGAACGCCCCGCCGGGGATGAGGTACGGGCGGTCCAGTTCCGGCTCGCGTACGCGCAGCGAGACGAGTGCGGCGACCTCGAGCAGCAGCGTGATGTTGGTCAGGAAGACGTCCGCGACGATCAGGTCGCTGAAGCTGCTGAGGCAGAACAACGCGTAGATCGCCGAGGAGCCGATGACGGAGACGGCCGGCACCTGGCGCCGTGTGCTCCTCCTCGCCATCCGGGCCGGGAAGTAGCCGTCCTCCGCCAGTGCGAAGGGTATGCGGGCGTTGGAGGCGAGGAGCGCGGAGAACATCGCCAGCGAGGCGAACATGCCGCCGACGGTCAGGGTGATCTGCAGCCACGGTCCGGCCAGGGTCCCGGCCACGACGGAGAAGGAGCCGCTGTGCCAGTTCTTCCAGCCGGCCGGGCCGTCCGGTCCGGCCGCGAGCGAGGCCAGCGTGGGCAGCAGGTAGCCGACGACGATGACCACGACCGAGAGCGCGAGCGCACGCGGCAGGTGCTTGCGCGGGTTGTCCATCTCGCCGGCGAAGGCCGAGACGCTGTCCCAGCCGCTGTAGTTCCACATCGCGAGGAAGAGGCCGTCGCCGAAGGCGCTCCCCATCGACTGGTCCGGTCGGCTGGTCAGCTCCGTCACCGGGTTCGCGCCGTGGCTGAACAGGTGCGCGAAACCGACGACGCTCAGCAACAGCATCGGAGCGAGGCAGACGATCGCGAAGACGACCGAGGAGTCACCGACCCAGGCCGCCCCCATCAGGTTGACCAGTGTGAAGACCGTGACGACCGCCAGGCAGACGAACCAGTTCAGGTCGAACCGGAGGTGGCCGACGGTGAAGAGCACGTGCTTGCCCGGCGCGACCCAGGCCGCCATGGACTGCAGGTAGCCGGTGAACAGCAGCGGGTAGACGGCCATGTCCACGAAGCTGCACAGCCAGCTCAGCACGCCCTGCTGAAAGCCCCAGAAGTCCCCCAGCCCGCGCCGCACCCAGTGGTAGTAGCCGCCGTCGACGGGGATCGCGGTGCCGAGCTCGGCGCACACCAGCGCGTGCGGGACGCTGTAGATCAGCGGCGTGACGAGGATCAGCAGCAGGCCCATCCCGGGACCGGAGGTGGAGAACAGTTCCTCGATTCCGTAGGCGCCGCCGGAGACGCTGAAGAAGATGAGCGCCACCAGGGGGGTCAGTTTCACCCCTCGGGGCGATGTCAGCGACTGCAACGCCGGAGTGACCTCTGTCGAAACCATGGCGTTCGGTCGCATTTCCATCCCGATGTGACAGACGAGGGGTGACGAGCCGGGTGATTGACGCGCACGCCGCCTTGACGGCGTCGGCGACGGGCAGGGGGTCGTCCCGCAGGACGTCGGCAAGGCCTCCGGTGATCCGGATTCCGGCGCAGCTCACCGCCCGGCCTCGACGTGCCGGTCACCACCGGTCCGGCGGCCGGGCGGGTCGCTGAGCAGGCGCTGACACGGCTGTTCGCCGCGGGATTGGTCGCGTCAGGCGGTCGCGCCGTGCAGCAGGATCGCCTGGATGAAGTCCGGTGCCTGGCGGGGGCCCATGTGGCCCTCGAGGGTCAGCTCCCAGGCGGTCTCGGCCAGGCCGCAGAACGTCGAGGCCAGCCAGGTGGCCGGCATGTCGTTGCGCAGCAGCCCGGAGTTCTGGCCGCGTTCGACGAGCGCGGTGGTCCGCCTGAAGATCGTCGAGGCCCGCTCACTGGCCTCGGGCACGCCCAGGACCTCGGGTTCCACGTAGACGAAGTTCCACAACTGGGCGAACGGCGTGTACTCGGTGACCACTGCGCCCAGTACCTGCTGCATGGGCGCGTTGTCGGCTTCGGCCCGGGTCAGAACCCGGTCGCAGTCGTCCAGGATCTTCTCCGCCATCGCCTGGACCAGCACCTGGCGGGTGGGGAACAAGCGGAGCAGCGTGGCCCGGCTGATCCCGGCTCGAGCGGCGATGACCTGCATCGACGCCCCCCGGTCCTTGGCGAGGACCGCCGTTGCCGACTCCAGTACCTCCGCTGCGGGGGTCCGCATGAACACATCCTCCAATGCCTCTTTTGAAGCATCGTTGCTTCAATGTATCCTCTGGTGCATCAGTTGGATTGTACTGAAGGGGGTGTCCTCTGCCGCCGCGCAGCTTGACCGGCCATGCGGTCACCACAGTTCTGCGCCGTCTCTTCGTCGTGCGCCCCTCCGCCCGCGAGCCGGGATTCCGGCCTGAAGCAGGGCGGACAGGTCCCCGCCCGGCATGACTCCGCCCGTGCGCCGACGACGCCGCACAGGCACGGTGCCGCTGCCGCACATGCCCGGTCGAGCCACGCTTCGACGACCGGTCCGCGGCACGTGACCGTCCGGGCGCGGTCCGCGGCGTCCGCGCTGCGGCGGTGAGGATCGGGCACCCCACAGGCACCCGCCTTGACGCGACCCGTGAAACGCAGCGGGCCGCCGGCGGGCCGCCGCTCAAAGTCCTGGACGGTTTCTTTTCCCCCGGACAGCCCGCTGCGCACGGTGGCTGTCCGCCGCGATGCCCAGCAGCCAGACCGACAGACCAGACCGACAGATAGGCATACCCATGACCCTGCACCGTCGACGCTTCCTGCAGAGTGCGGGCCTCGGCGCCGCGCTCACCTCTCTGGCCGCCTGCAGGGCCGACCCGACCGGCACGGGCTCCACGTCGGACTCGTCCGACCGCGACAAGGTGATCGTCGTCGGTGCCGGGATCAGCGGTCTGGCCGCGGCCCGCCACCTCGCCGACCACGGTGCGGACGTGGTGGTCCTCGAGGCGCGCAGCCGGATCGGCGGCCGCATATGGACCAGCGAGGAGTGGGCCGGTGTCCCGCTGGACCTCGGCGCCTCCTGGATCCACGGCATCGACAACAACCCGATTGCCGCACTGGCCGCGAAGGCCAAGGCACGGACGGTCGTGACCGACCCCGACAGCTCCACCGACTACCTTCCCGACGGCAGCGAGGTCGACGACGCCCAGGCGAAGGCGCTCGAGGGGTGGCAGACCAAAATGGAGGACGCTCTCGCCGCATACCAGGACGACACAGACAACGACGCATCGGTACGCAGCGTCGTGGAACGCGCCCTCGACTGGTCCTCACTGTCGGACGACGACAAGGCTCTGGCCTCCTTCGGGCTCAACGACTACGAGCACGAATACTCAGGCAGCGTGAACCAGATGTCGGCCCTGTACTTCGACAACGGCGCGGACATCAAGGGCAAGGACGTGCTGTTCCCAGGCGGCTACCACCAGATCACCGATCTGCTCGCACGAGGGCTGTCCATCCGCACCGGGCAAGCGGTCGAGCACATCGACTGGGACTCCGGCGGCGTGACAGTCACCACCGAGAAGGACACCTTCGACGCCGACCATGTGGTCGTGACGCTGCCGCTCGGTGTACTGCAGAGCGGCGCGGTCACGTTCGGGCCCGGGCTGCCCGCGAACAAGCGCACCGCCATCGACAAGCTCGGCATGGGCGTTCTCAACAAGTGCTACCTGCGCTTCCCCAAGGTGTTCTGGCCGGACACCGACTGGATGACCTACATCCCGGAGCTGGACAGGTACGGCCGGTGGGAACAGTGGATCAACATCACCCGGCCCACCGGCAAGCCCGTGCTGCTCGGCTTCAACGCCGCCGACTTCGGCCGCACGATCGAAGGCTGGAGCGACGCCCGAATCGTCGACAGCGCCATGGAAACGCTGAAAACCCTCTTCGGCAGCGACATCCCCGCGCCCGTGGACCACCAGATCACCCGCTGGGCCTCCGACCCGTACGCGCGAGGCTCGTACTCGTACAACAAGATCGGCTCCACGCCGGCCATGCGCGACCATCTCGCCGCGAGCGTCGGCCGGCGTGTGCACTTCGCCGGTGAGGCGACGCACCGCGCCTCCTACCAAACCGTCCACGGCGCCTACCTGTCGGGAATCCGCGCGGCGAAGGAGATCGCGGACTTCACCGACTGAAAGAGCCGGCCCCGGACGCCCCCGCCTGCTGCGCCCTTCAGCGGCCTGGCCCCGGCCCCGGCCCCGAGGGACGCGGCGCCGACCGGAGCGGCACCAAGACATCCGAGAGCTGGTCGCACTCCGCGCCGTCCGCACCGGCTCCCGCCCCGCCTGCCGGGCAACATCCCCACCCCCTCATCACCTGACGAAGCACTACCGGTGCTTGCGTGCCGGCAAGGGGCATCACTGGCCGGTGGCGGTCGGCCCCGAACCGCCGACCCGGCCGCGGCGGGCGCGGCGGGCGCGGTGATGACGCCGTCATCACCGGGAGCCGTACGGTGCCGGGCGCCCGCTCTGCCGGGTCCCGCTCCCGTGCCGTGCAAACCACCGGTCACTGATCCGGCTGCTGCGCGGCGTCACCGTGGCGGCGGTGGTACACGCTGCGCCCGACGAGGATCAGGATCAGCACGGCCATGGTGACCAGTACGTACAGCTCGTAGCGCCGGATCGCCGGGTAGAGCGTGTTCAGGTGGGCCCCGGCCAGGCCGCCGAACGTGACCCAGGCGCCGACCCACAGGGCCGCGCCCAGGGCGTTGAAGGCCAGGAAGCGGCGCCAGTGCATTCCGGCCATCCCTGCGATGATCCCGTTCGCCTGGCGCAGGCCCTCGATGAACCTGGCCACGGTGACCACCTTGCCGCCGTGCCGGGTGAAGAAGCCCTCCGCCTTCTCGACGCGGGCCGGGGTGAGCAGGACGTAGCGGCCGTAGCGCTCGACGAGCCGGTGGCCGCCGAAGCGGCCGATGGCGTAGCCGATGTTGTCGCCGAGCACGGCGGCGAGGAAGGCGATGACGGCCACCAGGACGATGTTGAGCCGGCCCGCGCCCGCGTAGACGGCGGCGACGATCAGGACCGTCTCACCGGGTACCGGCACCCCGAAGTCCTCCACGAAGACCAGGCCGGCGACCGCCAGGTAGCCCCAGTGGTCGAGGATCGGGGCGATGTCGGCCAGGACTCCGGGAAGCGGGGGCTGTGTCATCGGTGGTCTCCCGTGCGGCTGGGGATGAGCGGTCGGCACCGGTCTCCATGGTCCTGCACGCCCGCGCGACACGGGCGGGACGGCCTCACGGCTCCGTGGCGACGAGCTGGTCGACCAGACGGCGCGCCTGCGTCAGCAGGGTGCCGTAGGTGGCGACCTGGTCGGGGTCGTCCGGTACCGAGCGGGTCAGGTGCCGGCTCAGTTCGTCCTGCGTGTCGCGCAGCTTGCGCACGGCGTGGCGCAGCTCGTGGTCGTCCTGGGTGCCGAAGCGGCTTCGGCAGTAGGAGCGGAGGGCCTGCGCGGTCTGGTGCAGGAAGTCCGCGTAGCGGCGGGCGACGGAGGGGTCCGGCCGGGTCCCCGGGCGGTCCTCGGACGCGGCCTCCAGGACCGCCCGGGTGACGCCGGCGGTGTGCACGGCGGCGTAGTCGAGGACGACGACCGCGTCGTCGTAGTCCTTGCCCGGCGCGGAGTGGGCGCGCGAGCGGCGGCAGAGGTTGATGCGCATGCTCTCCCGGCTCCAGCCGATCGCGGAGCGGGCCTGGTCCACCAGGCGTCCCAGGCGCAGTGCGCGTTCGTGCCAGTCGGCGGCCTCGTCGGCGTCCCACCGGTCCTCGGCCATCCCCTCGGCCACCGCCTCGAGGATGTCGTGGGCCTCCCCGGTGGCGTCCTGGAGGGCCGCCCGGCTGTCGCGAAGATACACCGGGGGCCGGATCAGCGCGTTGACGGCGATCCCGACCAGGGCGCCGAAGACCGCCTCGGCGATCCGGGCGGCCGAGGTGGCGACGGTGGCCTGCCCGTTGGTCAGGACGAACAGCGCGCCGGTGGCCGCGTAGATGCCCTGGCTGCCCAGGCGCTGCCACTGACCCAGCAGCACCACCGTGGGCAGGACCAGTGCCATGGCGGTCATCGTGTCGTCCAGCGCAAGGGCCGCCGCCGTCGCCACGACCGTGCCGGTGGCGATCGCCGCGAGCTGCTGCAGCCCGCGCGCGATCGACCGGTACACGGTCGACTCCACCAGGACGACCGCCACCCAGGGCGCCACGAAGGCCACCGGCGCCTTCAGCCACCAGCCCGCCACCGCCCAGGCCACCCAGGCGGCCAGTGCCGCCTTCAGTGCCTGGACGACGATGTCCCGCTCCCGGCCGGGTTCCGCCCGGGCCCGCCGTACCGCCCCTGCGGCCGTCCGCACCTGGCCCCCCACCTGCCGCGCCACCGTTCGCTTCCCGCTCATGGCGACCCAGGTGCCACGGGGACCGCGATGAATGCCCGCTTTTCCCCGCCCGCTCGCGCCCGCGCCGGATGCGCGCGGACCTGTCCCCGCAGGAACTCCGCGATGCGCTCGTCCCAGGTCGCGATGTCGGCGGGGTCGTGGGAGGCGTGCAGCCGCGCGTCGGGCGGCAGCTCGGCGAGTTGTCCCGCCGTGGAGACCGGGCGCCCGGGGTCACCGCTCCAGGTGAGGACAAGTGCGGGCTGGGCGAGACGGGCGATCTCCCCCCGGGCGGGCAGGTCGGAGGCCGCCGCCCCGCGCAGCAGCGCCGGCAGCGTCTCGATGAGCGCTACGGACGTTCGAGCAGCGGCAGCGCCGGGAACTCGTGCCCCTCCCAGATGCGCCGCGACGGCTCCTCCGGGTACGCGGTGACCGTCGGGTGCACGTCCAGCACCTGCACCAGCCGGCGCTCGGTGTCGTACGGCGGCCAGCCCGGGTCGCCCGTCCGCGCGAACGTCGTCCAGGACGTGCGGAAACGGGAGGCCAGCGCTTCGGCCTCCGGGCCCGGCTCCACGCCCGCGAACAGCAGGGCGCCGAGGTCCGCCGTGAAGGTGCCGAAGAGGAGCGGGACGTCCAGGGCGTGGCAGGCGCGCAGGACGCCTCCGCTGCCCGGGGCGGGCCAGGTCAGTTCGTACACGTGCGCGCGGCCGCCCCCGGTCACCTGCGCCTCGGCCAGGTGCAGGGTCGGCATGCGGAAGAGCCAGTCGGACTGGATCCGCTCGTACAGCTCGTCGGGCGTGGCGTCGGGGAACGCGGCGCGGTAGGCGGCCTCGCCGTCCGGGCCCGGTGCGAACAGGCGCAGGGCTCCCGTGACCTGTTCGTCGGTGACCCGGCCGAGCATGCCGCCGAGGACCAGGAAGAGCCGGTACTCCTCCCGGTTGTGCCCGGTGATCAGCTCGACGTCCCGGCCGGCGCCGTCCGCCAGCGCCCGCCAGGGGGTGGTGGGCAGCACCTCCCCGTCCACGACCGGCGAGAAGGGGGTCACCGTGGGCGCGACCTGCCCCCAGCGGTCCTGGTACTGGAGCATCTTCGCGCTCAACGCCTGGCCCGCGTCGGTGAGCCGGCGCGGGTCCACGGCCGACAGCGCGGCGGCCGTGGGACGCAGGCCCGCCTCGGCGGCGAGGGCGGTCGCGAGGTCGCGGGCCAGTTCGTCGGAGAAGTACGTGCCCGGCACGCTCTGGGCGATCGCCCGCCGGAACAGCCCGGCCGCGCGGGGCATGGCCAGCAGCGCGGCGATCGAGCCGGCGCCCGCCGACTCGCCGAAGACGGTGACCTGCTGCGGGTCGCCGCCGAAGGTCTCGATGTTGTCGCGCACCCACTCCAGGGCCGCGAGCTGGTCCAGCAGGCCGCGGTTGGCGGGGGCCCCTTCGATGCGGGTGAAGCCCTCGATGCCCACGCGGTAGTTGAAGGTGACGACGACGAGGTCGCCGTCGCGGGCGAGGTGCCGGGCGTCGTAGCCGGGGCTGCCCGCGTGGCCGAGCTTGTAGGCGCCACCGTGGATCCACACCATCACGGGGCGGCGGGCGGCCGGATCCGGGTCGGGCGTCCAGACGTTCACCGTCAGCCAGTCGTCGCCCGGGCTCCTGCCCAGGAAGCCGGTACGGCCCTGGAGGCCGATCTCCTGCGGGGGCGGCGGCCCGAACGCGTACGCCTCCCGTACGCCCTCCCAGGTCCGTGCCGGGCGCGGCGCCTGGAAGCGGGCCTCCCCCACCGGCGGCTCGGCGAACGGTATGCCGCGGAACACCGCGAGGCCGTCCTCCCGGCGTCCGCGCACCGCACCGGCCGTGGTGCGCACCACGGGCCCGGGCTCCTCGTCGGCGGTCGGCCTGCGGGTCTCGGCTTTCGTCATCTGTGACCCCTCACTGGTTGCCGGGACGGGCCCTTCGTCCAGGTGCCCGTGGAGCATGGTGCGTGGGCGGCCCGGCGGCCGCCGCCCGCCTGAGCGGGACGGCGACCGCCGGGCCTGACGATCAGTTGGACTCTACGCCCTGGCCTCGTCGGGCCTCCACGGGCCTCGGCCGGGCCGTCGGGCGCGGGCGTCCGTACCGGGGGACCGGACCGAAGGGCGCCCCGCCGCCGCACACCACACAGCCCCGCGCCCTTCGGAAGAGCGCGGGGCTGTGGACGGCCGGCCGGGCGTCCGCGTCAGTGCAGGGTCTTCACCGCCGCCGCGTCGTACGAGGTCAGGTCGTCGAAGCGGCCCTCGAGGACCTTCCGCGCCCACTCCGGGTCCTGGAGCAGGGCCCGGCCCACCGCCACCAGGTCGAACTCCTCCGCCTCCAGGCGGTCCAGGAGGTTGTCGAGGCTCTTGACCGGGGCGCCCTCGCCCTGGAACGCGTGGATGAAGTCGCCGTCCAGGCCCACCGAACCGACCGTG
The DNA here is from genome assembly GCF_059510295.1 of Streptomyces sp. PTL18. NCBI lineage: Bacteria > Bacillati > Actinomycetota > Actinomycetes > Kitasatosporales > Streptomycetaceae > Streptomyces > Streptomyces sp. PTL18. Next base: position 125,204 of record NZ_JCAJZO010000008.1, on the reverse strand, counting down.
ATGGCCGGCTTGCCGGTGAGCTTCTTCGTCCAGCCCGCGAGGTTGAGGTCCGAGCCCTCGAACTCGGGGAGCCAGTAGCGGCGCGTGGAGGCGTGGAAGGCGTCCACGCCCGCCGCCGCGAGCGGGGTGAGGATGGCCTCCAGCTCCTCGGGGGTCTCGGCGAGACGGGCGGTGTAGTCCTGCTGCTTCCACTGCGAGTAGCGGAACAGGACCGGGAAGCCGGGGGACACCGTCTCGCGGACGGCGGCGACGATCTCCGCGGCGAATGTGGTGCGGGCCACCGGGTCGCCGCCGTAGGCGTCGGTGCGCCGGTTGGTGCCCTCCCACAGGAACTGGTCGACGAGGTAGCCGTGGGCGCCGTGGATCTCCACGCCGTCGAAGCCGATGCGCTCGGCGTCCGCGGCGGCCTGGGCGAACGCGGCGACGACGTCGTCCAGGTCCTGCTGGGTCATCGCCTTGCCGGTGGGCTCGGCGCCCGCGGTGACGAGGCCCGAGGGGCCGACGGCGGGGGCGTCCGAGAAGGGGGGCTCGCCCTGCTTGCGGACCATGCCGATGTGCCACAGCTGCGGCACGATCCTGCCGCCCGCCGCGTGCACCGCGTCGGCGACCTTCGCCCAGCCCGCCAGCTGCTCCTCGCCGTGGAACCGCGGTACGCGGTCGCTCTGACCGGCCGACTCGTGGCCCACGTAGGTACCCTCGGTGACGATGAGCCCGACTCCGGCGGCGGCGCGACGGGCGTAGTACGAGCGCACGTCCTCACCGGGGACGCCGCCCGGGGAGAACATACGGGTCATCGGCGCCATCACGATCCGGTTCGGAACGGTGAGGCCGTTGAGCGCGATCGGGCGGGACAGCAGCTGGGCCGCGCGGGAGGCGGGCGTCGTGACGGTCATGTGGGGGCTCCTCGTGGGTGACGGTGTTGACCGCTCGGTATGTGCGTGCGCATTTTTGCAGCTACTGAAGCAACCGCCCGTGCGGTGACCCACATTCCCGGCCCGGTGGCCGGACTCTGTGATCCCGGACACGCCCGAGGGCGGCACCCCCTGTCACGGACAGGGGGTGCCGCCCTCGGAGAGGACAGGCTGATCCGGCCGGATCAGAAGTCCATGTCACCGCCCGGCATGCCGCCACCGGCAGGCGCGGCGGCCTTCTCCGGCTTGTCGGCGATGACGGCCTCGGTGGTGAGGAACAGCGCGGCGATGGAGGCGGCGTTCTGCAGCGCGGAACGGGTCACCTTCGCCGGGTCGATGATGCCCTGGGCGATCATGTCCACGTACTCGCCGGTCGCGGCGTTCAGGCCGTGGCCCGGGGTGAGGTTGCGGACCTTCTCCACCACGACGCCGCCCTCGAGGCCGGCGTTGACGGCGATCTGGGTCAGCGGGGCGGTCAGAGCCTTGCGGACGATCTCGGCGCCGACGGCCTCGTCGCCCTCGAGCTCCAGCTTCTCGAAGGAGTTCTGCGCCGCCTGGACCAGGGCCACGCCACCACCGGCGACGATGCCCTCCTCGACGGCCGCCTTCGCGTTGCGGACGGCGTCCTCGATGCGGTGCTTGCGCTCCTTGAGCTCCACCTCGGTCGCGGCACCGGCCTTGATGACGGCCACGCCGCCAGCGAGCTTCGCCAGGCGCTCCTGCAGCTTCTCGCGGTCGTAGTCGGAGTCGCTGTTCTCGATCTCGGCGCGGATCTGGTTGACGCGGCCGGAGACCTGGTCGGCGGAGCCGGCACCGTCGACGATGGTGGTCTCGTCCTTGGTGATGACGACCTTGCGGGCGCGGCCCAGGAGGTCCAGGGTCGCGTTCTCCAGCTTGAGGCCGACCTCCTCGGAGATGACCTCGCCGCCCGTGAGGATGGCGATGTCGCCGAGCATGGCCTTGCGGCGGTCGCCGAAGCCCGGGGCCTTGACGGCGACGGACTTGAAGGTGCCGCGGATCTTGTTGACGACCAGGGTCGACAGGGCCTCGCCCTCGACGTCCTCGGCGATGATCAGCAGCGGCTTGCCCGACTGCATGACCTTCTCCAGCAGCGGGAGCAGGTCCTTGACCGAGGAGATCTTGGAGTTGGCGATCAGGATGTACGGGTCGTCGAGGACGGCCTCCATACGCTCCATGTCGGTGGCGAAGTACGCCGAGATGTAGCCCTTGTCGAAGCGCATGCCCTCGGTGAGCTCCAGCTCCAGACCGAAGGTCTGCGACTCCTCGACGGTGATGACGCCTTCCTTGCCGACCTTGTCCATGGCCTCGGCGATCAGCTCGCCGATCTGGGTGTCGGCGGCGGAGATGGAGGCCGTGGAGGCGATCTGCTCCTTGGTCTCGACGTCCTTGGCCTGCTCGAGCAGCGAGGCGGAGACGGCCTCGACGGCCTTCTCGATACCGCGCTTCAGGGCCATCGGGTTGGCACCGGCGGCCACGTTGCGCAGGCCCTCGCGGACCAGCGCCTGGGCGAGCACGGTCGCGGTGGTCGTACCGTCGCCGGCGACGTCGTCCGTCTTCTTGGCGACTTCCTTGACCAGCTCGGCGCCGATCTTCTCGTACGGGTCCTCGAGCTCGATCTCCTTGGCGATGGAGACACCGTCGTTGGTGATCGTGGGGGCGCCCCACTTCTTCTCGAGGACGACGTTGCGGCCCTTGGGGCCGAGGGTCACCTTGACGGCGTCCGCGAGCTGGTTCATGCCGCGCTCGAGGCCGCGCCGCGCCTCCTCGTCGAACGCGATGATCTTGGCCATGTGAAGTGGTCCCTCCAGGACTGGGGGTGATTACTTCGGACCGCGCCCGCGCCCGCGACGGACGGCCCCGGCCGGAGGTTCCTTGCCCCACCCGGTCCGCGGCCTCACCGACCCGGTCCTTCTGTTGTCACTCTCACCTTCAGAGTGCTAACGCCAATGATTAGCACTCGCACCGTCCGAGTGCAAGGCGCTCCCGCGAAGCGGGCTCGTCGAGGGGTGGTGGTCGGGTGACGGGCGGGCGCGGGCGGCCCCGAGGAGAGGAGGAGGTGAACGCCGCGGTGCGCCCCCTGCCGGCGCCCGTCCCGGAGCGGTGCCCGAGCAGGTCCCGGACAGACCGAGGGGCCCGCATCCCGGACGGGATGCGGGCCCCTCGACACGTCGGACAGTGCAGTCGTCGGCGCGTTGTATCAGGCGGTCACGCGGACCATGTCCGCCTGCGGGCCCTTCTGACCCTGCGAGATCTCGAACTCGACCCGCTGGCCCTCTTCCAGGGTGCGGTAGCCGTCCATCTGGATCGCGCTGTAGTGGACGAAGACGTCCGCACCACCGTCGACCGCGATGAAGCCGTACCCCTTCTCCGCGTTGAACCACTTGACGGTGCCCTGAGCCATGCCTAACTCCCCTATTACTGGCCCTTGCACGGATCCACACTTCGCGGATCCGGGTCAGACCTCACCCCCCAACGGTTGGGGGCGTGCGCCGGAACGCGTCGACCGCGGCTGAATGTATCTGTCCAACTGCCCTCTGCAACAGGTCAATCGGACGAGAATTCGGGGTGCGACCGGTCGGGAATGTGCCGAGAATTCACCCGATTTCAGGGCAAGTCGGGCCCGGCAAAGGGAACGAATGGCGCAAAAGCCCTGCACACTTTGGCTGTTTCTCGTCGGGTGCGCGGCATCCGATCGCGGCCCCGGAGGGGAAGACCGGGAGCGTGTTCCCCAACTGTACCGCGCTCAACCATGCAGAATTGCCCCCTCCGTTTCTCTCACGGAGAGGGCAATTCGATGAACGGGGAGTGACGCACGTTACCGAGGGTAATGACGGTGCGTCCGAACGACCGTCAGCCGCCCGCCACCGCGGGGATGATGGAGACGCCCGCGCCGTCCGGTGTGGCGGTCTGGAGACCCTGCTCGAAGCGGACGTCGTCGTCGTTCACGTACACGTTGACGAAGCGGCGCAGCTTGCCCTGGTCGTCCAGCACCCGGGCGGCGATGCCGGTGTGGTTCTTCTCCAGGTCCTCGATGACCTCGGCGAGGGTCGCGCCCTCGGCGGCGACCTCGGCCCGGCCGCCGGTGTAGGTGCGCAGGATGGTGGGGATGCGGACGGTGACGCTCATAGGGGGTGACCTCCGGTCGGGGTGCGGCTGGCGGGTGGGGCGGTGAGGAGGTCAGACGAGACCGGCCTCGCGGAAGGACTCGAGGGTGGGACGGATCGTCGCGGTCGGACCGGTGCCGGCCACCGCGTCCAGCGTCTTCAGACCGTCCCCCGTGTTGAGGACGACCGTCGTCTTCGCCGGGTCGAGGACGCCGTTCTCGATCAGCTTGCGCGTGACGCCGACGGTCACGCCGCCCGCCGTCTCGGCGAAGATGCCCTCGGTGCGCGCCAGCAGCTTGATGGCGTCGACGATCTGCTCGTCCGTCACGTCCTCCACGGCACCGCCCGTGCGGCGCGCGATGTCCAGGACGTACGGGCCGTCGGCCGGGTTGCCGATCGCCAGCGACTTGGCGATGGTGTTCGGCTTCTGCGGCCGCACCACGTCGTGGCCCGCCTTGTACGCCACCGACACCGGTGAGCAGCCCTCGGCCTGCGCGCCGAAGATCTTGTACGGCTTGTCCTCGACGAGCCCGAGCCGGATCAGCTCCTGCAGGCCCTTGTCGATCTTCGTCAGCTGCGAGCCGGAGGCGATCGGCACCACGATCTGGTCCGGCAGCTCCCAGCCGAGCTGCTCGGCGATCTCGTACGCCAGGGTCTTGGAACCCTCCGCGTAGTACGGCCGCAGGTTGACGTTGACGAAGCCCCAGCCCTCGCCGGCCGGGTCGCCGATCAGCTCCGAGCAGAAGCGGTTCACGTCGTCGTAGTTGCCCTCGATGCCGACGAGCTCGCCGCCGTAGACCGCGGCCATGACGACCTTGCCCTGCTCCAGGTCGTGCGGGATGAACACGCAGGAGCGGAAGCCGGCCCGGGCCGCCGCGGCGCCGACCGCGCCCGCGAGGTTGCCGGTGGAGGAGCAGGACAGGGTGGTGAAGCCGAAGGCGCGCGCTGCCTCCAGCGCCTGGGCGACCACGCGGTCCTTGAAGGAGTGCGTCGGGTTACCGGAGTCGTCCTTCACATACAACCCGCCGGTGACGCCCAGCTCGCGCGCCAGGTTGTCGGCCTTGACGAGCTTGGTCCAGCCAGGGTTGAGGTTCGGCTTGTCGGCGACGTCCGCCGGGACCGGCAGCAGCGGCGCGTAGCGCCAGATGTTCGCGGGGCCCGCCTCGATCCGCTTCCGCAGTTCCTCGGTGCCGTAGCCGGAGAAGTCGTAGGCGACCTCGAGGGGACCGAAACACTCCTCGCAGGCGAAGACCGGGCCGAGCGGCACCCGGTGGCCGCACTCGCGGCAGGACAGGCCCGCGGCGGGTCCGAGGTTCACGGAGTCGGTGGTGCTTGCAACGGTCTGCACAGCCATGTCAGGCGAGGCCCTTTCTCCTCATCTTCCCCACGACGCACCTCGCCGTGAGACGGAATTGGCACCTTCCCTAGCCGGGAGCCTCGCGGAGACGATCAACAGTGATCTACGAGAGCCGGCTGGAGGGTTGCCGGGGCTTCATCGGGCCGTGTCCCTCTGCCCCTCTGGATGAGCTGTATGTGATTGTTTCGCCGGCGCGGGCCGCGGTGGGCCCCGACATGCGATGGTCACCGGCGTTGTTCAAGACTGTAACCGACGGCCGGGAGAGTTGAGATAGTCGTCCGAACCGCGAGACGGATCACAAGAGAGACCCGTTCGACCGTCCCCGACTCACCCCCACCCCGTAGGAACGTGAGGAGCCGCTGACCGTGCTGGAAGAAGTCGAGCGCTGGCTGAGCACCCGCTCCTGGTCCGTCACCGACCGCCCGCTCCACCAGATCATGGCCGCGAAGCGCGCCTCGGGCTCCTCGGTCAGCGTCGTGCTGCCCGCGCTCAACGAGGAGGAGACGGTCGGCGAGATCGTCTCCGTCATCCGCCACGACCTCGTGCGTCAGGTCCCGCTGGTCGACGAGATCGTCGTCGTCGACTCCGGCTCCACCGACCGCACCTCCCAGGTCGCCGCCGCGGCCGGCGCGAGGGTCGTGCACCGCGACACGATCCTGCCGCGCATTCCGGCCGTGCCCGGCAAGGGCGAGGTGCTGTGGCGCTCCCTGCTCGTCACCGGCGGGGACATCGTCTGCTTCGTCGACGCGGACCTGAAGGAGTTCTCGTCGGACTTCGTGACCGGGATCGTGGGCCCGCTGCTCACCGACCCGGGCGTGGACCTGGTGAAGGCGATGTACGACCGGCCGCTCGCGGGGGCGGCGGGGCAGGGCGGCCGGGTCACGGAACTGATGGCGCGCCCGCTGCTCAACATGCACTGGCCGCAGCTCGCCGGATTCGTCCAGCCGCTCGGCGGCGAGTACGCGGCCCGCCGCTCCCTGCTGGAACGGCTCCCCTTCCCGGTCGGGTACGGCGTCGAGCTGGGCATGCTGGTGGACGCGCTGCACCTGGTGGGCCTGGACGCGCTGGCCCAGGTCGACGTGGGGGTGCGCAAGCACCGCCACCAGGACGGTCAGGCGCTCGGCCGGATGGCCGCCGCGATCTACCGCACGGCCCAGCTCCGCCTGGCCCGCGGCCATCTGATCCGCCCGGCCCTCACCCAGTTCGAACGCGGGTCGGACGGCTTCGAGCCCCGGACGTACTCCGTGGACACCGAGGAGAGGCCGCCGATGGCGCAGATCGCGGAGTACACGGAACGGAAAGCGGCCTGAACCGTGCTCGCCCGGGCGACCGGGCGACCGGACGTGGCGGAGACCATTCCGCATACGGCCGAACCGTACGTTTGAGCGTTTTCCGCTCGGGCTAGGTTTCGTGGCATGGCTTCCACGCAGCACGCGCACGGCGCCCGCATCCTCGTCGCCTCCAACCGTGGCCCCGTCTCGTACACGCTGGACGGGTCCGGGCAGCTCACCGCCAAGCGCGGCGGAGGCGGCCTGGTGTCGGGCCTGTCGGCGATCGGCCCGGACGCGGACGCCGTATGGGTGTGTGCGGCCCTCGACGACGGCGACCGCGAGGCCGTACGCCGCACGGGTGGCGCGCTGGATCCGGCCGACACCGGAGGCCGGCGGGTCCGGATGCTCGACATCGCGCCGGACGTGCACGCGGACGCGTACAACGGCATCGCGAACTCGGTGCTGTGGTTCGTGCACCACATGCTCTACCAGACGCCGCTGGAGCCGGTCTTCGGCCGGGAGTTCCGGCGTCAGTGGGCGTCGTACGAGGCGTACAACCGGGCGTTCGCCGAGGCGCTCGCCCAGGAGGCGGCCGAGGGCGCGGCGGTGCTGATCCAGGACTACCACCTCGCTCTGGCCCCCGGCATGCTCCGCGAACTCCGCCCCGACCTGCGGATCGGCCACTTCTCCCACACGCCGTGGGCCCCGCCGGACTACTTCCGCCTGCTGCCCGACGACATCGCGGCGCAGGTGCTGCGCGGCATTCTGGGCGCGGACCGGGCGGCGTTCCTCACCCGGCGCTGGGCGGACGCGTTCACCGCGTGCTGCGAGGCGCTCGTCGGCGGGCTCGGGGACACGCGGATCGGGGTGCACGGTCTGGGTGCGGACGCCGAGTTCCTGCGCAGGCGGGCGCACCAGCCGGACGTGGACGAGCGGATGGCGATCCTGCGGGAGCAGATCGGGACGGCACCCGACGGCCGCCCGCGCAGGGCGATCGTGCGGGTGGACCGCACGGAGCTGTCGAAGAACATCGTGCGGGGCCTGCTGGCGTACGAGGAGCTGCTGGAGTCCCACCCCGAGTGGTGCGAACGGGTGGTGCACGTGGCGTTCGCCTACCCGTCCCGGCAGGACCTGGCCGTCTACCGGGACTACACGGCGGAGGTCCAGCGGGTGGCCGCGGAGATCAACGAGCGGTACGGGACACCGGGCTGGGTACCGGTCGAGATGCACGTCAAGGACGACTTCGCGCGCTCCCTGGCCGCGTACCGGCTCGCCGACGTGGCCCTCGTGAACCCCATCCGGGACGGCATGAACCTGGTCGCCAAGGAGGTCCCGGTCCTCTCCGACGAGGGCTGCGCCCTGGTGCTGTCCCGGGAGGCCGGGGCGCACGAGGAGCTGGGCGACGACGCGGTGACGGTGAACCCGTACGACATCGGGGGCACGGCGGCCGCGCTCCACGCCGCGCTGTCGATGCCGGCGGACGAGCGGGCGGAGCGCGCCAAGCGGCTGGCCGCGCAGGCCACGGCGCTTCCGCCCGCCCGGTGGTTCCTGGATCAGTTGGCCGCGCTGGAGGCCTAGAGCTCCCTACGCCAGCCTCTGTGCCAACGACCTCAGGAGCTGCACCACCCCTGCCGGGCCGTCGACCACCACGTCCGCCCGCTTCGCCAGGTCCGTGACCTCGTCGCTGCCGCTGCAGACCAGGAGGCCGGGGACGCCGTCGGAGCGGAGTTTGTCGACGGCGGCGAAGGCGGACAGATCGCCCAGGTCGTCGCCCGCGTACAGGACCGCTTCGGCGCCGGTCTCACGGACGTACTCCGTGAGGGCCACCCCCTTGTCCATGCCCGGCGGGCGCAGTTCCAGGACCATGCGGCCGGGTTCGACGATCAGGCCGTGGCGGGCGGCCAGGGCGGCGAGGGGTTCGCGCAGGGCCTCGAAGGCGGCCTGCGGGTCCTCGGCGCGGCGGGTGTGGACGGCGACGGCGCGGCCCTTCTCCTCGATCCAGGTGCCGCGCCAGGCGCCGATCCCGTCGAGGAGACCGGGGAGTTCGGCGCGGACGGCGGCGACTCCGGGGTGGGGGGCCGGAGCGGTGACGGTGCCGGTGCGGGCGTCCCAGCGTTCGGCGCCGTAGTGGCCGAGGACGACGAGGTGGTCGAGTCCGGGGACGCCCGCGAAGCCACCGTTGCGGACGGCGACGCCGGCGGGACGGCCGGTGACCACCGCGACGGAGGCGACCTTCGGGGCGAGGGCCGCGAGGGCGGGGACCGCGTCCGGATGGGCGCGGGCCTGGTCGGGGTCGGGGACGATCGGGGCGAGCGTCCCGTCGAAGTCGAAGGCGAGGACGGCCCGTTCGGGCCGCGCGAGGATGGCGTCGAGACCGTCACGCCCCGCCGGAGTGGCGGGTGTCGGCAAGGAGTCCGTGTGGCTGCCCATGGGTCCGACCCTATCGGCGCCCAGCCGGGCGCACCCACGGGTCATGGGGGCGCGCCGGGCGCGCGCCCCCATGACCCGCGCGGCCGACGGGCGATCCGCCCGGGGTGCGGGGCGCCGATCCGCCCCGGCCCCCGATCGACGACCAGGCCCCGATCGACGACCGGGCCCCGATCGACGACCGGCCCGGATCGCGAGCGGGTGGCGCGTTCAGCGTTCCGCGCGGCGCGCCTCCCGGACGCGGCGGAGACGGTTGACGGTGACCGGGGCGTGGGCGAGGGCCCTGGGGTCGTCCAGGAGGGCGTTGAGCAGCTGGTAGTAGCGGACGGGGGCGAGGCCGAGCTCCTCGCGTACGGCCCGCTCCTTGGCCCCCGGCCCGGAGAAACCGCGGCCCTCCAGGGCCAGGATGGCCTTCTCTCTCGGGTTCAGGTCGTCCATGCCGGAACCGTAACCGGTGGGTCCGACACACTCCCCCGCGTGCCTGCCGTCAGCGGGCCGCGTTGTCCGCCGTCACGGCCGCCCGCTGCAGCTGGCCCAGGATCGCCGCCGGGCTCGCGTCCGGGCCGACCGCCTTGCCTATCTGCTGCTTTATGTCCGCGCTGACCCTCGCCCACGACGTCTTGCCGACCGGGTACAGCTCCGCGGTCGGCAGCTCCTGCAGGAACGGCTCCAGATCCCGGTCCCCGGACGACTGCGCCATGGCCTCCTGCGCGGAGGTGGTCACGGGCAGCAGGTCGTACTCGCGGGAGAAGGACAGCACGTTCTTCTCGCTGTACACGTAGTCGAGGAACTCACGGATCTGGTCCTGGTGACCGTGCTGCCGGAACGCCATCATCCAGTCCGCCACGCCCATGGTCGACTTCGCCCGGCCGTTGATCCCGGGCATCGGCACCATGCCGAACTTCACGCCCTTCTCCCGCGCCATCTTCATCAGGGACGGGTGGCCGTTCAGCATGCCCACCTCGCCGCGCGTGAACGCGGCGAAGGCGTCGGCGCGGTTCAGCTGCCCCGGGGCCACCGGGCCCGTCAGGCCCTTGCCCACCAGGTTGTCCTTCAGCCAGGTGAAGGTGGCCACGTTCTGCGGGGAGTCGAGGGCGTAGGAGCCGAAGCCGTCCAGGTAGCCGTCACCGCCGCTGAGCAGCCACTGCATCGTCTCCGCCTGCGCCTCCTCGGGGCCCAGCGGCAGCGCGTACGGGTACTTCACGCCCTTGGCCTTGAGCAGCTGCGCGTCCGTCGCGAGGTCGCTCCAGCTCTGGGGCGGGGTGGTGATGCCGGCCTCGGAGAACAGCGCCTTGTTGTAGAAGAGGATCCGTGTGGAGGCGGCGAACGGCATGCCGTACTGGGTCCGGTTCACCTTGCCGGCGTCGCTCAGCTCCGAGGCGAAGTCCGCCTGGACGGGGATCGAGAGGACGTCGTCGGCCGGGTACAGCCTGCCCGCCGCCGCGTAGTCCGCGTACGCCCCGATCTGCGCGATGTCCGGGGCGTCGCCCCGGTCCACCATCTCCCTGACCTTGCGGTCGACGTCGTTCCAGGAGTAGACGCTGACGTCGACCTTGATCCCGGGGTGCTCCGCCTCGAAGTCCTTGACCAGCTGGTCCCAGTATTTGCCGGAACTGTTCGCCGAGGAGTCCCCGTAGTCCGCGGCCACCAGCCGCAGGGTGACGTCCCCGGAGCCCACCGCACCCGCGCAGCTCGCCAGGGCTCCGGTCATGCCGAGAGCGGACACCGCCGCGATCAGCCCCCTGCCCCATGTCGTCCTGTGCGTCACGCGTCGCTGCACTTGCTCTCGTCCTGCCGTCTCGTCATGCGGAATATCCAAAACATAAGGTCTACACCACCCGGAGTGGACTAGACCTCTCCGGGGTGCAGGGGCGACACTGTTCCCGTGAGACATGTCATCGCCCTCGATGTGGGCGGCACCGGGATGAAGGCCGCCCTGGTCGGGGCCGGAGGCGAGCTGCTGCACCGGGCGCGCCGGGCCACCGGACGCGAGCGCGGGCCGGACGCCGTGGTGGAGTCGGTGCTCGCCTTCGCCGGCGAGCTGCGCGCCCACGGCGAGCGCCACCTGGGCGAACCCGCGGCCGCGGCCGGCGTCGCCGTCCCCGGGATCGTGGACGCCGAGCGCGGCATCGCCGCCTACTCGGCGAACCTGGGCTGGCGCGATGTGCCGCTGCGGGAGCTGCTGAGCCGCCGGCTCGACGGGGTGCCCGTGGCGCTCGGGCACGACGTGCGCACCGGCGGACTCGCCGAGGGGCGCCTCGGCGCGGGCATGGGGGCGGACCGGTTCCTGTTCGTGCCGCTCGGCACCGGCATCGCGGGCGCCATCGGCATCGGCGGCCGGGTCGAGGCCGGGGCGCACGGCTTCGCGGGCGAGATCGGCCACATCGTCGTACGGCCCGAGGGGATGCCGTGTCCGTGCGGACAGCGCGGCTGTCTGGAGCGGTACGCGTCCGCGGCCGCCGTGGGCAAGGCGTGGGCCGAGGCGGCCGGGGTCCCGGAGGCGGACGCCGCCGACTGCGCGAAGGCCGTGGCGTCCGGGGATCCGCGGGCGCGGCAGGTCTGGCAGGGCGCCGTGGACGCCCTCGCCGACGGCCTGGTGACCGCACTCACCCTGCTGGACCCGCGAACCCTGATCATCGGCGGCGGGCTCGCCGAGGCGGGGGACACGTTGTTCACACCGCTGCGGGCGGCCGTGCGCCGGCGCGTGACCTTCCAGAAACTGCCCCCGATCGTCCCCGCCGCGCTGGGGGATGCGGCCGGATGCCTGGGTGCCGGGCTTCTGGCCTGGGATCTCCTCGAAACCACCGACCCTGCGGAGGTAACCGTCTGATGGCCACCACGAAGGTTCTCACCGGCGCCCGGGTGGTACTGCCCGGCGGGGTCGTGGACGACGGCCGCCTGGTCGTCGAGGGCACGCGCATCGCCGCGTCCGCGCCCGAGAGCGCCGAGACCGTCGACGTACGCGGCCACTGGCTGGTCCCCGGCTTCGTGGACATCCACAACCACGGCGGCGGCGGTGCGTCCTTCTCCGGGCCGGCCGACGACGTCCTGAGGGCCCTGCGCACCCACCGCGAGCACGGCACCACCACGCTCGTCGCCTCCACCGTCACCGACGACATGGACGTCCTCGTCCAGCAGGCCGGGCTGCTGTCGGAGCTGGCCGAGCAGGGGGACCTCGCCGGCATCCACTTCGAGGGGCCGTTCATCTCGCCGTGCCGCAAGGGCGCCCACTCCGAGGCGCTGCTGCGCGACCCCGACCCGGCGGAGGTGCGCAAGCTGATCGACGCCGCGCGCGGCCGGGCCGCGATGGTGACGCTCGCGACCGAACGGCCCGGCGGTCTGGACTCCGTACGACTGCTCGTCGAGCACGGCGTGATCGCGGCGGTCGGGCACACGGACGCGACGTACGAGCAGACGGTCCAGGCCATCGACGCGGGCGCCACGGTCGCCACCCACCTGTTCAACGCGATGCCGCAGCTCGGCCACCGCGCCCCCGGCCCCGTCGCCGCTCTCCTGGAGGACGAGCGGGTCACGGTGGAGCTGATCGACGACGGTGTCCATCTGCACCCGGCGGCGCTGCGGCTGGCGTTCCGTCATGCGGGCGCGGGACGCGTGGCGTTCATCACGGACGCCATGGACGCGGCCGGCATCGGGGACGGGCGGTACATGCTCGGCCCGCTCGAGGTCGAGGTCCGCGAGGGGGTGGCCCGGCTGGTGGAGGGCGGCTCGATCGCGGGTTCGACGCTCACTCTGGACCGCGCGTTCCGCCGGGCGGTCACCGTGGACGGGCTGCCGGTGCAGGACGTGGTCAGGGCCGTCTCGGCCAACCCCGCGAAGCTGCTCGGCGTCGACGACCGGGTGGGCTCCCTGGAGCCCGGCAAGGACGCCGACCTGGTGCTGCTGGACGACGGCTTCCGCCTCAGGGGTGTGATGCGCCGCGGCGAGTGGGTGGTCGATCCCCAACTGGGGTGATTCATCCGTTTGTTGGCATACGGCCGTCGAACCCGGGGCTGGGCCGACCGCCGACTCTTTTGGCATGATCGTGCCTCCGCAACCGCCGACGGCAGGCGCATTCCCGGTCCGGGCCCACGGACCGCGCCGCCCCGACTCTCGAGGGAGGTTCCCAGGTGATCCTGACGGTCACGCTGAACACCGCTCTCGACATCACCTATCGCGTACGGGAGCTGAGGCCGCGCACCTCGCACCGGGTGACCGAGGTGACCGAACGGCCCGGCGGCAAGGGACTGAACGTGGCCCGGGTGCTCGCCGCGCTGGGTCACGAGGTGACGGCCACGGGCTTCGCGGGCGGCGCGACGGGCCGCTCGCTGCGGGACCGGCTCACCCGCACGCCCGGTCTCGTGGACGCGCTGGTCCCGGTCCGGGGCGCCACCCGGCGCACCGTCGCGGTGGCCGACCGGGCGACCGGCGACACCACCCAGCTCAACGAACCCGGCCCGGTGATCACGCCCGCCGAGTGGTCGGCGTTCCTGGAGAGGTACGACGACCTGGTGCGCTCCGCCGCCGCGGTGGCCCTGTGCGGCAGCCTGCCGCCGGGCGTGCCGGTGGGGGCGTACGCCCACCTGGTGCGCACCGCCCGGGCGGCGGGCGTCCCGGTGCTGCTCGACACCAGCGGGGAACCGCTGCGCCGCGGGGTCGCCGCCCGCCCCGACATCGTCAAGCCGAACGCCGACGAACTGGCCGAACTGACCGGCTCCCACGAGCCCGCGCAGGCGACGCGGGACGCCCGCCGGCGCGGGGCGCACACGGTGGTCGCCTCGCTGGGCGCCGAGGGCCTGCTCGCCGTGAACACGGAAGGCCGCTGGCGGGCCGCCCCGCCGCGCCGCCTGACGGGCAATCCGACGGGCGCGGGCGACTCGGCGGTCGCGGGCCTGCTGTCGGGCCTGGTGGAACACCTGCCCTGGCCGCGACGCCTGGCCCGGGCGGTGGCCCTGTCGGCGGCGACCGTACTCGCCCCGGCGGCAGGCGAGTTCGACCGCAGTACCTACGAGGAGCTGCTGGACCAGGTGACGGTGACCGCCGAGGCCACGGCGGCGTAGCCGTGGAGCCCTTCTGCGGGCCCTACTTCGACCAGCCCTTCGTCAGCCACAGCTGGTCCAGGTAGACGTTGCACTGGTTCCCCTGCTCGCAGGAGATCCGGATCGTGTTGGTGCCCTTGTTGAGCTGGATGTAGTTGTACGTCTTCGTCCAGCCCTTCTCCCAGTCGCCCTGGGGCGCGTTGGCCCAGTTCTTCAGGGACAGGGGGTTGGTCTGTGCCGTACCGTCGATCGTGAGGGTGGCGGTGGCGTCGACGCCGGGCACGCCGTAGCCGGTGTGCAGGGTGTACTTGCCGGTGGACGGGACGTCCACGGTCCAGGTCACGGCGGCGCCCACGTTGTTGAAGTTGCCGACGTAGACACCGCCGTCCGCCTTGGCGCCCTTGACGTCGGACGCGGTGGTCGCGCCGCCCTCCAGGTGCAGTGCCTTGGCGTCGATCGTCGGCAGCTTGGTGTCGTCCGTGGACTGCTGCGTGGCGGACTGGCTCGGGGACGCGCTCTGCGTGACCGTCGGGCTGGAGCCCGCCCGGCCGCCCTTCTTCCCGTCGTTCGAGTCGCCGGTGATCATGACGACGCCGATGCCGATGACGACCGCCGCCACCACCGCGATCGCGCCGATCAGCAGACCCTTGGTGTTGGGGCCCCGGCCGCGGCCACCGCCGGGCGGCGCGGCCGACGGCGTCTGACGGGTCGTCGGGGCACCGCCCGGCACCGTTTCCGGAGCGGCGTAGTGCGCGTTCGGCTGGCCGTACGACTGCTGTTGCGGGACCTGGCCGTAGGCGGCCGTCTGGGCCTGCGGCTGGCCGTACTGGCGCTGGCCGACCGTGCGCACTCTGTTCACGGAGCCCGGGTAGCCGTAGCCGCCGGAGGGCGGCTGGGCGCCGTTGGCCTGACCGTCGGCGTAGAGGTAGCCGAACGGGTCGTCGTCCTCGGGCGTGCTCGCGCCGTTGTTGCCGGGCGTCATCCCTAGGTCTCCTCAACAGGTGCGGGTCCAGATGCGTACATGGCTGAATGGCGAGCCTACCCGGTCCCCGGACCGCACACGGCTGTTGTTCCCATCACCCAAGGGCTGACCTGCGGTTTATCCCGCGCGCCTGTGCGCTTTGGGACGAGACCGTTTCTCTACGTACATCCGCTCGTCAGCCGATTTCAGCACTTCGTCCGCCGTCATGCCGCAGTGTGCCCAGCCGATGCCGAAACTCGCGCCGACACGCATGGCGCGGCCGTCGACCCGGATCGGCTGGATGATCTCGTTGCGCAGACGGACGGCGAGGTCCTGGGCGTCGGCCTTGCCGAGCCCGTCGGCCAGCACGACGAACTCGTCACCGCCGAGCCGGGCCACCGTGTCCCCGTCCCGTACCCCGCGGCTGAGCCTGCGGGCCACCTCGATGAGGACGGCGTCGCCCGCGTTGTGCCCGAACCGGTCGTTGATGGACTTGAAGCCGTCGAGGTCGCAGAAGAGCACCGCGAGGCCCTTGGTGCCGTCGTCGGCGTCGCCGTCCGGCGCGGCGGTGTGCACATGGTGGTCGAAGGCGTCGTACGGCCCCGGCCCGGCGTGGAGGGTGAAGGCGTGCCCGCCGACGTCGTGGACGGCCGGGTGGTCGTCTGCGAACCCGTCGCCGTACGCGGCGTCCAGGGAGTCGGCCGCGCTCGGCGCCGGCAACTGCGGGCGCCGGCACAGGCGGGCGGACAGACGGGCGCGCAGCTCCGCGGAGTTGGGCAGTCCGGTGAGCGAGTCGTGCGAGGCGCGGTGGGCGAGCTGCAGCTCGCGGCGCTTGCGTTCCTCGATGTCCTCGACGTGGGTGAGCAGGAAGCGGGGACCGTCGGCGGCGTCGGCGACCACCGAGTTGCGCAGGGACACCCACACGTAGGTGCCGTCCCGGCGGCCGAGCCGCAGTTCGGCGCGGCCACCCTCGGCGGAGGTGCGCAGCAGGGTGCCGATGTCCTCGGGGTGGACCAGGTCGGAGAACGAGTAGCGGCGCATGGCGGAGGCGGGGCGGCCCAGCAGGCGGCACAGGGCGTCGTTGGTGCGCAGGATCCGGCCGTGCTGGTCGCCGCCCATCTCGGCGATGGCCATGCCCGACGGGGCGTACTCGAACGCCTGCCGGAAGGACTCCTCGCTGGCGCGCAGGGCCTGCTGCTCCCGCTCCAGGCGGACCAGGGCGCGCTGCATGTTGGCCCGCAGCCGGGCGTTGCTGATGGCGATGGCGGCGTGGAAGGCGTACATCTGGAGGGCCTCGCGCCCCCAGGCGCCGGGCCGCCGCCCGTTGCGCGGCCGGTCCACGGAGATGACGCCGAGGAGTTCACCGTAGGAGCTGCCCTGGACGCCGGGCGTGTACATGGGGGCGAAGAGGCGGTCGGAGGGGTGCCACTCGTCCTCGAAGCGGGGCTCGGGACCGTCGGTGTACCACTGCGGCACGTCGTCCTCGTCGAGGATCCAGCCCTCCGTGTGCGGTATGAACCGCAGCGCCCCCCAGGCCTCGCCCATGGTGAGGCGCCGCTCCCAGGAGGCGCGGGAGCCGACGCGACCGGTGATCAGTGCCTCCGCGGCGGAGTTCCCGGCGAGCGCGGCGACGACCAGGTCGCCGTCCGGGCGTACGAGGTTGACGGCCGCCAGCTCGTAGCCGAGGCCGTTCACGATGCCGTCGGCGACCGTCTGCAGCGTGTCCGCCAGGCTGCGGGCGGTGTTCATGTCCGCCATCACCTGGTGCAGCTGCCGCAGGGTGGCAAGGCGGACATACGGCTCCGACTCGGTCTCCATTCGCCCTCCCCTCGAGAACTCGCAGCAACTCCAGGGACGCGTCGGCGTACCACCGTTCTCCCGGCCTTCCGCGGCACGCTACTCCGCGTACTTCCCGGACAGCATCGTGCAGCGTCTCCGCCACTGAATCACAGCGCGCTGCGCACTAGGTACACAGGGTCAACAAAATACGCTTCCTGTGACTCAAGTCACAGCCAAAGATGAACAATTACGGAGAGGTTCCGCATTTTCCCCGTGTTTTCGCCGAACCTGTCGGCCTCGCTGCGGCCCTGTGCGGACTTGAGATCGTACGACGTCCGTCGCCGGACCTAGGTCACGGTTCGGGCCCGGGCCCGATGTGGGCGGCCGGAAGCGGAGACTAGCGTTCTGACGTGCTCAAGACTTCCGCTGTCCCCTCAGTGTCCGCCGTGCCGCCCTCCTCCGGGCATGCTGAGGGGGTGAGCAACGACGAGTTCCGCGCGGCCATGTCCCGGCTGGCCGCGGGCGTGGTCCTGGTGACGTCGCACGAGCCCGCGCTGGACCCCGAGGGGCCCAAGGGCGAGGACGTCGGCATGACGGCGACCGCCTTCATGTCGGTGTCGCTGGACCCGCCCCTGGTCCTGGTCAGCCTGCGCGAGGGCGCCCGCATGGACGACCTGCTCGCCGAGCAGCCGCTGTGGGCGGTCTCCGTCCTCTCGGAGAGCCAGCGGCACATCGCGGGCCGCTTCGCGATGAAGGGCCGCGTCAGCGACCGCCTGCTGTTCGAGGACATCCCCTGCATCCGCGGCGAGGTCTCCGGCGCCCCTCTGGTGGGCGGCGCACTGGCGACCCTGGAGTGCCGCACGGAACAGCGGGTGCAGGCCGGCGACCACACGCTGGTGATCGGCAGGGTGCTCACGGCACGGGTGCCGAGTACGGGGGGCGGACCGCTCACGTACTTCCGGGGGCGTTACCGGCACTTGGCATGATCCCGTCCGCAATCGCGCGGCCGGCCTGCGAGCGGCGAGAGGAACGGCGGGCGGACGACGGGCGTTCCGGGTCCGTCCTGAACCCGCGGAGCCGCTACGTCCAGCCCCGGCCGGATCGCCCCTGCTTGGTCTCCGAGCGCTGTTTCTTCTCCCGCAGCCGCCGCTCGTTGATCCCCCGCGGGACGCGGGTCGGCTTGCGCGGCCGCGGCGGAGGTGCCGTCGCCTCGGCCAGCAGGGCCGCGAGGCGTACCGCGGCCGCCTCCCGGTTGCGCCACTGCGACCGGTGCTCGGAGGCCCGCACGGTGACGACCCCGTCGGCCAGCCGCCCCGCGAGCCGCTCCAGCGCCCGCTCCTTCCACACCGGAGGCAGGGCCTCGGTCCCGGCGAGGTCGAAACGCAACTCCACCTGGGTGTCACTGGTGTTGACGTGCTGTCCGCCGGGCCCGGACGATCGCGAGAAACGCCACATCAGCTCCGCCTCGGGGAGCGAGACGGAGCCGCGGACGACATAGGGACCGGACATGCCGTCCATGTTCCCCGCTCCGCCCGGTCCGCGTCATCCCGATTTCCGAACGGCAGGTAAAAAAGGTAAAGGAACCCGGAACCGCGGACACCCCCCTTGGCGTTGCTGGAGGTGGCGGTAGCTTCATCCGCACACGCAACGAGGGAAGGGACTCCCAACAATGGCTGTAAGCCTGTCCAAGGGTGGCAACGTCTCGCTCACCAAGGAGGCTCCGGGCCTGACCGCCGTCACCGTGGGCCTCGGCTGGGACGTCCGCACCACCACCGGCACGGACTTCGACCTCGACGCGTCCGCGATCGCGGTCAGCGCCCAGGGGAAGGTCTACTCGGACCAGCACTTCGTCTTCTTCAACAACAAGCAGACCCCGGACAACTCGATCGTCCACACGGGCGACAACCGCACGGGCGAGGGCGAGGGCGACGACGAGGCGATCAACGTCAACCTGGCGGCGCTCCCGGCGGACATCGACAAGATCGTCTTCCCCGTGTCCATCTACGACGCCGAATCCCGCTCGCAGAACTTCGGCCAGGTCCGCAACGCGTACATCCGCATCGTCAACCAGGCCGGCGGCCAGGAGATCGCCCGCTACGACCTGTCGGAGGACGCGGCCACCGAGACGGCCATGATCTTCGGCGAGCTGTACCGCAACGGTGCGGAGTGGAAGTTCCGCGCGGTCGGCCAGGGCTACGCGTCGGGTCTGGTGGGCATCGCCCAGGACTTCGGTGTCAACGTCTGACGGAGTCCCCCGGGCTCTCCGCACAGGGGTACGCCCGGCGCGTGACCGGAGCCCCGGCCATTGGAGGCCGGGGCTCCGGTTGCATTCCCGGGCCCCGACCCGTCCGCGATACGTTGCCGGGGTGATCCTCGAGCCCCTCCCGCTCAGCCCCGAGCACGGCCTCCCGGGTGAGCTGCTGACCGAACTCACCGCGCTCCACGCCTCCAACCGGGAGTTCCACGCCCTGAGCGGCGACTTCCCCGACCCGGACGACATCCGCCCGGAGCAGGTGGCGGCCGCGCTGGCCGACGAGTTGGCGCACCCCGACGCGGAGGTGCTGCTCGCCCGCAGTTTCGGGCGGCTCGTCGGGATGGCGATCACCCTCGCGCACCACCCCGACCCGGCCGACCCCGACCCGTGGATCGGCCTGCTGATGGTCGACGCGGTCCTGCATCGGCAGGGGCACGGACGACACCTGGCGTCCCTGGTCGAGGACCGGCTGCGCGCCGCCGGACGCACCGCCGTACGCCTCGCCGTGCTGGAGGACAACGCCGCGGGCCTCGCCTTCTGGACGGCTCTCGGCTACGAGGTCATCGACCGCCGCCCGGACCGTGAGCGGGGCCGCCCGTGCGCCGTGCTGCGCAAGGCCCTGTGACACCATCGCCCCCGTGCTCGACATCGGCTACGCCCTCTCCAACCGCTTCCCCGATCCCCCGCAGACCGACTACCGCCGCGCGGACGTCCACGCCCTGCGGCACGACCTCTTCTGCGGTGACGTCTACCTCGCCGACACCGAGGCGGACCGGGAGCTGTCCACAGCCTGGGGATGGGTGCCGGTGCTCGACTTCGCGTGGGCGCTGTGCGACATCGCCGAGCGGCTCGACCGGGACCCGCTCGGCGGCCGTGCCGCCCGGCCGCAGCGCGCGGAGCTGGACTTCACCGAGTCCACCGACCGCCTGCTGTTCGAGCGCCGTTTCGGCTGGGTGGACATCGAGGCGGAGTGGCTGCCGTCGGCCGGGCCCCCGCTGACGTTCTCCCACACGGAACTGCGCCGCGAGGCCCGCGACTTCCTGCACGACCTGATCGCCGACCTGACCGACCTGCACGAGGACCTCGCGGAGAACCCGGCGATCTGGACGCTGCAGGCCCGTTTCCCCAGGGTCCCCTGACCGGCAGCCCGGAAAGCCCCTCGCCGGGTGCGGCGGCCGCTCCTCACGGCTCCGGCAGCAAGGGCGACATCGCAGGTCCGGGCGATTGTCAGTGGTCGGGTGCAGCATGGGGGGCATGGTGCGGAGGGCGCGGGTGGTGAAGACGGCGCGGCGGCCGGAGGTGCGGCTGCCCGAGCTGGTGGCGTGGGCGGACGGGGAGGTGGTTCCGGACGGGGACTACGACGGGCTGGAGTTCCGGGACGCGGATCTCGCGGGCCAGGACGGCGTGGGCGCCCGGTTCATGGACTGCGCGCTGACGGGGTGCACGCTGGACGGGACGGGGCTGCACCACGCGCGCGTGCTGGACTCGGTCCTGAAGGGCATACGGGGCGTGGGCACCGACCTCGCGGAGGCGACCCTGCGCGACGTGGAGCTGGTGGACGCCCGGCTCGGCGGGACCCAGCTGCACGGGGCGGTGCTGGAGCGGGTGCTGGTGCACGGCGGCAAGATCGACTACCTGAACCTGCGCACGGCGCGGCTGAAGGACGTCGTCTTCGAGGGCTGTGTCCTCATCGAGCCGGACTTCGGGGGCGCCCGGCTGGAGCGGGTGGAGTTCGTGGACTGCGTGCTGAAGGGAGCCGACCTGACGGCGGCGTCCCTGGTGGACGTGGACCTGCGCCGCGCGGCGGAGCTGGACATCGCGCGCGGAGTGGACCGCCTGTCCGGCGCGGCGATCAGCCATGCGCAGCTGCTCGACCTCGCCCCGGTGCTGGCGGCGGCGATGGGGCTGCGGGTGGCGGAGGAGGACTGAGGGGACGGGCGCGAGCGGCGACGTACGACGCGGCTCGCCTCGCCATGGCCGTCCTGGGGGTGGACCATGGAGGGGAACGACGAAGGAGGCCGGCATGAAGTCATCCGGAGCCTCGGAATACGACACCTGGCTCTACTCGCACACCCCGTCGCAGGCCGAGGGCGAGCGCGACGAGCCCGGCGAGCGCAGTGCCAGGGAGCAGCACCCGGAGGTACCCCGCACGGAGCCGTCCCAGGCGGAGGGCGAGCGCGGGGACGAGCTGGGGCGGAAACGCCCCTGACCACGGGTGATCCGGTGATCGCCCGCATCCGGTGATCGGCGGTGGCTTGCGGTGTCGTACGTCGCTGTCAGCGCACTCAGCCACCCGGGCCTGCTGCGGGACAAGAACGAGGACAGTCTCGTCGCCGGCCCGTGGACGCTGTGCGCCACCGTCACCGAGAACCCGCAGACGCTGGTCTTCCCCCTGGGTACGCCCCTGGTCGTCGCCGTGGCCGACGGGCTCGGCGGGCACCCCGGGGGCGAGGTGGCGAGCGCGCTGGTGGCGCGGCGGTTCGCGGCCCTCGGGCCGGCGCTGGGCAGTGAGGAAGCCGTCCGGGGCGCAGTGGAGTCCTGCAACCGTGCCGTCTACACGGCCGCCGAGGGCGGCGAGGACGACGGCCCCGGCCTCGCCATGATGGGCACCACCGTCGCGGGTGCCGTCCTGCTGCCGGAGGAGCGGCTGGTCTTCAACGTGGGGGACAGCCGCGTCTTCGCCGCGCCCGCGGAAGGGCTCCGGCAGGTGAGTGTGGACGACAGCCCGCCCCTGGCGCCCGGGCGGCGCACCACCTCGCTGGTCACCCAGTGCCTCGGCGGCTCCGCGCACTACCGTGCCGTCGTGCCGCATGTGACGGCCGGGCCGTTGTCACCGGGCGACCGCTATCTCCTCTGCACGGACGGCCTCACGGATCCGGTGCCGGAGGACACGATCGACGCGGTGCTGCGGGAGCACGACGACGGACGGGCCGCCTTCGAGCTGTGGAAGGCCGCCATCAGCGCGGGCGGCCCCGACAACATCACCCTCGCGGTCGTCCGCGTCGCCGGCGACTAGGGGGTTACGAAAGCCCTGTGCGGTGCCCGCGGTGTCCGGTGCGTGCTCTGGGGGTCCCCCTGCTCGAAGAGCTTGGGGGAGCGTGCCGGGCGTCGCGACGGGGCGAACGCCGCCTGATGCGGCACTAGGACGGCTCGGCCCCGCACGCCTCCGGACGCCCGAGTTCCGCCAGCGCCCCGTCCGTCAGCCGGTACACCGTCCACTCGTCCTGCGGGCGGGCGCCCAGGGCCTCGTAGAAGTCGATCGACGGGCGGTTCCAGTTCAGCACCGACCACTCCAGACGCTCGTAGCCTCGCTCCACGCAGATGCGGGCCAGTTCCGTCAGCAGCGCCTTGCCGTGGCCGGCGCCACGGGCCTCCGGGCGGACGTACAGGTCCTCCAGGTAGATGCCGTGCACGCCCCGCCAGGTGGAGAAGTTCAGGAACCACAGCGCGAATCCGACAACCGCTCCCCCGTCGTCCTCCGCGATGTGCGCGAAGGCCGCCGGGCGCGCGCCGAACAGCGCCTCGTCCAGCTGCTCCGGCGTCGCCCGTGCCTCGTCGGCCGCCTTCTCGTAGGTGGCGAGTTCACGGATCAGGGTGTGGAGGACGGGGATGTCGTCGGGTGTCGCGGTACGGATCATGCCGGCAGTCAAGCACAGGCGGGGCCGGGCCCGCCCTTTCCTCACGTGCGTCCGGCGACCCGGTCGGCCAGCTGTGCCAGGCGTGACGACTCGATGCCGGGCGCCGTCCTCTCACGCCGGTCCGCCGTGCGGTAGGTGGCGTACATCCCGTGCACCCCCAGCCAGCGCAGCGGTTCCGGCTCCCACTTGCGCACCCGGTGGTTCACCCACGGCAGCGCCGTCAGCTCCGTCGGGCCCGACTGGCCCGCGTCCTGCTGGACGAGGTCGCGCAGCGTACGGGCGGCGAGGTTGGCGGTGGCGACGCCCGAGCCGACGTAGCCGCCCGCCCAGCCGAGGCCCGTGGAGCGGTCCAGGGTGACCGTGGCGCACCAGTCGCGGGGCACGCCGAGCACGCCCGACCATGCGTGGGTCACCCCGATCCCGGCCAGCGACGGGAAGAAGCGGACCAGGATGTCGTGGAGCGCCTGAACGGTGGCGGGCTGGGTGCGGCCGTCGTTGTCCGTGCGGGAGCCGAAGCGGTACGGGACGCCGCGCCCGCCGAGTGCGATCCGGCCGTCGGCGGTGCGCTGGGCGTACATGTACGCGTGCGCCGTGTCGCCCAGCGTCTCGCGCCCCTCCCAGCCGATCCGCTCCCACTGCGCGTCGGTGAGCGGCTCGGTCGCGATCATGGAGGAGTTCATGGGGAGCCAGGTGCGCCGCTGTCCCTTCAGAGAGGCCGTGAAGCCCTCCGTGCAGCGCAGGACGTAGGGGGCGCGGACCGTGCCGTAGGGCGTCACCGCGTGCTTCGGACGGATCTCGGTGACCGGGGTGTGCTCGTGGATCTTCACACCGAGCGCCTCCACGGCCGCCGCGAGGCCCTTGACCAGCTTCACCGGGTGCAGCCGCGCCCCGTGCGGGGTCCAGGTGGAGCCGACCGCGTCCGCGACCCTGATCCGCTCGGCGGTCTGCCGGGCGCCGTACAGCTCGCGGTCCTTCTCGCCGTAGGACAGCTCCCGCTCGTGAGACGCCTTCAGACGGGCCAGCTGCGCGGGTGTGTACGCCACCTCCAGGACGCCGCCGACGTGCACGTCCGCCTCGATGCCCTCCGTCCCGGTGACGCGGACGACCTCGGCGACCGTGTCGTTCATCGCCTGCTGCAGGCGGACGGCGGCCTCGTGGCCGTGCAGCTTCGCGTACCGGTCGCGGCCCGCTATGCCGTTGTAGAGCCAGCCGCCGTTGCGGCCGGAGGCGCCGTAGCCGCAGAACCGCTGCTCCAGCACGGTGATGCGCAGAAAGGGTGCCGCCTTCTTCAGGTAGTAGGCGGTCCACAGGCCGGTGTAGCCGCCGCCGACGATCACCACGTCGGCGGACGCGTCCCCGGCGAGGGGTTCCCGGGGCTCGGGGAGGCCGTCGTCGGCGTACCAGAAGGAGACGCCGCCGTTGACGACGCCACTCACCGCAGTGTTCATGCGCGGACGTTAACCCTTGAGAGTGACCAGTGTCTCCTTCGGATTCCATGGTTTTCCGCGGCCACGGGTGAGCGGATAGCAGGCCAGACCGATGAGCACAGCGATGAAATGCCCGAAATCGGTGAAGGTGGGGGTCGCGGCCAGGGGTATGGAGTACACCAGCAGGACGACGGTCAGATACGCGTAGCTCCAGGGTGCCGCGAGCCGGTAGGTGAGCACGCCGACCACCCCCGCGAGCGCGTAACTGACCCCGAAGTCGAGTGTGTTGACCGCCGACTGGGGGGCCATCCCGTCTCTTATCGCCTGCAGCAGCGCCCCCTCGCTGACGAGCGAGGCCAGCACGTGCGCGGCGGCGCACACGGTCAGCCAGCGGACGGTGCCCAGCCAGCGCTCCGCCTGGGCGTGGAAGACCGTGTAGAGCGCGGCGTACGGCAGCCAGTGTCCGCCGTCGATCCACATCGCGCTGGTGATGAACGCGTGCAGCGGGTCCTGGGACAGCTGGTGGATGTTGGTGGACCGCTGCCGCAGGAAGCGCTCCTCGAAGTGCGGTGACATGTGGTGCAGCGCGATGGTGGTGAAGAACAGGACCAGCAGCCACACGTACGTCCCCGGGGCGCTGCGGAGGTACGCCGCCGCCGCCCCGAGGCCGCGCCGAAACCGCCTGACCCCGTCCACACAGGCCAGTATGGTCGGGAAGGTGATCGAGGTGCCTGGTGAGCCGGCCGCTTCTCAGGAGAAATTCAACGGGCCGGCGGAGCGGGCGATCGTCGCGGAGCCGCCCGACGGGCGGAGGAGTTCGCGGGCGGAGGAGTTCGCGGGTGGTGGGGGCTGCGGGTGGACGGGCCCGCGAGGTACGGCGTGTGCGCGCCGGCGGTTCCGGTGCTGCGGGGGGATGCGACGCCGGCCGTGCTCAAGCTCCGGTTCCTGGACGAGGAGACCGTGGGCGAGCCCCTGCCCCGCGGGTGCGGGACGGGCAGGGAGCCGTCCGTCTGCCGAGTACGACACCGCGCCCCCCTGCCCGGCCATCGACCTTGAGCCGCTCGCCGGCGACCCCGGCTCGGAGCCGCTCCCCGCGAACCGCCGCCGCCACGACCCCGCGGAGGCCCGGTGGCGTTTCGGCGCCCTGACGGACGCGCTGGGCCCGCAGCGGGAGCGGGCGTGGACGCCGGGCCGGGTGCTGCAGCACCGCCTCTGGGACCTCGAGGTCGGCAGGCCGCCGGAGAGGGGCCTGCTGGAGATCGGGCGGACGCTGCGCGGCTGACCACGACCCGGGCGGCCGCCGGCGCGCCGCGCCCGCGTTGCGGCGGCACGCCGGGCCACCACCCGGACCGAGACACGCCCCCGTATGGCCGATCCGGCATTCAACGACTTATCCGGTCATAGCGTATCGAATATGACGAAACGCCATCTCGCTTTCCTCGCGTGTGCCGCAGCGCTCGTCGCGTCGGGGTGCGGCGCCACCGCCGACCCCCTCCCCGCAACCCCCGGCACCCGCACGGTACGCCCGGGTGACTCCATCCAGAAGGCGGTGGACGCCGCCAGACCGGGAGACACCATCCTCATCTCCGCCGGCACCTACCGGGAGAGCGTCCGGGTGACCACCTCCGGGCTGACTCTGCGCGGCATGGGGCGGAACACCGTCATCGCACCGCCCCTCGGGGCGACATCGAACGCCTGCGCCAAGGCGGGCAACGGGATCTGTGTCGAGGGGAAGCGGGGGCACCCCGTCACGGACACCACCGTCGCCTCCCTCGCCCTGACCGGCTTCCCCAAGAGTGGCCTGTGGTCCACGTGGACCGACCGGCTGACCGTCCGGCACGTGACCGCCGAGAGGAACAAGGTGTGGGGCATCGCGCAGGAACGCTCCACCCGGGGCGTGTTCCTGGACAACACCGCCCGCGACAACGGCGACGCGGGCCTGTTCCTCGCCAACTCGGTCGCCACCGAGGGCGGGGCCACGGACACCAAGGGTGCGGTGATCGCGCAGAACCACCTCCAGGGCAACCGGATCGGCGTCACCATCCGCCGCCTGAGGGACCTGACCGTCATGAGCAACGACATCACCGCCAACTGCGCGGCGCTCTTCGTCGTCGGGGACGAGAACACCCCGCGGGCCGGCGCCCTGACCGTGAGCGACAACTTCATCCACCGGAACAACAAGTCCTGCCCGAAGACCGCCCGGCTGCCCGCCCTGCAGGGCACGGGGATCGTCCTGACCGGGGCCGAGAACACCCTGGTGACCCGGAACACGGTCACGGACCACGCGGGCAAGTCCCCGCTCTCCGGCGGGATCGTGCTCTTCAAGAGCATGGTGGGCGCCCCGAACGAACGCAACCAGATCACCGGCAACACGGTGCGGCGCAACACCCCGGCCGACCTCGTCAACGCGGACACCGGCAAGGGCAACACCTTCCAGGGCAACACCTGCGGCGCCTCCAAGCCCGCGGGACTGTGCTGACGCCGCGGCACCGCCGCCTGGGCAAGACCCTCGCGGACCCAGAGAGGAAAGGCAGCACATGACGACCGTAAGCCCTGCCCCACCGCCCTCCATGCGGCTTCGGGAACTCGCGTTCGGGGCGGCGTGTGCCGCCGCCCTGCGCGCCGCCGCCCGGCTGGGTGTCGCCGACGCGCTCGGGGACGGCCCCATGGCCGTGGCGGACCTCGCGGCCGCGGTGAAGACCGAACCCCGGCCACTGCGGCGGCTGCTGCGGGCCCTGACCTGCTACGGCGTCTTCGCCGAGCAGGAGGACGGGACGTTCGCGCACACCGACATGTCCCGGTTGCTGCGCGAGGACGACCCGAACAGCCTGCGCTGCATCACCCTGTGGTGCACCGAACCGTGGACCTGGGACGCCTGGCCGAAGCTGGACGAGGCGGTGCGCACCGGCCGGAACGTCGTCGAGGACCTGTACGGCAAGGAGTTCTTCACCTACCTCAACGAGGACGCCCCCGAGTCGGCAGACGTCTTCAACCGGGCCATGACGACCTCCAGCCGGCAGTCCGCCCGGGACGTCGCCGAACTCCTCGACCTGTCGGGCAGCTCCTCGGTCGCCGACATCGGCGGTGGTCAGGGACATGTGGTGGCGAGCCTGCTGGACAAGTACCCGTCGATGCACGGAACGCTGCTGGACCTGCCGCGCGTGGTGGACAACGCCGATCCGCGGCTGCGTCCCGGAGGTGACCTCGCCGGCCGGGTGCGCATCGTGCCCGGCGACTGCCGCGAGGCCGTCCCGGTCAGGGCCGACGTCTACATCATCAAGAACATCCTCGAGTGGGACGACGACTCCACCGCCCGGTGCCTGCGCAACGTCGTCACGGCGGGCGGGCCGGGGGCGCGGGTCGTGGTCATCGAGAACCTCGTCGACGACACGCCCTCGATGCGGTTCTCCACCGCCATGGACCTGCTGCTGCTCCTCAACGTGGGCGGGGCCAAGCACACCGAGAGGAGCATGGTGGACCGGATCACCGCGGCGGGCCTGCTCATCGACGCGATCCGCCCGGTCAACCCCTACCTGCACGCGTTCGAATGCACCGTCCCGCACTGAACGACCGCGCTGGACGCCCCGCGCCGAACGGACCGGCTGAAGCCGCACCGGACGACCCGCACCGGACGACGAGCGCGACGGGCCCGCCGGGTCCGCCCCCACGGGCCACCGGTCGCCGGGTCCGCGGTGGACGCGGGCCCGGCGACCGGTGGCCGTTCGGGTGGTGCGGACGGTGGGGTCGGGGGTGGTTCAGCGAGCGGCCTCCCGCTCCCAGCGGTAGAAGCACTGCGCCATCGCGTCCTTGGGAGAGCGCCAGGTGGCCGGGTCGTAGGCGCTGACGTACGCCGTGAGCCGCTCGCTGACGTCCCGGAACGCCGGGTGCTCGGCCACCTTGGCGACGGCCGGGCCGGGTTCCCGGTCGGCGTCGATCAGGTGCATGTAGACGTCGCCGAACTGCCACAGGGTGCGCCGGGTGACCCCGACGAGGTGCGGCAGCTCTCCCCGGTCGGATTCCTCGAACACCTTGGCGATGTCCGGGGCCGACCCGGGGGCCATACGGGCGACGATCAGGGCCTGGTGCATGGGTGTGTCCTCCGTCCGGTTCAGTCGGCCAGCACGGGCGCCGGCCGTGACTCGGCGGCGGCCTTCTCGATGCGGTCCCGGATCAGGGCCATCTGCACCTTGGAGTTCCGGTTGATGTTGTCGGTCATCCAGGCGTCGTCGACCGGGGCGTCGGGCTTCATCGCGAAGTCCTGCGTCCACATCATCCGGGTGCCCTCGGGGACCTCCTCGTACTGCCACCGGATGTTCATGTACGCGAAGGGCCCCGGCTCGACCCGGCGGGCCTTGACGGTGAGGGTGGGGCGGTCCGTCTCGCGCTCCGAGACCCAGCTCCACACCGTGCCGTTCTGGTCGGGGTGCATGGTCAGCCGGAAGGTCGTCCTGTTCCCCTCGCGGGAGAGCACGTCGACGGAGGCGTACTCGCTGAACAGGCCGGGCCAGTTCTCCAGGTCGTTGGTCATGTCCCAGACCAGGTCCACCGGCGCTGCGATGGTGATGGCGTTCTCGGTGTGTCCGGCCATGTCAGGCTCCTGCCATAAAAGTGCTGTTGACGAGGTCGAGGAACTGCCGTGGCGTCTTGCAGCGCTCCGCGTCGGGCGGCAGCGGGGTGCCGTGCCGGTTCTCCAGTTCGCCGACGATGCCGAGCAGACCGAGCGAGTCGATGCCGAGGGCGTCGAAGCCGGAGTCGCACCGCTGCTGCAGTTCCTGCGGGGCGACGGTGACTCCGGCGGCCTTCCTCATCAGCTCGGACAGTTCTTCCAGGGTGATGTGGTCGTTCATACGGTGGGTCTCCTTTGCTCCAGGGCTGCCTCGCCGCGAGGCGCCGCTGCTTGGTCGTTCGCTCGGGCTCAGTCGGCTGCGCCGTGCCGCAGCACGAGCGCCGTGTTCGACCCCATGAGGCCCCGGCTGAGGACCAGCGCCGTGCGCGGCTCGGCGGCGCGGGCCCGGCCGGTCACCAGGTCGAGGTCGTGGCAGACGTCGTGGACGTTGGGGGTGGGCGGGATCAGGCCGTGCTCCATCGCGAGCACCGCCGACGCGACGTCCAGCACCGGCGCCGCGCAGTAGCCGCGGCCTATTCCCGTCTTGGGCGCCGTCACGGGTACGCGCCCGCCGTGCGCGCCCAGCGCGTCGGCGATCGCCAGCGCCTCGGCGCGGTCCGCCTCCGGTACGCCGAGGGCGTCGGCGAACACCACGTCGACCTCCTCGGGGGCGCAGCCGGCCTCGTCCAGAGCGCCGCGGATCGCCTGGGCGAGCCCCTCCCGGGACCGCTCCCACCGGGAGGCGCCGGTGAACGTCGCCGCGTGCCCGGCAAGGACGGCCCGCACCCGTACGCCCCGCGCACGGGCGGACGTCTCGTCCTCCACGACGAGCATGGCGCCGCCCTCCGCGGGCACGAACCCCGAGGCCTCCGAGGTGAAGGGGCGGTAGGCGCGCTCCGGGTCGCCGACGGTGCTCAGCTCCTGGTAGCCGAGCTGGCAGACAACCGAGTACGGCGCGAGCGGCGCCTCGGTGGAGCCGGCCACGATCACATCGGTGCCCCGGTGCACGGCCCGCGCGGCGTGCGCGAGGGCGTCCAGTCCGCCGGCCTCGTCGGCGGCGACCACCGAACAGGGGCCCTTGAACCCGCGGCGGATGGAGATCTGACCGGTGCTGGCCGCGTAGAACCAGGCGATGGACTGGTACGGGCCGACGAACCGGCTGCCTTTTCCCCACAGCTGCTGCAGCTCCCGCTGCCCGAACTCGCCGCCGCCGGAACCGGCCGCGGTGACCACGCCCAGGGAGAACGGCGAACCGTGCTCGTCGGCGCGGCCGATCCGGGCGTCGGCCAGGGCCAGGTCGGCCGCGGCCATCGCGAAGTGCGTGAACCGGTCGGTCTGCACGAGGAAACGCTCATCGACCACCGCCGCCGGGTCGAAGGCGCGGACCTCGCCGGCCACCTTCAGCGGCAGATGCTCGCACCCCTCGCGGGTGACCCGGTCCAGGACGCTGATGCCCTCCCGGCTGGACTTCCAGAAGGTGTCGGTACTCGTTCCGTTGGGCGCGACGACGCCGATTCCGGTGACGCCGGCGCGCCTGACGTGGGGTGCGCTCATCGTGTCCTCTCCCTCTGCCGGGTCAGGATCACCGCGGACTGGAAGCCGCCGAACCCGCTGCCCACGGAGAGCACGCTGGTCAGCTTCCGCTCCCGGGCCACGCGCGGGACGTAGTCCAGGTCGCACTCCGGGTCGGGGGTCTCGTAGTTCGCGGTCGGCGGTACGACCTGGCGGTCCAGGGCCAGTACGCAGGCCACGACCTCGATCGCCCCGATCGCCCCGAGAGAGTGGCCCACCATGGACTTGATGGAACTCATGGGCGTGTCGTAGGCGTGGTGGCCCAGGGCCCGCTTCACGGCGGCGGTCTCGTGCCGGTCGTTCTGCCGGGTGCCGGAGCCGTGCGCGTTGACGTAGTCGATGGCCGAACCGTCGAGGCGGGCGTGGTCGAGCGCCGTCTCGATGGCACGGGCCATCTCCAGGCCCTCGCTGGTCAGTCCGGTCATGTGGTAGGCGTTGCCGAAGGTGGCGTAGCCGCTGAGCTCGCAGTACACCCGCGCGCCGCGGGCCCGGGCGTGCTCCAGCTCCTCCAGGACGAGCACCGCGCCGCCCTCGCCCATGACGAACCCGTCACGGTTGTTGTCGAAGGGCCGCGAGGCGTGCGCGGGGTCGTCGTTGTTCGGGGACGTGGCCTTGATCGCGTCGAAGCAGGCCATGGTGATCGGGGAGATCGGCGAGTCGGAGGCACCGGCCACGCAGATGTCGGCGCGGCCCTCCTCCACGGTGTGGAAGGCGTACCCCACCGCGTCCAGCCCCGAGGTGCAGCCCGTGGAGACGGTCTGCACCGGGCCACAGGCGCCGAAACGTTCCGCCACCATCGAGGCCAGCGTGCTGGGCGAGAACGCCCGGTGCAGATACGGACCCGCCTCGCGGTGGTCCACGTCCCAGCGCTGCCCGCGATGGCTGACCAGCACGTAGTCGTGCTCCAGCCGGGTGGTGCCGCCCACCGCGGTCCCCAGGGACACCCCGACCCTCCAGGGGTTCTCCCTGGAAAGGTCGAGGCCGGCGTCCCGTACGGCCTCCTCACCGGCGACGAGGGCGAACTGGATGTACCGGTCGGCACGTTCGATCTGCTCCGGCTCCAGCCCGCACGCCACCGGGTCGAAGTCGCACTCCGCGGCCATCCGAGAGCGCAGGCCGGTCGGGTCGAAGAAGGTGATGCCCCGCGTCGCGGTACGGCCGTTGGCGAGCAGATCCCAGAACGCCGGTACGCCGATGCCGCCCGGTGCCACGACGCCTATGCCGGTGACCGCCACGCGCCGGGTCATGAACGGACCTGACCTCGGTCGGCCGGCCGGGCACCGCCCGCCCCGGCTCCCTCCGCGGCGGCCGCGACCGCGACGGCGTCGGTCTCCTCGGTGTCGACGTGGCCGAGCTGCGGCGTCGGGGCGAGGGGGCCCAGATGGAAGACGAGGCGCGCCTCCTCGTCGCCCACGTTGCGGAAACGGTGCCGCATATAGGCGGGGATCAGCAGTCCCTGCTCGGGCCGCAACGGCTGCGGTTCGCCGTCCAGGTCCACCTCGAGCCGGCCGGACAGGACGTAGACGAACTCCTCGGAGTAGGGGTGGTAGTGCTCGCCGATCCGATCCCCCGGCTGCACGATGGCCACACCCATGAAACCGCTGGTGGAGCCGACCGTGGCCGGGGTGAGCATGGCGCGCAGATCGCCGCCGCGTCTGGTGTTGGGCTCGATCGCGCCGAGCTCCACGATTCTGGGACGGGGTTTGGTCACGTCGTTCCTCCGATGGTGTGCTGCGTCGACATGGGGGGGGGCGGGCCCACCGCGGCCCTGTGGTGCCGGTCAGGCCTCGGCCGAACGGCGGTCGGTGACGAGGTCCATACGGGCCAGCGTGAGGAAGCGCGCCAGGTCGCCGCCCTGAAGCGCACCACCGTCCGCACCGACGGCGGCGCCGTCGAGGAGAGTGGTCAGCTCCGCCACCTGCCCCGGATCGGTCAGACCGAGCGTCAGCACCGGGTCGGCGTCGACACCGCCACGGACATCGATCAGCCGTACGACGATCTCGTCGCGCTGGAAGATCGTGCTGCCGCAGACCGGGCCGCGCTGATCGTCCGCCCGCGCCTCGTCCTGCTCCGCGAGCAGCCTGGCCAGCCGCATGCCGCAGCCCGGCCGGGCCGGGTAGTACAGCGCCAGCCGCTTCGCCTCCGGGCACTCCTGGTCCGACGTCACATGATGGACGGCGGGCAGCGCCGCACGAGTGAAGAAGACCCGTGCCGACTCCGGGTCGTTCAGGTCCCGGTCCTGCTCCAGATAGGGGTTGATGGCCTCCTCCACCGCCCGCACCTCGGGCTGCCGGGAGACGTGCCGCAGCGCCGCGAGCAGGTCGCCGCGCACCTCGATGGCCCGAACCACCCGGTTGCCGTGCATGAACAGCGAGGTCCGGACCAGCCGGGTGGTGTCGTCGACCCGGGCCTCGGGCGAGGCGTAGTCCGCGAGGATCTTCGCCACCGTCTGTTCGCTGCCCGGCTTGACCGTGAAGGTGAGCGCATGGCGGATCACCCCGTCACCGATCCGGGGGGACCCCTGCAGCCGGCGGTTCGCCGACCGGGCGGACGGCTCGCCACCCGTCTCCCGGACGATGTGGAAGCGCAGCGACCGGGTGTCCCGGACACAGCTGTGCAGCGGCTGCACCATCCGCACGTGCTCCTCGCTGTTCACCCAGGCGAGGAACGGCGGCGCGCTCTCCCACTCACTGGTGATCAGCCACTGGGAGGGATTCTCGATCGACTGGCAGAGCTGGTCGCTGACGTGCCCGGGAACAGACGCGACCTGGTTGCACAATTGCTCGTACGCCTCCAGGAACTGCTGCTGCGCTCCGTCGTAGACGTCCACCAACAGGACGACCCGGAGCGGGGAGCCGTCGAACACCGACTGCGACACCCGTTTCGACACCCGTCGCGTCACCGGTTCTGAAAGACGTTCAGACATCGTGGTCATGCTGCGCTCTCTCCTTCGGCGGGGCAGAAGCCGACGTCGGCCGCGGGTGACACGACGTCAGCGTTCCTCGATCGTGTTCCGGCCGCCGGTGGTGCGCGACTCGTATGAACCACGTGGGTGATCACATGGCTGATCACGCGGGTGATTGGCCACGCCGGAGCACGCGGAGCCGCCCGGAGCGGGCATGGAAACCACAACGCGCCCCACACCCCGCACCCCTGCCCTGGAGGCACCGATGCAGCAAGAAGCCGACCACCGGGTTCCGGTCCTCATCGTCGGCGGCTCCCTGGTGGGCCTGTCCATGTCCCTGTTCCTGGGCCGCCACGGTGTACGGCACACCCTCGTCGAGCGGCACGCGGGAACCTCGGTCCACCCGCGCGGGCGCGGCAACAACGTGCGGACGATGGAACTCTTCCGGGTGGCCGGCATCGAACCGGACATCAAGACCGCCGCCTCGCTCCTGGCCGGCAACCACGGCATCCTGCAGACCCCGACACTCGTCGGCGACGCGGGTGAATGGCTGTTCCGGCACATCGACCCGGGTGGCGGACTCGCCCGGTTCAGCCCCACCAGCTGGTGCCTGTGCAGCCAGAACGACCTCGAGCCGGTCCTCCTCGACAGCGCCCGGGAGCTCGGCGGCGACCTGAGGTACTCCCACGAGATGGAGTCCTTCGAACAGGACCCCGAAGGGGTGACGGCCGTCGTCCGCGACCGGGCCACCGACGAGCGGTACACCGTCCGCGCCGACTACCTCGTCGCGGCCGACGGCCCGCGCAGCCCCGTACGGCGTCGGCTCGGCATCGGACAGACCGGACCCGGCGACCTCTTCGCCAACGTCAGCATCACCTTCCGCTCCAAGCTGCTCGCCGACGTGGTCGGCGACCGCCGCTTCATCTGCTGCTACCTCACCGATCGCGAGGCCGACGGCGCCCTGCTGCCCGTCGACAACAGGGAACAGTGGGTCTTCCACGCGCCCTGGCACCCCGAACGCGGCGAAACCCTCGAGGAGTTCACCGAGGACCGGCTCCAGCGGCACATCCGCCGCGCCGTCGGCGTGCCCGACCTCGACGTCGAGGTCACCGGCAGGGCGTCCTGGCGCGCCGCCGAACGCGTCGCCGACCGGTACGCGGCCGGGCGCGTGTTCCTCGCCGGCGACTCCGCCCACGAGATGTCCCCCACCGGAGCGTTCGGTTCCAACACCGGTATCCAGGACGCCCACAACCTGGCCTGGAAACTGGCCGCCGTCCTCGGCGGCTGGGCCGGACCCGGCCTGCTGGACACCTACGACACCGAACGCCGGCCCGTGGCCCTCGCCACCAGCGCCCGCGCCTCGGCCCGCTCCGTGGAGCACAGCCACCCCGGCTTCTCCCCGGCACCCGGAATGCGCGGCGACGGCCCGAGAAGCGGCATCCTCAACGTCGTCCTCGGCTACCGCTACCCCGAGGGCGCCGTCGTGGGGGGCGACCCCGCGCAACCGGTCGTGCCCGACGCGGTGCGGCTGACCGGGGAGCCGGGCAGCCGGGCCCCCCACCTGTGGCTGCGCCGCTCCAGCGCCCGGCTGTCCTCGCTCGACCTGTACGAACGCGCCATGGTGCTGCTCAGCGACGCCCGCTCCACGGCGGGGTGGCACGACGCGGCCCGCCGCATCGCGGTGACGGACCACGTACGCCTCGAGCCGTACCGGATCGGCTCCGGACCGGACGCCGACCTGACGTACGACGAGGGAGAGGGCGCCGGGACCGGCGACTGGGCCCGGGCCTACGGCACGACGCCGGACGGGGCGGTCCTGGTACGGCCGGACGGGTTCGTGGCGTGGCGGGCACCGGGGGCCGTGCCGGACCCGGTGGGGGCACTGCGGGAAGTGCTGGGGGCGGTGCTGCGGAGGGGATGAGCGGCCGACCCGTCCCGGCGGCCCGCCACCCCGTGCCACTTCTTCGCAGGTCAGGGGCCAGACGTCCCGCCCGGTGGCCAACCGGGCGGAGACCGTGGCCGGCGCCCGAGCCGTCGAGCAACATCGTCGGAGCACACGGGCGGCGCCGTCCCGGCGTCCCCGCCGTCCGGCGCCGGCACCTGACGCCGCGCCCGCAACGGACGGGCACCGAGAGGAGAACCATGAGCACACGAAGGACCCTTGTCCGGGTCGCCGCCGCGGCCGTCGCCGCGGGTTTCGCCGTCACCCCGCTCGCCGACGCCGACGCGGCCACGTCCGGGAGTTCCGGCGCCCTGAGCGCACCGGCGAACTGCCCCGCCACGTACGCCTGCGTCTACCCCGAGACCAACTTCCGCGGGACCCCCGTCCTCATCCACGACAACAACCGGTACATCGCCGGCGGAGCCCTCGACCGGCCCGGGTCCGCCTACAACCACGGAAGCCACTGCGTGGTCTTCTACCGTTCGGTCGGCCGCAGCGGCCCCCGGTACCCGCTCAACCAGGGCACCGGCTGGAAGGTCATCGGCTCCAACCTGCCGCAGATCCGCTCCGACCAGTGGACGACGACCTGGTGCTGAATCCCTTCCGGTGGCCGGCCGAGCGCCGGCCACCGGAAGTCGGCACGCGACCGGGTCACACGTGCCGGATGTCGGCCGTGTGGGGGCACCCGTTCGGACCTCGCCGAACGGGACGTCGGTGGCGGTTGCGGCCGTCGTACCCGTACCTCGTCATGAGGACGCTTCCCCCGGGCTCCAGCAGCGTCCCAAGCAGGCGGCACGGCGCGAGGAGGCCGGCCACGACCGGCACGAGAGCGACCTCGGGTTCACGACCCGCGGCGGCCGGCCCCATCGGCCCGCGGAACCCCTACCGGTCATTCCTGCGGACCCCGGAGTCGCAGGTCTCCCGACAATGCGTCCGCACGACACTCGTCATGGCCGCGCTTCTCTGCTCTTCGCGGCCGGCGTCGCGCCCCGCGTCGTGCTGGAGACCCTGGGGCACAGCCGGATCAGCATCACGACGGACGTCCACACGCACATGACCTCGGACATACAGCGGGAGGGCATCAGCCACATGGACCGCCTGCTCAGGCGCCGTGTCGACCGTGAGTGACCGCCCCGGTCGAGGTCACCCGTGGATGTCGAACGCCCCGGACCGATCATCGGCCGGGGCGTTCGTGCTGTTCGGCGAGAGAGCCCCCTGTCGGATTCGAACCGACGACCTTCGCTTTACAAGAGCGGCGCTCTGACCAGCTGAGCTAAGGAGGCGTGCACCTGTGTGCTCGTGCAGTGTACCCAGACCCCGGGGCCGGTCCGTCGAAAATTTCCGCGAAGTTCACATGCCCCCAGGTACTGACAGCCAGGCGAACGCCAGGTACCGTCTCGGTCCAAGTTCACTCTCGTGGACTACACCACAACGGAACTCCGTAGTGGCACACCACCTTCCTACAACGGATCGTCCGGCACGTTCCTGCCGGTAGAAGGGGGCCCATTCACCATGGCCACTGTCACGTTCGACAAGGCGACCCGGATCTACCCGGGTTCCGAGAAGCCCGCCGTCGACTCTCTGGACATCGCGATCGAGGACGGCGAGTTCCTCGTCCTGGTCGGCCCGTCCGGCTGCGGCAAGTCGACCTCGCTCCGCATGCTGGCGGGGCTCGAGGACGTCAACGCCGGCGCCATCCGCATCGGTGACCGCGACGTCACGCACCTGCCGCCCAAGGACCGGGACATCGCCATGGTGTTCCAGAACTACGCCCTCTACCCGCACATGACGGTCGCCGACAACATGGGCTTCGCGCTCAAGATCGCCGGCGTCAACAAGGCGGAGATCCGCAAGAAGGTGGAGGAGGCCGCGAAGATCCTCGACCTCACCGAGTACCTGGACCGCAAGCCGAAGGCGCTCTCCGGTGGCCAGCGCCAGCGTGTCGCCATGGGGCGCGCCATCGTGCGTGAGCCGCAGGTGTTCCTCATGGACGAGCCGCTGTCCAACCTGGACGCCAAGCTCCGCGTGTCCACCCGTACCCAGATCGCGTCGCTGCAGCGCCGTCTCGGCATCACCACCGTCTACGTCACCCACGACCAGGTCGAGGCCATGACGATGGGTGACCGTGTGGCCGTACTGAAGGACGGTCTGCTCCAGCAGATCGACACCCCGCGCAACATGTACGACAAGCCGGCCAACCTGTTCGTCGCCGGCTTCATCGGCTCGCCCGCGATGAACCTCGTCGAGGTCCCGATCGCCGACGGCGGTGTGAAGTTCGGCAACAGCGTGGTGCCGGTGCAGCGTGAGGCGCTGTCCTCGACCACGGACAAGACCGTCACCGTGGGTGTCCGCCCGGAGCACTTCGACGTGGCCGGCCCGGACTCCGGCCAGGGTCTGGCAGTCACCGTGAACGTCGTCGAGGAGCTGGGCGCCGACGCGTACGTCTATGGCACCGCCAAGGTGGGCGACCAGCCCAAGGACCTGGTGGTCCGTGTGAGCGGCCGTGACGTGCCGGAGAAGGGCAGCCTGCTGCACGTCGTGCCGCGCTCGGGCGAGACCCACGTCTTCTCCACCTCCACGGGCGAGCGTCTCTCCGACTGACGCCGACCGACGCCACGGCCTCGGCTGGTTCGCCCGGGTCGACGCACAGGGCCCCGCGGCATCCTGGGTTCCAGCGGTTGTCGCAACACCCCGGCCGGAGGGGTGCGATGGACTTCGGGATCCGTAAGGACCGGAGGCCGCAGGGACGGAAGAAGCCGACCCATGAGCGGGCGGCATGCTTCCAGCTCAGGCAGCAGGGCTACGGCAGCAGGGAGGCCTGCCGGACCGTCGGTGTCGACGTCCGGACCGGCAAGAAGTGGCGCGACGGCCGCCACGCCCGCAAAGGCCGCACGAAGGCGGAGCCTCCGATCCACCAGGAGGCGCCGCCTTCGTGCGGTCCGTCCCGCTGCCGGGGCGAGGCCGGCCGCCTCACACAGCCGACCGGCTGCGCGGGAGAAGGCCACCGTCCGCGCCATGGCCGCGGAGCTGGGCCGCAGCCCGTCCACCGTCAGCCGCGAGATCCGCCGCAACCGGCACCCGTGCAACGGCCGGCGGCCGGTACCGTCCCCACGCCGCCCGGGCCCGGGCAGAGGACCGGACCCTGCCCGGCCGCTGGGAGGGCGGCCTGATCAACACGACCACGTGTGGCGACGCCCCCTGGAAGCCGCCATGCCACGGGTCCTTTTCACCGTCGCCTCATACCCCGACACAGGGGACATTTCATTCGGCCTGCGTCAACCCCTTACCCAGAAATCAGCACGTCCCCATCACTCGAACCGGTGACTAAATGTCGCCAAATCACTACGAGGCGCTACCCTCACTCGCGTGAAGCACACCACTACTCCACCGGGACGGCGCGGCCGGGGCCCCGCCCGCCGGATCGGCCGCACCCTCGCCCTCGTTCTGCCCGTCGTCCTGGTGCTGTCCGGGACGCTGGCGGTCACCCGCGTCAACTGGTCGGGCGGCCCCCACTCGGTGCTCGCCGCCTCTTCCGAAGACGTCTCCACGCGCGCGTCCTCCCGGGCCCCGCAGGACGTGCTGCGCGACAAGCTCCTGCTGGAACTGCAGGAGAAGGACCCGGGTGTCGCCCTCACCCACCTCCAGGAGGCCGTCAACGGCCGCCCGTCGCTGGCGAAGCACTGCGTGTCCATCGCCAGGGCGCTGGGCCGCGCCGCGGTCCGCGTGTACGGTCCCTCGCGCGCCCAGGCCTACGCCCGGCCG
Organism: Streptomyces sp. PTL18; assembly: GCF_059510295.1. NCBI lineage: Bacteria > Bacillati > Actinomycetota > Actinomycetes > Kitasatosporales > Streptomycetaceae > Streptomyces > Streptomyces sp. PTL18. Next base: position 86,231 of record NZ_JCAJZO010000008.1, on the reverse strand, counting down.
GTCTGCGACACGTCCTTCGCCTCCGGCGTGGCGGGCGGGCGCGGCTGAGCCCCGGGCCGGACGGGGGCGTGCGGCGACGTACAGTGCGGTCATGACCGATCCGCACGCCGCCGCACGCCCCGTCCAAGCCGTCGTCCTGGCCGGAGGCCAGGGCTCCCGGCTGCGTCCGTACACCGATGACCGGCCCAAGCCGATGGTGGAGATCCCGGGCACCGGGACGCCGATCATCGGGCACCAGCTCGTCTGGCTGGCCGAGGAGGGGGTCACGGACGTCGTGGTCTCCTGCGGCCATCTCGCCGAGGTCCTGCAGGACTGGCTGGCGTCCGCCGACCTGCCGCTGCGTGTCACGACGGTGGTGGAGTCGGAGCCGCTCGGCCGTGGCGGCGGCCTGCGCTACGCCGCGGAGCACCTGCCACACCCCGACAAGCCGTGGTACGCGACGAACGGCGACATCTGGACCCGGTTCTCGCTGCGCGACATGGCGGACTTCCACACCGAGCGCGACGCGGTCGCCACACTGGCGCTGGCGCGGCCGCGTATCCCCTGGGGCGCGGTGCAGACGGACGGCTTCGGGCACGTCACGGACTTCATCGAGTCCCCGCCGTCGACGTTCGAGATCAACGCGGGGGTCTACGTCTTCTCCGCCGAGTTCGCGAAGATGCTTCCGGAGCGGGGCGACCACGAGCGTACGACGTTCCCGCACCTGGCCCGCGAACGCCGCCTGGCGGGCTTCCCGATCCCGCAGGGCGCGTACTGGCGGGCGATCGACACGGCGAAGGACCTCACGGAAGCGGCAAAGGAACTGACCGCCCAGGGCCACTGACGCCACGACACGGCTCCGCCCTCGCCGGGGCGCTTTCGGCGAGGGCCCGCCCGCCCCGCACCCGAGCACATCCCGCCGCGGACCCACCGGTACCCGAGCACATATCCCGCCGAGGACCCACCCGGTGCCGGAACACATCGGGCCGAGGACCCACCCGCCCCGCGCCGGACACATCAGGCCGCGGACCCACCCCTCGCCGGGGCGCAACCGCCCGAAGAGACGCCCCGCGCCAGGCACAGACCCGGCAGAGCTCGCCCCGCAGACAGCCGCCCCGCCGCGTTCCACCCACCCACCGGACAGCCGCCCGGTCGGGTCACCCGCGGGCCCAGCTCTCACCGGGCGGACCTCGCCGGCCGGGGCCCGCCCGGCCGCGCAGCGGCCCGAGGAGCGGGCACGGGGATCGACGGGCCGCCGGCGGCAGGAGGGCGGCTCGGCTGCGCCGGCCCCGCCTCTCGCACAAGGGCCCGCACACGGCCGTGTGCGGGCCCCCTGCATGACCGTCGTCGGGCTACCCCAGCAGTCCGCCCACCAGGTGTTCCGACCCTCCCGAGCTGCCGCCGCCCCCTGTGCCGCCCGTTGAGCCGCCCGTGGGGCCTGCCGTGCCCGTGCCGCCCGAGGAGGAGGGGCCCGCGCTGGTGCTGGGGGCGCGCCCGCCCGGGGACGAGTGGCGGCGTGGTGTCTGGCCCACGCTGCCCTGGGTCTGGCTCGGCTGGCCGCCGTTGACCGAGCCTGTCGCGCCCGCCGTGGTCGGCGTCCTGGCCGTGCCCGACGGCGACGACGTCGTGCCCTGGGTGGTCGGCGGCTTGGAGGCCGAGGGACTCGCCTTGTGCTGCCGCGCACCCGGCGTGCCGGGCAGCGGCGACCCCGGCAGTTCGTTGCGCGGCGCCTCTCCGGGCCCCGGCACGACCACGCGGTCCGCGTCCCGTACCGCACCGCCGAGCAGCGAGCCGACCAGCAGGGTCACACCGGCCACCAGTCCGGTCATCACCGCTCCCCGGCGCAGCACGTACTGCCGCAGCTCCCAGATGCCCGCCCGCGGCCCGAGCCGGCGCCACGCGCCGCCCGCCAGGCGGCCGTCCACGGAGTACACCGGCGCCCCCGCGATGACCAGCGGCGACCAGGCGGCGAGGTAGATGATGTCGGGCGCGTCGTATCCGTGGCCGACCCGCCAGCTCACCGTCACGATCAGTGCCGCCGACAACAGCGCCCCGGCCCCGGCCGCGACCCGCTGCCACAGCCCGAGGACGGTCAGCACACCCACGATCACCTGGGCGAAGGCGATGACCAGACCGGTGCCGACGGGGTGCTGGAGCGCGAACTGCCGTAGTGGTTCGGCGACTTGCCAGGGGTGCAGGCCGCTGAGCCAGGTGACCATGGATCCCCGTTTGCCGCCGTCGAAGTACACGGGGTCGCACAGCTTGCCCATGCCGGCGTAGGCGGAGGCGGAGCCGAGGAAGACGCGCAACGGCAGCAGCACCACGCCGAGGTTCATCCGGCGCCCGGGGTAGTAGGCGTGCCGTACGTGGTCGCCGCCGTGCCGCCTGCCGCGCGGCCCGTGCTCCAACTCCTCGGTGCGCGCCACATCCGCGAACCCGGCGTCCTCGTAGGGCGGTTGGCCATAGGCGTGCCCCTCGTAGGCGGGTTCGTCGTACGCGCTCCCCGCGCTCCGCATCGGCGGCAGCAGCCGGGTCTCCTCACCCAGCGGCCCGCGCTGGGCACCGACGACCGGCGTCGGAAGCGTCTGTGCGGTCGGGTGGCCGTCGTAGCCCCCCACCGGGCCGTCCACCCCGAGGCGCGGGATGACCCGGGTGGCGCCCGCGTCCCCACCGGCCTCCTCGCCGTGCAGCACGCTCGACGTCCGCACGGCCTGCAGCAGCCGGTGCGCGCCGGTGTCGTCGGGCGCCGACCTCCCGCTCCAGACGACGGGTCGGCGGCGGCCGGCCCCTCCCGCCGTACCGGCGGCGGGCGTGCCCGCGATGCCCTGCGCCCCGCCCGTCTGCCGGGCGACCCGCAGGACCTGGGCGCGGCGCGCCGACGCACCCAACTGCACGCGGAAACTCGCATGATTGACGATGACCTGCGCCGGGTCGCTCGGCACCTTCACCATGCTCAGCGCGGGAGTGTCGTCGAACCCCGACGACCGGTCCCCCGTGGGTGTGCGGCGTGTTCTGGTCTCCACACTCATCTAACCGAGTGACGTGTGGATAGGACACTGCTTTGACTCCGCAGATCTGTCCGGACCCCGTCAAGCTCGCCCTGCACGCCCCGATTCCCTCGCACGAGCGAGGATGCGAACATCCGTCCGCATCCTCCGGCCCGTCGACGTCAGGCGCGTCGGCGGGCCGCCTCGTACAGCACGATCCCCGCCGCCACACCGGCGTTGAGCGACTCGGCCCCACCGGGCATCGGAATGCGCACCCGCAGGTCGCAGGTCTCGCCGACCAGCCGCGACAGCCCCTTGCCCTCGCTGCCGACGACGATGACGACCGGCCCTTCCAGGGCGTCCAGTTCGCCGAGTTCGACGTCCCCGTCTGCGGCGAGCCCGACGACCGTGATCCCGGCCTTCTGGTACGCCTCCAGGGCACGCGTCAGGTTGGTGGCCCGCGCGACCGGGGTACGGGCGGCCGTACCGGCGGACGTCTTCCACGCACCCGCGGTCATCCCGGCCGCGCGCCGCTCGGGCACGACGACCCCGTGCCCGCCGAAGGCGGAGACGGAACGGACCACGGCGCCCAGGTTCCGCGGGTCGGTGACCCCGTCGAGCGCGACGATCAGCGGGTCCTCGCCCTCGTCGTGGGCGGCGTCGGTGAGGTCCTCCGGGTGTGCGTACTCGTACGGCGGGACCTGCAGGACGAGGCCCTGGTGGTTGAGCCCGTTCGTCATCCGGTCCAGCTCGGGGCGCGGCGCCTCCATGAGGTTGATGCCGCCGCGCTCGGCCGCGAGCTGCAGCGCCTCGCGCACGCGCTCGTCGTTGTCGATGAACTGCTGGACGTAGAGCGTGGACGCGGGCACGCCCCCGCGCAGCGCCTCGACGACCGGGTTGCGCCCGACGACCAGCTCGGAAGAGGACTTCCCGCCCGTACGACCCTGCGGGCGACCCTGCACGCGGCGCGACTTCGCCTGTGCGGCGCGCTGCTTGGCGTGTCCCTTGCGCATCTCGGCGGGCGGAGTCGGGCCCTTGCCCTCCAGGCCCCGGCGCCGCTTGCCTCCGCTGCCGACCTGCGCGCCCTTCTTGCCGGACATGCGGCGGTTGTTCGCGGCCATGACCTACCCGTTCTCTACGAAAAAGTGTGCGTACGTCTATGCAGTGTGCCGCCCGGGTGGCCGGGCGGCACAATCGATCAAGGGCCGGGGCTACCGGGACCCGAGGGTCCAGCGCGGTCCCTGCGGGCTGTCCTCGATGGCCAGGCCCGACTGGCCCAGCTGGTCGCGGATGGCGTCGGCGGTGGCCCAGTCCTTGCGGGCGCGGGCGGACTCGCGCTGGTCGAGGACCAGGCGTACGAGGCTGTCGACGACGCCGTGCAGGTCCTCGCTCCGGTCGGACTCGCCGGCCCAGCTCGGGTCGAGCGGATCGAGGCCGAGGACGCCGAGCATGGCGCGCACCTCGGCGAGCCGGGCGACGGCGGCCTCCTTGTCGTCGGCCGCGAGCGCGCTGTTGCCCTGGCGGACGGTGGTGTGCACGACGGCGAGCGCCTGCGGCACGCCCAGGTCGTCGTCCATCGCCTCGGCGAAGGCGGGCGGGACCTCGGTGGCGGGCTCGACCGCTCCCCCGGCCTTCTCCACCACGCGCTGCACGAAGCCCTCGATCCGGGCGAACGCGGACTCGGCCTCGCGTAGGGCCTCCTCGCTGTACTCGATGGTCGAGCGGTAGTGCGGGGTGCCCAGGTAGTAGCGCAGCACGATCGGCCGCCACTGCTTGACCATCTCGGAGACCAGGACGGAGTTGCCGAGCGACTTGGACATCTTCTCGCCGCTCATGGTGACCCACGCGTTGTGCACCCAGTACCGGGCGAAGTCGTCGCCGTAGGCCTTGGCCTGGGCGATCTCGTTCTCGTGGTGCGGGAAGATCAGGTCCAGGCCGCCGCCGTGGATGTCGAAGGCGGAGCCCAGGTACTTGTGGGCCATGGCCGAGCACTCCAGGTGCCAGCCGGGGCGGCCGCGTCCCCAGGGGGTCTCCCAGTCGGGCTCGCCCGGCTTGGCGGCCTTCCACATGGCGAAGTCGCGCGGGTCGCGCTTACCGGTGATGCCCTCCTCGGCGGGCTGGCGCATCTCGTCCAGGTCCTGCCTGGACAGCTCCAGGTAGGACGGCCAGGAACGGACGTCGAAGTAGACGCTGCCGTCGGCCTCGTAGGCGTGGCCGCGTTCGATGAGGGTGCGCATCATCTCGACCATCTCGGTCACGTGCCCGGTGGCGCGCGGCTCGTAGGTCGGCGGGAGGCAGCCGAGGGCGTTGTAGCCGTCGTTGAAGGCCCGCTCGTTCTCGTACCCGATCGACCACCAGGGGCGGTTCTGCTGCTCCGCCTTCCAGATGATCTTGTCGTCGATGTCGGTGACGTTGCGGATGAACGTGACGTCGTAGCCGCGGTACTCGAACCACCGGCGCATGATGTCGAAGTTCAGGTACGAACGGACGTGCCCGATGTGCGGGGCCGCCTGCACGGTGGCGCCACACAGGTAGATCGAGACGCAACCCGGCTTGAGCGGGGTGAAGTCACGGATCTGCCGGGCGCTGGTGTCGTACAGGCGAATAGTCACGAGTCCAGAGTAGTGGGCCGGGGCCGGTGCCCGGCGCCCAGCCCGCCAAGACCGTCACCCGGTGAGGCAGCCGCTCGCGCCTCCTCAGAGCCGCCCCGCCACCTTCCGCGGCACCACCCGTACCACCACCCGGTCCGCGTCCTGCGCCGACGCCGGATTGAACTCCGCGTACTTCTTCCCCGTGTACTTCAGCGACAGTTCGTCGATCAGCTCCCGGGCGCCCTCGGTGGTCGTCTCCGCAGTGCCGCGGATCTCCGCGTACTCGTAGGGCGCGTCCGGGTCCAGGACCACCACGCTCACCCGGGGGTCGCGGTCCAGGTTCAGCTTCTTGCGGCGGTCGACCGTCGTGGAGAAGAGGATGTCGTCGCCGTCCCGCTTGACCCACACGGGGGACAACTGCGGGCTGCCGTCGGGCTGGATCGTGCCGACGACGATGAAGACGGGGCCGTCGAGCAGGCTCTTGAGGCGGTCGGAGAGTACGGCGGTCGGCATGGGTGCCTCCGGGACCTGGGTCGTGTGTCGCTGGTCACTCTGCCGGTACCCTCCCACGCTCTCCGCACACGCGCACCACGAGCGCCGTCGTCACGCATTCAGCACACGTGCGCCACGGAGCGCAGTCGCCCCGCACTCAGCACACACGCACCAGGAGCGCCGTCGCCGCGCACTCAGCACACGCGCACCACGAGCGCCGTCGCCACCGCCATCAGGCCCTCGTCCCGGCCGGGGAAGCCGAGACCGTCCGTCGTCGCACCGGAGACCGACACCGGTGCGCCGGCCGCCTCCGAGAGGATCTTCTGCGCCTCGTCGCGGCGTTTGCCGATCTTCGGGCGCGGCCCGACAACCTGCACGGCGATGTTCCCGATCCGGAACCCCGCCTCGCGCACGATCCGCGCCGCCTCCGTGAGCAGCGTCACCCCGGACGCCCCGGACCACTCGGGCCGCCCGGTGCCGAAGTGCTGTCCCAGGTCACCGAGGCCGGCCGCCGAGAAGAGCGCGTTGCACGCGGCGTGCGCGACCACGTCGGCGTCGGAGTGGCCCGCGAGACCGGGCCCCTCGCCCTCCCACTTCAGGCCCGCGCACCACAGCTCCCGCCCCTCCTCGAACGCGTGGATGTCGGTGCCGATGCCCACCTGGGGCAGCAGCGCGCCCGGCGGCAGCCGGACATCGGACGCTTCAGAAGCCATCGGTGAGCCTCCTGCGAGCGAGGACCGCCTCCGCGAGCACCAGGTCCAGCGGCCGCGTGACCTTGAAGGCCTCCTCGTGGCCGGGCACCACCACGACCGGCAGCCCGAGTTGCTCCACCATGCTCGCGTCGTCCGTGACGTTGTCCGTGACCGTCTCGTGGGCCCGGACCAGCGTCGCCCGGTCGAAGCCCTGCGGGGTCTGCACCGCGCGCAGCCGGGCTCGGTCCGGTGTGGCGACGACCGGTTCCGGCTCGGCGGGCGCGGCGGCCGGCCGGACCTCCTTCACCGTGTCGGCGAGCGGCAGCGCCGGGACGACGGCCGGCGCGCCGTCCCGTACCGCCTCGATCACCGCGTCCACCGTGTCCACCGGCACCAGGGGGCGGGCCGCGTCGTGGACCAGGACGATCCCGTACTCGGGCGGCAACGCGTCGAGGCCGAGCCGTACGGACTCCTGGCGCGTCTCGCCGCCGGGCACGACCAGGAAGTCGGTGCGGTCGGGCAGCGCGTGGGCGTCGAGCAGCGACTTGACCTCGGCGGCCCCGTCGGGCGGGGCCACGACGATGACGAGCGAGACCGCACGGGACGCCGCCATCGCGCGCACGGCGTGGATGAGCATGGGAACGCCACCGAGCCCGCGGAGCGCCTTGGGGGCGCCCGGGCCGAGGCGTACGCCCCGGCCGGCGGCCGGGATCACCGCGGCGGTGCGGACGGCGGGGGGCTCGGTGGTCGAAGGGCGCGAATCGTCAGACATCGGTTCCTGTCAGGTTTGTGTGCTCGGCCGGGATGGGTATGGCCACACCGTGCCGGGCGCGACGCCTTGACCGGACCCTTCCGTGACTTCTGGTCGAGCCGACTGCCCGGGCCCGGCACGCCAAGTATCGGGGGTGTCCCCGACGGCACAGGGATCCGGGCAGGGTTGTCACGTTGACCGGCTGTCGCACCCGAGGTTCCGACCGCGGCGTTTCGGGTACGTCAGGACGGGTCCGGGTACGAACATGCCGCAGCGCCCGGCGACATCCACTGCGTCATCGGGCACCGCGGCATTCGCGTGTGTGCTGTGCGCCGGTCGGTCCGCCGCGCTCCTGGCCGGGGAGCGAGCGGGCCGGGGCGGGCGTCAGGACGCGAGGACCTCGTCGAGCAGAGCCTCGGCCTTGTCCTCGTTCGTGTTCTCCGCGAGGGCGAGCTCGCTCACCAGGATCTGCCGGGCCTTGGCGAGCATCCGCTTCTCACCGGCGGAGAGTCCGCGCTCGCGCTCCCGGCGCCACAGGTCGCGCACGACTTCCGCGACCTTGATGACGTCGCCGGAGGCGAGCTTCTCCAGATTTGCCTTGTAGCGACGAGACCAGTTCGTGGGCTCCTCGGCGTACGGTGCGCGCAGCACCTCGAAGACCCGGTCCAGCCCGTCCTGACCGACCACATCACGCACGCCGACGAACTCCGCATTGTCCGCTGGCACACGCACCGTCAGGTCGCCCTGGGCGACCTTCAGCACCAAGTAGGTCTTGTCCACGCCTTTGATCTGGCGAGTTTCGATGGCCTCGATCAGCGCGGCCCCGTGATGGGGATAGACCACGGTGTCGCCAACCTTGAACGTCATGTGACAGGTACCCCTTCCGTGGCTATCCAGGGTAACACGGAAACCGCGTCTTCTGAATGGCGTTTTCGCAGGTCAGGGCATATCTCGGGGCTTGACAAGCGCGACCGGGACGTGCTTCGAGGGGCGAGCGGAGCAGGGTATTCGCAGGTCGGAGCGGCTGTACGGGCGGGGCGAAACCCGGGCGTTACGCACACTGGAGGACTCCGAACGAGCCCGGAACATCCACTTTTGTCCACTCTCAAGTGATCGACTTCCGCTACTCCGTTCGGTGCGGGGAGGCGGGTACGAGACGAATCCGGAATTGATCAAGAGGCTCGGCGAGGCGTGGTTGTTGTGCCGGTGATCGATTTTCGGCACCCGCCCTCGCATTCCTTGCGGGAAATCTCCGGGCGGGACGAGGAGACGCTTATGTGAATGCTGAGCCAAGCGTTGTCAAAGTGATGGATGGGACCACTGGGGAAGGCGGCACCGTCGTCACGGCGGCGGGAGGGGCGCGCCGCGGCCCGGCCGCACCCCGTGGAAGCGAAGTGCCGGGCTTGGGGAGGGTCGGGTGCGGTGGCCCGAGGGCGGCTCGGTAACCTAAGGCCGCTGACAGATACTTAGGGCGGCTTTATAAGGGAGTCGCTCTGCTACGCCCACGTACAAGGAGTTGCCGCCGCCGTGAGCAGCAGCCTTCGACGCGGCGCCCTCGCCGCCGCCGCCATCGCGTTCTCGATCGCCTCGCTCGCCGCATGCGGCGCCGGCAACGACAGCCAGACGCTCCAGATCAAGCCGGACAACGCGGCGACCAGCGTCGGAAACATCAAGATCCAGAACGCGCTCGTCATCACCCAGCCCGACCCGAAGTCCACCGGGCCCGCCGTGATCTCCGCGACGGTCTTCAACACCGGTCGCACGGACGAGACGCTGGACTCCGTCACGATCGACGGCACCGGCAAGACCGCACAGCTCAGCCCCGCCTCGGGCAAGGGCAAGCTGACCATCCCGGCCGGCGGCTCCCTCGTGATCGGCGGCAAGGGCAACGCCTCCGCGGTGCTGCCCAGCAGCCGGGAGGCCGTCCAGGACGGCAACGCGCAGAAGATCACGTTCAGCTTCAGCCAGGCCGGGGACGTCAGCCTGCGGGCGTTCGTGGTCCCGGCGGAGAGCTACTTCACCAAGTGGGGCCCGAGCAACATCCCGTCGCCGTCGGCCACCGGCTCCGCGTCCCCGTCCATGTCGGGCTCCCCCAAGCCGTCCACGTCGGTGCAGGGCTCCCCGGCTGCGGGCGCCGAGGGCAAGCCGTCGGCCACGGCGTCGAAGTCCCCGAGGCACTGAGGGACTTCCCGGGCACGGCACGAGGGCGGCACCCCCAGGGGGTGCCGCCCTTCGTCGTACGGGTCGTCGCCGAACCCGTCAGCTTCCGCTCACGGCTTACGGCTCGAACTTGTAGCCGAGGCCGCGGACCGTCACCAGGTAGCGCGGCGCACCCGGGTCGGGCTCGATCTTGGCGCGCAGGCGCTTGACGTGGACGTCGAGGGTCTTGGTGTCGCCCACGTAGTCAGCGCCCCAGACCCGGTCGATGAGCTGCATACGCGTCAGCACGCGGCCCGCGTTGCGCAGCAGCATCTCCAGCAGGTCGAACTCCTTCAGCGGCAGGTCGACCTTCGACCCGGACACCGTGACCACGTGCCGGTCGACGTCCATCCGCACCGGACCGGCCTCCAGCGCGGCCGGCGTGACCTCCTCCGGCTCGCCGCGGCGGCGCAGCACGGCCCGGATCCGGGCGACCAGCTCCCGGGAGGAGAACGGCTTGGTGACGTAGTCGTCGGCCCCTATCTCCAGCCCGACGACCTTGTCGATCTCGCTGTCCTTTGCGGTCACCATGATGACGGGGACGTTGGAGCGGCCGCGCAGCTGGCGGCACACCTCCGTGCCGGGCAGCCCCGGCAGCATCAGGTCGAGGAGGACGAGGTCGGCGCCGTTGCGCTCGAACTCGTCGAGTCCGTCGGGCCCGGTGGTCGCGACGGCGACCTCGAAGCCCTCCTTGCGGAGCATGTACGACAGGGCGTCGGAGAAGGACTCCTCGTCCTCGACGACGAGCACACGGGTCACGGAAGGACCTCCGGGGCGGGAAGCGGTTCGTACGGTGATGAGACGGTGGGGGTCGTCCCGGCGGGCCGGCCGTCCTCTTCGTCGAGGCCGGACGGATGGTCGGTCGCACGGTCGCGGGCCGCACCCGCTTCCGGCAGCCGCAGGGTGAAGGTGGAGCCCTGACCCTCGGAGCTCCACACCGTGACCTCCCCGCCGTGCGAGGCGGCCACATGCTTGACGATCGCGAGACCGAGGCCCGTGCCGCCGGTGGCGCGGGAGCGGGCCGGGTCGACGCGGTAGAAGCGCTCGAAGATGCGCTCCTTGTCCTTCTCGGAGATGCCGATGCCCTGGTCCGTCACGGCGATCTCGAGCATGTCGCCGCCGGGCTCGGACACCCGGCGGGCGGCGATGCCGACACGGGTGCGGGCGGGCGAGTAGTTGACGGCGTTCTCCACGAGGTTGCCGAGGGCGGCGGCGAGCTGCCCGCGGTTGCCCCAGACGTGCAGATCGGCAGTGCCTCCCGCGGCCATGGTGATCTGCTTGGTGGTGGCCGCGTGCCGGCAGCGGTCGATGGCCTCGGCGACCAGTTCGTCCACGCGCACGGGCTCGGCGTCCTCCAGCGGGTCGTCGTTCTGCACCCGGGAGAGGTCGATGAGCTCCTGCACGAGGTTGGTCAGGCGGGTGGCCTCGATCTGCATCCGGCCCGCGAAGCGCTGCACGGCCTCGGGGTCGTCGGAGGCGTCCATGACGGCCTCGGAGAGCAGCGACAGGGCGCCCACCGGCGTTTTCAGCTCATGGCTGACGTTCGCCACGAAGTCGCGGCGCACCGCCTCTATCCGACGGGCCTCCGTGAGGTCCTCGACGAGCAGCAGGACCAGCCGGGAGCCGAGCGGCGCCACGCGCGCGGAGACGGCGAGGGCCTCCCCGCGTCCGGTGCCGCGCCGCGGCAGGTCCAGCTCGACCTGGCGTATCTCGCCGTCGCGCCGGGTGTCACGCGCCATCTGGAGCATCGGCTCGACGGCGAGCCTGCCGCCGCGCACGAGTCCGAGCGCGTAGGCTGCCGAGCTCGCCTTGACGACCGCGTCGGCCTCGTCGAGGACGACGGCCGAGGAGCGCAGCACGGACAGCACCGTGTCCACGCCGGGCGGCAGCACGGGGTCGGTGTGCAGGGAAGTGCGGGTGGGGCGTTTCTGGTCGCGCTCGCTCCAGCGGAACGCCAGCATGGCGATGACACCGGTGAGAACCCCGGCGATCGCTGCCGCTGCGGCGACCGCCGCGTTCACGTCCATGCCTCCAGATTAGGCAGGTCCCCGCGCCTGCCCACAGCCATCGGAGTGGGACCTCGAACACTCGTCGCCCAGAGTTCACCTTGGAGCCAGTACTGGTTCATTTGGGATGGCGGAAACCGTCGCGTTCGGGCCGGAACGTGGGAGCGTGGGGTGCATAGGGCGCCGTGTGCGCCGTGTTTTCGCCATGGCGACGACGGGCCCCGGCCCCCCGGCCCCCCGGAGCAGACGTGAGAGAGGGACACCCAGATGCGGGACGCGTATCACGAGGAACTTGACTCGATCGGTGACAGCCTGGTCGAGATGGCCCGGCTGGTCGGGTCGGCGATCGGGCGTGCCACGACGGCCATCCTCGACGCCGACCTCAAGCTGGCGGAGGCCGTGATCGAGGCCGACAAGAAGGTCGACGACCTCCAGCACGACCTGGAGGCACGCGCCATAGCCCTCCTCGCCCGCCAGCAGCCGGTGGCGACGGACCTGCGCATCGTCGTGACGTCGCTCAGGATGAGCGCGGACCTCGAGCGCTCGGGCGACCTCGCCCAGCACGTCGCGAAGCTGGCCCGGCTGCGCTTCCCCGAGCGTGCGGTGCCGCACGACCTGCACGCGACCATCCTGGAGATGGGCCAGCTCGCCCAGCGCCTGATGGCCAAGGCGGCGGAGGTGATCATCACCAAGGACGTCGACCTGGCGCTGCAGCTGGAGCAGGACGACGACGAGATGGACCTGCTGCACCGCACCCTCTTCCAGCACCTGATCGACGATCGCTGGAAGCACGGCATCGAGACCGCCGTGGACGTGACCCTGCTGGGCCGTTACTACGAGCGCTATGCCGACCACGCGGTCGCGGTGGCCAAGCGGGTGGTGTACCTGGTGACGGGTGAGCACGCGGACGAGCTCCAGCAGCAGGACGTCCAGCCGGTGACGGGCGTCGAGGGCGCGTGACGGGGAGCTCGCAAGGGGCCTGAAGAAGGCCGGCCGAGCGCGTGCGAGCCTCCGTGCGCCGTTGATGCGCCCGGCCGGACGGGCATGCAATGGACGAAGGCACAGTCTCGACATCCTTCGAGGAGGGACCCATGGCCGAGACCCCGAGCACGCCCGACCCCACGCAGGAGCGCGAGACCCAGCAACCCGCCGAGATCAAGAGCCTGCCACTGGTCGGCGCGTGCGGCTGCGGCTCCGGCTGCGGGTGCGGGTGCCAGTCGGGTGCGCCCTGCCAGTGCGGCTGACGGCGCATCGCGGAGGACAACCGAAAACAGAGCCACGACGAGGGGCTCCGGCGCGCTGCCGGGGCCCCTCGTATGCGCGGGGACGCCCACGAGCGCAGCATGAGAAAGGAGGAAAAGAACAGAACTGTGCAAACAGGGACGGACCCAAGCAATCACGGAGCGCGAGCAGGAACGAGGTGACGGACGTGGCCCAGTTCATGGACATTCACCGCGGAATGAAGGGCATCACGGCGGATCAGCTGAACGACGCCCACCAGGCCGACCTCGCCGTCGAGGCGGAAGAGGGCGTCCACTTCCAGCGGGCCTGGGCGGACCCGGAGTCGGGAACGGTCTACTGCCTGTCCGAGGCCCCCTCGGCCGAGGCCGTCCAGCGCGTCCACGAACGCGCGGGGCACAAGGCGGACGAGATCCACGAGGTCCCCCTGACGGCCTGACGCCGACGCCATCCGGACCCCGGCCCCACACCTTCACCCCATCGAACAGTTGAGCGGCGAACGGCAATGATTGAGTAAAGCCGCCTCCATGGGAAATGGTGTGCGCTCGAGCGGTGTTCGACCCCTTGGAGGGTGTTCCGCGCCGTCCGACCAGGCAGCCCGCAGCAAGGAGGAACGCCACGTGAGCCAGTACGTCACCAGGCTCGGGCGTCGCTCCCCGGCGACCACCTCACGGCTCCGGCTGCCGCACCGCAGGCCGCGCCGTGTGGCCATGCTCTCCGTGCACACCTCGCCGCTGCACCAGCCCGGCACGGGCGACGCCGGCGGCATGAACGTCTACATCGTGGAACTGGCCCAGCGCCTCGCCGACCTGGGCATCGAGGTCGAGATCTTCACCCGGGCCACCACGGCCGCCCTCCCGCCCACCGTCCAGTTCGCCCCCGGCGTGCTCGTCCGGCACGTCGACGCCGGACCGTACGAAGGACTGGCCAAGGAGGACCTCCCGGCCCAGCTGTGCGCCTTCACGCACGGCGTGATGCAGGCCTGGGCCGGTCACCGCCCCGGCTACTACGACCTCGTGCACTCCCACTACTGGCTTTCCGGCCACGTCGGCTGGCTGGCCGCCCAGCGCTGGGGCGTCCCCCTGGTGCACGCCATGCACACCATGGCCAAGGTCAAGAACGCCAACCTCGCCGAGGGCGACACCCCCGAGCCCGCCGCCCGGGTCATCGGCGAGATGCAGATCGTGGCCGCCACCGACCGGCTCATCGCCAACACCGCCGAAGAGGCCGACGAACTCCTCCACCACTACGCCGCCGACCCCGGCAAGGTGGCCGTCGTCCACCCCGGGGTGAACCTGGAGCGCTTCCGGCCCGCCGACGGCCGGGCCGCCGCCCGCGCCCGCCTCGGCCTCCCCCAGGACGCGCTGGTCCCCCTCTTCGCCGGCCGCATACAGCCCCTGAAGGCCCCCGACGTGCTGCTGCGCGCCGTCGCCGTGCTTCTCGACGAGCGCCCCGAGCTGCGCCCGCGCATCGTCGTGCCCGTCGTGGGCGGCCCCAGCGGCAGCGGCCTCGCCAAGCCGGAGGGGCTGCAGAAGCTCGCCGCCCGGCTGGGCATAGCGGACGTCGTCCGTTTCCGGCCGCCGGTGCGGCAGGACCAGCTCGCCGACTGGTTCCGCGCCGCGTCCGTCCTGGTGATGCCGTCGTACAGCGAGTCCTTCGGGCTCGTCGCGATCGAGGCACAGGCCGTCGGCACGCCGGTGCTGGCGGCGGCCGTCGGCGGACTGCCCGTCGCCGTACGGGACGGGCACACCGGGTTCCTGGTCCAGGGCCACGATCCCGCCGCGTACGCGCGCGTACTGCGCGATTTCGCCGACGACCCGCGGCTGTGCGCCCGCATGGGCGAGGCCGCGGCCCGGCACGCCCGGTCGTTCGGCTGGGACGCGGCGGCCTCCGCGACCGCCGGGGTGTACACGGAGGCCATGCAGGCCCACCGGCGCCGGGCGCGCGCCCACCACAGCTGACGCCCGCCCCGGCTGACGCCTCGCGTACGCTGCCTGGCATGTCCGATGAGCAGCGGGCCGCACAGGTCATCGAAGGGGTCCTGAAGGACGCCGAACTGGAGTGGGAGAGCCCGCGGTCGGGCTCGTACGTCGTGAAACTCCCCGGGACGCGCAAGCTGTCGACGACCGTCTCACTGATCGTCGGCAGGCACTCGCTGTCCCTCAACGCCTTCGTGATCCGCCACCCCGACGAGAACGAGCCGGCGGTGCACCGCTGGCTTCTGGAGCGCAACCTCAAGCTGTACGGGGTGAGTTACGCCGTCGACCCGCTCGGCGACATCTATCTCACCGGTCGGCTGCCGCTGGCAGCGGTCACCCCGGACGAGGTCGACCGGCTGCTCGGCTCGGTGCTGGAAGCGGCGGACGGCAGTTTCAACACCCTTCTGGAGCTGGGGTTCGCCTCCGCGATCCGCAAGGAGTACGCCTGGCGGGTGTCCCGCGGGGAGTCCACCCGCAACCTGGACGCGTTCAGCCACCTGACCCGGCAGCCCGAGGACTGACCTCCACGGGAGCATCCCTCCGGGCCCTGCTCCGCACGTCGTTCACCGCGGCCGGGAGCGCCCGCAGGCAGGTGGGCGGACGGTGACGCGGCGGCCCGCCTCAGGCCGCGCCGACCTCCGCCCCCGCTGTCTCCCTGTCCGCCCCCCGGGACTTCTCCTCCGTCTCGAGGCCGCGCATCAGCACCCCGTACCCGACACCGGCCACCGTGCCCACCCCCGCGCACAGGGCCCACAGCCATCCCGGCCCGAGCCGGTCGATGACGAGGCCGGACAGCAGCGGCGCAACCAGTGCGGCCACCGACCAGGACAGGGTGTACATGCCCTGGTAGCGGCCGCGCCCGTGCACCGGGGAGAGGCGTACGACGAGGCCGGTCTGGGTGGGCGCGTTGACGATCTCCGCGAGGGTCCACACGCACACCGTCAGTGCGAAGACACCGACCGACCCCGCGAAGGCGGTCAGCCCGAAGCCGTACCCCGCGAGGACCGACGACACCACCAGCAGCCGGCGCGGATCGCGGTGCTCGATGAAGCGGGTGACCGGGATCTGCAGCGCGACGATCAGCACGCCGTTGACGGCGATCGCCAGGCCGTAGTCCGCGGGCGAGAAGCCTGCCTCCCCCATGGCGACGGGCAGACCGACGGACCCCTGCTGGAAGACCAGCGCCACGAGGAAGGACAGCCCGACGACGCTCATGAATCGGCCGTCCCGCGCCACCGTCCCCAGGCTGACGCCGTCCGCCGTCTCCTTCGCCGTCCGCGCGGGCCGCGACTCGGGCAACTTGGCGAAGACGACGAGCGCGCAGACCAGCGTCATCCCCGCCTCGATCAGGAACCCGGCGAGATAGCTGAACTCGGCGATGAAACCCGCCGCCATGGAGGACACGGCGAAGCCGAGGTTGACCGCCCAGTAGTTCAGGGAGAAGGCGCGCACCCGGTCCTCGGGCCGCACGATGTCCGCCATCATCGCCTGGGCCGCGGGCCGGGACGCGTTGCTCGCCATGCCGACGAAGAAGGCGACGACGGCGATGGACACGGGATCCCGCACGAATCCGAGCAGCGCCACGGCCCCGGCGGTGGACGTCTGCGCGATCAGCAGCGTGGGCCGCCGCCCGAAGCGGTCGGCCAGCACACCGGCACCGAGGGAGGAGACGACCCCGCCGAGCCCGTTCAGCGAGGCGACGAGACCCGCGTACGAGGCGGAGTACCCGCGGTCCAGGGTCAGGTAGAGCGCCATGAAGGTGGCGACGAAGGCGCCGAGCCGATTGACCAGCGTGCTCGTCCACAGCCACCAGAACGCGCGGGGAAGCCCCGAGACGCTCTCGCGGGCGGCACGTCTGACGGCGGCGATCGACATGAGGTTCCCCCACGGACTCAGGCGTGTGTAAGCAGCTCGAACGGTGATCACAACTTACAGAGGCGGAGCGTGGAGCGGCCACTCGATTAACAGATGCCGTCAACTGCCGTACGGGGCCGGAACCGCCCGCCGCACGGCTGTCCGCCTGCCGGGCAGCCCGTACGAGGGGGCGAATGCGTGGATTACGCTCTGGGGCATGGCCGACGCACCGTACAAGCTGATCCTCCTCCGCCACGGCGAGAGCGAGTGGAACGCGAAGAACCTGTTCACCGGCTGGGTGGACGTCAACCTGAACGAGAAGGGCGAGAAGGAGGCGGTCCGCGGCGGTGAGCTGCTCAAGGACGCCGGCCTGCTGCCCGACGTGGTCCACACGTCCCTCCAGAAGCGCGCGATCCGCACCGCGCAGCTGGCACTGGAGGCCGCCGACCGTCACTGGATCCCGGTCCACCGCTCCTGGCGCCTGAACGAGCGCCACTACGGCGCCCTCCAGGGCAAGGACAAGGCGCAGACGCTTCAGGAGTTCGGCGAGGAGCAGTTCATGCTCTGGCGCCGCTCCTACGACGTGCCGCCGCCGCCGCTCGAGGACGGCGCGGAGTTCTCCCAGTCCGACGACCCTCGCTACGCGACGATCCCGCCGGAGCTGCGTCCTCGCACGGAGTGCCTGAAGGACGTCGTCGCCCGTATGCTCCCGTACTGGTACGACGGCATCGTCCCCGACCTCCTGGCCGGCCGCACGGTCCTGATCGCGGCCCACGGCAACAGCCTGCGTGCCCTGGTCAAGCACCTCGACGGCATCTCGGACGCCGACATCGCCGGCCTGAACATCCCGACGGGCATCCCGCTCTCCTACGAACTGGACGCCGACTTCAAGCCGGTCACCCCCGGCGGCACGTACCTCGACCCGGAGGCGGCCGCGGCGGCGATCGAGGCGGTCAAGAACCAGGGCAAGAAGAAGTAGGGTTGGCGATCATGCCTCCCACCTGCGCAGACGGCGCGAGTGGGAGGCATTTTCGTGCTCGTCCGCGCCGAGTACGCGTTCGGCCTCGGCGATCGTCTCGGGGCGGCTGAGCGGCTCCGGAACGGCTGCTCCCGGATCCCGGAGGGAAGGACGCAGCTCGGTGATCCAGCTCGCCATGGAACGACCGGTCTCCTTCCATACCGCTCATGCCCGGCTCACGCACCCGTGCCCGCGGCCGGCGCCTCCCGGCAGCTCTTGGGGTCACCTCGGAAGGTGGACACCGGTTCGCGGCGTTGTGCGGCGAATGTCATGGTCGCCGGTGCTGACCTTGGGAAGACCGGGCGGCCCCGCGATCGCACTGTACGTGAACAAGGTCAGCGGGCCTTCCGAAAGGTCCGCCGGTACGCCTGCGGGGACACCCCGATCGCCGCCTGCAGGTGCTGCCGCAGGGAGGCGCCGGTCGCGAAGCCGACCTCGGCGGCGATCCGGTCCACCGGCAGGTCGCTGGACTCCAGCAGGTGCCGGGCGCGGGCGAGGCGCTGCTGGATCAGCCAGCGGCCGGGACTGAGGCCCACCTCGTCGTTGAAGCGGCGGGCGAAGGTGCGCAGGCTCATCCGGGCGTGCCCGGCGAGGTCGGAGAGGGTGAGGGGCTCATCGAGGCGCTCCAGGGCCCAGACGCGGGTGGCGGCGGTGCTCGCGGCGCCGCTGACGGGCACCGGCTGCTCGATGTACTGCGCCTGGCCTCCGTCGCGGAACGGAGGCACAACACAGTGGCGGGCGACGGTGTTCGCCAGGTCGCTGCCGTGGTCGGTGCGGACGATGTGCAGGCAGACGTCGACGCCGGAGGCGGCTCCGGCCGAGGTGAGGATGCGGCCGTCGTCGACGAACAGGACGTCCGGGTCGAGCTCGACCTTGGGGTACCGGCTTCGGAACTCGTCGGCCGCCTGCCAGTGAGTGGTGGCCTTGCGGCCGTCGAGGAGCCCGGCCTCGGCGAGGATGAAGGCGGCGGTGCAGATGGAGACGATGCGCGCGTCCGGGCGGATGCGGGCGAGGGCGGCCGTGACCTCGTCGGGCAGTCGCGTCGGGATGTAGTCGGGCGGCATGGAGGTGACCACCACCGTGTCCGCCGTGTCGAGGGTCTCCGGGCCGTGCGCGACGCCGATCGTGAAGTCGGCGTTGGTGCGCACCGGCCGGCCGTCGACGGTGCAGGTCAGCACCTCGTAGCGGCCGTCGGCGGCGCCGAGGATGCGGCTGGGGATGCCCAGCTCGAAGGGGTAGACGCCGTCGAGCGCCAGGACGGCCACGCGCTCCGGTTCCCGCTTGCCACTCATGGCACGATCCTATCGAGTGTTGGCAATCATGCCGTTTCCGGGCCGGGCGGACCTTGGCAGGCTGGGTGACCATGAACGATGCGAACACGATGCGAGCCATCAGCCAGGACGTCCTCGGCGGTCCCGAGGTCCTGAGGGAAGTGCGGGTCGGGCGGCCCGCGCCGCGCCCGAACGAGGTGCTGGTCCGGGTGCGGGCCGCCGGGGTCAACCCCACCGACTGGAAGCACCGGGCCACCGGCGGTTTCCTGGGCGAGCCGCCGTTCGTCCTGGGCTGGGACCTCTCCGGCGAGGTCGCCGAGACCGGGATCGGCGTGGCCGCCTTCAAGCCCGGCGACGAGGTCTTCGGCTTGCTGCCCTACCCGTTCGGCCACGGCTCGCACGCCGAGTACGTCACCGTCCCGGCGCGCGCCCTGACGCACAAGCCGGCCTCGATCGACCACGTCCAGGCGGGCGCGCTGCCGCTGGTGTCGCTGACCGCGTGGCAGGCGCTGACGGAGTACGCCGATGTGCGCCCCGGGCAGCGGGTGCTGGTCCATGCGGCGGCCGGCGGGTTGGGGCACGTCGCCGTGCAGATCGCCAAGGCGCGCGGCGCGTACGTGATCGGTACGGCGAGCGCGGGCAAGCACGACTTCCTGCGGGAGATCGGCGTGGACGAGCCGATCGACTACCGGTCCACCGACGTGACGGAGGCCGTCCGGGACGTCGACGTCGTCCTGGACACGCTCGGCGGTGAGACGTCGGTGCGGTCGCTGCGGGTGCTGCGTCCCGGGGGGATCGTGGTGTCGGTCCTGCCGGTCGGCCCGCCGGAGTTCTACGAGGAGGCCGAGCGGCTGGGCGTGCGGGCGGTGCGGATGCTGGTGGAAGCCGACCGGGCCGGGATGGAGGCGGTCGCGGAGCTGGTGGAGTCGGGGAAGCTGAAGGCGACGATCGCGGGGACCTTCCCGCTGGCCGATGCCGCCAAGGCGCACGATCTGGGCGACACCGGCCGGACGACGGGCAAGCTGGTGCTGCTGGTCGACTGACCGGGGCTCAGAAGGTGAGTCCGGGTCGCCACTTCACGTGGTGGCGACCCGGTCGCCCTCGTTCTTTCGTGGCGCCGCGCAGCGCGAGCACCTGCGGGTTCACGCCATCCGCTACCGCGACAGCCTCGCACTCGCAGCGTGATCACCGTCCCTCAAACAGAGCCGCACCCATCCGCCCAGCCGCGGGTCAGTTGAGGTGCCCGCCGTGCTGACCAGCGCCAAAAACGGGGCGGTCGAAACCCAGGGCAAGAAGAAGTAAGCCTCACCGGTCAAGCCCCCTGCCTGCGGGTTCTCCGCCGGGAGGGGGCTTTTCGCCGCCTCTGGGCCGTCTCTGGGCGTCAGGTGCCGGAGGGGGCCGACCGGGCCGTGTCGAAGACGGTGGCCACAGCGTTGCGGGTGTGCTCCCGGCTCGACGGCATGAGATGGGCGTACACGCGGAGCGTCAGGCCCGGGTCGGTGTGGCCGAGGGACTCGGCGAGGGCCTTGATGTTCTCTCCGGCGGCCAGGAGCACCGAGGCGTGGAAGTGGCGGAGCATTTCGCCCCGCCGGAGGCCGCGGCCGCCGCCCAGGTCGACCATGGCCCGGTACCGCTCAGGCATGCCGGCCCGGACGGCGAAGACCCGTCCCCGCTTCCAGGGGCGATGCGCCGGTTGCCCACGGCGCGTGGTCGAGGGCGTGTGGGGCGACGGCAGACGGGACGGGAACAGGGAGGGTGGCGGGTTGAGGAGGTGGCGAGGTCCAGCGATCCTCTTCGTCACGGTGCGCCGGGGTCTTGAACGGTGCGCCCGGATGCCCGCCGGGTTTGCGGCGTGAGGGTCAGCCGACGCAGCCGGTGACGATGACGAGGCTGCCGGCACAGTTGGTGGGGATGTTGTACCGGATCTCCGACTGGTTCACCGTGAACTGGGTGTCGGTGTACACGCCGCCCGGCGCGACGGTGGAGGCGTTCCTGTCCACCTCGCTGTGATCGAGCGTCACGTTACCGCCGCTGTTGTAGATGCCGCCGCCCTGTGAAGTACCGCCACCGTTCGCGCTGTTGTGGTCGACCGAGCTGTCCTGCAGCACCAGGGTGCCCCCGGCTTCGTAAATGCCGCCGCCCTCGCTGCCGGAGCCTCGTGCGACGTTGCCGACGACCCTGGTCTTGATGAGCGTCAGCGAGGCTCCGTTCCAGATTCCGCCACCGGTGGAGCCCGCGGTGGTGTTGTCAAGGATCTTGCTGTTGACGAACTGCGCGGTGCCACCGTCGAGGTCGATGGCGCCGCCGTCGCTGCCCGAGGTGTTGTTCTTCAGGGTCGTGTCGCGGTAGACCGAGTCACCGCTCTCGTGGTCGATGGCCCCGCCATAGGAGGCGGCGAAGTTGCCGGTGAACTCGACGCCGTCGGTGGTGACGGTACCGTCCGACTGCATGCCTCCGCCGATGCTGCCCGAGGTGTTGGAGGTGAATTCGCTGCGGGTGATGTTCGCCGTGGCTCCGGACTCGACATCGACGCCGCCTCCCTCGCTGCCGGCGGTGTTGTTGTCGAGGGTGACGTCGCTGAGCTTCAGCTTGCCGGAGCCGTCGACGAGGACGCCTCCCCCGTCCCCGGGGGCGTTGCCGCCGCGGATCGTGAGGTCGTCGAGCCGGAGGTCACCGGTGGAGGTGACGTGGAAGATGCGGAAGAGGGCGGCCGTTTGCCACTCACGGACGATGGTGGAGTCACGGCCCTCGATGGTGAGTTGCTTGTCGATGGGGGGCAGTCCGTCGTCGCCGGCGTAGGCGGTGGTCAGGCGGTAGGTGCAGCGGCGGGCGAGGACGAGCGTGGATCCCGCCGGCGCCGTGGCGATCGCGGTGGTCAGGGCCGTGGTGCCGCATGGCACCGCGATGCCCGATCCTCCCGCGACGGCCGGTACCGCGCTCACGCCGTTGACCACCATCGTGGCCAGGACAGCGACGCCGGACAGTGTGGTGTATCGCATGGCTCTCCTTGAAGTGCAGGCACCTTCGGAGCACGGACGGCCCCTCGTCCGCGTCCCGGACACTGGGAGCAAAGCCCCCTCCCGCACCTCTCCCAGTGAGCCGCCACCCCACCTCACCCAGGCACAGCAGAAAATACGGCCAAGTAGCTGAATCCATCGCCCGACAGGGTTGCAAGACGACGGCACTTCCCCGTCACACCCTCCCGGCGAGCAGTGTGACGCCGGGCCCGGCCGCCGGCCGGGCCCGGGGCTCGTGTCGCTGACATCGGCACGGCCCGGCCCTGGTCCGTCGGCCCGGGTCGGGCCCGATTCGTCCGGCGATCAGTTGAGCGCGGCGGCGAACATGCCCGGCTCGTAGGAGCCTCCCCGCTGGTGCACGATCACGGCCAGCCGGTTGGCCGCGTTGATCAGGGCGACCAGGCAGACCAGCGCGGCGATCTGGTCGTCGTCGTAGTGCTTGCGCACCTGGGCCCAGGTCTCGTCGGACACGCCGTGCTGCGCGTCGGCGAGCCGGGTGCCCTCTTCGGCGAGCGCCAGCGCGGCCCGTTCGGCCTCGGTGAACACGGTGGACTCGCGCCAGGCGGCGACCAGGTTGAGCCGGACCGCGGTTTCGCCGGCGGCCGCGGCCTCCTTGGTGTGCATGTCGATGCACCAACCGCAGCCGTTGATCTGGCTGGCGCGCAGCGACACGAGCTCCTGCGTGGACCTGGGCAGCGGCGACTGGTGGATCACCAGGCCCGCGTTGGCGAACCGCTTGAAGAACTTGGCGGCGACGTCGTTGTCGAACATGTTGAACCGAGCGTCCATGACTTCGTCCTCACTCGTGGTGTCGCGGGTACGGACACGAGATGCCGGTGGCCCGCCGCTTGTGACGGGGATGAGGTGTGACGCGGGCCACTTCCCGCGGGTGTCACAAAGCCGCCGGGACCGGCGTCCTGTGCGCGTAGGTAGTCGAGAGCGAACAGGCGGGAGCAGCCGGTGGACAGCGAGCACAGCGAGCGCACGGAGGACACGGCCGGACGGCTCGCCGGCGGTGGCCGCACGGACCCCGCCACCGAGGTGTTCGTCGCCCATCGCAACCTGCTGTTCAGTCGCCTACGAGATGCTCGGCTCGGCCGCCGACGCGGAGGACGTCCTGCAGGAGACCTGGCTGCGGTGGGCGGGTGTCGATCTCGGCACGGTCCGGGACCAGCGGGCCTACCTGGTCCGGATCACCACCCGCCAGGCGCTGAGCCGGCTGCGCACGCTCGGCCGCCGCAGGGAGTCCTACGTCGGTCCCTGGTTGCCCGAGCCGTTGCTGACCGCGCCGGACGTGGCCGAGGACATCGAGTTGGCCGACAGTGTCTCGATGGCGATGCTGCTGGTGCTGGAGACGCTCACGCCGACCGAGCGGGCGGTGTTCGTGCTGCGCGAGGTGTTCGATCTCGGGTACGAGGAGATCGCCGAAGCCGTCGAGAAGAGCCCGGCCGCGATCCGCCAGATCGCGCACCGGGCACGGTCCCACGTCGCGGCACGCCGGCCGCGCGGGATCGTCTCCCCGGCCGAGACCCGAGACGCGCTCGATGCCTTCCGACGGGCCGTGGAAACGGGGGATCTGCAAAGCCTGTGCGACATCCTGGCGCCGGACGTCGTCCTCATGGGTGACGGTGGCGGAGTCAAGCAGGCCGTCCTGCGGCCCGTGGTGGGGGCGGACAAGGTCGCCCGCCTGCTGGTCGGTGGGCTGGGCAAGGTGGCCGCCGCGGTGTCGATGCGGCCGGCTCAGGTCAACGGCCACCCGGCGCTGATCGTCCGGCTCGACGGCGAGCTCGACACCGTCATGGCGGTGCGCATGGACGACGGTCTCGTCACCGGGCTCTACGCCGTGCGCAATCCGGAGAAGCTGTCCCGCATGCGGCGGGAGACCGCCCTGCGCCGCTGAGCGGGCGGCCCGGGTGCGCACCCGGGCCGCCCGCTGCCCGCCGAGCCGGAAGCCGGCGCCGTGGCGTCAGCCGCGGCGGCTCGCCCGGGCGAGGGCCTCCACGAAGCGCAGGGCGTCCACCGTGCCCACGCCCGTGGCCATGTCGTAGCCGTTGACGGCCGTGTAGCCGGTGACGCCTTCGTAGCTGTTGTTCGTGCCGTCGTTGACGTCGACGATCCCGGTGCCCCTGTGCTTGGACAGGGTGTACAGCGCCTTGTTGATGTTGCCCACCCGGTGGCCGGCCGCCTGGTCGGCGAGGGCGACGACGCCGGAGAAGAGCGGGCTGGCCTCGCTGGTGCCGCCGGAGACGTCCCAGCCGGTGGCGGTCGGGTCGAAGCTGGAGTAGACCCAGGCGCCCCCGTTGACCGCGGCGGCCATCGAGATGTCCGGGGTGCCGCGGCGGGTGCCGACGACGCTCTTCACACCGTTCTGGAAGGCGGGGCGGGAGAAGACGTGCGACTGGCCGCCGCCGCCCGCGCCGTAGTCGTTGTAGACGCTGTCCGGCTTGACGCGCCGCCCCTTGTCGTTCAGGTGGAGCTGGGTGCCACCGATGGAGGTGACCAGCGGGTCCGAGGACGGCCAGGAGTTGACGCGCTTCTTGTAGTAGGTCTTGCCGTCCGCCTCCATGTCCGTGGCGCCGCCGTCACCGGAGGAGGCGAGGACCGTCACGTGCTTGCGGTTGGCGTCCCGGAAGGCGTAACGCAGGTTCCTGATGCTGGAGAAGTCGCCCTTGTCGAAGCCCGGGAACGTGTTCTCCGTGGCGCCGAAGCTCTGGCTGATGACATCGCCGACCCCATGGTCGATCAGGTACTTCTCGGCGTTCATCATCTCCGGGAGCCCGGTGGTGCCCTCGGTCTCGGAGACCGCCGTCTCCACCAGGACGATCTTGGCGTCGGGCGCCACGGCGTGGGCCATCTCCACGTCCAGGGACGTCTCGCCGGCCCAGCCGGCCATGTCCCGGTTCTTCGGGTCGAAGCGGGGCACCTTGCCCCACTTGACCACCTTGACCTTGGTGCTGGGCAGGCCGAACTGCTTGCTGTAGACGTCGAGGTCGTGCTGGACGGTCGGGGACCCGAACGAGTCGACGATGACGATGGTGCGGCCCTTGCCTGTGATGCCCTTCCGGTACAGCGCGTTGAGGTTGTACGCGGTGCGGTACTGGAGCGGGTTGTAGCAGGCGATGTGCCACTTGGCCTGGCACTGCTCGCTGGAGAGCGGGCTGGCCACACCATGGACGAGTGTGTGCCCGGCGACGGCCGGGACCGCCTTGGTGTGCGGTACGGCGGCGGGCGCGGCGGTGGTGACGCCGGCCGGCGAAGCGGTCGCCAGCGCGGCGACGGCGAGGGCGGCGGTGGCGGCCGTGGAAGCCGCGACACCCCGCCCGGTACGGGCTGTGGGCATGAATCCCCCCTGAGTGGTCCGGAGTCGTACGAACTGAGTCGTACGAAGTGGAGTCGCACGAACTGGAGTCGTACGAAGTGGTCTCCGCACATCCCACCCAGTGAGTCATGCACAGGACAAGATCGTTGAACCGTAGATGTCGAATCCTTTACCGGCCGGGGGGACAGCCCTGACCGAGTCGGCCGCCGCGCGGAGGCGCGAGCGGTGGTGCCGACCGCGCAGGCGGTGGCCCGACCGCGCAGGGTTTCCAGGAGGGCATCCGCACTCAGCTCACCGCCGCTCCCCACGCTCGGCACTGAGCTCGCCATGCGCTCGTCACCCGCCGCACCAGGGTTGTCCACAGGCCGCCAGGCGGTCCGGCCCGGCCCCTTACTCTCGTAGTCATGTCAACCCGCGTCGCGTCCCGCCCCGTGGGTACGGTGACGCGCGGGACCACCAATCCGAATCGACTGCGCCGGATGGATCGCTGGATCGCAGCGGCCCATGGGGCCGAACTTCGTCGTGCGGCGGAGCCCGTGGCCGTCGACCTCGGGTACGGGGCCGCGCCCTGGACCGCGGTCGAACTGCTGCGACGACTGCGTGCCGCCGCGCCCCGAACCCGGGTCGTGGGGGTGGAGATCGAGCCCGCCCGGGTCGCGGCCGCGCTGCCGTACGCCCGTGAGGGGCTGGTCTTCCGGCACGGCGGGTTCGAGGTGCCCGTGCCGGGGCGGCCGTCACTCATCCGGGCGGCGAACGTCCTGCGGCAGTACGAGGAGGGCGAGGTCGCCGCCGTGTGGGAGCGGCTGTGCGCCCGGCTCGCCCCCGCCGACCCGACGTCCGGCTCCCGTGGCGGGCTGCTCGTCGAGGGCACGTGCGACGAGATCGGCCGCCGTCATGTGTGGGTCGCCCTCGGCCCCGAGGGCCCGCGCAGCGTGACGTTCGCCACCCGACTGGGTTCCCTGGACCGCCCGTCCGACCTGGCCGAGCGCCTGCCGAAGGCGCTCATCCACCGCAACGTCCCGGGCGAGCCCGTGCACGCCTTCCTGCACGACTTCGACCGCGCCTGGGCCGCCGCCGCGCCCTACGCCGCGTACGGCGCGCGCCAGCGCTGGATACGCAGCGTCCGCCTGCTGAGGGCGGACTGGCCGGTCACCGACGGCCCGGCGCGCTGGCGTCAGGGAGAAGTCACCGTGGCCTGGGGGGCCTTGGCGCCCCTCGCATGACCCCTGCCGGACCTGCGGGGAACGATCTTCCGGAGTCCTTCGTCACACTCGCGGGAAGATCTCCGTACGCGGGCCGACGGCAGGGAAGGGAGATCGTCGTACGAGGTGCGGCAGGTGGGGGACTTTTCCGCACGGACGGGTCCCGCCTCTGGGACTTTGCGCTCCGGCGTGGCACGATCCCCGGACGTCCCGTAGGTTACTGACGGTAAATCAGCTTTTTGGGGGCGAAGTATGGGATCCGGGAAGCGGACCCTGATCACGGCGGCCATCGCTCTGGCCTGCACGGTCACCGTGCTGGGCACCCCGGGCGCGGCGTACGCGAGCTCGGCGCGGCCGGCCCCGAGACCCACCTCGTCCGACGGCTCGGACACGGCCACGGCCGACGCGCCGGTCTCCGACGCGGCTCTGGAAGCGCTCCGCAGGGAGCTGGACGTGCTGTACCACGACGCGGCGGTCGCCACCGACGCCTACGACGCGGCCGAGGAGAAGACCGAGAAGCAGTCGTCGCAGATCGTCCGGCTGGCCCGGGAGATCGTCAAGGGGCAGGAGCGGCTGACCGAGTTGAAGGACCGCGCGGGCGCCGCGGCCCGCGCCCAGTACCGCGGCGGCGGCCTGCCGCCCGAGATGCGGCTCTGGCTGAGCCGCGACCCCCAGGAGTTCTTGGACGACGCCGGCACGATCCGCCAGGGGGAACACGCGACCACCGGACTGATCGCCGAATTGACACGCACACAGGAGGACTTGAAGCAGTACGCGAGCGACGCCGCCGACGAGTGGAAGAGGCTCGACGCCAACCGCAGGGCCAAGGCGGAGGCCAAGAAGGAGATCGAGAAGCAGATCACCGCGGCCGAGAAGCTGCAGTCCCGGCTGAAGAAGCAGGAGCGGGAGCGGCTGCAGAAGCTGGAGGACGAGGCCGCCCACCAGGCACAGACCACCTGGCTCGACTCCGGAATACTGCAGGAGGTTCGCGGCAAAGCCTCTGAAGCGGGGCAGAAGGCCGTGCGGTTCGCGACCGACCAGATCGGCAAACCGTACGTATGGGGAGCGGAAGGACCGACGTCGTACGACTGCTCGGGGCTGACCTCCCAGGCCTGGGCCGCGGCCGGCGACCCCATCCCCCGCACCTCTCAGGAGCAGTGGAAGCAGCTCAAGCACGTGGACATCAAGGACATGCGCCCCGGAGACCTGATCATCTACTTCTCCGACGCCAGCCATGTGGCGATGTACATCGGCGACGGCGCGATCGTCCACGCCCCGCGCCCGGGACGGACGGTGACGATCGCGGGCGCGGGGTCCATGCCGATCCTGGGGGTGGTACGACCGGATGCCGACTGACGACGGGCGCCGGCCGAAAGAGAGACGTGTCATGGCGTGACCCGCCCCACGTGACGCGGCCCACCCTCGCACCGGCCGAAACCCGCGCGGGACGTGACATTCGTCATCTTCGCCGGGACGGTCCCGTGTCCAACTGAGGTAGGCGATGCGGCATATGACGCTGGCCGGTTCCACCACCTCCCTCCCTCGGGCATTCCATTGCGGCCTCGGCTACCGCTATGGTCCCCGTCGGTGGGTCGAGTCCCTCGTCCCGCCGTGCCCTCGGGGGGAGGGAAGGAACCGAAGACGATGCCCGTACCCGTGCCGCGGCCCCGAGCGATCCCGGCCGTGGAGGGTGGTCAGGCTCAAGCCGCGTCCCTGCCCGGCGCTCAGACCGCACAGGGGCCGTCCGCCCGTGCCAAGGCCCAGAACGACACGCTCACCCTGCTCGTGATCGAGGACGATCCGGCCGGTTCGCCGATCGTGCCCGAGATGCTCGACGCGGCGGGCCGCCCCATACGGCTGCGCACCGCCCGCAACCTCACCGAGGCCGAGCGGCTGCTCACCGACGACGTCCACTGCATCCTGCTGGACCTCGCCCTGCCCGCCCCCGGCCGTGCGGCCGAGGAGAACGACGAGCTGGCCGTGCTGCGGCACGTCCTGCAGCTCGCGCCCCGCCATGCCGTGCTCGCGCTCACCGCGTCCGGTGACGCCGAGCGCGGTGCCGAGGCCGTGCGCGTGGGCGCCCAGGACTACCTCTTCCGCGAGGAGCTGGACGGGCGGCTGTTGAGCCGTGCGATCCGGTACGCGGTGGAGCGCAAGCGGTCCGACACGGCCGAACGGCGGCTGACCGAGTCCAGGCTGCGCGCGCAGGAGAACGCCCGCCTGGAGCGCGGCCTGCTGCCCACGCCGCTGCTCGAGGGGTCCCCGCTGCGGTTCGCGGCCCGCTACCGGCCCGGCCGTTCGCGTGCCCTGCTCGGCGGCGACTTCTACGACACGGTGCGCACACCGGACGGCACGGTGCACGCGATGATCGGCGACGTCTGCGGACACGGCCCGGACGAGGCGGCGCTCGGCGTGGAGCTGCGCATCGCCTGGCGTGCGCTGACACTGGCGGGGCTGTGCGGGGACGAACTGCTGTCCACACTGCAGCAGGTCCTGGAGCACGAGCGGGACAACGACGAGATCTTCGCCACCCTCTGCACGGTGGACATCGCACCGGACGGCCGTCGCGCCGGGCTGTGCCTGGCCGGCCACCCGGCCCCGCTGATCGCCCGCCCGCCCCTCCCCCACGCCCGCGGCTCCGCTCGAGCAGGGGGAAGCCCCATCGCCGAACTGCTGCCGTACGACAACAACGGCCCCGCGCTCGGCCTGCTGCCGGGTGCGCGCTGGCCGCGGATGCAGGTGGAGCTGGGACCGGTCTGGAGCCTGATGCTCTACACCGACGGACTGATCGAGGGACGGGTCGGGCAGGACGGGGAGCGCCTGGGCCAGGACGGCATGGTGGAACTGGTCCGCCGTCGGCTGGCCGAGGGCCTGACCGGCGAGGAACTGCTGCGCGCGACGGTCAACGAGGTCCGCGACCTCAACGGAGGGGAGCTGGCCGACGACGTGGCGGTGGTCCTGCTCGACCGGGCGCCGTGACCCACAGCGGCGGACGGACCGGGTCGCGACGGACCGGCCGGGCCGCGGCGGACCGACCGCCGTCGCAGCACGGTCCCTGCGGACAGCCCGCGCCTACCGCCCGCCGTTGTACGGCCCGTACGGACCGTCGCTGCTGCTCCCCCGGCGGCGACGGCCCCAGCCGCCGCCCGAGACCTGCTTGAGGGCGGGGCGGACGTCCACGAAGAAGACGATCGTGGCGACGAGGCCGGCGAGCTGCAGGAAGAGCATCGGCACGAACAGGTTCACCGCGACCGCGATACCGAGGATGATCAGCCAGAAGCCCTTGTTCTGCTTGTCGGCGGCGCGGTACGCGTCCTCCCGGTACAGCACGGCCATCGCCAGCGCCACCACGGCGAGCACCAGCATGGCGGTGAAGAGCAGCCACATCAGGCCGCCGAATGCCGTCATCAGCACAATGCCCACCACCCGAGTCGAGTCGTCTCCAGAGCCAACCGTACCCGTGTCCGGCTGCCGCGTACCCGTACAACGGGCCGGGCACCTCGGAAGTGCCCGGCCCGTCGTCCGTCATCCGTCATCCGTCACGCGGCTCCCGCCGGAGTCGCGTGTGCCTCACTTGGCCGGGGGCGTGGTCTTCTTCGCCACCGGCTTGCGGGCCGCCGGGGCGGCCTTCTTCGCCACCGGCTTCGGAGCGGCCTCGCCATTGTTCTCGGGCTCGGCCGGCTTCGGCTCGGCCCTGACCTCTTCCGGCTCGGGCTTGCCCTCGACGGCGATGGCCAGTTCCTCGATCTCCTCGGCGGCCCCGCCGCGCCAGGTCTTCACGGCCTGCTCGCCGTGCTCGGCGACCTTCTCGTAGGTCTCGCGGGCCTTGACCGCGTACTCGGCGGCCACGCCCACACCCCGCAGCGCGAGGTCCTGGGCGCTCTCGCCGAGCTTCTTCAGGTCGGCGTCCAGGCTGCTGCCGAACTTCTTGAGGTCCGAGTCGAGGCTGCCCAGGAACTCGCCCACCTTGGCCTGGATGGTCGACTGCGTCTCCTTGACGCGGGCGCCGGCCTCCTTGGCGCGGGCCGCGGCCTTCTCCTGGACCGCCTTCGGGTCGGTGTTGCGGACGGCCTCGATACGGGCCGGGGCCTCGGCGCGCAGCTGCTCGACCAGCGCCGGAACCTTCTTGGCCTGCTTCAGGGCCAGATCGGCGGTGCCGGCGGCGAAGTAGAGCGGGGTGGGGTCGCTGAGGGTCTTGCGCAGGTCGTCGGTGATGGCCATGGGATGGTCCTCCCGTTTTCGGCTTCGGTTGAGGGTTTTGGGGCGGTCCGCGGGACGTCCGGCCGTCGTCCCGGTGTTCCGGTGTTCCGGTGTTCCGCCGGTCTTCCGGTGTTCCGGCGGCTGTCCGTGGTCCCGGTGGTCCCGGTCAGCCGGCGGCCTGCCGCGGACCGGCATCTCTGCCGTCGGCCGTGCGGGGGCCGGCGTCGGCGGTGTCCTGGGCGTCGTCCGTATCGTGCGCTTCCTGAGACTGCCGAGCCTCCCGGGCGCGAGCCTCCTGAACCGCCTGGCCGTCCTCGTCCGCCGCGCCGGACCGGGCGATCTCGAAGCCGTTCTCCTTGCGGAAGGACTCGTAGATCTGCAGCAGCACCTGCTTCTGCCGCTCGGTCAGCGTGGGATCGGCGAGGATGACGGCACGCGTCTCCACCTCGTCCCGGTCCCGCTCGGCGTCGAGGATGCCGGCCCGCACGTACAGCGTCTCGGCGGAGATCCGCAGCGCCTTGGCGACCTGCTGCAACACCTCCGCGCTCGGCTTGCGCAGCCCGCGCTCGATCTGGCTCAGATACGGGTTGGACACCCCGGCGGCGTCGGCGAGCTGCCTGAGCGACAACTGCGCGTTGCGCCGCTGCTCGCGCAGGTACTCACCGAGATTGCCGACGTTCAGCGATGCCATGCCTCCACCTTGCACCAGAAGCGCTAACAATTGCAAGCACGCCGCTTGCAAGAGTGCGCCAGGCCGCGCGAATGCCGCACCGCGCCGCCCATCCCACACCGCTCGCGCCGGGGACGGCGGGAGGCGCCGTCGTGCGGACGGGTGACGTCGCAAACCGCTGGTGTGCGCTCGCGTACCCCGACAACGTGTCGCGCTGCCCGGGGTGGAACGCCTCACCGCCGAGCTGGAGGCCCATCCGGCCTACGAGGAGGAACAGTTGACCCCCGCTGCTCGGGTGACCGGGCCTTTGCCGACCTGGGCGGGTCGCACCGCCGCGCGCTGCCAGTCGCGGAGCGCTGCCGTGATCTCGTCCGGGCGCGGAACGGAGTCCAGGCCCAGCGGCTCCGCGGCGGCGGTCAGGACCTGTCGTACCTTCAGGGTCTCCTGGCGGAGGACCGCTTCGCCGGACCCGGGCGGGGAGTCGAGGAACTGGGTGGCACGGACGATGTCCGTGAACACGGACTGGGCCCGCTTGAAGTCGAGCAGTCGCGGCAGGTCCTTCTCCCAGCCGCGCGAGCTGCCGGGCCTCGCCTCCTCCATCACCTCGCACCACCGCTCGGTCATCAGCTCCTGCTGTGCCTCCGGGTAGCGCATCAGGTACAGGTGGGTCGCCAGGTCGTAGAGCGGGTCGCCGAGCAGCGCCAACTCCCAGTCGATGGTCCACAGCCGTCCCCCGCCGTCGACGACGAAGTTCTCCCGGTGCAGATCGGCGTGCAGGAGGCAGAAGGGCCGCTCGCTCAGGCCCGCGACATGCTTCCGGAGGCGTTCGAAGGAGTCCGCGTCCACGCCCAGGGAGGCGAACAGGCCGGGAAACCTCTCCGTGTTCTCCCGGTACACGCGCTCCTCGGCGAAGCAGACGAGCCGGTCGAGGAACCCCCCGGTGTCCCCCTCGGTGGACCGGTCCTCGGGACGGCACTCGCGTTCCACGTCGAGCGACAACTGGGTCACCCCGGCCAGTTCCCGGAAGAGCTGGAGGATCTGATCGGCGAGGTCCCCGGGGACCTCGGTCCCCGACGGGTGGAGCGCGCCCAGGGTCCGCCCCTCGATGAACCGCTGCAGCCGCACTCCCTCGGTCACCTCGATGAGGTCCGGGATGGCGCTGATACGTCCCTGCAGGGCCCGGAGCAGCTTCTCCTCCGAGGCGAAGCACCGGCGGTCGAACCAGAGCAGGTTGCTGCGCGGCTCCCGGCACTTGCCCCGGGTCCGGCCGGGCCCGGCGACCCCGGCGGGCAGCGGGATGACATACGTCTCGTGGTGGTAGCCCTCGAGCGGCCCCTCGACCAGGCTCGGGTCGGCGCTCATCCGGGCGGCGCGGGCCCGTGCGGGGGAGGTGAGACGTTCGGCTGACATCGTTCGTTCCTGGCCTGTGGCGCACCGGTGGTGCGGAGGTGAAGCACGGTACTGGCCCGCGGACGAGCATGCTGTCAGAAACGGGTTGCGCGTGTCGCTCCCGTCACCGGGCGATACGCGGCCTCAGTCCGGCTCGCGCAGCACCCGCAGCACCCGCAGCACCGAGTCCAGCGACCGTACGACCGTCTCGGCGCCCGCCTCGCGCAGCAGCTTCTCCTTGCGGTCGTTGCTCCCGTAGCCGAGGAACGGGACGCCGGCCCGGCGCGCGGCCTCGAGGTCGGCGGCGGTGTCGCCGATCATCAGCGCGCTGCCGGAGGCTGCCCCCATGGCCCGCAGGGCGCGGTTGAGGTGGTAGGGGTCCGGCTTCTGCTGGTGCAGTTCCTGGGTACGGCCGTAGATATGGGGGTCGAAGCAGGGCACGAGGTCACGGTTCTCGAGGTACCGGCGGACCGTGACGCCGGCGTTGTTGGTGGTGACCGCGAGGCGTGCTCCTGTGGAGCTCCAGGTGCGTATCAGCGGATCGGCGTAGGGCGTGGGCCGGGCCGAGGGGACGGCTTTCAGCTCCTCCCGTGTCAGCATCTCCTTCAGCGCGTCGACCAGGTCGCTGTCCGGGTGCCGCTCGTCGACCGTGCGCAGGACGAACTGCGGGTCCGGGTGTGTCCGTTCCTGCTCCGTCAGCAGCCCCTGCAACCCCTGCCGAGCCAGCCACCCCACCATCTCCTGCGCGATCTTCTGCGCGGAGTACCCGGCGAACAACCGGCAGATCGGCCCGTCGAAGTCGAAGAGCACACAGCGCGCACCGTTGATCAGTTCACGCAGCCTTCCCGTCCCTGCCGCCATCGGACCGGTCCGCGTCGTGTCGGAAGTCGCATCAGAAGTCGCATCAGAGGTCACCAGGAAAGTGTCAGGTCCGTGGTGATGGTTTCCCAGAGGGCGTCGAACCACTGCTGTGACTGGTCCACGAACAACGCGTCGCGCTGGCCCGTGCGGCGTTCGAAGGAGAAGAGGAGCGAGGTGGCGCCGAGCGTGTCGTACATCTCGAGCGTCCGGCTGTTCACCTCCTCCTCGCGCCGGGTGAGCATGTAGTACGCCATCAGGGCCTCGGCGCCGTTGAGGAGGTAGAGCTTCACCGGTGGGGTGAAGGGCAGCGCCCGGAAGGTCACACGGACGTCGATGCCGTGCGACGAGCGCAGGGCCAGGAGGTTGTGGCGCAGCACGTGGCCCTGGGCGTTGCGCTGTTCGAGCCAGCGCTGGTGGACCGGGTCCCCGTCGTCGCCCGGGTTGTCGACCGAGATCGGGAACGCCAGGTTGATCTTCCGGGAGGGCAGCAGGATCCGCACGTCGATCGACCGGGGGCGGATGCGGCCCTCGTGGATCTGCCGGAGCGGTTCTCCCAGGGCCAGCATCAGGGTCTCGGCGGTCAGGCAGGCGGCGTCGACGCGCACCTGCGAGGCGGCGAACGCCTCCGCGAGCCTCGGCGCGAGCGCCACCATCGTCGGCTGCGGCTCGTCGCCGGTCGGCGAGTGTTCGGCGATCCGGGGCGGGCTGCCCCGGCTGACGCTGCTGAGCAGGCCGTCGTCCTGGAGGGCGCGCAGCGCCTGGCGGACCGTACCCCGCTCGACCCCGAACTCCTCGGCGAGTTCGGCCTGGGTCGGCAGACGCTCGCCCGGCTTCAGGTCTCCCGTGCGGATGCGGTTCCGCAACTCGTCGGCGATCTCCTGGGCCGAGCGCCTTCTGCCGTTCACTGCGACGTTCTCCTGGGTCACGACCAAACGCTACAACCCCCGTCCATCTACCGGGAGTTGTTTGAAAGTTGTTTATAAGGACCGGCCAACTGGGGATAACTTAATCATAGTTGGTTGCCAACTTGCAAGAGTTGGCGGAGGGTGCTCCTCCTCTCACACATCGTCCGCAGGTAGTCCCCGGATGCAGACTGCTCGATCCCCTCTGTCCCGCCACCCGGATCCCCGAGGTCCGCCCCCTGGAAAGAGGTCCGCCATGCCCGCCCTCGCCCTGTTCTCCGCCCTCCTCGTCGTCGGATTCGACCAGTTCGTCCAGTGGAAGTACGGGACGATCGGCATCATCGGGCTGACGCTGCTCATGGTCGGGCTCAAGGCCAACAGTCCCGCCTGCAGCTCCGTAGGAGCCGTCGTCCTCGCCCTGCTGGTCGCCCAGCCGGCACTCTGACCGGGTCAGGCAGACCCCGGATCCAGCTCCGAGCTGATCGTCTCCCACAGGGCGTTGAACCACAGGTGCGACTGTTCCACGAACGTCGTGTCCCGCAGCCCGGCCCCCTGCGCGAACGGGAACAGCATCGACCGGGTGCCCTCCGCGTCGTACAGCTGCAGCGGCTCCTGGTCGATCTCCTCCTCGCGCCGGGTCAGCGTGTAGTACGCGAAGAGCGCCTCCACGCCGTTGAGCAGGTACAGCTTCACCGGGGGCGTGAAGGGCAGGGCACGGAAGGAGACGTGCACGTCGATGCCGTGGGTGCTGCGCAGCGCCAGCAGGTTGTGCCTGAGGACCTGGCCCTGGGCGTTGCGCTGGGCCAGCCAGCGGCGGTGCAGACGGTCGCCGTCCGTGCCTTCCACCGGGGTGGGGAACGCCAGGTCGATACGGCCGCTGGGCAGCAGCACGCGTACGTCGACCTTGGCCGGTTCCATACGTCCCGCGTGAATCTCGCGCAACGGCTCGCTCATCGCGAGCGTCAGCGACACCGCGGTCAGGCACAGGGCGTCGATCTCCACGTGCGGGGCCGCGAAGGCGGCGGATATCCGCGGGGCCAGCGCCACCATCGTGGGCTGCGGCCGGGCCTGCGGCCCGGCCTGCGCCCTCCCCGCGTGCTGCGCCACGGTCGCCGGGCTGCCCTTGGAGACGTTGGTGAGCAGGTGCTCGGTCCGCAGGATGCGCAGCGCCTCGCGTACGGCTCCCCGCTCCACTCCGAACTCGTCCGCCAGCTCGGCCTGCGTGGGCATGCGCTGACCCGGTCGCAGCACCCCCGCCCTGATCCGGCTGCGCAACTCGTCGGCCACGTCCTGGTGCGATCTCCGCGGCCGTTGCGACTTCTTCCGCCCGCCCGCGGCAGCGTGTTCCGGCTCCACGACCGAACACTACAACTTCACGCCATCTTGCGGCAGTTCTGAAGAAGGTGGTTATGAGACGACTCCAAGCGGAGATAAGTGAGATGGAGTTGGTCGCCAACTTCAGCAAAGTTGAACGAGCTTGAGCGTTCCTGACCGACATGGTCGTACAAGTGACCGGGCTCCCTTCCGGAGGGGAGCCGGGAGCCCGGCCGGCACCACCACAACCACAACTGAATCGCTACGGATGCACCAGCCCAGCAGTCACCACCCGCACGGAAGGAGCACCACTCAGGAGCCCGTGGGGCTCAGAAGATGTCCGGGCACCACGGTCGCCTGGAGGTACGCAACAGGGCGTCGGCGACGGAGGCGGCGCCCTCTTGCTGTTCCCGTATCCGTCCGAGCGCCGTGAGCCGCACCGCGGACTCGTCACCCAGCCACAGGGTCGCCAACTCGCCCACCGGCAGGGTCAGCTGGGGCTCCTGGTCGGTCGGCCGGCACTCGGCGCCGTCCGGCCCGGCCTGGAGCCGGTAGCGGCCGCCGGCGAGTCCGGCCTCGTCGGCCACTTCGAGGACGAGCGTGCCGGACGTCGCGTACGTGCGTGCCTCCAGGGCGCGTACGACGTCGAGGATCCGTACCCAGAGCACGTCCGCGTACGTGGTGAGGCGGGCCGCGCGCGGGTCGGGGAGGAAGTGGGGCAGCAGGTCGTCCGGGGCGCGGTGTCCGGACTTCACGGTGGTGACCCAGTCCAGCGAGCACAGGTAGTGCCACAGGGCGCGCTCGGCGGAGGGGCTGGTGGTGATCAGGCCCTTGACGGTCGCGGTCTGCCGGGGCCGCTTGTCGTCGCCCCAGTGGTCGTCGCAGACATAGGCGGCCAGACCGTCGATCTCGCCGGAGGCGGAGCGGTGGACGGCGTAGAAGGGTTCCGTCCAGGAGTGGTCGTCGAAGCGCAGGGCGCCCGTGTTGAACTGCCACCAGCGGTCGTTGCGGGAGATCGCGCCGGGCGTGGCGCGACGGAAGCGCTCGTGCAGCTCGGGGCCGAGTTTGCGGACGTCGTCCGCATCCACGAGGTCGATACGTCCGTCGTCGGGAACCGGGCGGTGGCGGTCGAGGCCGGTGCGGGGGACGTCGATGGTCCACTCGGCGATGTGGGCGGCGGGGCCGAAGCCGTAGCGGCCGTAGATGGGGTATTCGGCGGCGACGAGGGTGGCGACGACGTCGCCGCGTTCCTTCGCGGCGGCGAGGTCGAGGGCCATCATGCGGGTCAGAAGGCCACGGCGGCGGTGGGTTGCGGTGACGGAGACGTTGGTGACGGCGTCGGCGGGGACCGGTGCGCCGCCGACGGCGGTCAGCTCCTGGGGGAAGGAGCGGAAGGTGGCGACACAGCGGGCGTCGTCGAAGGCCGCGAGGGTGCGGGCGGGAACGATGTTGCCGCCGCGTACGGCGAGTTCGTGGTCGGAGACGTGGGGGGAGCGGAGGAACCCGGTGTGCAGGGCACGGATCCAGTCGGGGATCTCGGAGTCGGTGATGGGACGGACGTCGAGGTCCTGAGGAGCGCGGCTCATGGGGCCACGGTAGGAGGGCGGGGGCGGGGGTGTCGCGCGGATTTACGGCTGCGCGGTGGCGCGCGGATTCAGGCTGCGCGGTGCCGCGCGGATTTCAGGCTGCGCTCCCGGGCCCCGCCAGTGGTGTCCGGCCTTCCCGCCAGGTCCCCGACCGGCTCAGAACACCGCCCGTATCTCCCCCACCTCGCGGCCCCCGCCCAGTAGCGGTGCCCTGCCGATCCGCCGGCCCACCGGGGCCTCGACCCCTATCAGGGCCAGTGCCCTGGACAGGACCGGGCCCAGGGTCCGGGCCGCGCCGTCGTCGATCTTGAAGGCCAGGGCGCGGCCGTCCGGGAGGGCCACCGCCTGGACCGCCTCCGCGCCCATCTTCGACAGGGTGCCCGGGATCTCGCGCATCAGCCAGGTGTCGGGGCGTCGCGTGCCCGCCACGTACTCGGGGTGTGCCCGCATCGCGTCCGCCACGCGGCGTTCCGCCGTGCCCGGGGCCGCCAGGACGAAGGAGCGGTAGGCGCGGGCCAGGCCGGTGAGGCTGATCGCCGTCAGCGGCGCCCCGCAGCCGTCCGTGCCCACCGCCGCCACCGGCTCCCCGGCCGCTTCCTCCACCACGGAGTGGATCAGCTGCTGGAGCGGGTGCGCGGGGTCGAGGTACGTCTCCAGCGGCCAGCCCCGCAGCGCGCACGCCGCCAGCATCGCCGTGTGCTTGCCGGAGCAGTTCATGGTGACCCGCTCGCGTACGGCGCCCGAGGCCAGGTACGCCTCCGCCTCCTGCGGGTCCAGCGGCAGGTCCGGCGGGCACTGGAGGCGGTCGGCGGTCAGTCCGTGCTCCGCCAGCATCTTCCGCACCAGGTCCAGGTGGAACGTCTCGCCCGAGTGGCTCGCCGCCGCGAGCGCGAGCCGCTCCCCCGTGAGCTCCAGGCCCGCACGCAGCACACCGGCCGCCTGCATCGGCTTGTTCGACGAGCGCGGGAAGACGGGCGCCGTCACGTCACCGAGCGCGAACTCCACGGAACCGTCCTCGGCGAGCACCACCAGACTCCCCCGGTGGTGCCCCTCGACGAACCCCGACCGCACCACCTCGGCGAGCACCGGGGGTGCGGCGGGCCGGGCGGACACGGAGGGCCGGGCGGAGGTCGACATGGGGTGGCTGCCCTTCGGGACGGGGACCTGGCCGGCACGGCCCGGGACGGGCTCCCTCCCAGGTGGCGGGCACGCCAGGGCCCCGGTGTACCGGGGCCCTGGCGTCACACGAGCAGGTCGTCGACTTGTGCTTCCCCTTCACGGTACCTGCGGGCGATTTCGGCACTGCAGTCGTCCGCCGTGCGCTGCAGTTTCTGCCGCCGCCGGGACACCTGCTGCTCGTACCGCACGAGCCGCCCCATCCCCGCGCCCAACTCCGCATCGGTGCGCGCCTGGAGGTCCGACAGCTCCACCTCGGCGAGCATCTCGGCCGCCAGCCGCCGGTACTCCTCGCCGTGCGGTGTGCCGAGCGTCACATGCCGGGCCGAGGACCGCTGGCGGGCGGGGGCGTCCTTGAGGATCTCCGGAAGCCGCTGCATGACCCCGTCGGGGGCCGCGCCGCCCCCGCGCCGGGCCAGCTCCGCGCGCAGGATGTCGATACGGCCCTGCAACAGCCGCCGCACGTAGCTGAGGTCCGCCTCGTCCCGCTGGGCGTCCCGGCGCAGCGCGCGCAGCTCCGGCAGCCCCAGGACGGACAGATCGGGCCCGGGCAGCGGGGGACTGTCCGTGCGCTGCACGGGTGCCCGGCACTCCGCCATGGTCGCCGTACGGGCGGGCTGCTGCCCGGTGCTCGGTGTGCTCATGTACCTACCGTCCCCTCGACCGGCGCGGCACCCCCCACGGATGCGCCGCTAACACACGCATCGTGCCACTGCAAGTAGCCGTAATGTGGCCAAGTGACCATGGACAGCCCAGATGGGGGTGTTGATGGTCAAGAAGGGACGACCAGTCGGCCCATCCCGGCGCCGTCGGACGGCACGGCATCATGGTCCTCATGCGTGCGGTGGTGCAGAGGGTCGACGGCGCGAGCGTCGTCGTGGACGGCGAGACGGTCGGCGAGATCAGCGGCGAGGGGCTGTGCGTGCTCGTCGGGGTGACGCACGACGACACCAAGGAGAAGGCGGCCCAGCTCGCCCGCAAGCTGTGGTCGATCCGCATGCTGCACGACGAGAGGTCCTGCTCCGACGTCGACGCGCCGCTGCTGGTGATCAGCCAGTTCACGCTGTACGGCGACGCCCGCAAGGGGCGCCGCCCGACCTGGAACGCGGCCGCCCCCGGCGACGTCGCCGAGCCGCTGGTGGACGAGGTGGTCGCGCAGCTGCGGGCGCTGGGGGCGACGGTGGCCACGGGGCGGTTCGGGGCGAGTATGCGCGTGTCGCTCACCAATGACGGGCCGTTCACGGTGCTGCTCGAGCTTTAGGGGCCCCTGCACTGCGCCCGCCCGGGTCGCGCGGCCCGGCGCCGCACTCCCCCAAGCCCTTCGAGCAGCGGCCCCGGCGCCCACCGTGCCGCCCCTGGGGCTCCCCCAGGCCGTCAAGGCTCGGGGGAGGCGGACTGTCCGCAGCCGGGGCACGGCACAGCCGACGGCACCGCGGCTCCCCCGGGAGGCGCGGGAGGCGCGGGGAACTGCGCGATCAGCCACGACCGACCCGCAGTCGCGACTACCTACGGCTGAACCACGACCTCCTGTGCGGCCGCTGTCTCTCCGGCCAGGAGCCTCGCATCCACCGGCACGTTCCGTTTGACCAGGGCCAGGGCGATCGGGCCCAGTTCGTGGTGGCGTACCGAGGTCGTCACGAAGCCGATCCTGCGGCCGTCGGGGCCGTCGTCCGCGAGGCGCAGTTCCGTGCCGTGCGGGGGCAGGTGGACCTCGCTGCCGTCGAGGTGGAGGAAGACCAGGCGGCGCGGCGGCTTGCCCAGGTTCTGGACGCGGGCCACCGTCTCCTGGCCGCGGTAGCAGCCCTTGTGGAGGTGGACGGCCGAGCCGATCCAGCCCAGCTCGTGCGGGATGGTGCGGTGGTCGGTCTCGAAGCCCAGACGCGGGCGGTGCTGCTCCACGCGCAGCGCCTCGTGGGCGAGGATGCCGGCCGCGGGACCGTTCTTCTCCGCATAGGACTCCAGGTCCGTGCGCGGGAGGAACAGGTCGCGGCCGTAAGGGGTCTCGCGGACCACGACACCCTCGGGGGCCTCGGCGATGGAACCGGCCGGCAGGTGCACCACCGCGAAGTCGTCCGTGCGGTCGGCGACTTCCACGCGGTAGAAGAACTTCATCGACTCCAGGTACGCGATCAGCGCGCCCTGGGTGCCGGGCTCGACGTGCGCCCAGACCCTCTCGCCGTCGTCGACCAGGTACAGCGCGTGCTCGATGTGGCCGTTCGCGGAGAGGATCAGCGCCTCGGTGGCCTGGTGTGGGGGCAGTTCGCTGACGTGCTGGGTGAGCAGCAGGTGCAGCCAGCTCAGCCGGTCCTCTCCGCTGACGGTGATGACACCGCGGTGCGAGAGGTCCACGAATCCGGAGCCGTCGGCGAGGGCGCGCTGCTCGCGGAACAGGTCGCCGTAGTGGGCGGCGACGCCTTCGTCCACGCCCTCGGCGGGGACGGCGCCGGGCAGGGACAGCAGGGGACTCTTCATGGTCTCAAGCCTACGACGGGGTAGTTGAAGTCTTGAGGGAACAGTCCCTGCACCGGCCGAAGATCGCGAAGTGCTTCATGTCCGTGTCGAAGCCGAACGTCTCGCGCAGCTTGGCCGTGAACTCGGACGCCACCGCGACGTCCGCCTCGATCACGTTCTGGCAGTCCCGGCAGACCAGGTGGATGTGATGGTGCCGGTCGGCCAGGTGGTAGGTGGGAGCGCCGTGGCCCAGGTGGGCATGGCTGACCAGCCCCAGTTCCTCCAGGAGTTCCAGGGTCCGGTAGACGGTGGAAATGTTGACCCCCGACGCGGTCTTCCTCACCTCGCCGAGGATGTCGTCGGGGGTCGCGTGCTCCAGGGTGTCCACGGCTTCGAGCACGAGTTGCCGCTGCGGGGTCAGCCGGTAGCCGCGCTGCCGCAGATCACTCTTCCAGTCGGTGCTCACCACGCCGTCCAGTCTAGGGCTCCGTCACGAAGCCGGGCCGGGTCGCAACGGCGGTGCCCCCGTCATCCGGGCGGATGTGCGGTGCGACGTGCAACGAACACGGGCCCCGAAGGGCAAGGCGCTGCCACCCCGCGGGCAGAGGCACCGGGTCCGGCTCACGCCGGTCACGGTCCGTACCTCCTCAGCCGTTCTTCGGGGCGCCGTCGGCGGCCGGCGCCCGTGCGCCCACGGTGGTCGAGCGCCGCGATCGCCTCAGGGTCCACCAACCCTGCTGAGCCCCGGCGTACCGACGTGGTCCCGCCCCGCCTCCCGGCCTGGCGCCAGGACGCGTACGCGTGAACCAGTGGGTCGATGCCGCTGTCCGACAACGAACGGCCCCGCGGATGCCCGCGAGGCCCTCTCCTTGTCGCTTGCCCTACTTGAAGAACGCGATGCCGTCGTCCGGGAGGTCGTCCGGAAGGGCCTTCGCCCAGCGCTCGACGTCCTCCGGGGTGACGACCTTCTTCAGGTGCGCCGACATGTACGGGCGCAGCTCGACCTCCGGCGTCTGCTTCTCGCCGACCCACATCAGGTCGCTCTTGACGTAGCCGTACAGGCGCTTGCCGCCGGTGTACGGGCCCGAGGCCGCCGTACGGGCCACCGCGTCCGTCGCCAGATCGATCTGCGGCTTCTTGTCCGCCAGCTCGCCGTACCAGACCTCGACGACGCCGTCGTTGCGGACCATGGTCACCTCGACCCTGCGCTCCGCGTCGATCCGCCAGTAGCCGGACTCCGACTCCAGCGGCCTGACCTTGTTCCCGTCGCCGTCCAGCACCCAGGTGTGCGAGCGGTACTCCAGGAAGTCCCGCCCGTCGTGGGTGAAGGACACCTCCTGCCCGAAGTTGCACTTCTCGGCACCGGGGAAGTCGTGCACACCCGCGCCGGTCCAGTTGCCGAGCAGGAAGGCGAGCGGGACGAGGTCCTTGTGCAGGTCGGACGGGATCTCGATCATGAGCTGCTTTTCGTCGTGGAGGGCGTAGGGGTCAGCGCTGGCCCTGGAAGAGCTTCTTCACGGTCAGTCCGGCGAAGGCGAGCACGCCGACGCAGACCAGGACCAGCAGGGTTTCGAAGAAGATCTCCACGGGGTGCTCCTCGGATGAGCGCGGTACACGTACACAGGGCCAGGTCCCACTGTAGTCGGGTGGGACCCGAGCCTCTTTGTCAGGTCCGCTTGACCTCGTCGATGAAACGGGTCCATGCGGCGGCCTCGAAGACGAGGGTGCCGCATGCCGGGTCCTTGCTGTCGCGGACGGGGACGACGGAGGGGAGGTCGGGGGCGATCTCGACGCAGTTGCCTCCGTCGGAGTTGCTGTAGCTGCTCTTGCGCCAGGTCGCGGTGCTCAGGTCGATCGCTCGCACGGCACTTCCTCCAACATCCGCAGGATGAACTTCCGCGACTCGGCAGGCCCCAGAGCCACGTCACGTACGGAATCATAGGTGCGGTGCAGGCGCTCAACCCTGCCTGTTTCTTCGACGAGTTCACCCCGTACGTCGTTCTCGGCGTACGCCACCGTACGGCCGTCCAGCAGGCGCAGGAACATCACGTCAGTACTGTCCAGGCCGTGAAGTCCGGTGCCGAACGGCAGCACGTGAAGGGTGACATGCGGACGCTCTGAAGCCTCCGCCAGGTGCTCCAGTTGCTCCTTCCACGCTCGAGTGTCGCGCGGCGTGTTTCGCAGCACCGCTTCAGAGAGAAGGACACGGAACGGCGGTGCCTCATCCCCCTCCAGCACCTTTCGCCGGCCAATGCGGGCCTCGACCTGCTGATCCAGTTCTTGCCCCTTGAAACCGCCCGCCGCGAGGGCCTCACGCGCGTACCCGGCCGTCTGAAGCAGTCCGGGTGGCCTGCTCACCGAGTACTGCCACAGGCTCACCGCCTCCGCCTCCAACATCATGTACCGCCGGTACTGCTCCTTGAACTGCGACGGATCCCCCACCGCCAGCTCCCACAGCGCCAGCAGCAACCCCGGAGTCCCGTAGTACTGGTCCAGCGCCTGTACGACCTCCGGGCCGCCCAGTGTCTGGCCGCTCTCCATCTTTCCGAACTGGGAGGCGTCCCAGCCGACCGCCTTCGCCAGCTCCCGCAGGCTCAGGCTCCGCTCCGTCCGCAGCAGCCGTAGCTCCTCCGCGAACCGCTTCCTCGGCTCCTGGCTGCGTCCCGTGATCACCCGTCGAGGCGGCATCGCGCTCCTCCATGCGAGAGAGCCGTGGAAGGTGTGGAAAAAGCACCGACTGGCGGAGAAGCAGACCTCGTCCACGGCGTTTCGGCCCTGCTCGGGGGCCATGCTCGTAACGTCCGACCACGCAGCGTAGTTCACGTGTCGCGCTGCGCGCAGGCGTTGTGGAAAGGAAGAGAACCGATGACGGCCCTGGAACGCGGAGCACTCCTCTACGACCCGGCCACGCGCAAGGTGGGCGAGTACCGGGCCAGATCAGGGCCGTACGCGATGCTGCGCCCGGTCGGTGGTGGCCGGGAGTGGCAGGCGGACCCCGCCGCCCTGCGCCCCGCCACCCAGCGGGAGCGGCTCAGCGCCGGGGTGCGGGCGGCGAACGAGCGGGCCCGGGCCGCCGACGACACCAGCCGCCCTCCCCTGCCGGTCCGGGGCTGCGCCAAGTGCGAGGAGCTGGCCGGTTCACGGGAGGCCGCACGGGCGGTGCACGACCGCAGTGCCGAGACCGACGCCAACGTGCTGCTGCGTCAGCACCAGCGAAAGGAGCACCGCCCATGACCGACCGGCAGCGGCCCGCCCACGCGCAGGAGTACCCGGCCTTCGCACTGCCTCCCTTCTCACCCGTCCACGGGCCCAAGCCGCCAAAAACGCCCCCTCCCGCACGCGTCCGCACCCGTACCCGCCGCCGTGTCCGACCCGACGGCGCCTGCGAGCCCCGGCTGCGCCCGGGCCCGGACGCGCCGCGGGTCGAGGCGACGTGACGGCCGGGACT
The DNA here is from genome assembly GCF_059510295.1 of Streptomyces sp. PTL18. Classification (NCBI taxonomy): domain Bacteria; kingdom Bacillati; phylum Actinomycetota; class Actinomycetes; order Kitasatosporales; family Streptomycetaceae; genus Streptomyces; species Streptomyces sp. PTL18. The sequence continues at coordinate 41,638 of NZ_JCAJZO010000008.1, read as the reverse complement.
ACGCTTTCGGCATGGCCAACAAGCTCGTGATCAAGGTGACGGCGGGGGCCGATGCGCCCGAGCGCTGCTCTCAGGCGTTCACGGTGGCGGCGGTCGCCGTCGCCAGCGGCGTGGACGTCTCGCTCTGGCTGACCGGTGAGTCGTCGTGGTTCGCGCTGCCGGGACGGGCCGCCGAGTTCGAGCTGCCGCACGCCGCGCCGCTGCCCGACCTGATCGAGTCGGTCCTGGCGGCCGGCCGGATCACCCTGTGCACGCAGTGCGCGGCCCGCCGCGAGATCACGGAGAAGGACGTCATCGAGGGCGTACGCATCGCGGGGGCGCAGGTCTTCGTACAGGAGGCACTGGCGGAGGACACCCAGGCGCTCGTGTACTGACCCGACCGGCCGCAGGACGCGTCGCCTCCGCCTCACGGGGAACTCCGACGAAGGGGGGAGTGGAGGCCGACCATGACGGACCCCGAGGCAACGGGCATACCCGATGAGGTCGCCAGTGCGCTGGAGGCTCTGGGGGTCGGCGCGTACCTGAACGACGAGCGCGGGTGCATCCTTCACGCCAACACCCGGGCCGAGCAGCTCGTCGCCCGGCCGCTCGCCGAGCTGCTCGGGCAGGACGCACACGACGCGCTGCACCGCACCCGCCACGGGGCGACCATGCCGAGGGCCCAGTGCCGGATGCGGCAGGCCATCCTGGCCGGACGCCCGGCGCAGGGCGGCGAGGAGTGGGTGGAACGCGGCGACGGCTCCCTGCTGCAGATCTCGTGGCTGGCGACGCCCTTCCGCATCGGTGACCGGCGCCTCGACGGCACCCTCGTCCTCTTCCACCCGTCCGGCGAGGAGCAGTCGCCCGGTGAACGCGGGGAGCGGGTCACCGCGTCGCTCTCGGAGCTGGATCGGCTGGCGCTGCTGGCCGAGACCACCACGACGCTGAGCTCCACCCTGGACGTCGACGAGGCGATGGACCGGCTGGTGAACCTGGTCGTGCCCCGCCTCGCGGACTGGGCCGTCATCGACCTCATCACCGAACGCGACGAGGTGCGGCGCTTCGCCGTCGTGCACGCGGAGAACGGGGTCCTGGTGCACCGGGAAGACCTCGAGGGAGCGATGCCACCGGTGCCCGAGGAGTCCCCGATGCCCCTGTCCCGGGCCCTGCGGGGCGTGGCGTCCACGCTGGCCGGGCCGGAGACCTACCAGGGCCCGCCGGACTCGGGCATCGCGGTGGAGCAGCGCCGCCTGTTCGAGGCGACCGGCATGCACTCGGCCGCCATCGCTCCCATCCGCACCGTGCGGGAGGTGCTGGGAGCCCTGACCCTCGGCCGCTCCGAACGGCCCGAGCGGTTCACCCCGGCGAACATCGCGCTGCTCGAGGACATCACCCGGCGTGCCGGGCTGGCCCTGGAGAACGCGCGTCTGTACCAGCAACAGCGCAAGGTCGCCGAGACCATGCAGCGCTATCTGCTGCCCCAGCTGCCCCGCGTGCAGGGATTCGCGATGACCGCCCGCTACCTGCCCGCGCCGGACGCCTCACAGGTCGGCGGCGACTGGTACGACGCCTTCACCCTGGCGGACGGCGCCATGGCCGTGGTCGTCGGCGATGTGGTCGGACACGACCTGGACGCCGCGGCGGGCATGGCACAGTTGCGCAACATCCTCCGCGCCTATGCCTGGTCGGAGGAGAAACCACCGAGCAAGATCGTCGAGTGGCTGGACCAGGCGTCCCTGTCCATCGCCGAGGTCCCCCTGGCCACCATGGTGTTCGCCCGCATGACCATAGCCTGCGACGGGCACTGCGAACTGTGCTGGACCAATGCCGGGCATCCGCCGCCCCTGCTGGTCAGCCACGAAGGCGTGACCCGCTACCTCACCGACGGGCACGGCGTCCTCCTGGGCCTCGCGCCGGAGCAGAAGCGCGACGACGCGACCGTGCTGCTGCCGCCCGGATCCACCCTCGTGCTGTACACCGACGGGCTGATCGAATCCCCCGGTCACTCCCTCGACGAGGGTCTGGAGCGGCTGCGCCGCACCGCCGCGTCCCTGGCCCACCGCGACCTGGCCCCCTTCACCGACCACCTGCTGGAGCGGGCCCGTCCGACGCACAACGACGACGACGTGGCCCTCCTGGCCGTGCGCATCCCCGGCTGAGTCGTCCGGCCGAGTCGTCCGGCCCGGACCGGAACCGCCGTCACCGCCGTCACCGCCGTTTCTTGCCGTCCAGCTCGTCCCACCACTCGTCCGACTGCGGGTCCCCGGACGGGTCGTCCCACCAGCGGTCCTCGGGACCCCGGCGGTTCGCCACGATGGCGGCCAGGGGCGGGATCACCATGGCCACCACGCACATCGCCACGGCCGCCGGAACCGACCAGATGCGCACGACTCCCCAGGCCAGGACGAACAGCACCAGGCAGGTGCCCATCATGGCGAAGTACACGTGACGTCGTCGTGCGTACATACCTTCACTATGCCCCGCGGACATGCGGAAGGACCGCACCCGAGGCGTCCAACCCGTGGGTGCGGCCCTTCAGCCGTGCGGTCCCGCTCAGACCGCGATCGCGACCTCCGCGAGGCCGCCCTTCCGGGCGACGACGGTGCGGTCCGCGGTGCCGCCCGGCACCAGGGCGCGGACGGTCCAGGTGCCCTCGGCCGCGTAGAAGCGGAACTGGCCCGTGGCGGAGGTGGGGACCTCCGCGGTGAACTCGCCGGTCGAGTCCAGGAGGCGGACGTAGCCCGTCACCGGCTCGCCGTTGCGGGTCACCTGGCCCTGGATGGTGGTCTCACCGGGCTTGATCGTCGAGGCGTCGGGGCCGCCGGCCTTCGCTCCACACATGTGCTTCTCCGTCTTTTCCGTAGAGGTCGGTCTTACTTGCCGGCGCCGAGCTCGATCGGCACACCCACGAGGGAGCCGTACTCGGTCCACGAACCGTCGTAGTTCTTGACGTTCTCCTGGCCGAGCAGCTCGTGCAGCACGAACCAGGTGTGCGCGGAGCGCTCACCGATACGGCAGTAGGCGATGGTGTCCCTGGCGAGGTCCACGCCCTCGGCCCGGTACAGCTCCTTCAGCTCCTCGTCGGACTTGAAGGTGCCGTCGTCGTTGGCCGACTTCGACCAGGGGATGTTCCTGGCGCTGGGGACGTGGCCCGGGCGCTGCGACTGCTCCTGCGGCAGGTGCGCGGGCGCGAGCAGCTTGCCGGAGAACTCGTCGGGCGAGCGGACGTCGACCAGGTTCTTGGCGCCGATCGCCTCGACGACCTCGTCGCGGAAGGCACGGATCGAGGCGTCCTGCGGCTTGGCCTTGTACTCGGTGTTGGCGCGCTCGGGCACCTCGGAGCCGTCGACCAGCTCGCGGGCGTCCAGCTCCCACTTCTTGCGGCCGCCGTCGAGGAGACGGACGTCCTCGTGGCCGTAGAGCTTGAAGTACCAGTAGGCGTAGGCCGCGAACCAGTTGTTGTTGCCGCCGTAGAGGACGACCGTGTCGTCGTTGGCGATGCCCTTCTTCGACAGGAGTTCCTCGAACTGCTCCTGGTTGACGAAGTCGCGGCGGACCGGGTCCTGAAGGTCCTGCTTCCAGTCGATGCGGACGGCGTTCTTGATGTGGTTCTTCTCGTACGCCGTGGTGTCCTCGTCGACCTCGACGACGACGACCTTGGGGTCGTCCAGGTGCTGCTCGACCCAGTCGGCGTCTACCAGGACGTCGCTGCGGCTCATGCTTTTTCTCCTCCGGGGCAGTTACGGCGGGGCGTTGCGAGTCAGAAGGGGTGCGGGTACGCGGTGTCGCGGTGGCGTACGCGGCGCACGAGTGGCCCTGTGTCAGGAGCCAGGGCGGCGATACGGGAGTGGAACCCTCCCGCTCAGGAAGTGCGACAGAGCATGGCGGCGACGCGGCACAGGTCTACTGCCCGCCGCTTCGTGAGATCCGCCTGTCGCTGCATGGGGTCGATCGTAGGGACCGGGTGCGGGGCGTGTCACCGGCGTGTCGCATCCTGAGATGCGATCGTCCGGAATGTGGGACAGGATGCGATGCGCGGCGGCCGCCGTCCGGCTCTCCGTCGCGGGGGACCGCCCCCATCTGCGTTACGGACGGGAGTGTCTCACCCATCGGACAATCGGCCTGCGCCCGATCCATGCTCGCCCCGGGGCCCTTGGCCGCCGGTCGCCGGTCGCCGGTCCGCGCGACCGGCAGTCGTCCTACCCGGCGAGACGGACGTGCGAACCCTTCACCGTGATCTCCACGCCCTTCTCGCCGGCCTGGACCCGGTCGAGCTCGATGCCGCCGGGAAGCCGGTCGATGCGCTGCTGGAAGTCGGTGATGGCGCGGATCCGGGAGCCCGCGACCTCCATGCCGGCGAGCCTGGGCAGGCTGTCGGCGTGCACCCTGACGGTGTTGCCCCGGGCGGTGACCGAGCTGAGGACGTAGACCGGGTTCGGCAGCTTGATGCCGAGGGCGGGCGCCTCGACCTTCACCGCGACCTTGATCTTCCCGTTGCCGCCGTCGGACAGGCCGATCACCCGGGCGGTGACGCCGGGGGCGACATCGGTGGGCTGTGACGTGGCGGTCTTCAGCAGCTCGTCGTAGGTGATGAGCGCGGTGCCGGTGGCGGTGGCCGCGGTCGCGGAGCTGTAGCCGCCGGAGAACGTCACGTCCTTCATCGAGGCGTTCAGGTCGTCGATGCGGATCTTCTCGGAGCCGGAGCCGGAGCCGTTGACGGTGGTCGCCTCGTAGTCCTTTATGCCGACCTCGACGTCGTCCAGCCGACCGGAGACGACCTGGGTCAGGAAGGGGAAGCCCTTGATGGACACGTCCGGGGTGGTGGTCAGGTTCTCCGTGGTCCTGAGCTTGTCGGCCGCCTCGTTCTGCGCGAAGTGGACCGCGACACGGTCCGCGATGACGAACAGGCCGCCCAGGACCACGACGAGGATCAGCAGTATTCGCAGTGCTCGCATGCTCGGTTGTCCCCCACGTCGGCAGTCGTCACGGCGGTCCGACGACCCGGCGGCCGTCCTGCGTGACAGTACCCGCCGGGGGAAGGGGCGCCGGGGAATTGTCGATCAGCTGTGACACGGAGGGGCGGGCCGGCTCGCTCAGCCCAGCGCCCGGCCCAGTACGTAGATCACCGGCGCCGCCGCCGTCAGCGGCAGGGCCACGCCCGCCGTGAAGTGCACGAAGCGCGACGGGTAGTCGTAGCTCGCCACCCGGTGGCCGATCAGCGCGCAGACGCCCGCGCCCAGGCCGAGGAACGCGCCCTGCGCACCCGACGCGCCGAAGCCCGTCGCCCCGCCCACCGCGATGCCCGCGCCCGCGGCCGCCAGCAGGGCCACCACCACCGACGCCGCCGTCGGCAGCGGCAGCGCGCGGGCCAGGACCGCCGCGGCGACCGCGATCGCACCCACCGTGACCGCCTCGGGCCCGGCCGCCAGATGCCCGGCCGCCACGATCGACAGCGCGGCCGAGGCGACCGTCGCCATCAGGCCGTACATCCGGGTGTCCGGGTCGGCGTGCGACCTGAGCTGGAGGACCAGGGACAGCAGGACCCAGACGCCGAGCGTGCCGAGGATCGCCGCCGGCGCCTGCTCCCGGCCCGCCACCAGCAGCGCCACGTCCGCGGTGACCGCGCCCAGGAACGCCAGCGCGATGCCCTGCCGGGCCGGCCACATGCCGTTCAGCCGGAACCATCCCGCCGCCGTCACGGCCTGCAGCACCACCAGGGGCAGGACCAGCGCGTACGTCCCCACGGCCGCGGCCCCGGCCAGCAGCGCCCCCAGCAGCGCGGTGAGCGCGGCCGGCTGCAGCCCGGGCTCGATGATCGGCGAACGGCCTTCGAGCCGGGCCCGCTGGTTGGCGGGGAGGGCGGACAGGTCGACGGCGTGCGGCTCGGGCTCGGTGGTGGTGGCGGCGGTCCTCGTCGTGGTGGCGGCGACGCCGGGCGCGGCGTGAGCGTGCGGATCGTACGCTGCCGCCTCCGGCGGCAGGGGCTGCGCCGCCCCGTAGGGCTGCTGCTGCCACTGCTGCTGCGGGTGGGCCGCGCCGCTCGGGTCGTACCAGCCCTGTTCCGGGTGCCCCTGACCCCGATGGCTGTGGGGGGACTGCCGGGGTTCGGGCCCCTGGATGCGGTGCGGCTCGGGGGCTTGGGGGCCTTGGTGGGAGCGGGCCTGGTGGGCGTCATGGCCCCCGTACCCGGGGGCCGCGTACCCCTGGTGCCCCTCGTAGCCCTCGTAGCCCTCGTAGCCCTCGTACGGCTGGTTGCTCATCGCTCATCCTCCTGCGAACGGCGGGAGCACCTCGACCGTGCCGCCCTCGGCCAGCCGTACCGTCTCGTGCTCACGGGTCCCGACGGGGTCACCGTCGACCAGGAAGGAGCAGCGCTTCAGAACACGGACGAGTTCCCCGGGATGCCTTTCGCGCGCCGCGTCGAGCGCCTCCGCGAGCGTCGTCGCGTCGTACGGCTCCTCGGCGACCCCCGCGGCTGCCTTGGCGGCGGCCCAGTAGCGCACCGTGCCCTTTGCCATCTGCTTCCTCGACTCGGTCGTGGTGAACACCGCTCAGGCTAGCCCGCCCGCGCGGCCACCCACTCCCCGATGCGGGCCAGCAGGGCGTCGTCGCTGGCGTGCTCGGCGTGGCCCATGCCGGGTTCCAGCCACAGTTCGGCGTGGTCGGGGGCGGCCTCGGCCAGCATGCGGGGGTGGTCGACGGGGAAGTAGCCGTCCCGGTCGCCGTGCACGATCAGCAGCGGGGTCGGCGCGATCAGCGGGACGGATTCGACCGGCGAGGCGGGGACCGGGTCCCAGTCGCGGTGGTGGATGCGGGTGCGCAGGCCGTAGCGGCCCACCAGGCGGCCCTCGGGCCGGGTCACCAGCCAGTGCAGCCGCCGCATGGGGGCCGTCCCCCGGTAGAACCAGCGGGCGGGCGCGCTCACGGACACCACCGCGTCCGGGTCCGCGCCCTCCTCATGCGCTGCCGCGTGCCGCAGCACCACCGAGCCGCCCATCGAGAACCCGACGGTGGCCACGCGCGTGTGCCCCAGCTCCCGCGCCCACCGCACGGCGGCCGTCAGATCGTGCACCTCGCGGTCGCCGACCGTGGACCGGCCGCCGGACGCCCCGTGGCCGCGGAAGGAGAACGTCACCACCGCGCCGTACCGCCTGAGCACGCCCGCGACCCGGCGGACGTGGGGCCGCTCCAGGTCGCCCGTGAAGCCGTGCGCCACGACGATCGCCGGCCCGGTCACCGGCCCGTCCGGGTGGCCGGAGGATGGACGTCCGGTGTCGTATACAACGGATCCCGGATCGTATGCGGCGTCGATCGTCACCCCGTCGACCGTGTGCAGAAACGTCCGCACGGGCCCGGGACGAGCCGTCCCGGATTGCGGACGAACGGTGGATCCTGCCGTTCCACCTGCCGTGCCAGTGCTCATGTGGGCTATTCTGCTGGGCAGAGGACTCGGGCAGCGTAGCCCCCGGGTCCTTTTGTGCTTTCGGACGTGTTGTATACGACGCGGGAAACCGCAGGTGTACGGGCCCCGGGATGCGCAGAGCAGTGCCGCCCCGCCAAACGTCCTCGCAGGGACCGAGGAGGAACCAGACGTATGAGTTCTCTGCTGCTCCTGACCAACGCCCTTCAGCCGTCGACGGAAGTGCTTCCCGCCCTCGGCCTTCTGCTGCACAACGTGCGCGTGGCCCCCGCGGAGGGGCCGGCCCTCGTCGACACCCCGGGTGCCGACGTCATTCTCGTGGACGGGCGACGGGACCTCCCGCAGGTGCGCAGCCTGTGCCAGCTGCTGCGCTCCACCGGGCCCGGCTGCCCGCTGCTCCTGGTCGTGACCGAGGGCGGTCTGGCGGCCGTGACCGCGGACTGGGGCGTCGACGACGTCCTGCTGGACACCGCCGGCCCGGCGGAGGTCGAGGCCCGGCTGCGGCTGGCCATGGGCCGCCAGCAGATCGTCAGCGACGACTCCCCGATGGAGATCCGCAACGGCGACCTGTCCGTGGACGAGGCGACGTACTCGGCCAAGCTCAAGGGCCGCGTCCTCGACCTCACCTTCAAGGAGTTCGAGCTCCTGAAGTACCTCGCGCAGCACCCGGGCCGGGTCTTCACCCGCGCCCAGCTGCTGCAGGAGGTCTGGGGCTACGACTACTTCGGCGGCACGCGCACGGTGGACGTCCACGTACGACGGCTGCGTGCCAAGCTCGGGCCCGAGCACGAGTCGCTGATCGGCACCGTGCGGAACGTCGGCTACCGCTTCGTCACCCCGGAGAAGGTCGAGCGCGCCGCCGAGGAGGCCAAGGCCAAGGCGGCCCGGCCGCAGGCGGACGATGCGGACGACCCGGCGCCGGTGGCCGGGGTCGAGGTGACCGCCGAGGCGTGAGCCTGTGCCACCGCGGCGGCACAGGCGTACGTCGCCGCGGAGGAGACGCAGGCACGGCCCAGGTCACAGGTGGGGCATAGAACGGCGAAAGCCCTGCCCAGAGGTGGTCCATCCGCGTAGACTCCGCGCGTGGCCAAGGTGACTCGGGATGATGTGGCGCGACTGGCGGGGACATCCACCGCCGTCGTCAGCTATGTCATCAACAACGGACCCCGGCCGGTCGCCCCGGCCACGCGCGAGCGCGTCCTCGCAGCCATCAAGGAACTGGGGTACCGGCCCGACCGGGTCGCCCAGGCCATGGCGTCGCGGCGCACGGACCTCATAGGCATGATCGTGCCGGACGCGCGCCAGCCCTTCTTCGGCGAGATGACGCACGCGGTCGAGCAGGCCGCCGCCGAGCGCGGAAAGATGGTGCTCGTCGGCAACACCGACTACGTGGCCGAGCGGGAGGTCCACTATCTGCGCGCCTTCCTCGGCATGCGCGTCTCCGGGCTGATCCTCGTCAGCCACGCGCTCAACGACCACGCCGCCGCGGAGATCGACGCCTGGGACGCCCGGGTCGTCCTGCTGCACGAGCGGCCCGAGGCCATCGACGACGTCGCCGTCGTCACGGACGACCTGGGCGGCGCCCAGCTCGCCGTGCGGCACCTCCTCGAGCACGGGTACGGGTACGTCGCGTGTATGGGCGGCACGGCCGAGACCCCGGCGGTCGGCGACCCGGTCTCCGACCACGTCGAGGGCTGGCGGCGCGCGATGCAGGAGGCCGGGATCTCCACGGAGGGCCGCCTGTTCGAGGCTCCGTACAACCGGTACGACGCGTACAACGTCGCCCTGGAGCTGCTGTCCGGGCCCCACCGCCCGCCGGCGATCTTCTGCTCCACCGACGACCAGGCGATCGGGGTACTGCGGGCGGCCCGCGAACTGCGGCTCGATGTGCCCGGGGAGCTGGCGGTGGCCGGGTTCGACGACGTGAAGGAGGCGGCGCTGACCGACCCGCCGCTCACCACGGTCGCCTCGGACCGTTCCGCCATGGCCCGCGCGGCGGTCGATCTGGTGCTCGACGACGGGCTTCGGGTGGCGGGATCACGGCGGGAGCGGCTGAAACTGTTCCCCTCACGGTTGGTCGTGCGCCGTTCCTGCGGCTGCGAGTAGGTGCCGGCCACCCGCCGGAGTCCACGAACCGGGCGCCCTGTTCCGCGAACCGGGCGCCCTAATATCGGGCATACACGGTTCTGTCGGGCTTCTCAGCGGGGACTCAGGATGCTCTCATGATCACGGGACACTCTCTTTCACATGACCGAGAGCTTCCGCCGCAGCAGCGAGTACGAGTACCCCCAGGGTCACGGACCGCAGTCCGCGTACCCCGAGCAGCAGCACGCCTCTTCCCCGGTGAACCCGGAGTGGCCGCCCCCTCCGGCGTACCGCCCGGCGCCGCCGGCGGCCGCGCCCGGCGGCGGTCATGACGGCGACGGCGGCGGTCATGACGGCGGGGACGGCACCGCCGCCCCCACCCACCCCGAGCCGAAGCAGCGCGCCAAGAGCCCGCTCGCGCTCCTCGCGGCCGTGGCGATCGCCGCCGCCGCGATAGGAGGCGGCACGGCGTACGGGATCCAGGAGCTGACCGGCAAGAACACCGTCTCCTCCAGCGCCACCGGTACCAACGTGGTGCCCTCCAGCGCGAAGGGGACGATCGCCGGAGTGGTCGCCGCGGTCAACCCGAGCATCGTGGAGATCAACGCCACCTCGAACGCCGGTCGGTCGACCGGTTCCGGCGTGATCATCACCAGCAACGGCCAGATCGTCACCAACAACCACGTCGTCTCCGGTGCCACCTCGGTCAAGGTGACGACGAGCGACGGCAAGTCGTACACCGCACAGGTCGTGGGCACCGACAGCAAGAAGGACCTGGCGCTGATCAAGCTGCAGGGCGCGTCCGGACTGAAGGCCGCCACGCTCGGCAACTCCGACGGCCTCCGGGTCGGCGACCAGGTCGTCGCCATCGGCTCCCCCGAGGGCCTGAGCGACACGGTGACCAGCGGCATCGTCTCCGCCCTGAACCGTGACGTCACCGTGCCGACCGACGAGAACCAGCAGCAGGGCGGCGACGGCCGGTGGCCGTTCGCCTTCGGCGGCCGGCAGTTCAACGGCGACACGGGCTCGTCCACGACCACGTACAAGGCGATCCAGACGGACGCCTCTCTCAACCCGGGCAACTCCGGTGGCGCCCTCATCGACATGAACGGCAACGTCGTCGGCATCAACTCGGCGATGTACTCGGCGGGTTCGGACTCGACCTCGTCGAGCGCCGGCAGCGTCGGCCTGGGCTTCGCCATCCCGATCAACACCGTCAAGTCCGACCTGGCGACGCTGCGCTCCGGCTCTCAGAGCTGACTCTCCGAGCCGGCTCACTCTCAGAGCCGAGCGGGCACCCCGCCGGGCGAGTGGTAAGGAGTACGACATGATCACGACGGCTGTGCACGAGGTCACCGATGCCGCCCAGCCCGGCGGAGTCCTGCTGGCCCTGGCCGTGGCGAACCAGCTCCACGCCCCGGCACGGCGCCGGGTCCGGACCCGGCCCCAGCCCCGGCCACGGACCCGGCCACGGGTGGAGCGCGCCCCCCAGGTGGCGATTCCGCAGGTGGCGGTGCCGCAGCTGATGGGGCTGCGGATGACGGACGCGCGACCGCACCGCCGCAAGGTTCCGCTGAACCGGCTGACCGCGGTGACGGGCTGACCACGGCCGCCGCCCGCGGCACGCCTGCCCGCAGCCACGTCCCGCCCTTTCCGTACCCGACCCGAATCGTGCGAGTCTGGATCCGTTCAGTCCGTCCGTCGCACCTTGAGGAACTCAACATCCATGAGCCCCGCCGAAGGCGACCGTGACCCCCAGCGCATCCTGATCGTCGACGACGAGCCGGCCGTGCGTGAAGCACTCCAGCGCAGCCTCGCCTTCGAGGGCTATGCCACCGAGGTGGCCGTGGACGGTGCGGACGCGCTGGAGAAGGCGACCGCGTACAAGCCGGACCTGCTGGTCCTGGACATCCAGATGCCGCGCATGGACGGCCTCACCGCCGCCCGCCGGATCCGGGGCGCGGGCGACACCACCCCCATCCTGATGCTCACGGCCCGTGACACGGTCGGCGACCGTGTCACCGGCCTGGACGCCGGGGCCGACGACTACCTGGTCAAGCCGTTCGAGCTGGACGAGTTGTTCGCCCGTATCCGCGCCCTGCTGCGCCGCACCTCCTACGCGGCGGCCGTGGCGGGCACGGCCGAGGAGAACGACGTCCTCGCCTTCGCCGACCTGCGCATGGACCTCGCCACCCGCGAGGTCACGCGCGGCGGGCGCCCGGTGGAGCTGACCCGTACCGAGTTCACGCTCCTGGAGATGTTCATGGCGCATCCGCGCCAGGTGCTGACCCGCGAGCAGATCCTGAAGGCGGTCTGGGGCTTCGACTTCGAGCCGTCGTCGAACTCGCTCGACGTCTACGTGATGTACCTGCGCCGCAAGACGGAGGCGGGCGGTGAGCCGCGCCTGGTGCACACCGTGCGGGGCGTGGGCTACGTCCTGCGGCAGGGCGGCGCCGAGTGATCAAGCGGTTCCGCTCCCTCCCGCTGCGCTCCCGGCTGGCCCTGCTGGTGGCGGCGGCGGTGGCGTTCGGGGTGGCGGCGGTCTCGGTGACCTGCTGGTTCATCGTGCAGGGCAAGCTGTACGACCAGGTGGACCACGACCTGCAGAAGTCGGTCGGCGACAGGAGGATCCAGGCCCTGGCCTCGGCCGCCGTGGCCAACTGCACCCGGTCCCCCGCGCCGAACGGTGACAACGGCCCCCCGAACATGTACTTCGAGGTGGTCCTGGAGGACGGGACACCCTGCGTCATGTCGTTCTCCAAGGGCCAGATCAAGGTCACCGGAACCGACAAGGAGGTGATCAGGAACGGGGGCCGCAACGGTGACCTGATCATCCACAACAGCGTCGACGGGGACGGCGATGCGGTACGCGTGCTGAGCCTGCCGATCACCGTCACGGACACCAACACCCAGACGACGTCCCCCGCCGCCCTCCTGATCGCGCTCCCCCTGAGGAGCACCCAGGCGACACTCAACGACCTGTCCCTGATCCTCCTCCTCGTCTCCGGCATCGGCGTCCTCGGCGCCGGAGCCGTCGGCCTGGCGGTCGCCCGTGCCGGGCTGCGCCCCGTCGACAAGCTCACCGAGGCCGTCGAACACGTGGCGCGTACGGAGGACCTGAACATCCGCATCCCCGTGGAGGACGACAGCGAGGACGAGATCGCCCGTCTCTCCCGCTCCTTCAACTCGATGACGTCGGCCCTGGCGAGCTCCCGGGAGCTGCAGCAGCAGCTGATCGCGGACGCGGGCCACGAACTGCGCACCCCCCTCACCTCCCTCCGCACGAACATCGAACTCCTCACCCGCAGCGAGGAGACCGGCCGTCCGCTCCCCCCGGAGGACCGCAAGGCGCTCCTCGCCTCGGTCAAGGCACAGATGACCGAACTGGCCTCCCTCATCGGCGACCTCCAGGAACTCTCGCGCCCGGAGAAGGGCCAGCACACCGGCACCACACAGGTGGTGCCATGGCAGGACGTCGTCGAGTCGGCGCTGCGCCGCGCCCGGCTGCGCGGCCCGGAGCTGACGATCACGGCGGACCTCCAGCCGTGGTACGTCCGGGCGGAGCCGTCCGCCCTGGAGCGCGCGGTGGTCAACGTCCTGGACAACGCCGTGAAGTTCAGCCCGGAGGGCGGCACGGTCGAGGTCGTCCTGGCGAACGGTTCCCTCACGGTGCGTGACCACGGCCCCGGGATCCCGGCCGACGAACTCCCCCACGTCTTCGACCGCTTCTGGCGCTCGCCGTCGGCCCGCTCCCTGCCCGGCTCGGGCCTCGGCCTGTCCATCGTGGCCCGCACGGTCCAGCAGGCGGGCGGCGAGGTGTCCCTGACCCCCGCGGAGGGCGGCGGCACGGTGGCGACGGTACGGCTGCCGGGGGCGCCGACTCCGCCGCCCGGGGATCTCCCGGCCGTCCCGTAGCGGCGGTGAAACGGCCGAGGCGGGGCCCCGGAAGGCGGTTCGGGGCCCCGCCTCGTGGTGCGCTGTGCTTCTCCGCGGCGCCGCACAGAACGCGCCAAGACGGCGGTTCGGGCAGCTCGGGGTCAACGCACGTGGCACAAAAGGGGGTTCGAGGTGAGGGCCGGGTTGCCCGCTACCTCCCCTTTCCTTCCCCCGCCCCGTACCCTCATACCCATGACCAGCGACGACACCGCCCGCCCGGCCACGACCCGCTCCCTCGAGACCGTCACCGCGCTCTCGCCCGAACAGGCCGACGGCGTACTGGCGCTCCTCGCCGACGCCGCCCGGGTCGACGGGCAGCAGGCCGTGTCCGAACAGGGGCGGCTGCAGTTGCGCGGGGGCGAGCGGGAAGGCGTCTCCCATCTTCTGCTGACGGTCGACGGCACGCTCGTCGGGTATGCCCAGCTCGAGGACGCCGACCCGGTGGAGGCGCCGGCCGCCGAGCTGGTCGTGCACCCGGCGCACCGCGGCCGCGGGCACGGCCGGGCGCTGGGCTCCGCGCTGCTGGCGGCCTCCGGCAAGCGGCTGCGGGTGTGGGCGCACGGCGGCCACGCCGCGGCGCGGCACCTGGCGCAGGTGCTCGGCCTGACCCTGTTCCGCGAACTCCGCCAGCTGCGCCGCTCGTTGACGGACTTCGACCCGCCGGAGCCGACGCTGCCGGAGGGCGTCACGGTGCGCACGTTCGTGCCCGGGCAGGACGACGCGGCCTGGCTCGCCGTCAACGCGGAATCGTTCGCGCACCACCCCGAACAGGGCTCCCTCACCCAGCGGGACCTCGACGACCGCAAGGCGGAGCCGTGGTTCGACCCGGAGGGCTTCTTCCTGGCGGAACGCGAGGGCGAACTGGCCGGCTTCCACTGGACGAAGGTCCACGCGCGGGAGCGGCTCGGCGAGGTGTACGTCCTGGGGGTCCGCCCCGGGGCCCAGGGCACCGGCCTGGGCCGCGCCCTGACCACGATCGGCCTGCGCCACCTGGCGGGCCGGGGCCTGCCGACGGCGATGCTGTACGTGGACGCGGACAACAAGGCTGCGCTGGCGGTGTACGAGCGGCTGGGCTTCACCACGTACGAGACGGATCTGATGTACCGGACGGAGACCTGAGCCTGCCCCGGTCGGCCCGGTGGGTTTCCGCCCCCGCCGCCCCTCCCCCTCCCTCTCCCCCTCCCGTCCCCAGGGGCTCCCCTCCCGGAATCCCGCTTCTCAGAGGCCGGACGGGCTGAATACGGGCTGGATCCCGGCCCGTCCAGGGGTCCCGCCCGCTCGAAGAGACGGGGGGAGTCCGAGGACGAGGCCGTCAGGCCGACAGCGGGGGCCCGGGGCGCGGCGCCAGGGACGGGACGGGTGGGGGGCGGCGGGGGCGATTTTCCCGGGCCTCCCCCCGCTATCCCGCACGTCATGTCGCCGTAACCATTGATTCAGACGAACTTGCGACCCTCACCCAATGAACCCCGCCGTGCCAGAGCCCTTGCCGCCCCCGGAGAACGGGGCCGGCGCGCACCGTGCGCGCTCGCTGCCGGGCGTTTCCTCCGACGCGCCCCTCACCCGTTCGGCGCGGAACAATGGGTTTATGAGCCAGCAGAACGCCCAGGCGCCGGTCACCCCGTCCCCCGTCACCCCCCGTGAGGGAGAGCCCTCGGGTCGCGCGAACGTGCAGAATCAGCAGCCCTCCGTGGGTTCCATCGCCGCGCACCGCCCGCACACCGTGGCCGCGGCGGTGTCCGGACTCGATCCCGACCTCGACGCCGACCTCGACGCCTACGAGGAGGCCGAGGGCGCCCAGCTGCCCCAGGGCCGCTTCCTGGACCGCGAGCGCAGCTGGCTCCAGTTCAACGAGCGGGTCCTCGAGCTCGCCGAGGACCCGAACACGCCGCTCCTGGAGCGCGCGAAGTTCCTCGCGATCTTCGCCAGCAACCTGGACGAGTTCTTCATGGTCCGGGTCGCGGGTCTGAAGCGCCGTATCGCCACCGGGGTGGCCACCCGGTCCGCGTCCGGGCTCCAGCCCCGCGAGGTGCTGGAGATGATCTGGGCGCGTTCCCGCGAGCTGATGGCCCGGCACGCCGCCGCCTTCCAGGAGGACGTCGCCCCCGCCCTCGCGGAGGAGGGCATCCACATCGTCCGCTGGAACGAGCTGACCGACAAGGAGCAGGCGCGGCTCTTCACGCTGTTCCGGCACCAGATCTTCCCGGTGCTGACCCCGCTGGCCGTGGACCCCGCGCACCCCTTCCCGTACATCTCGGGCCTGTCCCTGAACCTCGCGGTCGTCGTGCGCAACCCGGTCTCCGGCCACCGCCACTTCGCCCGCGTCAAGGTGCCGCCGCTGCTCTCCCGCCTCCTGGAGGCCTCCCCGCAGCGCTACGTCCCCATCGAGGACGTCATCGCCGCACACCTGGAGGAGCTGTTCCCGGGCATGGAGGTGCTGGAGCACCACACCTTCCGGATCACCCGCAACGAGGACCTCGAGGTCGAGGAGGACGACGCGGAGAACCTGCTCCAGGCCCTGGAGAAGGAGCTCATGCGGCGCCGCTTCGGGCCGCCGGTGCGCCTGGAGGTCGAGGAGTCCATCGACCGCTACGTCCTCGACCTGCTGGTGCGCGAGCTGAAGATCTCCGAGGCCGAGGTGTACCCGCTGCCCGGCCCCCTGGACCTCACCGGCCTCTTCGGCATCGCCAACCTCGACCGGGCCGAGCTGAAGTACCCGAAGTTCGTCGCCGGCACCCACCGCGATCTCGCGGAGGTCGAGTCGGCGTCCGCGCCGGACATCTTCGCCGCGCTGCGCGAGCGGGACGTCCTGCTGCACCACCCGTACGACAGCTTCTCCACGTCCGTGCAGGCGTTCCTGGAGCAGGCCGCGGCCGACCCGGACGTCCTCGCGATCAAGCAGACGCTGTACCGCACCTCGGAGACCTCGCCGATCGTCGACGCGCTGATCGACGCCGCCGAGTCCGGCAAGCAGGTCCTCGTACTGGTCGAGATCAAGGCCCGCTTCGACGAGCAGGCCAACATCAAGTGGGCCCGCAAGCTGGAGGAGGCGGGCTGCCACGTCGTCTACGGCCTCGTCGGACTGAAGACCCACTGCAAGCTGTCCCTGGTCGTCCGGCAGGAAGGCGAAACGCTCCGCCGGTACAGCCACGTCGGAACGGGCAACTACCACCCGAAGACCGCACGCCTGTACGAGGACCTGGGATTGCTGACGGCCGACCCGCAGGTCGGCGCGGACCTGTCCGACCTGTTCAACCGGCTGTCGGGCTACTCCCGCCGGGAGATATACCGCCGCCTGCTGGTCGCCCCGAAGTCCCTGCGCGACGGCCTGGTGTCCCGGGTCGACAAGGAGATCCAGCACCACCGGGCCGGCCGGCCCGCGTACGTCCGCATCAAGGTCAACTCGATGGTGGACGAGGCGGTCGTCGACTCCCTCTACCGGGCCTCCCAGGCGGGTGTCCCGGTCGACGTGTGGGTGCGCGGCATCTGCGCGCTGCGCCCGGGGGTGACCGGCCTGTCGGAGAACATCCGGGTGCGGTCCGTCCTCGGCCGCTTCCTGGAGCACTCCCGCGTCTTCGCCTTCGGCAACGGCGGCGAGCCGGAGGTGTGGATCGGCAGCGCCGACATGATGCACCGCAACCTCGACCGCCGTATCGAAGCTCTCGTCAGGGTCACCGACCCGGCGCACCGGGCGGCCCTCAACCGGCTCCTGGAGACCGGTATGTCCGACACCACCTCCTCCTGGCACCTGGGCCCGGACGGCGAGTGGATCCGGCACGCCTTCGACGCCGACGGCCAACCCCTGCCGAACATCCAGGAGATGCTCATAGACGCCCGGAGGCGCCGGCGTGGCACAGCAACACCTTGATCCCCCCACCGGCCCCACCGCCGATCCCGCGGCGCTCGTGACCGGGGACGCCCTCGCGGAGTACCTGCGGGCCCGGGCCACGGAGTTCCTCCGCTCGCTGCGCCAGCACCGCGAGGCCGGCGAGGGGGGTTCCCCCGCTCGGGCGAAGGCGAGAGGGGGAGACGGGGGCGGCGCCGAGGACCCCGGCGACCCCGCACTCGCCCTGCGCCGCTCGGCCCGGCGCATCAGCGGCACGCTGCACACGTTCCGCGCCCTGCTCGACACCGAGTGGTCGGAGGCGATGCGGCCGGAGCTGGCCTGGCTGTCGGGCACGCTGGCCCGCGAGCACGCGTACGCGTCCCGGCTGGAGCGCCTGCTGCTCGCCCTGCACCGGCTGTCGGGCTCGTCGGCCTTCCCGGCACAGTCGACGGGCACCGCGGACGGCGCCGGACCACGCGAGCGGGCCGCCGGCGTCCCCGAACGCGGCAACCTGACCGTGGGCGCCGCGAAGGCGGGCGCCCTGCTGGAACGTCAGCTGACCCTGGCCCGCACCCGCGCCCACTCGGCGGCCCTGCAGGCGCTCGGCTCCGGCCGCTTCCACGCGGTGGCGGACAGCGTCGCCGTCCTCGCCAGCGAGGTGCCGCTCACCCCGGCCGCGGCGACCGCCGACCTGCGCCCGCTCGCCGCGGCGGCCGAGGAGCGGCTGGCCGACGCGGTGGCCGCGCTGCCGCTGGTCACCGCGGGCCATCCGTACAACGCGGAGGCCCTGGTCCACGGCCTGTCCCCGGACCCGGCCCCGCACCCGCAGGACGGCCCCTGGCACCAGGTGCGGCTGCTGCTGCGGCTGCACCGCTACGCCCGGGAGGTGCTGCAGGGCGAGGACACGGCCGTCGATGTGCGGCTCCTCGCGGCCGGACAGGCCCTCGACCGGCACCGGGACGCCTCGGAGGCGGCGGCCGCGGCGGCAGCGGCGGCCCGCACCCCGCGCATCGCCCCGGCGACGGCATACGCGCTGGGCGTGCTGCACGCCGACCAGCGGCACGAGGTGGAGGCGGCCCGCTTCGCCTTCCAGCAGTCGTGGCAGAAGCAGGCGGTGGGTACCCGGTAGGCGCCGCGGGGACGGCAGGGCTCATGGGGGACGCGCACGTATGCGCGAGAGAGGAGCCGGAGCATCCGATGACCGAGGAGACCATCCGTGCGGCGGGCTGTGTCCTGTGGCGCCGCTCGCCCGTAGACGGCACGCTGGAGATCTGTCTGGTCCACCGGCCGAAGTACGACGACTGGTCCCACCCGAAAGGCAAGCTGAAGCGCGGCGAGGACCCCCTTGCCGGGGCGCTGCGGGAAGTGACGGAGGAGACGGGCTACACCGCCGTGCCCGGCGCGGCCCTGCCCACCGCCCACTACCTGGCGAACGGCCGCCCCAAGCAGGTCCGCTACTGGGCGGCCGAGGCGACGGACGGCTTCTTCGCCCCGAACCGCGAGGTCGACCGCGTCCTGTGGCTCCCCCCGGCAGCGGCCCGTCACCGTCTGACGCAGCCGCGGGACCGCGACCTGATCGACGCGCTGCTCGGCTCGCTGCACCAGGCGTGAGCGAGAGGCCCCCGACGCAGTCGTCCGCCCTCGCCCCGGGCCCCGTCCGCTCGGGCGCGGTGAGGCGTATCGGAGGAGAATCCGGGACAACGCCGTGTCCTCAACGTAAGCGTTCCGTGACCTAACCACACCGTCCGCAGGGGTTCACCCTCCGTTCACTTTCGGCCATAGGCGCCTTCACCTGATCTGCCTAATTTCAGCCTTGTCCGGTGGCGGGCGCGCTCTCGCGTGCGCGCCCCACACCACCACCTCGCACGCCGCCGATCAGGACGGCGGCTCCTGGAAGGAACTCCCGAAAGTGAAGCTTCAGCGCATGAACCGGCGGGCCCTCACCCTCGGTGCTCTCGCCGTCTCCGGCGCCCTGGCCCTCACGGCGTGCGGCTCCGACAACAACAGCGGCAGCAACACCGGCAGCGGCAGCGGAAACAGCTCGGCGGCCGCGAGCAACAGCAACATCAAGTGCGACAACGCCAAGGGTCAGCTGCTGGCCTCCGGTTCCACCGCGCAGCAGAACGCCATGGCCCTGTGGGCCAAGAACTTCATGCAGGCCTGCACGGGCGCCCAGATCAACTACAAGGGTGTCGGCTCCGGTGCCGGCATCCAGGAGTTCCTGCAGGGCAGCACCGCGTTCGCCGGCTCCGACTCCCCGCTGAAGCCGGAGGAGATCCAGCAGTCCAAGAAGGTCTGCAGCGGCGGTCAGGGCATCGACCTGCCGATGGTCGGCGGCCCGATCGCGATCATCTACAACCTTCCGGGTGTGGACAACCTGGTCCTGGACGCGAAGACCACCGCCCAGATCTTCGACTCGAAGATCAAGAAGTGGAACGACCCGGCCATCGCGAAGCTGAACCCGGGCGCCAAGCTGCCGGACATGGCGATCCAGCCCTACCACCGCACCGAGGACTCGGGCACCACCGACAACTTCACCAAGTACCTCAAGGCCGCCGCCCCGGACGACTGGAAGTACAGCGGCGGCAAGTCCTGGCAGGCCTCGGGCGGCCAGTCCGCGAAGGGCTCCTCCGGTGTCGCGGCGGGCGTCAAGCAGACCCAGGGCGCCATCGGCTACGACGAGCTGTCCTACGCCACCTCGAACAGCCTGCAGACGGCCAAGCTGAACACCGGTGCCTCCCAGCCGGTCGCGCTGTCCACCGACTCCGCCTCCAAGGCGATCGCCGCCGCCAAGATCGTCGGCACCAACGGCGACCTGGCCCTCAAGCTCGACTACGCCACCAAGGCGGAGGGCGCCTGGCCGATCGTCCTGGTCACCAGCGAGATCGTGTGCTCGAAGGGCAACAAGGCCGACACCCTGCCCGCCACCAAGGCGTTCCTGAACTACATCGCCAGCGAGGACGCCCAGTCCAAGCTGCCGTCCATGGGCTACGCCCCGCTGCCCACGGAGATCGCCACCAAGGTCCGGGACGCCATCAGCAGCCTCTCCTGACCGACAACTCAACGGCGCCGGGTCCCGGTCCCGTGGTCGAACCGACCGCGGGACCGGACCGGCGCCACCACCCATCCGGTGCACCGCCATCGGGGGAACCGTCCCCCATCCAGACCGGAGAGAGTCATGGGAATACCGGCACAGACACAATCGCCTCCGCCCCCCGCCGCGAAGAGCACGAGCGCCGTCACCCGACCCGGTGACCGCGTCTTCTCCGGCCTGTCCCGCGGTTCCGGCATCCTGCTGCTCGTGATCATGGCCGCCATCGCGGCCTTCCTCACGGCTCGCGCCGTGAACGCCATCGCGAAGGACCACGGCAACTTCATCACCACCTTCGAGTGGAACGCCAACAGCACCCCGCCGGTCTTCGGTATCGCGGTCCTGCTGTACGGCACGGTCGTCAGCTCGGTCATCGCGATGATCATCGCGGTGCCCATCGCCGTCGGCATCGCGCTGTTCATCACCCACTACGCGCCGCGCCGCCTGGGCGCCCCCATCGCGTACGTCGTCGACCTGCTCGCAGCCGTCCCCAGCATCGTCTACGGCCTGTGGGGCGCCCTCTTCCTGGTGCCGCACCTGAACGGGCTGACGTTGTGGCTGGACCAGTACTTCGGCTGGACCGTCGTCTTCGACCAGACCAACCGCGGCACCGCGGCCCGTTCCCTTTTCACCGTGGGCATCCTGCTGGCCATCATGATCCTGCCGGTGATCACCAACGTGAGCCGTGAGGTCATCCGCCAGGTCCCCAAGGCACACGAGGAGGCCGCGCTGGCCCTCGGCGCCACCCGGTGGGAAGTCATCCGGATGTCGGTGCTGCCGTTCGCCCGCTCCGGGATCATCAGCGCCTCCATGCTGGGCCTGGGCCGCGCCCTCGGCGAGACCATGGCCGTGGCCACCGTCCTGTCGTCGTCGGACACCCTGAGCCTGCACCTGCTCGACCCGGGCGGCGGCACCTTCGCCGCGAACATCGCCTCCCATTTCGGTGAGGCCTCGGACTTCGGCCGCGACGCCCTCATCGCCTCCGGTCTCGTCCTCTTCGTGATCACCCTCCTGGTGAACGGCGCGGCCCGGCTGATCATCGCCCGCCGCAAGGAGTACTCGGGGGCCAACGCATGAGTGAGACCATGACCGACCAGCGGCCGACCGCGGACGCCGACGCCCCCCGCCGGATGCTGACCCAGCGGAGGCTGCCCCGGTGGGCGCCCGCCGCCATCGCCGGCGCATCGATCGCCGTCGCCGTCGCGATCGGGGCCGGCTTCGGCCTCACCAGCCACATCCAGTGGGGTCTGATCGCCCTGGCCCTGTTCGTCGTCGGCACATACGTGGTGACCTCCGCCGCGGAGGACCGTCGGCAGGCCAAGGACCGCGTGGCCACGAGCATCGTGTGGGCGTGCTTCATCATCGCCGTCGTACCGCTGTTCTCACTGGTCCAGGAGACCGTCGCGCGCGGTGTGAAGGTTCTCGACGGGTACTTCCTGACTCACTCCATGGCCGGAGTGATCCCGACCGATCCGGGCGGCGGCGTCTACCACGCCATCATCGGCACGCTGGAGCAGGTGGGCCTCGCCTCCCTGATCGCCGTCCCGATCGGCATCCTCACCGCGGTCTACCTCGTCGAGTACGGGCGCGGGAAGCTCGCCCTGGCGGTCACGTTCTTCGTGGACGTCATGACCGGCATCCCGTCGATCGTCTCCGGCCTGTTCATCCTGGCGTTCTGGATCCTGATCCTCGGCTTCGGCTACTCGGGATTCGCCGGCTCCCTCGCGCTGACCATCCTGATGATCCCGGTGGTCGTGCGGTCGACCGAGGAGATGCTGAAGCTCGTACCCAACGAACTGCGCGAGGCCTCGCTGGCGCTCGGCGTCCCGAAGTGGCGCACGATCCTCAAGGTGGTCATCCCCACCGCGATCGGCGGCATCACCACCGGCGTCATGCTGGCCGTGGCCCGTATCGCCGGTGAGACCGCCCCCGTCCTGCTGCTCGTGTTCGGTAACCAGCTGATCAACAACGACCCGTTCAACGGGCCGCAGTCGTCGCTGCCGTTCTACATCTACGAGCAGTACGTGTACGGCAACGACGCCGCGTACGACCGCGCATGGGCGGCAGCCCTCGTGCTGATCGCCTTCGTGATGATCCTCAACCTCGTGGCCCGGGCCATCGCCCGCTGGAAGGCCCCGAAGACGGGCCGCTGACGCGGCCGACCAGCGACCCGACCCCGTTTTTGAAAGAAGCAGTGACTCATGGCCAAGCGAATAGACGTCAGCGGCCTGACCGCCTACTACGGCACCCACAAGGCGATCGAGGACATCTCGATGACCGTCGAGCCGCGCTCGGTGACGGCCTTCATCGGCCCGTCCGGCTGCGGCAAGTCCACCTTCCTGCGCACCCTCAACCGCATGCACGAGGTCACCCCCGGCGGCCGTGTCGAGGGCAAGGTCCTCCTGGACGACGAGGACCTCTACGGCACCGGCGTGGACCCGGTCGCGGTGCGCCGCACCGTCGGGATGGTCTTCCAGCGCCCGAACCCCTTCCCCACGATGTCGATCTTCGACAACGTGGCGGCGGGCCTGCGGCTGAACGGCAACTACAGGAAGAGCGAACTGGCGGACATCGTCGAGAAGTCGCTCAAGGGCGCCAACCTCTGGAACGAGGTGAAGGACCGCCTGAACAAGCCGGGCTCCGGCCTGTCCGGCGGTCAGCAGCAGCGTCTGTGCATCGCGCGGGCGATCGCCGTGGAGCCGAAGGTGCTCCTGATGGACGAGCCCTGCTCGGCCCTGGACCCGATCTCCACCCTCGCCATCGAGGACCTGATCGGCGAGCTGAAGGAGCGCTTCACGATCGTCATCGTGACGCACAACATGCAGCAGGCGGCGCGCGTCTCGGACCGTACGGCGTTCTTCAACCTGGCTGCCGTGGGGCAGCCGGGCAGGCTCATCGAGATCGACGAGACCGAGCGGATCTTCTCCAACCCGTCGGTCCAGGCGACCGAGGACTACATCTCGGGTCGCTTCGGCTGATCCGGCGGTCGTCCGAGAACCCCTCGCGGTGCTGCATGGCGGTGCCACCGCGAGGACGAAGAGGGCCCGCCCCCGGTTCCCGGGGGCGGGCCCGCTCGCGTCCGGCCCGCTACTCGGCCACTTCCGTCCGCTCCCACCACCGGTACACGGTGACGTTCTGCTCCTCGACGTCCTCATGGCGCGTGGTGACCTTGTAGTGCTCGTACCCACCACGGTGCGGGATCTTGAGTTCCTGGCCGGGAGGAACGACCGGCACGACCTTCCCGGCCAGCTCCTCGGGTCCACCTTGAAGAAGTGCCTTCGTACCCATATATCCAGTTTTGCCGGCCTGCCGGCACCCGCATCTCGAGACCGCGGGCCGGCCCGGTGACACCGGAGAGCGGGTGCCTACAGGAACGCCAGGTTGATCAGCCCGTAGGCCGTCGCCGCGACCAGCGCCGCCGCCGGCATCGTGATGAACCAGCCCAGGACGATGTTCTTCGCCACGCCCCAGCGCACCGCGTTCACCCGCTTCGTCGCGCCCACGCCCATGATCGCCGAGGTGATCACATGCGTCGTGGAGATCGGCGCCTTGAACAGGAACGCCGTCGCGAACATGATCGACGCCCCCGTGGTCTCGGCCGCGAACCCCTGCGGCGGGTCCAGCTCGATGATCTTGCGGCCCAGGGTGCGCATGATGCGCCAGCCGCCCGCGTAGGTGCCCAGCGACAGCATCAGCGCGGAGATCAGTTTCACCCACACCGGGATGGGGTCCCCGTAGTGCTGGACGTCCGCGATGACCAGCGCCATCACCACGACGCCCATCGTCTTCTGCGCGTCCTGCAGACCGTG
The DNA here is from genome assembly GCF_059510295.1 of Streptomyces sp. PTL18. Taxonomy (NCBI): domain Bacteria; kingdom Bacillati; phylum Actinomycetota; class Actinomycetes; order Kitasatosporales; family Streptomycetaceae; genus Streptomyces; species Streptomyces sp. PTL18. The sequence continues at coordinate 17,495 of NZ_JCAJZO010000008.1, read as the reverse complement.
GCCGAGGGCCATGCCGGCCGCCGACACCGTCTGGGCTATGCGGAAACCGCGCTTGGCCTTGTGCGGGTTGGACCGCCGGAAGAGCCACATGATGACCATCATCACCAGGTAGCCGACGATCAGGCCCACCACCGGGGACAGGAACATGGGCGTGATGACCTTGTCCACGACGCCGGACCAGTGCACCGTCGTACCGCCCGCGAGGGCCGCGCCCACCAGTCCGCCGAACAGCGCGTGCGACGAGGACGACGGCAGGCCGTAGTACCAGGTGATCAGGTTCCAGACGATGGCGCCGAGCAGTGCGGCGAACAGGATCCCCATCCCGTTGCCGCCCGCAGGCGTCTGGATGAGTCCCTCGCTGACCGTCTTCGCCACGCCGCTGCCCAGGAAGGCACCGGCGAGGTTCATCACCGCCGCCATCGCCAGCGCCGCGCGTGGGGTCAGCGCCCGCGTCGAGACGGAGGTCGCGATGGCGTTCGCGGAGTCGTGGAAGCCGTTGGTGTATGCGAAGAGGAGTGCGACCAGGATGGTCAGGATCAGAGCGAAGGTGTCCATGGACGCCTCAGGACTCCTTGACCGCGATGGTCTCCACGGTGTTGGCCACGTGCTCGAACGCGTCCGCGGCCTCCTCCAGCACGTCCACGATCTGTTTGAGCTTCAGGACCTCTATCGCGTCGTACTTGCCGTTGAACAGATGGGCCAGCAGCTTGCGGTGGATCTGGTCCGCCTGGTTCTCCAGCCGGTTGACCTCGATCCAGTACTCGGTGAGGTTCTCCATCGTGCGGAGGTTCGGCATCGCCTCGGCCGTCAACTCCGCCGCCCGCGCCAGCACCTCGATCTGCTGCTCGACGCCCTTGGGCAGTTCCTCGACGTTGTAGAGGACGACCAGGTCGACGGCCTCCTCCATGAAGTCCATGATGTCGTCGAGGGACGACGCGAGGGAGTAGATGTCCTCACGGTCGAACGGCGTGATGAACGAGGAGTTCAGCTGGTGGAAGATCGCGTGCGTGGCGTCGTCACCGGCGTGTTCCGCGGCCCGCATACGCTCTGCGATCTCGGCCCGGGCGGAGGCGTCAGCCCCGAGCAGTTCCATCAGGAGTTTCGAGCCGGTGACGATGTTGTCCGCGGACGCGGCGAACATGTCGTAGAAGCTCGTCTCCCTGGGGGTCAGACGAAAGCGCACGTGGGGTCCTCAGGATGCTTCGGTTTCGGTCAGGCTGATGCTAAGGGCATCATCCGGCCACGGCTAAGGGGCCGTCCTCCAGTGTCACCCATCGGACAGTGTGGTCCTCACGGGGGCGCCGCGGAGGTGGCCGGACAGTGACCAAGAGCCGTATACCCAGCAAAGTTCGTTACCATATACCGGTGGGGGGTATATGTCCGCGGGGCACGAGGAGGACGCGATGACGACGACCGAGGCCGGCGCGACGGTGCCCCCCGAGGGCACCGAAGCCGTGGTGACCGACCACGACCGCGGCATCCACGGCTACCACAAGCAGAAGGACGAGCACCTCAAGCGGCTGCGCCGCATCGAGGGCCAGATCCGCGGCCTGCAGCGCATGGTCGACGAGGACGTGTACTGCATCGACATACTCACGCAGGTCTCCGCCTCCACGAAGGCCCTGCAGTCCTTCGCGCTCCAGCTGCTGGAGGAGCATCTGCGCCACTGCGTCGCCGACGCCGCACTGAAGGGCGGCACGGAGATCGACGCGAAGGTGGAGGAGGCGACGAAGGCGATCGGGCGCTTGCTGCGGACCTGACGGCGGAACGGGGCGGAGCGGTGCGGATCACTCGCCGAATGTGTCCCGTTCGCCCCCTTCGACCAGTTCGTTCCGTTCCTCGGCCACCTTCAGCACCTCGTCGATGCTTTCCAGACTCAGCCGGTCCTCGTGTGCGGCCGAGGCCGCGATGATCAGGTCACCGCACAGCTCGATCTCGGCGAGGGCCACGTGGTCCTGAACTGCCGTACCGCCGACCGGAGCCACGTGCATCACCTCTTTCTGCCGTCACCGGCTTCCTAGGGCCAGGCCCTAGCGTAGGGAGCGGCCGGGCGCCGCGCATGGCACGGACGGACCATTTCCGGCCCCCTCGACCGCGCCACTTCCGACCGTCGCCCACGACCACATCCGGCCACTCCCCGGCGACCGGGTCCGGCGACTCTCCAACGGCCGCTTCCAGCCACTCGCCCGCATCTCACTGCTCGGCGATCTTCCCGGCGAAGATGTCCCCGGACGCTGGCAGCCGCACGCCGACCGGGGACCCGAAGTCGTACAGCACCGTCGTCGAGGCCACCGCCACCGGCGTCCTCCGCCGCCCGCCCGCGAAACTGAACCGGTGGCGGACCTCGCGGATGCGCCCCTCGTCGTCGAGGTAGGCGTCGAACGGGACCTCGGCCGTGGCGAACCCTTTCGCCGCCGCCTGGAGCGCCCTCCTGTCCCCGGCGGACGCGTCGCGCGCCGCGAGCCCGATGTCGGCGACCCCGCGGTAGTGCCACACCCGGGCCCCACCGATCTCGGTCCTGCCGACGTACGTCGCCTTCCGCACCCCGCGCAGCAGTTCGGCGGCCGCGTACGGGTCGGTGGCGCCGCCGGTGACCAGGTTGCCGTCGGAGAGGGTGGTCGTGTCGACCCGCACCCACTTGTCCGCGGGCACCCCCGCTCCCCGGTTCTTCATGAACAGCGCGCCCGGCGCGAGCAGTTCGGTGATCGGCCGGTGTTCCTCGGCGCCGGCCGGGTCCTGAGGGAGCGTCACCGTCAGTCGGCCGAGCCGGCTCCGGTAGTCGTAGACGCCCTCGCCGCGGATGGTGACCCGGGTGCCGCCGGTCGCCATCTCCATCGACGTACGGGCCTTGGAGCTGCCCGCGCGCTCCAGGGCCGCGGCCGCCCGGTGCAACGCCTGCACGGCGCCCGGGCCGGAGCTCGCGTCCTCGGCGGCGGCCCCACCGCCGGCACAACCGGTGAGCGAGGGGGAGCAGACCAGAAGCCCCACCGTCGCGACCACCGCCGCACCGACCCGACCGCGCTGCCGCACCACCATCGCCTGCCTACCCCCAGCCGGTCCGTCCCGGTGCCCTCCTGTCGTTCCGGTTAACGACCGGTAGGAGGACCCGTCACGCGCGCCACCGGGACTTCACGTGCCCTGGGTAACCTTGTCGGAGTGGAGCAGCAGGACGCCCCCGGCCCCGAGGAACACCGCACGACGACGGTCGAACAGGGCCGTTTCTGTGTGGCCCGGTGCAGTTGCGGCTGGCGGGGGCCGGCCCGCAGGGCGCGCAGCCTGGCACGGTCGGACGCGGAGGTTCACGCGCCCGGCTAGTAGGGCTCCGTTAGGTGTCATTTGCCGGTTGTGTTCGTCCGGGGGCAGGGTGGAGCATCGCAAGGCGGAGCATCGCCCGCGTACTGGATGTACGCGGGTGATGCGACAACGCGGCGAGGTGCCGTGCCGGGCGTCGCGAGCCGGTGAACCTCTCCGGTCACAGCACTGGGCGGCGTCCCCGCACTCCGTCTGCGGCTCCGGCCCCCACGCCCGCACCGCGCTCACCCTGTTGCGATTCTGTGGCACTTCCCGGCGCAACCCCTCGCGAGGAGGCCCCGTCTCGTTCTGCAGAACCAAGGGAGGCGCACATGCGACGGCGTACGTTCATCGGCGGGGCCACCGCCGCGCTCGCGGCGACGGCCACCACCACCGCGTGCGGCAGCGGCACTTCGGCCGGCATCGGCACGTCCCTGCGCACGGGCGGAGCCGGCGCGCAGTCCCCCGCCGACTGGACGGCCCTGGCCAGGGACCTGGACGGCACCCTGGTGCGCCCCGGCGACCACGCCTGGCCCACCGCCCACCAGCTCTACAACACCCGCTTCGACGGGCTGAAGCCGGCGGCGGTGGCATACGTGGCACACACCGACGACATCCGCACCGTGCTGGCGTACGCGCGCATGCACCGCGTCAAGGTCGCCATACGCAACGGCGGCCACTCCTACGCCGGTTGGTCCTCGGGGGACGGGCGCCTGATCGTCGACGTGAGCAGGCTGAACACGATACGGGCGAGCGGGAGCGCGGCGGTCGTGGGCGCCGGTTCCAAGCTGATGGACGTGTACCGTGCGCTCACCGCGAAGGGCGTGACGATACCCGCCGGTTCCTGCCCCACGGTCGGCGTCTCCGGCCTCACCCTCGGCGGCGGCCACGGGGTGGTGTCCCGGGCGTACGGCCTGACCTGTGACAGCCTCACCCAGGCGACCCTGGTCACGGCGGACGGCAAACAGGTCGTGGCCAACGCCACCGAGAACAAGGACCTGTTCTGGGCGCTGCGCGGCGCGGGCAACGGCAATTTCGGCGTCGTCACCGAACTGCGCTTCCGGACCCACCCGGCGCCGCAGGCGGTGTCGGCCTACCTGACCTGGCCGTGGTCCGAGGCGGCCGCAGTGCTCGGGGCCTGGCAGGAGTGGGGCCCGGGCCAGCCCGACGAGATCTGGTCCTCCTGCCACCTCGAGAACGGCGGCACGCCCACCGTCTCCGTCGCCGCCTTCTCGCTCGGCAGCTACGGCGAACTCCAGAACGCCGTCGACCGTCTCGCCGCGAAGGTCGGCTCCCCGGCACGCGGCGTCTCGCTCCGGCGGCACTCCTACGAGGGCGCGATGGAGGCGTACGCGGGCTGCTCCTCCTTCCCCACGGCCGCCCAGTGCCACCTGCCGGGCTCGACGCCGGGCCGCAACCCGCAGGGCGCCCTCGGCCGGGAGACGTACGCGGCCCGCTCCGACTTCTTCGACCGCTCGATCCCGGCGGACGGCGTCCGGACGCTCCTGCGGCAGATCACCCGGGTACGGGGCGGCGCGGGCAGCATCGCGTTCACCGCGCTCGGCGGCGCGGTCAACCGGGTGGCTCCGACGGCGACGGCGTTCGTGCACCGCCGGTCGCGGATGCTGGCGCAGTACATCGCGAGCTGGCAGGCCGGCACCTCGGGTGCGACGGCCCAGTCGTGGCTGAACTCCGCGCACGCGTCGATGCGGAACTACGCGTCCGGGGCGGCGTACCAGAACTACACGGACCCGACGCTCGCCGACTGGCGGAAGGCGTACTACGGGGACGCGGCAACCCGCCTCGCCCAGCTGAAGCACCGGTACGACCCGGACGGCTTCTTCACGTTCCCGCAGTCGCTGTGAGGCGGTGTGAGGCGGTGTCAGGACCTGAGGAGCACTACGCCGCCAGGTCCCTGTCCTGCGGGCGGGACTCCCGCCGCGACCCGGAGATCACGGTCTTCGCGGCGCGCTCCCCACGGGCCCGGACCAGCCGGCCGGCGCGCGGCGCGTGTTCGACGGCCTTCATGACCGGGGTGAGCAGGGCCGTGGCGAGCGGGGAGAGCAGCAGGGCGACGGCGGTGCCGAGGGCGAAGCCGCCGATGACGTCGGTCGGGTAGTGCACGCCCATGTAGACCCGGCAGAAGCCCTCGAGGAGCGCCAGGCCGAGACCGAGAAGCCCGAACTTCCGGTTCGCCACGAAGAGTCCGACGGCCATCGCCATGGTCAGGGTGGCGTGGTCGCTGACGAAGGAGTAGTCGGTCTTGCCGGTGACGAGGACGTCCAGCCCCTGGTGGTCGACGAACGGCCGGGGGCGCTCCACGAAGCCCCGGATCGGCACGTTCACCAGCACCCCGACACCGGCGGCCAGGGGCGCCCAGACGATCGCCGCCACGGACGCCGCCGCGTTCTCGCCGCCCCTGCGGCGCACACTCGTCCAGCACCACAGGACGAGCAGCACCATGACCAACGGCAGACCCCACTCGCCGACGAACTCCATGACCCGGTCGAACCAGTGCGGCGCTTCCTTGGCCAGGCCATTGATGTCGTAGAGCAGGTCGACGTCGGGGTTCGACCCTGATTCGGCCAGTCCAGCCATCGTGCGCGGCCCCTTCGTCGTCCGTCCCGTCCGCGGACACGCCGTGCGCGCGCCGCTGCACCACCGCCGTGGTCGTAGATCCGCTCCACGTCGAGCCCGCAGCCATACGTCAACGCTCTACGGGAGAAGGAACGCACAGTCCTGTTCCCCACGTTCCGCATTCCACCGAATGATCACGCCAACGTTATCGAAGAGAGACACGTCTTCGCAGCTCACGGGGGTGCGTGTGAGGGAGAGTTCCAGCCGGCGCACCCCTGCGCGTGCGCCGTTCACATCCCGGTTCACACCGTCGTGGGCAGCGCTTTCGCGCCATCCGCGGTGACACGCGTCGCCCCGAAGTAGTCGGAGCCGTCGATCGGGTCGAAACGGATCACGGCACCGGTTCTCGGCGCGTCGATCATGTAGCCGCCGCCGACGTAGATCCCGACGTGGTGGATGGCGCGGGAGTCGGTCGGGTCGTGCGAGAAGAACACCAGATCGCCGGGGAGGAGCTCGTCACGGCGGGGGTGCGGCCCGGCGTTGTACTGGTCGTTGGCGACGCGCGGCAGTGTGATGCCGACGCTCGCGTACGCGGCCTTGGTCAGGCCGGAGCAGTCGAAACGTCCGCCCTCCTCGGGCGTGCCGTCGCCACCCCACAGATACGGGGTGCCGAGCTTCTGCTGTGCGTAGTTGATGGCCTCGGCCGCCTGCTTGGAGGGGTCGAGCCGCTGGACGGGTGCGGCGAAGCTCTTCGCCAGGGTCGTGATGGTCTTGACGTAGTTCTGGGTCTCCTTGTACGGCGGCACGCCTCCGTACCGGATGACCGCGTAGGCGCCGGCGTTGTACGCGGCCAGCATGTTCTCCGTCAGGTTGCCGGGCTGGTCCTTGACGTAGGAGGCGAGCTTGCAGTCGTAGGAGGCGGCCGACGGGATCGCGTCCCGCGGGTCCCACACGTCGGCCTTGCCGTCGCCGTTGCCGTCGATGCCGTGGATGGCCCAGGTGCCGGGGATGAACTGCGCTATGCCCTCGGCCTTCGCGGGGCTCTTGGCGTTCGGGTTGAAACCGCTCTCCTGGTAGAGCTGCGCGGCGAGCAGCGCCGGGTTGATGGCGCTGCACATGTTGCCCCACTTCTTCACGAGGGCGGAGTACGCGGCGGGGACGGCGTTCTTGGCGAGGCCGACGGACCCCCCGCCGATACCGTTCGCGAGGTTCCCGGCGACCGTGTAGACCCCGACGACGAGCAGCATCACGAAGCCCAGCGCGGCACCGACGGCTGCGGTCGCCCAGATCCACGCCTTACGCACCGTCAACCGCCCCTCGCCGCCCGGGAGTACGCCGAGGGTCAGTGTAGGCGGGAAGCCGGCCGCCGACCCTGAAAAGGCCTGGCCGGGCCACCCGGGACCGCACAGGACCGGCCACCGCCGAAGCGATGGCCGGTGGTACTGCTCGTGGGAGGCGACGGGGTGCCGCTCGCGGCCTCGCGGGATGCGGCACCGGCCCTACCGGCAGGTCGCGGCCCCGGTCCCACGCGCCGATCGCGGCCCTGCTCCTCCCCGGCGGACGGCGCCCCTGGCCTTGGCTCCCGGAACGGCACCCCAGGCCCTACCCGCCGGACCCGGTGCCGGCCCCACCCGCCGGACGACGACCCTGGCCTTGGCTCCCGGAACGGCACCCCAGGCGCCACCCGCCGGACCCGGCGCCCGACCTACCCGCCGGACCCGATGCCAACCCCCTACCCGCCGGACCTACCCGCCGGACGCGGTCCGGTACAGATCCGCGGCCTCGCGCCCGAGGACCACGCTGTAGGAGATGTCCGGGGTGGAACCGCCCTGTTCGTGTCCGCCGAGGACCCCCACGACCTCGCCGTAGCCGTTCACCCAGGGGCTTCCGCTCGTGCCGCTGGTGAAGCTCGGGCAGTCGATGCGCTGCTGGGTGCGGCTGTGGACGGTCGGCCTGTTGGTACAGGTGATCGGGGACTCCTCGGAGTCCGGGTAGCCGGTGACGGTCACGGCGGTGGCGCCGGTCTCGTGCCCGGTGACGAACCTGTTGCCGCCCACGATGCTCTCGACCTCGACGCCCCCGATGGACTCCACGGTGCCGAACGCCACGTCGCTGTCCTCGTCCTGGCCACCGCTCCAGCGGTCACCGACGAAGGTCTTGGTCACCTTCCACACGCCGTAGGGAGCCTTGCCGTCCCGGTAGCCGGGGGCGAACCAGAGCGTGCCGCTGCCCGCGCAGTGCGCGGCGGTCACGATCAGGTTGCCGTGCTTGCTGTGCACGACGGAGGCGGTGCAGAAGTGACCGCCCTCCAGACCGCCGGACGCGCCGAACAGCGGGCCGATGCGGGAGCTGGCCTGAGAGGCGGGCGCCTGCACGGTCACGCCCAGCGGTCCGGGACTGCCGGCGGCCGCCGCCACGGAGGAGGAGGTGGCAGCGAGCAGCACGACGGCGCCCAAGAACGCGTGCCGCCGGTTACCAGGGGGGCGTGTGATGCCGTTCATCACCTCTTACTGTGGCCCAGAAAGGTGAGAAAAGCTCCGTGACCAATCTGAAATCTTCCTATGAGGTTTCGTTTCCCCAGGTCAGCAAGAGCATTCGGCGCAACGCACGCCCTCTTTCCGGAGGCATCCCGTCCGGTCACCCACGGATACCCGCCCCTCTGCGCACACATCATCCTCGTACACATGCACGATGCACTCCCGTTCCCATACGTAAGTTCGAACGAGTCGGAGCGGCGGCAAGTCGGCGCCACACCCCGCCATCCCGCGGGCATCGACCGGTAAGGCGGGCGCCCGGGTTCGGCGATGCGGAAGTCAGGACTCCAGGAGTCCCTCGTAGGCGCGTACCGAACAAGTCGAAGTCGTCCCGGGCCGCCGCCTCGTCGCCGGGAACACCGAACCGGCGACGCACCCGCACGCACGTCCCCGTCAACCGGAACCAGCAGAACGCACGTTGTGTAGGACACCCCCAACGGACCGACCCGCCCGGCAGGTGGCGCCGTAGGGACTCGGCCGTCGCCGCCACGCCGGCCGCGGCCGTCGCCGTGCGCCCTCGCAGGAATCCGCGCCTTCCCGGGCTCCGCGCCTTCCCGGGCTCCTCGCCTTCCCGGGCTCCTCGCCTTCCCGGGGTTCTCGTCTTCCCGGGCTCCTCGTCTTTCCGGGGTTCTCGTCTTCCCGGGCATCTCGTGCTTCGGCGCACATCGGTGCGATCTGACGTGCCCCCACCCGACGCGTACGCGCCCCCCGTTCAGGGATAGCCTTCCGCTCGTACGGGTGACGCCCGTACGCCACGGGCCGGCCGGTCGGCTCGCGTCACGGGGCTCACCAGGCCCCACGGCGCAGAAGACGTTAACGACGGAACCACACACCAGGTTCCGCTGCGACTTCATTGCCCGGCGTGACCTGCCGTGATACACACAGTAACCATACGCGCCCTCACACACCGGTCCACGCCCCTCGCGAGGGTCCCACGCGGGCCGAACGCAAGGGACACGCACGAAAGCCGCCAACCAATGACGCCAAGTCGACATGCGACAGCGGCATTGTCGGCGAGAATGGCCCTGACCTCTGCGACGGTGACAGGGGGTACGGAACAACCCAACAGGGGCGGTGACTTACATGCAGCTCGCGGCCGCAAAGGGCGACATCAACACGATTATCGGCGGTATCGCCCCGGACTGGGGACCGTTCGGCAGCCTGGGCAACGAGGCTCGCGTGATGGTCGAGGTGGTGATGGCCGTAGCCATCCTGCTCTGCCTGGCGATCGCGATCTGGGGTGCGGCCAAACAGCGCATCGGCGCGACCGCCCTGCGCGACACGTTCAGCGCCGAGCAGGGCAAGGGCCTCATCATCGCGGGTCTGACCGGGGTCTTCATCATCGGCTCCCTGGGCACGCTGTTCACGATCGTGTACGGCATGGCCGTCTAGGCCCGGCCCTGGACCGCCGGGCCCCTCCGGCGCGCCGTCAGTCCCCGGCCGGGCGCGCCCGGTAGCCCCTCCGACCCATTCGTCCGTCGCGCCCACCGGCTGAGGTTGCGTTTCCCTGATGTCGAGTCACCACACCGCGCCCGCGCGGCGACCAGCACGGCTACCGTCGTACTTCTACGCGGTTCAAGTAGGCCAACAGCTGAAGGGGGCGTGCGCGGCGTGAGTCTCGGTGACGGTGCCTCCGGCGGGGGCGACACGGAGTACGGCGGGGTCGGACAGACCCGCACCCGACTCCCCGGCGGCCGGGGCGGTGACGTGTACGGGGGTGCCCGGCGGGGCCGGTCCTCGTCCCGGAGCCTGGTCACGGTGGTCGGCGTGGTCGTCCTGCTGATCGCAGCGATCGCCTTCGCGAACCGGGGGGGCGAGGGTGCGTCGTCGGCGGACGGCGGCCAGAGCAGAGCGGACTCGGCCCCCACGGCGGCGTCGGGGGCGCGGCCGGTGCGGTCGAAGAACGGGGGGATTCCTTCGGGGTTCGCTCATGACCAGCAGGGAGCGGAGTCGGCTGCGGCGAACTACGCGGTGGCGCTGGTGTCGGCCGACATCCTCAAGCCGGTGCGGCGCAGCGAGATCCTGCAACAGGTGTTCGTCCCCAGCCAGGTGTCCGCCCTGGAGGCCAAGTTCAACAAGGTGTACAGCAAGGAGTTCCTGAACAAGCTCGGCCTGGATGACAACGGCAATCCGACCGGGGGCCACACATACGTCTCACGCACCATGCCCATCGGTACCAGGACCACCCAGTACTCGGGCACGGCCGCGACCGTCGAGGTGTGGTGCACAGGTGTCTTCGGTACGACGGGCGACGACTCGACCAACCCGGTCAGCAACGACTACTTCACCATGACGCTCCAGATGCGCTGGTCCGGCGGCGACTGGAAGGTCGACAGCTTCTCCCAGAAGGCAGGACCTGCGCCGGTCAACGGCGACAACAAGGTCTCAACGTCCGAGGAGATCTCGAAGGCCGTCGAGGAGTTCGGAGGCTTCACCTATGCCCGGTAGCCCGCGCCTCGCCCTCAAGGTCACCGCAGCGCTCACAGCCCTGCAGACGGCCACCGTCCTGCTGGCCACCCGAGCCGCTGCAGCGCCCTCCCCGACTCCGTCCCCGTCGGACAACGGGTGCGACCTCATCGTCGGCCCCGCCAGAAGCCGCTGCGACCTGGACCACCACTCCCGCTCCGGCAGCGGTCCATCCCTCGTCCCCGACGACAACCCCCTCGACCCCCTCTCCTCCCTGGCAAAGGGCTGCGCCAAAGCCGCCTCCTGGACCATCGACAAGCTCAGCGAGGCCGTCAAGGAGACCGCGAGCGTCGACTTCACCAACCAGAAGTTCCTCCAGCAGTACGCCATCGTCTTCGCGGCCTCCGCGATCCTCACCCTCGTCCTGTGGCTGCTGGCCGTGGCCAAGCGCGCCGTGCGCGGCGTGCCGCTCGGTACCGCCATCAGCGAAGCCGTCGGGTTCCTCTGGCTCACGGTGCTGGCCTCCGCGTTCACCCCGCTGATCCTCTACACCGTCGTCTCGGCGACCGACGCCGTCAGCGACGTCCTGGCCAAGGCCACCGGCGACCAGACGAACACGTTCTTCGGCACGTTCTCCGGCGCCCTCGCCAAGGGCACCGACATCGGCGGCGGCCCGATCATGCTGATCATCGTCTCGCTGGTGTCGATCCTCGCCGCCGGCGTCCTCTACCTGGAGCTGTTCCTGCGGGCCGTCCTCCTCTACGTCGGCGCCCTGCTCGGCGTCGTCGTCTACTCCGGCCTCGTCGACAAGAACCTCTGGGGCCATGTCCGCCGCTGGGCGGGCATCATGATCGCGGTCATCCTGGTCAAGCCGGTCATCGTCATCGTGCTCGGCCTCGCCGGCGCCCTCGCCTCCGACGGCGGCCCGGACTCCCTCGCCGCCGTGGTCTCCGGCCTCGCCATCATCCTGCTCGCCATCTTCTCGAGCGCCATGATCTACCGTTTCGTGCCCGGGTTCGGTGACGAGATCGTCAACTCCCGCAACAACCGCATCATGCAGGGCGCGGAGCGCAAGGCCGCGGCCGTCATCAGCTCCCCGGCGACCCTCGTCGCCCAGGGCATCAAGACCCACAGCACGCGCGCCGACAGCAACGGCGGCGGGGCCGCCGGCGCCACCCAGCCGCCCCGTCCCGCCAACCCCGCCTCCGGTGGCGTGGCCGCGCACAGCACCCGTACCCCGGGCGGCGGCGGAGCCGTCCCCTCCGCGCCCCCGCCGCGTACCAGCCCGGCCCAGACGCCGCACGCGAGCAGCACCCGCAACAGCAGTACCAACCGCACGGGAGGTGAAGGGCGTTGACGACCGAGTCCCACGTGTCCCATCCGGTCACGCCCCGCCGTACATATCTGATCGGCCGCGCCCGGCCGAACGCGATCATCGGCCGCAACCGCGAGACCGGCGAGATCGCGCTGATCATCGCGGGCGCGTTCCTCGGCATGATGTGCGGGCTCCTCGTCCCCGTCCTGTCCCTGCGCATCGTGCTGCTGATGGGCTTCCCACTGCTGGCGCTGGCCGCCGTGTACGTGCCGTACAAGCACCGCACGTTCTACAAGTGGTTCGAGATCAACCGCAGTTACAAGCGGACGCTCCGGCAGAGCGCCGCCTACCGGTCCGGGGTCATGGAGGCCGGCACCCGGCTCGACGGGCGCGAGGTCGAGATCGGGCCGCCTCCGGGCATCGGCCGCATCGCCTGGCTGGCCGCCCCCTTCGGGCCGGACGAGATCGCCGTCCTCCTGCACGCCGACCGCAGGACGGTCACCGCCGCCATCGAGATCGAGGGCCCCGGCGTCGGCCTGCGCGACAGCGAGGACCAGGAGGCCCTCGTCGACCGCTTCGGCACCCTGCTGAAGCACGTCGCGAACGGCGACGGCTTCGTCACCCGCCTGCAGATGCTCGCCCGCACCCTGCCCGCCGACCCGGACGCGCACGCCAAGGACGTCGCCCAGCGAGGCGACGGGCGCTCGCCGAACTGGCTGCAGCAGTCGTACGACCAGCTGCTCTCCATGGTGTCGACGAGCAGCGAGCAGCACCGCGCCTACCTCGTCGCCTGTATGCACTACACCCGCGAACTGGCGGCCGAGGCACAGGCCATGGCGCGCGCGGCCCGGCCGCAGGGCGGTAAGAAGGTCGACCGGGACGCGGGACTCGCGGTCGTCATGGCGCGCGAGCTGACCGACATCTGCTCGCGGCTGCAGGAAGCCGACATCCGCGTACGGCAGCCGCTGGGGCAGGGGCGGCTCGCCTCCCTCATCCACTCCATGTACGACCCGGACCACCCCATCGACCACATCCAGGCGATGACCAGGCGCAACGCCTGGCCCGCGGAGCTCGACGCCACGGAGCCCACCTACCTCCAGGCCAAGACCCGCGAGTCCTCCACCCGCGCGCCCTGGTGCCACGCCACCGCGTGGGTCAAGGAGTGGCCGATGACCCCGGTCGGCGTGAACTTCCTCGCGCCCCTCCTCGTCCACACCCCGGACGTCATCCGCACCGTGGCCGTCACCATGGACCTCGAACCCACCGAGGTCGCCATCGAGCGGATGCTGACGGAGAAGACGAACGACGAGGCGGAGGCCAGCCGTGCCGCCAAGATGAACCGCACCGTCGACCCCCGCGACATCGCCGCCCACTCCCGCCTCGACCAGCGCGGTGAGGATCTGGCGAGCGGCGCCGCCGGCGTCAACCTGGTCGGCTACATCACCGTCTCCTCCCGTTCCCCGGAAGCCCTGGCCCGCGACAAGCGGACCATCCGTGCCTCGGCAGGCAAGTCGTACCTGAAGCTGGAGTGGTGCGACCGCGAGCACCACCGGGCCTTCGTGAACACGCTCCCCTTCGCCACCGGCATTCGGAGGTAATGCCTGATGCGGGATCCGTTGTCCGTCCTGACCGACGCCTTCACGTCCTTCCTCTTCGGCAAGGTCGAGACGACCCGGCTGCCCGTCCGCACCTCCACGGGCCAGGCCCAGGCCGTCTACCTGCCGACGGCCGCGCCCGGCCTCGGCGACTCCGGCGTCATCATCGGCCGCGAGGTGTACTCCGGTAAGGGGTACGTCTACGACCCCTTCCAGCTGTACGGCCAGCAGCTCCCGGCGCCGCACTGGCTCGTCCTCGGCGAGTCCGGCAACGGCAAGTCGGCACTGGAGAAGACCTACGTGCTGCGCCAGCTCCGCTTCCGCGACCGGCAGGTCGTGGTGCTGGACGCACAGGGCGAGGACGGCGTCGGCGAGTGGAACCTCATCGCCGAGGAGCTGGGGATAACACCCATCCGGCTCGACCCGACGGCCGCCCTGGACCACGGCATCCGGCTCAACCCGCTCGACCCGTCGATCACCACGACCGGGCAGCTGGCGCTGCTCCGCACGATCATCGAGGTGGCGATGGGCCACGGCCTGGACGAGCGGTCCGGCTTCGCCCTGAAGGTCGCACACGCCTACGTCAACGAGACGATCGTCGAACGCCAGCCCGTGCTCAGCGACATCGTCGAACAGCTACGGCACCCCGAGCCCGAGTCGGCGGAGGCCATGAACGTCGCCCTGGACGACGTACGCGCCTGGGGCCTGGACGTGGCCCTCGTCCTGGACCGCCTGGTCGACGGTGACCTGCGCGGCATGTTCGACGGCCCCACCACGGTCGGCATCGACCTGGACGCCCCGCTGATCGTGTTCGACCTGTCCCACATCGACCGGAACTCCATCGCCATGCCGATCCTGATGGCGATCGTCGGTGTGTGGCTGGAGCACACCTGGATCCGCCCCGACCGGAAGAAGCGCATCTTCCTGGTCGAGGAGGCCTGGCACATCATCAACAGCCCGTTCGTCGCCCAGCTGTTCCAGCGGCTGCTGAAGTTCGGCCGGCGCCTCGGCCTGTCCTTCGTGGCCGTGGTCCACCACCTGAGCGACGTGGTGGACGGAGCGGCGGCCAAGGAAGCGGCGGCGATCCTGAAGATGGCGTCGACCAGGACGATCTACGCCCAGAAGGCCGACGAGGCACGGGCGACGGGCCGGGTACTGGGCCTGCCGCGCTGGGCGGTGGAGATCATCCCGACTCTGAGCCCCGGTATCGCGGTGTGGGACGTCAACGGCAACGTGCAGGTCGTCAAACACCTGGTCACCGAGATGGAACGGCCGCTGGTCTTCACCGACCGCGCCATGACGGAGTCGTCGAGCGACCACCTCGCGGACGACGCGCTGCGCGCCGCGGAGCGGGAGGCGGAGGAACGCGCGGCGTCCTTCGTCGAACAACGGCTGAGCGACCTGGACGGCTCGTCCGAGACCACGGTGGCGTAGAGACATGAGAAACATGGGGTTCATGGGGTCCCGATGAAACCGGTCAAGGAACAGCAGGGGCGGCAGCAGGACGGCCAGGGCGGGATCCCCGACGGGCTGTTGGTGGGTGTGCTCGCCTTCCTGCTGGGCGTGACGCTGATGGTGTGGACGGCCACGGGCCTCGCGGGCTGGATCGCCCGGGGCGCGTGGCCGCACGGTGTACGGATCAGCAGCACCCCGGTGGCCATGCGCCACCTGATCACCCGTCCTCACGACATCACGGGCGCCTGGCCGGACACACCGCCGGGCCAGCTCGCCGGATACGGGCTGTTCTGGGGGCTGTTCATAGGCGAACTGATGGTGCTGTTCGTGCTCACGGTGTTCGCGATCGGCACGGTGGCACGTTGGAAGGCGGTACGAGCCCGGAGAAAGGCGGAGGCCGCGGCGGCGAGAGCCCACCGGGCGACACGCGGGAGACCGTACGGGGACGTGACCTCGTCCGGTGGACCGCAGGGGACGGCGCCCGGCGCGGCGGCCGATCCGCTCCCCGCCGTCGCCCCGGGCTCGGCCCCCCACCCGGCCCCGGCTGCCGCACCTCTTCCCCAGCACCTCGGCACACAGCCGCTCGCGCCGGCCACCGGCCCGGGCGCCGCGACCACCGGTGTCGAACAGGCCCTGCCCGCAGGCGCCGCACCCGTGGCTCCCGGCGCCCCCGCTCCCGTCACCGGCACCGGGAAGGCGCCCTCCGTGGTCCTCGGCGGCCCCGATGTCCGTCATCCCGTCGCGGCCCAGGCCGTACGCGACGCGGAGGGGCCCGCGCTGGTCATCACCTCCAGTCCCGCCCTGTGGTACGAGACCAAGGACGCCCGCGCCAAGCTGGGCCCCGTCCTCCTCTACGACCCCTCCCACCTGTGCGACACCCCTGCCCGGCTGCACTGGTCGCCGTTCTCCGACTGCGCCGACAAGGCGACCGCCGCAGCACGCGCTGTCGCGCTTCTCGCCCCCGTCCGTCCCACGGCCCGTATCGACGAGGCGGTGGCCGACGTGGCGGAAACGCTCCTGCGGAGCTATCTGCACGCCGCCGCCATAGACGGCCGCACCGTCCGGCACATCCACCGCTGGGCCCAGGGCACGCAGGTGCAGGAGGCGGTGCGCGCCCTGCGGACGAACCCCAAGGCGTCACCCGGCGCAGCGGGCGAACTGGAGGCCGCGCTCACCTCCCACCCCGAACGCCGGGACATGGCGCAGGAGCTGACGGCCCGCGCGCTGTCCTCCCTCTTCACCGTCAATATCCGCGAGGCATGCACACCCAACCGAACTGACAGCCTCGCCTTGGATTCCTTCGTCGACGAAGGGGGAACGCTTTATGTGGTCGGTGAATCCATCGAGGACCCCCGCCAGCACCCCGGTGCCATGCCACTGCTGACGGCCCTCGCCTCCAGCGTGGTCGAGCGCGGCCGCCGCATGGCCGAACGGTCATCCTCCGGTCGCCTCGACCCACCATTCACCCTGATCCTGGACGACGTGGCAGCGGTGGCTCCCCTGCCCCGGCTCCCGGACCTTCTGACCACGGGACGGGACCAGGGTCTGCCCACTCTGGCCCTGCTCCGCTCCAGGGAACAGGCCCGCAACCGCTGGCCCCATGACGAACTGCCCGCATAGCCGAGGGCAACCCGCCCCCGGCCGGCCCCCGTCTACGGTCGCTCGATGACCAACTCCAGCTCCCGCTCCACCCCGCCGTTGCCGTTGTCGTTCACGGACAACGGCACCGTCACTCCGCTCGGCGTAAAGCCCACCTTCCGGTAGAACGCCTGGGCACGACCGTTGTCCTCGTGCACGATCAGCCGCACCCGCTCCACCCCGAGGCTCCAGGCCCACTCCAGGGCCTCCTCGAACAGCACCTCGGTCAGCCCGCATCCGCGGTGCTCGGGCCGCACGTAGACGCCGACGACGTGCCCCTGCCACCGCTCGACCGGAAAACCAGCCCAGTCCTTCGTACCGGCCTCCTCCAGCAGCACCGTGACGGTACCGACCCACGCGCCGTCCGGCCCCTCCGCGACGAACTGGCGCGCGTCGGCCGCCCCTTCCGCACACCCGGCCGTACGCTCCTGCCAGTAGGAGTCGGGCTTGGCCAGGGCCAGGTCGTACTTCTCCAGGAAGGCGAGGTGCGCCACGGGGTCCTGCAGCGCAAGGAGCCGCAGCGCCTTCACAGCGGGCCATTCCTCGGCACGTATGGCACGAACGACGTACGTCTCAGAGAGATCGGGGCAACTCATGGGGCAACCGTACGTCACCGAGAAGGCTCCGGAACGCGAAAAAGCCCCAACTCACCGGGGTCACCGGGAGTTGGGGCTCTTTCTCAAG